>JBGTBE010000053.1:0-63692 GCA_041749535.1 Cryomorpha sp. | reverse complement strand
CGGAATTCCCGGAGCTGTGACCGGTGAGCAAACTTATTACTGGGATGATGTAGCATTTGGTGGTGGAATTGACCCACCTGCTGATGGTCTGGTACTGCCTGTTACTTTTGAAGAAGAGATAGAATATGGATTGGTAGATTTCGGTGGAAATGCCTCAGAGAGGGTTGTTGACCCCACGGATCCATCAAACATGGTCGTTCAATCTACCAAAACTCCTGGTGCCGCCACATGGGCAGGTACAACCCTTGCCGAAGTAATAGGCTTCGCAAGTCAAATACCATTTGCGCCCGGTGCTACATCAATGACCATTCGCGTTTGGTCACCTACAGCAGGAATACAGGTTAGACTGAAGGCTGAACACCTCACTGACCCTGCGATTTCAGTAGAAACTGAAGCCACAACTACGCTTGCGTCTCAATGGGAAACACTGACCTTCAACTTTGCAAATCAGGCGGAAGGCACTGCAGCAATCAACTTTGCAAGTATGTACAGGAAGGTGTCAATATTCTTCAACTTTGGAGTAGACGGTACCGGGCTTACCTATTACTGGGATGATGTAACTTTTGGTGAAGGAACCCCACCTCAAGGGCTTGAATTGCCTGTTACTTTTGAAGAAGACATCGACTATATGCTCGTTGATTTTGGTGGAAATGCATCAGACATAGTTGTAGATCCGACAGACCCTAATAACAAAGTGGCTGTATCCATTAAAACAGCTGGAGCTGAGTTATGGGCAGGTACTACTGTAGGAGGAACTGTTGGCTTCACAAGCCCAATTCCTTTCGTAATTACTGAAACCAGAATGAACGTAAGGGTATGGTCGCCCACAGCTGGCACACCTGTCAGATTAAAAGTAGAAGCGGCTACAAACTCAGGTATATCTGTAGAAACAGAAGCTATCACTACGGTTGCCATGCAGTGGGAAACACTTGAGTTTGACTTTGCAAACGAAGCGGCAGGTACAGCCGCTATAAACCTGGCTAACGCATACAACAAGGCTTCGATTTTCTTCAATTTCGGCACTACCGGTGCGCAATCGGGAGAGCAAACATACTATTGGGACGACCTGAAGTTTGGCGCAATTGTGAGCAATGTCAACTCGCAAGATGCTGCGGCAAACAACATACTTATATATCCTAATCCCGCAGGCTCTTTTTTCAGTCTTGAATTTCCTGAAGTATTAAATGAGTCGGTTCAGATTCAGCTTTTTGATATTACAGGTAAAATGGTATATGCTGAGCGTATTCAGAGTCGCGTACCGAGAATCGAGACCAACAATCTGAACAATGGTACATACCTCTTGCGCATTAACACCAACAATGGAAGTTATTTCCAAAAAGTGATGCTTGTAAAGTAATGTAGGGTTATTGTACGGGTTTCATTTGAAATAAAAATCCCCCCTCCCGAATGGTGAGGGGGGATTTTTATTATTGGTAATAATTCTTAGAAATCTGAACCGTTGATTTAAGCGTGCATCTTGAAAGTTTCCAAGAATTTCGTAGTGAAGTTTCCTTTCTTGAAATCTTCGTTTTCGAAAAGCTGTATGTGAAAAGGTATGGTCGTTTTAACGCCATCAATGATGTACTCACTAAGGGCTCTGTGCATTTTCTTCAGGGCTTCTTCACGGGTTTGTGATACTACGATGAGTTTTGAGATCATCGAGTCATAATTTGGGGGAATGGTATACCCCGCGTAGACATGGGTATCTATGCGTACACCGTGGCCACCTGGTGCGTGGTATACTGTGATTTTACCAGGACTGGGCCTGAAGTCGTGAAGTGGGTCCTCAGCGTTTATTCGGCACTGTATGGCATGCATTCGTGGCTCGTAGTTATTTCCACTTATGGGAATACCTGCGGCTATTTTAATTTGTTCTTTAATGAGGTCAAAGGTTATTACCTCTTCGGTTATAGTATGCTCCACCTGTATTCTGGTGTTCATCTCCATAAAGAAGAAGTTTCGGTGCTTGTCTACCAAAAATTCTACCGTTCCCACGCCCTCATAATTCACGGCTGCAGCTGCTTTTATCGCGGCTTCGCCCATCTTTTTACGAAGTGCCTTGGTCATAAAAGGTGAAGGTGTTTCCTCAACCAGTTTCTGGTGGCGGCGCTGTATGGAGCAATCCCTTTCGCTCATATGGCAGAAGGTGCCATACTGATCGCCGGCAATTTGTATTTCTATGTGTCGAGGTTCTTCAATAAACTTCTCCATGTATACACCATCATTGCCAAAGGCAGCCTTGGCTTCACGCTGTATAGCGGAAAGTGCGCCTTCCACATCTTCTTCCTTCCACACCACCCGCATACCCTTTCCACCACCACCTGCGGTAGCTTTCATCATCACTGGCAATCCAATTTCTCTGGATACCTCAATAGCATGTTTTGCATCCTTCAGCAGGCCTTCAGAACCGGGTACACAGGGCACACCTGCCTTTATCATGGTGGTCTTTGCAGTCGCCTTATCACCCATTCCTTCAATCTGTTCCGGAGTAGCACCTATGAATTTAATTCCGTTCTCCTTGCAGATTCGTGAGAATTTTGCATTCTCCGAAAGAAAACCATAGCCGGGGTGTATGGCGTCAGAATTGGTGATCTCAGCGGCGGCTATAATGTTGGGAATTCGCAGATACGACTCACTGCTCGGGGCAGGCCCAATGCATACGGCCTCATCGGCAAACCTGACGGGAAGACTGTCGGCATCGGCGGTGCTGTATACAGCCACGGTCTTAATGCCCATTTCTTTACAGGTTCTTATTACACGAAGCGCAATTTCTCCTCTATTGGCAATAAGTACTTTTTTGAACATAAATTTGGGTTCAGTATAATGTGTGAAGCAATCCTCAGGAAGGATCTACCAAAAACAGAGGCTGATCGTATTCAACGGGGCTGGCGTCGTCAGTAAGTACCTTCACAATTTTGCCAGATACTTCAGCTTCTATCTCATTGAAGAGTTTCATCGCCTCAATAATGCATATCACCTTGCCTGGCTTTATTTCGTCGCCCACAGATACGAACGCACCTTTGTCTGGACCTGGCGAGCGGTAGAAGGTACCAATCATCGGCGACTTCACCGTGATGTACTTCGAAGTATCGTCTTTTGCCGGTGCTTTAGCTGATTCTGCAACAGGTGCAGCTTGCGGTGGCTGTGCCATTGCTGGCATTTGAGCCATTGGCATTGCTTGCATAGGAATGGCTTGTTGTTGATAAACATCAGGCTGGCCTTTCACCTTTCGGGAATTACCTTCGGCTTTGATGGTGATTTTAAAATTGGATTGTTCTATCCCCACCTCTGTCACACCTGAGCGCGACACAAATTTGATCAGTTCCTGGATTTCGCTTAGTTTCATGTGCTGTGGTTGGTAAAGCGGTTAAAGTTACAAATACTTACTTAGGGTCATAGGCCCACTTCAAATATAGTGCACCCCATGTAAAGCCACCACCAAAGGCCGCTAAAACGATGTTGTCACCTTTCTTGAGTTTATTTTCCCATTCCCACAGGCACAATGGTATTGTGCCGTTGGTGGTGTTGCCATAGCGCATAATGTTGATCATTACTTTCTCTGTGCTAAGGCCCATTCGGTTTGCTGTGGCATCAATGATGCGCAAGTTGGCCTGATGAGGTACCAACCATTGTACATCCTCGCCTGTAAGGTTATTGCGCTCCATAATTTCTGCGGAAGCATCGGCCATTTTGCTCACGGCAAATTTGAACACCGTTTTGCCTTCTTGAAAAATATAGTGCTGACGGTTCTCAACCGTATGTACGCTTGCTGGGTTCATGGAGCCTCCTGCTTCCTGTCGCAAGAAGTGACGTCCGCTACCATCGCTGTACATTACACCATCCATAATTCCATGGTCATCCGTATTAGGTTCTAGCAGCACTGCTCCCGAACCGTCGCCAAATATGATGCAGGTAGCGCGGTCCTCATAGTCTACGATAGAGCTCATTTTATCCGCGCCTACCACTATTATCTTTTTGTAACGGCCATTTTCAATAAATTGACTTGCCGTGTATACTGAATACAAAAAGCCACTGCACGCTGCCATAATATCAAAAGCCCATGCGTTTTTAATACCTACCTTATCTGCAATGATGTTTGCTGTGGAAGGAAACAAATGATCAGGGGTGGCAGTTGCGCAAATTACCATGTCCACTTCATCTGGGCTTATTCCACGCTTCTTTAGAAGGAGTTTTACTGCTTCAGCTCCTAAGTCGCTGCTCGCCTTGGTAGGGTCTTTGAGAATGCGACGCTCCTTAATTCCGGTTCGGGTTTGTATCCACTCATCATTGGTGTCTACCATGGTTTCCAAATCCGCATTGGTAAGTTTGTCGTTTGGTACATAGCCGCTTACCGCAGTAATGGCTGCCCTTATTTTCGACATAGGATGATTATTTTTTGGAAATAATAATTTAAAAAACGAGGCGCTAAGATAGAAAACTTATAGAACGACCGAACGGGGTATTTTCAAACGATAATATACGAAAAAAGAGACCTGACAACAATTGCCGGTCTCATGGGATATCGAAGATTCCTATGATTATTCCTCGGTTTTATCTACCATAAGTTTTCCCTTGTAGTAGAGTTTGCCTTCGTGCCAATGTGCACGGTGATACAGGTGAGGTTCACCAGTAGTTGAATCAATAGCAATGGTCGGACCATCAATTTTGTAATGCGTGCGGCGCTTATCTCTCCTGGTTTTGGATACTTTTCGCTTAGGATGTGCCATTGTATGTTGTTTACGTTACTTCAGTTTATTTAATGCATCCCACCTGGGATCTGTCGTTGGTTCTTGGTCGGTTTCGAGTGCTTTCAATTTATTGAGAACTTCCTGGTTGCAGTCGCTCTGTTTTTTATGTACCCTCTTACCGGGTATACCAAGCACTAGCATTTCATAGATGTACTGTGATACGTCTATCTCATGGGTGTCATGGGTTACAACGATCACATCGTCGGTTTGCTCGTAGGCTTCATTGCCAAATTTTACAAACAATCTTTCTGATGTTTTTATCGACACATCGAGCGGGTCACCGCATCTGTCGCAACAATCAGCAATCTTGCCTTTGGCTTTAAAATCAAGCTGAAGCATATTTGCCGATTTGTTAAGGGTCAATACCACTTTAAAGGTGGCATTCTCAATCAAATTGCTCTCGAAATCTTCAAAGAACGCATCACCAATTTCAAATTCAAATTCGTGCTTTCCGATTTTAAGGCCGAAAAATGGAATGATGAACTCTTTCATGGCTACCCCAACTTTTAGGGACGGCAAAGGTATACAAAAATTGAAATTCTCAAACCAGAATCTTACTCTTTTTCTGATATCTGCATTGGGTTGGCTGTGAGAAGCTTGTTTTCCTTTCTGGCATTGTATATATCGCCAGCCATATATATGGCTTGTCTCATGCTGTTTTCTGATGCAGATCCTTTGCCAGCAAGGTCATACGCAGTGCCATGGGCTGGTGAGGTACGCACAATGGGGAGCCCTGCAGTATAATTTACACCGGCATCTGCGGTCATGGCTTTAAACGGAATCAGTCCCTGATCGTGGTACATTGCAAGTACAGCATCAAATTTGGTGTAGTTTCCAGCCCCGAAGAAACCATCTGCAGCATAGGGTCCAATGGCAAAAATACCCTGGGCTCTGGCATCGTTGATGGCTGGTATTATTACGTCTTTTTCTTCTGTGCCAAGCAATCCGTCATCTCCAGCGTGTGGATTGAGTCCGAGTACTGCGATTTTTGGTTTTTGAATGGAGAAATCTTGTTTCAGAGATTTGTGCATTGCATCCAGCTTCGCCACAATTGCTTGGCGGGTTATCTGTTTGCTCACATCCTTGAGGGGCACGTGTCCGGTAACAATACCTACGCGTAGGTTGTCGCTGCACATAAACATCAAGGCCTGCTCTACATTGCTGTATTTGGCCAGGTATTCAGTGTGTCCGGGAAATTGAAAGTCTTTGCTCTGTATGTTCTTCTTATTGATTGGAGCTGTTACAAGAGCGTCAATTTTGTTTGATGCAAGATCCTGAACAGCCAATTCGAGTGCAGCAAAAGCAAGCATACCAGCTTGGGTGGATACTACTCCTGGTTCTATATTCAATTCATCTTTCGACACCGATATCAGGTTTGCCTTTTTTTGAAGTGCCAGATCCGCACTTTTGATGCCGTGAAAAGTCAGCTCCTCAATTTCGAACCCTTTGCGGTAAAAGTTCAGCACTCGGGAAGATCCGTAGACAACGAGCGTAAAGGTCTGTAGCAGCCTGTTGTCTGCCAGGGTCTTGATGATCACTTCCGGACCAATGCCATTCATGTCGCCAAGGGTGATTCCTATTTTAAGTTTTTCAGAGTTCATCTTTTCTAACTTTAATGAATTGATAAAGTAGGCTTGTGCCAAAACCAGTTGCGCCTTTGGCATAGTAGCCTCTCGGGCCTGGTAAGAAAGCAGGTCCGGCAATGTCTAAATGCACCCAGGGATAATCGGTAAATCTCTCAAGAAATTTCCCCGCTTTGATGGCACCTCCCAGTGGATCGGCTCCTATGTTTTTTAAATCTGCAACATCGCTGTCTAGGTCTGCACTGTACTCATCCCAAAGTGGAAGCACTACCAAGCGTTCATAGGAGGATTGTCCGGCTTGGAGCAATTGATCCACTATTTCTGCAGAAGCTGTAGCCATTGCCGCAGCGCCAAAATAACCCACGGTGTGCATGGATGAACCGGTTAAAGTTGCCAGATCAATCACCAAAGCTGGTGCGTATTTTTTTGCAAAAGCAAGGGCATCAGCGAGCAGAAGTCTGCCCTCTGCATCGGTATTCATAACCTCTACAGTGGTGCCATCATACATGGTTAATACATCCCCTGGGGCGTAGGCATCCGGTCCTATCCTGTTGTCAGAAGCGGGTATGATCCCAATAAGATGTGCCTTGAGTCCCGCGCGCGCCGCTGCACTTATAGCTCCCACTACGGCTGCAGCCCCTGCCATATCGCATTTCATGATGTCCATGCTGTTTGGCGTGGGTTTGAGGCTTAGCCCTCCAGTATCATATACCACTCCTTTACCCACCAACACAATTGGCTTTTCTTTTTTGGCATCAGGATGACAATATGTGAGAATGCTCAGTGTGGGTTCTTCAGTGCTGCCTTTGTTTACCGAAAGTATACCGCCCATCTTCAAAGCGGAAATCTTCGCCTTGCTGAATACTTGTACATCAAATCCTGCTTCTTTACCTTCCTTCACGATTCTAGCAGATAATTCTTTGGCAGTCAAAATATTGGCAGGTTCATTTACCAGGTTTCGCGCTAAGAATATCCCCGAAATTCTCGCGTTTAGTTCCAGGAGATCGCCTTTAGAAACAAGCACTTCGGGCAAAGCTATTCCACCAAGTGTGAAACCGGTCTTCTCAGACTTGTAACCCTTGAAGTGATAACTTTTTAAAAGAACCCCTTCCGCCAGGTGGAGCACATCATTCTTTGAAGCACCAGCAATTTCAACGTGATCGTTATTGGTGTTTTGAAGTTCGATGTAGAGCAGGGCACCCATCTGACGAAAGTGCTCTGCGCGGTCACCTTTGCCCGAAAAGGGAGATATGCTTATGAAGCATTTGCTCCCATTGTGAATAGTTCTGATTTTCTGCCACTTCTCAGGCTTTCTGGAAAGCGCTTTAACTACAGATTCGGGAATGATATTTGATAGTGAACTGCCCACCTTGGCATCCGTGATGCAAAGGGCAGATTTCACTTTTATTTTGTGGTATGTTTCGAGTTTCGTGTGCATGTGGAATGCCGATTTCGGATGCAAAAGTACTTTAAAATAACGCTGTTTTTTGTCCGGCGCAAGGAGCTTAGGGAAAATGCTGCTGAGACTGTAATTAATACACAAAAATGGAAATGAGAATCGCCTGAAAAACTTTAACTTTCGAAACTTATCATGAGACACGCATTACGGACTCTTATTGCCTTTTTTCTTTTCCTAGTTGGTGCCTGTTCTTCCGTATTTGCTACGCACAACAGAGCTGGCGAGATTACATACAAGCATATTTCCGGATTCACTTATCAGATCACCGTACGCACATACACCAAAATTTCTGCACCTGCAGATAGGCCTTGGTTGCCAATATACTGGGGAGACGCCACACCGCGTGACAGTTTGGAACGTACCGGCAACGTTTTCTACACCGACAAAGACGCAAAAGAGAACTTCTACACCAAAGTGCACACCTACCCTGGGCCAGGCCTCTATGCGATTTGTGTATCTGATCCCAATAGAAATGGGGGGGTTTTGAATATAATTAACTCTATACAGGTTCAATTCTCCATACAGACTATCCTGATTATTTCGCCAGCAATTGTTCCCAACAATTCTCTGCAGCTTACCAACATCCCATTGCAAGATGCATGTTTCCAACAACCTTGGATTTATAACCCCGGAGCTGTAGATTTGGATGGCGATAGTATAGCATACAGCCTTGTAACGCCGCAAGGGATAGATTGTGAGGAGTTGTCACCAAGTATTTACAGCCTTCCAGACCACATTCCTTTCAACCAATTTCCCAACCCGGAAAACCAAATCTCCATAGACGTCACCACTGGAACCATCACCTGGGATTCGCCCCAACTTTTTGGCGAGTACAATATCGCAATTCGGATGAGTGAGTTTCGCAATGGAATATTTATTGGGTCTGTGCTGCGTGATATGCAAATTCTCGTCAAGGCGTGTGACAATCTTCCCCCAAATATAGATCCACTTCCAGATGTTTGCATTACAGCTGGTGAGCTGCTCACCTTTCCCGTAACTGCCGATGACCCCAATGGCGACAATGTGATTATTACAGGGCTCGGCGCACCCTTCAATGTTCCGAGTTCACCTGCTACAATTTCACAAACTGGTCAATCTACTCCAGTTACTGCAACATTTAATTGGAACACCAACTGCTCGCATGTTCGGATTCAACCGTATCAAGTTAATTTTCAGGCTACCGACGTGGATCCTTCGGCCAATCTTGTAGACATTACTTCAATGAACATCACTGTTGTAGCACCTGGCCCTGAGAACCTGATGGCACTGCCTATTGGCAGCTCTATAGCAGTCTCTTGGTCGCCCACCATATGCAGCAATGCTTCGGGCTATCGTTTGTACCGCAGGGTGGACCCTTCTGGATTCGTACCTGATGAGTGCGAAACGGGTGTTCCGGAATATACAGGCTATAGCCTTATTGCTGAGTTGCCGGGGTTGGAGAATGTAACTTACCTGGACGAGGATGAGATCGTTTTTGGAAGACAAAACTGCTATATCGCTATTGCTTATTTTGACGATGGCGCTGAGAGTTACGCAAGCAACGAAGCATGCGCAGAGATCCTTTTCGAAATTCCAATTATTAAAAAGAACAGTATAGGTATTACATCTACTGTAAATGGTGTTGATACTGTGGTATGGAGAGCTCCGGCAAAATTGGATGTTGAAGTTTTTCCGGGTCCTTACAAATTTCGCCTGCTTCGTGGAGATGGTTATGGTATTGCAACCGATGTAGTGCTCGAAACAGAAGAGAACGCGGATATTAATGCGCTTCCCACCAGCTTTATTACTGAGGCTATCAATACTGAAGATTTGCCGCATACCTACCGTGTAGAATTATACAGTCAGGGCGCTTTTGCATCAAGATCCAACAGGGCATCTTCCCTATTCCTTGAGTTGGTTCCTGATGACAATCAAATTCAAGTGAACTGGGTGAAACAGGCTCCATGGTCTAATTTCAGGTACGATGTATACCGCAAGGCCGAAAATGATCCTGACTTCGTGCTGGTGGGTTCTACCGAAGAAGAAGGATACACAGACGAAGGCCTGCTTAATAACGAGAGTTATTGTTACTATATCGTTGGTTATGGCTCCTATTTCTCAGTTCTTGAAGAAGATACCCTTATAAACTTCTCCCAGCAGGCATGTGCAATGCCCTATGACAGAACCCCTCCTTGCCCGCCTGTGCTCTCGGGTTTGGGCGACTGTGAAAGCCTGACGCTCGACTTTAGCTGGACCAACCCTGATATAGCATGTGACGATACGGATGATACAATGATGTACCGCGTTTATTTTTCGCCTACAGCTGACGGTACTTTTGAACTCATTGAAGAGCTCAGTGGAGCTTCTAATACGAGTATTTTCCTAGAGTTTGACAATTCCATTGCAGGCTGTTATGCAGTTACAGCGCTCGATTCGCTTTCTCTATGGCCTGATGGGGAGCTGGTGCGAAATGAGAGTGACTTCAGCAATATTGTTTGTTTTGATAACTGTCCTGAATATTCACTACCCAACGTTTTCACCCCGAATGCAGATGGAGTCAATGATGTGCTATTGGCCTTTCCTTACCGGGCTGTGGAGTATGTAGAATTTACACTTTTCAACCGATGGGGAGGCATCGTTTTTGAAACCACTGATCCTGATATACGCTGGGATGGACGTAACCGGGATACCGGGGAACTGGTAACATCATCTACCTATTTCTATGTTTGTAAAATATTCACCATTCGACTGGAAGGATTGGTTCCTGTGGTTCTCACGGGCAATATTCAAGTGTTTTCATCTGAAGGGTCTCGGATTGACTAATTTGGAACGGCATGTTTACAGGTATCATTGAAACCATCGGCAAGGTGGAATCTCTTTGGAGAGAAGATGGAAATCTTCGAATTGGGGTAAGGTCGTCCATAGGGCGTGAGCTTAAAATAGACCAAAGTGTATCTCACAACGGGGTTTGCCTTACTGTGGTAGAAGTTCTAAACAATGTTCACTATGTACAGGCGATAGAAGAAACCTTGAGGCGAAGCAATATTCGGGACCTTTCTCATGGTGACCGGTTGAATTTGGAACGTTGCGTTACAGTGAATTCGCGTCTTGACGGGCATATAGTGCAAGGACATGTTGATACGGCCGGTATTTGCAGCCGGGTGATTGAAGAAGACGGAAGTTGGATTTTTCACTTTACCCATCCTGAAAACAGTGACCACCTCACGGTGCCTAAAGGGAGCATTACAGTGAATGGTGTGAGCCTCACGGTTGTTGACAGCAATCCCGGGTCATTTTCAGTTGCTATAATCCCATATACATATGCGCATACCAATTTTCATCAGATCAAAACAGGTGATACAGTGAACTTGGAATTTGATGTGATTGGCAAATATGTGGCAGCATATATGAAACGGGCTGCATCTTCCTTGGCGCGGTAAGCAGGCGAATTTCTAGAATACTTCTTTTGCTATTCTCCTTACAGCATCAGATTTTCCCATGGTGTAATAGTGAATGCACGGCACCTTTGCTGCTACCAGCTCTTTACTTTGCTCTATACACCAGGCTATTCCTACCTCTTTCACCTCGTTGTCTGTTTTGCACTTGGTGAGGGCATCGGCCAGATCGTCGGGGAAGTCAATATGGAAAGTCTTTGGTAAGAATGCAATGTGATTCAGGGTAGTGATGGGTTTCATACCAGGAATAATGGGTACGGTAATTCCAATTTCCCTGCAGCGATTTACAAAATCGAAGTACTTCGAATTATCGAAGAACATTTGGGTGGTGATATACTCAGCACCGGCGTCAACTTTTTCCTTGAGATACCTGAGATCGGTCTTCTTGTTCATCGATTCGTAGTGCTTCTCAGGATAACCGGCTGTGCCAATGCAAAAGTTTGTTTTGTACTGATTCTGGCTTTCTTCGTGAAGGTATTGTCCCTTGTTCATATGGCCAATCTGTCTTATGAGGTCGGCAGCATAACGGTGCCCACTTTCTTCCGAAACAAAGGCGCTCTCTGATTTTATGGGATCGCCTCTCAATGCAAGCACATTGTCTATACCTAGAAAGTGCAAATCTATGAGTGCATTTTCAGTCTCCTCAACTGTAAAACCACCACAAATAAGGTGCGGTACAGCATCAACTTTGTACTTATTGATAATGGCTGCACATATACCAACAGTGCCCGGCCTCTTTCGAATACTAACCTTTTTTAGCAAATCGTTTGGCTGCTTCTTATAGATATACTCTTCACGGTGGTACGTCACATTGATAAAAGGAGGGTTAAAACCTATCAAAGGATCAATACCTTCAAAAATGGCTTCTATCCCTTTTCCTTTCAAGGGAGGCAGAATTTCAAATGAAAAAAGTGTCTTCTTGCTTCTCTCCAGGTGCTCCGTTACTTTCACTCTTTGAATTTTAAGTCGCGAATATAAAACACAAGCCCGTGAATAGTTCACGGGCTTGTGAAAATTAATATTTGTTGGTATTACCTGCCGGCTTTGGCATCGCGCAAAATTGACAAATTGCCCGTTTCGACGACTTGCACAGAAGGAAGTTTAAGTTCAATGAAGTATACTCCTTCACTTAAATCTTCTGGATCCCAACCACCGGTGCGTTGCTGAAACTGATCGTAATCATCCTGGGCAAACACCTCATTGCCCCAGCGATTATAGATACGTAAACTTGCGCCAGGGAAGAACTCCACAAACTCTATATGAAACAAATCATTAGAGCCATCGCCATTAGGCGTTACCACATTTGGAATGTTATAAGTACACCACTCACCCACAAAACTTATTTCACCTGTAGCCACATTGCACACGCCGAAATTGTCGAAGCCGATTACTGAAATTTCATAGGTTTCAAGTGGTTCAAATTCCAAAGGTGGGAAGGCAAGCGATGGTCCAAAAGTGTTTTGTGTAGCACCATTCACCGCCCAAAAGAATTCGCCGGTACTGTCTCCACTTACGTTCAATGTGAGAATGAGGCTATCATTCTCAACACAGAAGTCTGGAAACTCTGGTGAGATGAGAAGCGCAGGTTGATCTACAAAAGTAACTTCGTTGGTTACCCCATCATTTGGGCATCTCGAGTCTGTAAAAGTGATTTCGAACGTACCGTACTGAGAGGATCCTACAATGGTATTGAGGGCATTCGGATCGCTGAAAAACACATTATCTGATGATGAAGACCATGTTCCATCTCCTTCGGGTGATTGCTCTACTTGCATGAAAGTCTCAAGTCCACAAACTGTATCATCATTGAACTCAATAACGATGGCTACCACCGAAGAAGTATCGGATGCAACGCCGCATACATCAGAAATACTGAGAATGTAAACCCCGGTTTCGTCAACTGTGATCTCATAATCTGTTGTGTTGATTGCGCTTCCGTTTTGGGTCCATACGATATTGAAATTGTCTGAATTTGCAGCTTGAGGCCCTGCATCGAAATTAATACTTGCTCCCACACACAGCACCGTGTCTTCTACAAATGGTGGATTGATTATGGGAATGGGCCTGAAATCAACAATGGTTTCATCCTGATAGTTGCAATTATTTTCTGTAATCTGAAAAGTGTAGAAGCCGTAGTCTGTAACATTTACTTCGGCAACTGCAGAAGCGAGGTATTCATACTCAACCTGAGCGCCAGGAGTGGGTTGGTCGATCACCGCCCACTCGCCACCCGCAACTGCATTGGTGGCCGTAAGGATATGTTCAAGATTGCAAGCAATGGCATCTGGACCGGCGATTACTAAAGGCCTTACATAAACAAATATGGTAGTGTCGTGCTCGCAACCGAATTCATCGATGGCAATAAAGGTGAAGGCATTGTTACCTGGCTGAGAGGGTTCTACTACAATTGAGTTTCCATTGTCTGTGACAATATCTTGGTTCTCCGCCCACATCACTTCTACAATATCAGGGCTATAGTACACTGTGCTTGGATTGATGAGGGGATCGAAGAAAATTGACCAGTTGAAAATGAAGCCATCGTCAATCCCTAAATTGTCTCGGATAGTTAAGGTCCAGTCACCGTTAATGGGGCACCCTATGAAATTGTCGAAAGAATCTTCAGGAGTATATGTTCCCGGAGCCATCGCATTTCCATTGTTGAAAGTATTTACAGGCACCGTATTTCCCGCTGCAAATTCTGCACCCATGGTGCCAAATTCTGGATTCAAAGAAGCAAAGCAATAGTCAAATCCTATGCCCGGTATTCCATCTGCCGCAAAGTCGTTGGCGTCTCCAAGAAAAGTTCCACCTCCACCGAATCCACCAGGGAATAGGCCATCGCCGGTAAAAGAATTGAATACATTAATACTCGTACCGTCGGGACAAGTGAGCATCATTTCAAGGTCGCCAAGATAGGTGTGTTCCATGTTCACGCAAAAAGAGATGATGTCGCTTACGTTTTCAATTACCTGGTCATCGTCAAATTCATCAATGTTGATGGAAGTTTCATAGTTTTCATTGTTGCCATCGGGCAGATAAAGTTGCTCTCCGAGAATTCCTCCGCCAAGTATGGCGCTTGTAGTGGGATCCACTCCAATAAAGCCAGTGCCATCCACACCTCCGCTGATGATGGTCTGCTCACCCACACATAGTGTATCTGCATTCGGAATGTTCGAAAAATCAGGGCGGGGGGCTATGAGCACGAAAAACTGCTCAGATTCTACCCGGCCCTGTACGTCTTGTATAATTAAAGTAACCTGATAACCAAAGGGCTGCTGGTAAGTATGGGAAATAGAAGAAAGTCCAAAACCTTGGTAAATGGTTCCGTCACCCATTAGGTATCGAAAGAAGCTGGTCGCATCGCTCTGTACATATCCATTGCCACCTGCATCGGAAAGGGGGTATTCAGTTGCAACATTAAGAATGATCGAGTCAGTAAAACAAATTTGAATAGCATCATCAGAAACCTGGTCATAAAACTCCAGAGGTGGAGTTGCCGACACTTCGAAAAGAAACGGTTGCAAGGGCTGAATACATGTGAAATTTGCAGTAAATCCAGCACCTGAACTGCCCGCACCGGAAATGAACTGCATGGTAAGGCAGCCAGATGTACCACTTACGGAAATTCCCGCAGGATCAGTCACACTGTTGAATGCGCCTAACAGTGTTGCCCCTGTATTCGCTCCATCGTATATGAACAGGGTCGAATTTGCATCCACATCCCAAGTGTCACCATTGAGCGCTGGGGAAATAATAATTTCTGCATTGCTTGTGGATGCTCCTTCTACGCAAATAGTGATTGTATAGTCCTCAGAAGGACCATAATTGCCACCATTAAGATCGCTGTCTGTAATGATCACCGAGCTTGCGCATGAAACATCAGTCACAGTGCCACCATCGGCTATAGAAACCACATCTTGAGCGTGGCCAATGGTGCTGCCAAGGGCAATTGAAAGGACAGCGAATACAAAAGAAACTTTTGAATTGGGAAAGTTTTGATTCATCTTATTGTCTCTGGGAGTTGAATTTTTCTGTGAAAGAATCGTTGGAGAGAAGGATAAAAAGTTCTCCGGTATTTGCTACCCTGAAATACTGATTTGAGCTGCGTAGCATATGCATCTCAGTAGAAAGGATATTGAAAGACTTGGCATCTGAATATTCTACCACTTTCAAATCGCTGATGTCTTTGCCTTCGGGAGCTGGGCTCACCGTGTAGGCATGATCCAGGTAAAACTCCCAGTATGCCAGAACCTGAGGACTCTTGGCTTTTAATTGATGCAATTGCTCATCTGTAAATTTTGCCTTAAGGCGTTCATCAAATGCGTTTTGGGCTGTAACGACTCCTCCGACGAAGAGGCAAATCAGCAACAAAAGAATTCTCATAATACAGGTTTAAGTTTATGACGCGACACTTAGTGATATGGTTGTCGCAACCCACAAATATAGAAATCAAATGGGTGCAACTAAACTTCTGCCGGACTTTAACTCCATAAGTTCCAATCAAAAATTGGAGATACTACAAGTCCCAACCTGAAATTGACGTAATTTCGCGGCATGAAGAACATCCGGAACTTTTGCATCATAGCCCACATAGACCATGGAAAAAGCACCTTGGCCGACAGGCTTTTGCAACATACAGGCACTATTTCGGACAGAGATCTCACTGAGCAAACGCTCGATGACATGGATCTGGAGCGGGAGAGAGGCATAACCATTAAAAGTCACGCCATTCAGATGGAGTACACCCATTTGGGTCAAAAGTATGTGCTGAACCTCATAGATACTCCCGGCCATGTTGACTTTTCATATGAAGTTTCGCGTTCTATAGCTGCTTGCGAGGGCGCTTTGCTAATTGTAGATGCTACTCAAGGTATTCAGGCCCAAACAATATCTAACCTATATCTGGCACTCGAGCACAACCTGGAGATCATACCCATTCTGAACAAGATGGATTTGGACAGCGCCATGCCGGAAGAGGTGACTGACCAAATAGTAGACCTTATAGGATGTGAGCCCGAGGATGTGATTCCTGCGAGTGGAAAGACAGGGATGGGAGTTGAGGAAATCCTCACCGCAGTGATTGACCGTATTCCTGCGCCTTCGGGCGATCCGGAAGCACCGTTGCAAGCGATGATATTCGACTCGGTTTTCAATTCCTTCAGGGGCATTATCGCATATTTTCGTATTAAGAATGGCACTTTGCGCAAAGGGGATAAGGTGAAATTTTTTAACACGGGCAAGCAATACTATGCGGACGAGATTGGTACGCTGAAACTCACTCCATTCCCAAGACCCGCGCTATTTGCAGGTGATGTTGGCTACATTATTTCTGGAATTAAAGAAGCCAAAGAGGTAAAAGTGGGCGATACAATTACCCTCGTAGATCGCCCGAGCACCGAAATGATCAAGGGATTCGAAGATGTTAAACCAATGGTTTTCGCGGGTATTTATCCGGTGGATACCGATGAGTTCGAAATGCTGAGAGCTTCCCTTGAAAAACTTCAATTGAACGATGCCTCGCTTGTGTTCGAGCCTGAATCTTCTGCAGCCCTGGGATTCGGTTTTCGCTGTGGCTTTCTTGGAATGCTACATATGGAAATTGTGCAGGAAAGATTGGAAAGGGAGTTTGATATGACCGTGATCACAACTGTACCAAACGTGGGTTATAGAGCCACCACTACCAAAGGAGTGGATCTTGTGGTCAATAATCCAAGTGAACTCCCGGATCCTTCAACCATCGAGTTCGTGGAAGAACCTTTTATAAAAGCCCAAATTATTAGCAAAAGTGAATTCGTTGGGCAAATAATGAATCTTTGCATCGACAAGCGAGGTGTGCTGACCAACCAAGTGTATCTTACGGCTGACAGGGTGGAACTCTCCTTCGAAATGCCCTTGGGTGAGATTGTATTCGACTTCTACGACAAGCTCAAAACCATATCCAAAGGATACGCTTCTTTCGACTATCACCCCATAGGATACCGGGAGAGCAAACTCGTAAAACTGGATATCCTGCTCAATGGTGATCAGGTTGATGCACTCTCAGCTCTCATTCACCGCGACAATGCTTTCGATCTTGGAAAGCGTATATGCGCCAAGTTGCGCGAACTGATTCCAAGGCAGCAGTTTGAAATAGCCATACAGGCCGCGATTGGAACCAAGATCATAGCCCGCGAAACTGTGCGTGCGCTGCGTAAAGATGTTACTGCAAAATGCTACGGTGGTGACATCACACGTAAACGCAAACTTCTGGAAAAACAGAAGAAAGGCAAGAAAAGAATGAGGCAAGTGGGCAATGTGGAAGTTCCACAAACAGCTTTTCTGGCAGTACTGCAGCTAGATTGATGCATACGCTTCCTTAATTTCAAAGGTGGTACCTTGTTCACAGTCCTGGATTGATTAAAGTGAACTTTGAAAACCCCTATGCATACCATCCTATCTGAAACCTGTCGAAGCATTGAAAAGAATTTTTCAGTAGCCAGTAACTTTTCAGTTTTCCTGTCCGTCACACCATCAGACACCCTCAAAGCCTATGACGGTAGATGATTACAATTTATGTGTAGAACAGCATGCTGACGGCTTATACCGCTTTATGCTCAAGCACATACGCGATACTGAAAAAGCGAGGGATTTGGTTCAGGAAGCTTTCGCCAAATTGTGGGTCAAGGTGGATGAAGTGGACGCAAAGAAGTCTAAGAGTTACCTTTTTTCTACCGGATACCATACCATGATTGACTTGATTCGCAGGGATAAGAAGCAAGGCCGTTTTGAAGAAGCAGATGTAAGAAAGCTTGCTCACTCAACCCAGTACAGTGACCTTAATGAAATTCTGCATCAGGCGCTTGAAACGTTGCCAGCAATGCACAGAAGTGTTGTTCTCCTGCGCGATTATGAAGGCTATTCCTATGAGGAGATTGGAGAAATATGCAGCCTTTCAGAAGCGCAGGTGAAGGTGTACATCTTCAGGGCGCGAAAAGCTTTAAAGGATTATATAGGAACTTTGGATGTGCTAATTTAATGGATAAGATAACCATACATAACTACGAGGCTTTCTTCCTCGACCATCTGGAAGGGAACTTGAGCCAAGAGAACAGTGCACAACTGGAAGCATTTCTAGATGCCAACCCACACTTGCGCGATGAACTGGAATTGGACGCTCTACCCACTCTTGCCATCGGCAATCCATCCATGCAACGACAGAACTGGGAGCACCTTCTTATGCCAGGGAAAGGCCACGCGGCCGAAAGAGATTTGTTGTTTTTCAAATCGCTTGAGAGAACCCTCACCGGAATTGAACAAGACAGACTTTCCGCAATTCTCTCCACTCCTGAATTTGCCAAAGAACATGCACTCTGGCTAAAACTAAAATTGCATAAAGAGGAATCAGAATTATTTAACGGTGACGCCTTTTATCAATTCGGGTATTCGCTGCCATTGTCAAATCTCAGCTGGGACCATTACCTCATAGCCCGTAGCGAAGGATTGCTGTCCCTTGAACAAAATGAAGCACTTGAGCAATATGCTTCCACGTTTCCTGATGGAAAGCGCTTGCTTGCTATTTCAGACCAGCTTAGATTGAAACCGGCCAACGGCATATTTTTCCCGAACAAGGATTTCTTGTACAAGAAAGAAAAAGCTGTTACACTGGTTTTATGGTACAGAATCGCAGGAATCGCCGCGGCAGTTTTGCTCGCATTCGCATTGTGGATGTGGAATGGCGTGAATACCACCGAACCTCAATTGGCAAATGAGAAGGTTGAAGGTAAGGGTATGAAGGAGCAAACTGCTACACCCGCAAACCCAGCAGCCGATACAAGTGGCAGGGAAACCAAAAGCCCGGACCAGCTACAATCACCTCCGTTGCATGAATGGGAACTCAGAGAACCAGATGCGTCTGGGTTCGCCTCAGCTCCCCGGAAGCAGATAAAATCAGAGAACCCTGTTGTAGATGATACAGTTCCAGCCAAGGATGAAGAATTCGAAATTCAGGCCCATCCTACAATTGAACATACAGAACTTGCAGAGGTGGAGAAAACAGAACCGCACACAGGTTTAGATGAGATAACAACTATTGATCCGGTTCAGCAGAATACAACTTCAACAACTGACGTGAAAGGCAATGAAAGTTACAAATCACTTGGCGAGATAGCAGAAGAAAAATTCAAACAACAGCTTGACCTTTCGGATGCTGAACGCGATGCACTTGCTTTAACTTTTGCTAAAAGGGCAGCTGAAAAAGCTGGAGCACTCATAGATGCTGAGATTAACAAGTCAAAAACTGTTACCGAACAGGGCGAGAATCTCACATATTCCTTTAGAATGGGCACCTTCAAGGTATCGCATTCAAAATCCAAATAACTGCCTGTAACTTTCATCCTAAGGCACCCGTCACACAATAGAACACGAAATAAACTTACACCATGAAAACAATAGCATGTATCATCGCCGCTGCCTTTGGAATATCCTTGGCCAGCGCCCAGAATGACACCACCGCCGTAAAGCCGGGTGTGATAATTATTGAGCAAGAAGGAAATGTTTCTGATACAACCAGAATAGAGCTTGGGAACTCCTATATCACGATTGTCAAAAAAGCCGATAATGAATACAATACAGAGGATGAAGATGATAGTGATAGAGACAACAAGATGCACCTCACCTGGTGGAATGGGATAGACTTTGGTGTGAATGGCATCATGGGCGATAACTACAAAACGGATCTTCCCGATGGCCTCGGTTTTATGGAACCTGATTATGGTAAGTCCAGATATATAGCTTTCAACTTCGGTCAGATGAAAGCACGCATAGTGAGCGATTATGTGGGGTTCACCACTGGATTTGGAGTTCAATTCTACGGATTTAAGTACAGTGGCGACAATTCACTTGTACTCTCTGAAGATACCCTATACTCAGTGCCTACCGAAGGCCGCAACGTAACCAAAAGCAAACTTCGCGCAACGTATTTTGTAATACCTGCACTACTAGAGTTCAATACTTCTCTCGATCCCGACAAGGCGCTTCACATCACTGCGGGTGTTGTAGGGAAAGTCAGGCTTGAAAACATGTACAAGGAAAAGTACAGCACCGAAGGCGATAATTATAAGCAGTCTATCAAAGGCGACCTTGGCCTCAATCTCTGGCAAGCTGATGCAATCGTAAAGGTGGGATTCAAAAAATTCTCACTCTTTACTCAGGTAGGCCTTATTCCCTTGTTTGATAGCAAGAACGCAGTAGATGAAGATCTGTACACCTTTGCTGCGGGTATCTCCTTGAGCTTTAATGATTGGTAAAATAAAACTCATTTAGCGGTATAATGCGAAAGGCGTCCTTCTGAGGCGCCTTTTTTATTGTTGTTAAATTTCAGTTTCAAGAAGCACTTCTTATCACTTGCCAAAATGCAGTGGGCATTACAATCCCTGTAAATTAATACATCCGCAACTGGTTAGTTACCTGGATTCTCCACCACCTTGGGAACTTTGAAGTAGAAGGAATCATGGTTGGGAGCATTTTTCAAAGCCTGTGCTTGAGTTAGAGACTCAGATGCTACGTCGGGCCTAAAAACATTCACTTCATCACTCACGTGCAAAAGCGGTTCAACACCGCTTGTGTCAAGCTCATTCAGCTTTTCCACGAATGAAAGCATACGCTTCAAGTCTGTCTTGATGCTGGCTTTTTCATCGTTGTCAAACTCCAACTTACTCAACTTAGCGAGCTTGTCAATAAGTGCATCGGTTACTTCCATAGGCGGCAAAGGTATGGAAATGCTCTCTTTTGATCACCTGCTGGCTCGATTTACTTAAATTCGCGGTTCTTTTATTCAACACAATGCCTAGAATACTCACAGGGATACAAAGCACGGGAATACCCCATCTCGGCAATATACTCGGGGCCATACAGCCTGCGATTGCAATGGCCGATGAGCCTGGTAATAGTGCTTTTCTTTTTATTGCCGACCTCCACTCACTCACCGCCATCAGAAACGCGGAAGAGCGCAAACAATATGTGCTAAGCGTGGCCGCTACCTGGCTGGCTTTCGGGCTCGACACGAGTAGACACACCTTCTACCGACAAAGTGATATACCGGAAGTTGCTGAACTTACCTGGTACCTCTCGTGCTTCACTCCCTTTCCAATGCTGGCCAATGCCCATAGTTTTAAGGATAAAAGTGACAGGCTTGCGTTTGTAAATGCCGGCCTTTTTACATATCCCGTGCTCATGGCTGCTGATATTATGCTGTTTGATGCGGATGTGGTGCCTGTCGGTAAAGACCAGATTCAGCATCTTGAAATGACCCGCGATATTGGTGGGACGTTTAACAGGCACATGGGTGAGACCTTTGTAATACCTGCCATCCGACTTGAAGAAAGTACCATGTATGTACCTGGAACGGATGGACAAAAAATGAGCAAAAGCTACGGTAACTTCATAAACATTTTCGATAGCGACAAGGCTCTGCGCAAAACGGTGATGGGCATTGTAACGGACAGTAAAGCCCTTGAAGAACCCAAAGACCCTGATACCTGTACCATTTTCGCCATATACAAACTGCTTGCTTCACCTGAGCAGGGTGAGTACCTAAGAAGCAAGTACCTGGCAGGGGGTATGGGTTATGGTTATGCCAAGCAGGCCCTCTTCGAAGTTATTGTTGAGAAATTCGCACCTCAGCGCGAGCGATATGTAGAATTGATGAGCAATCCGGAGCTCATTGAGAAGGAATTAGATGCAGGTGCCGAAAAGGCGAGAACCGTGGCCCAGAAAGTGATGACAAGGGTGCGTGAGAAGCTTGGTTATTGAGAAATTCCAAAATATTCTGCAAGGTGTTTTCGCTTTAATGCAACCTCAGCAACCTGCAATTCGCTGGGTGAAGAAACTGCTGCCTTTTTTACGATTTTGTTGGTTGCCGTCGCTTTGCTTTTGCCTTTTCCTCTGCGGTTGCTTGCCCTTCTTTCGCGCATCTCTTCATCTGTGATCCACTTTAGATTGTCAGCCCTGTTGTTCAGGCGATCCCCGTCTACATGTATTACAAAATCAGCATTGTCAATCGTTGGCTGATTCACGTAAAACTCTGCAATCAACCTGTGAAGGTATATGGTGATACGGCTTTTTTCTAGGGTGGTAAACGACATGAATTGATAACCATTGATGGTCTTTGGTATGAATTCTTCCTCAATACCCACTCCTTTCTTAATGCGCACTACACGTCCGTAACTCGAAAACTTGAAGTGGTGCAGAAGTGCTTCCCCATTCAATTCGGTCATTATTACCCATTTTTCTTCGCTTGTTTTATTGTTCATCTCCCGGTGAATTTTCTGAATCGTGAAGGTACATATTTCTAAATTTAAAGGGTCATTTGATATTTTGCCTTCTGTTGCGCTCTGTTCACCTCAAATGCCTACGTTTCCCCTTGCTTCGCTAGTAAGAAAACTACGAAGAGGATCTATTAAATAAGAAGATGATGTATTAAGTACAAAATACAAAGTATTAAGACGAGCACATCTATCTACTTGATACCTATTACTTAATTCAATAGGCCCACATCTTTGTACTTAATACCTCATACTTAATACAATAAAGTCACCATCACCTGCATCCTTTCCGTTTTCCCATTGATGCCGGTGGCACTAAGCAGCACGGGATACACACCCGCCGGTACATCAGTGCCATTCCAAATTTCTATATACCCTTCACCGCTGTTGTCAGCGCCGCTGTGGAGCATGTTGCCCCAGCGGTTGTACACTTCCCAGCGCAGGGTGCTTAAGCCAAATAGCTCTGCTACGAGCTTGTCGTTCACTCCATCGCCATTGGGGGTGAAGATATTGGGCAGGATGATGCGTATGCCGGGGTTTACACGAATAGTGATGCTGGCGGTATCCGCGCAGGCGGGGTCATTAAGGTAAGCGATCAGGCTTACGGTATAGGTGCCTGTATCGGCGAAGGTGTACTGTGTATGAAGGGAAGTAGAAAACAACTCCGAGTTTGCAAGCCACTCGTAGGTCATGCTGCCAGGCGTGGGGTTCGTGCTCTGGTTGGTAAGGTTCACCAACAGGGGTGAGTCACCCACCTGCGGATTGGCGGTAAAGGCTGCTGTGTGTGGGGTATTGAGTTTTACCACGGCTACAGTATCCCAGATGCAGCCAAGTGCATCGGTTATACTTACCGCATAGGTACCCGCAGCAAGCATTTCGAAAAGGCCTACGTTGTTGGTTTGAGTACCCACAGTATACTGAAAGGGCGGTGAGCCAAGCATCTCCTCCATGCGTATGCGGCCTGTGGGCTTGGGGCAACTGCTGACATTGCTTACAAAAAGCCCGGGCCGGGGCGTTTGGCCCACTTCTACAAACACCGGAATGGTTTGTGCACAGGGGGCATCGGGACCATCGCTCCACATACGCACCCTGTACCAGCGGCTGCTATCTGCAGTACATATTGGGTTGGCAATGGTTGCATCGCTTAGCTGGGTTGCCGGCGACCATTCATAGTGTTCATACCCCACTGCGGCTTGTAGCACAGCCTGCTCTCCCCGGCAAAAGGTGTAGCTGCGGGTCATGTTTACATCTATCACCTCACATGCAGGGGTGTAAGCGATAACGAAAGAGGGGTGGGGGTTGGCGCCACCAGTAGGTGAAAATTCAATTCGATTAAGTTTTAATGATTGATTTTGACTTAGAGTATTCAAATATCCATTAATTATAGCGGTGCCATCATGTCTCTTTACCGTAGCATTTACTGTATCACCATTAAATGCAATAACTTCTCCATTTCTATAACTGAAGTGACCTTGAGCACCTGAAAGAGTATACGGAGTAACTGAATCTCCTTCCCACATATCACCTACTACTTGATTATTTATTGTAATTCGAGAAGCATCTGAATAAAATTCAGAGAGTCTACCTGCATGAATTCCAAAAATTACAGGATTTATTTGATTAAAATCCGGTAATGCAAAAGTGTAATTCTGAGCGACAAGCTGACTTTGATTAGCAATATAATGCCTCAAACAGATTTCTGAAGTGATATTTGGAGAATCATATAAAACGATTATGTACATACCCCACCAACCCCAATTTCCAGTAGTTGAAGTCACTTCTTGAAGGGGAAAGTCTAAAATTAGTTGATTAGTTGTAATTGAAAGCTGATCTGTGATTTCAATCAAATGCGGTGCAAAATAGTTGCTGAGATCGTTATTCTCAATCTGCTCTGGCCCAGCCTGATTTCCTGTATTCCACAGCACATCGATCCCATTTACTCTTAGAGCAAATGGATCCGGTCTGCCATATCTATAAGTTACAGCATAGGCTCTCCTTATCGTGTAATGTGGTTGCCAATCAATTTCACATTGTACCCCTTGAACCATGCCAAATGTATCTGCACCTCCGGTCAGCACCCCTCCAGTAAAACATTCCTCGGAAAATAATATTTGGCCATAGACACATTGGCTTAACACAAAAATAATATAGAAAACTGTAAGCCTTATCCACCCTGAATAGCCATGATTAACATTGAAAAAAAAAGCCCGATTTGTTGATAACTTCATGCTTCAAAGATAGCGATTGCGTTTTTTTTTTTTTTTCACCTTCACCAATAAATATTTACAAATACTTAAAAATCAACGGAAATGAAACGGATTAATTACTTCTGCGCAATTGCGCTATGGCTTCTATTTAGTGGGTACAATTTGCATGCTCAAAACCCGAATTGGGTCATGCCTGTGAACAACTTTATTCCAGATGACAACAGTTTGTCTTCGTTACCTCAAACCCCATTTAACCCCACCACCGGCATGCCTGAAACCGATGCTGACAAGGCGTACCAGGGTGACGACCCCGGCATTTACTCATCAGCAGGCTATACCGGGCCTGATGGCAACCTGCTTCTGTTCACCGTAGATCAACATGTGTATGACGGCAATGGATGGAAAGTTGGTGAATTGCGTGCGTCGCCGGGCAGCGACATTGAAGATACGCGGCAGGGATACTCAGAGATACTAATACTCCCTATGGGCAATTCTTGTGAGAAATTTGCAATTATCTTCCCAAGCTCCGCAGAAAGTATATACGGCTCAGGGCAATATTCTACCAGCGCCCGCCAGCGCATTTATATGGCAGTGTATGACATCAACGCATCCAGCAATTATAATGGCACAGGCCACTCAACCGGCGCACTCGTGGGTGAAGGGAGCTTTGGTGATGATGCCACCCTTACAGATATTTCGGAGCGCGACGGACTCGCACACTACGATGCCACGGCGCTCCTTTACAGCTACAATTCGCTTGGCAATCAGACCAATGGGTCAAAAGGATACAAAATAGCTGCCACTGAGCTTATCGACAATTGCTTCCACTATGTATTCGTAAATGATCAGAAAAACCTGATCAGATATAAGCTTACAAATGATGATTTGGAATACGACAACTATTGGTACCCCCTAGGATTCAACAATAACTTTGCCTTGCGTACCGAAATGGAAATCATCAAATTACCTGAAGGTCGCTATAGATTGGCTGTACCGGTGAAAGCTGCACTCTCAGCTGATATTGAGATAAAAATATTTGATCTTGACAACAACATGGAAGTGATTACATCTTCTATCCAAACCATAGCACTTGGCGCACTTGATATTGTAGGACTGGAATTTGACGCGACAGGGCGCTATTTGTATTTCACCCATGAAACAAATGGAACCTGGCCCAATGCAATTGATGTATGGGACTACTCAGACAATGCATTGGAAAGCACAACGTTTCCTGGTACCATCGGAGCATTCAAGCAATCATTTATAGAGCGATATGGATCCGTACTTTACCTGGCCAGCAACGGCGCCATTGGAGCCATTACAAATGCATCAACTCCCGGAAGTCTTTCTTTCAATTCTACTCTGGTGAGCATACCGGGCGGTGCATATGGCAACGATGCAAACCTTGGAAGCACACGCTTTCGTCACTTGCTGCCCGACCAGGTTGATGATGCACCATATGGTAACTTCTCAGAATTTAGCTGCGACTGTTGCACAAACTGGGGTGGTGACGCTCTTAACTTTACAGCCAATGAATCTGATACGTGGACTCCCACTGACAATCCTTTCAATGGTGGCACAAGTGGTATAGTTACCATTACCAGCGAGCTGCGCATACCCAAGGGTAAAGCAATAACCATAGAAAACATGATTTTCAGATTCGGTCCTGAAGCCCGCGTAGTAATAGAGCGCGGCGATGAAAATAACAGTGGAGGATATCTAAATTTAGATGGCACCACCTTTACAGGCAATTTCGAATGTACAGGCCAAGAATTCGAAAGTTGTGGTTTTGCACATGAAGATGAGTGCGAACGTCAATACTGGGAAGGCATCATTGTAGAAGGACACGTAGGCACCACCCAGGCATGGACAAGCACGACCAAGCAGGGCAGGGTTCAAATTGCAAACAGCAGCATAGTAGAATTTGCCAGAACCGCTGTGATGGCGGGAGATCCAGACGATGCGGATTATGCAGGGGGTATAGTAAGGGTGACCAACAGTACAATCAAAGACAATATCATCGGTCTGAGGTTTATGCCCTTTCTTCAGCTCAACACCAGCAATGTGGAATTATTTACGCTCCACAGAATTTCGCACAATGAGTTCATTACTACCACCGATTTTATTACAACAAACAGCGAAATTCCCGACAAATTTATTTGGGTGGCCGGAAACAGCGGTTTGAATATACTTGGCAATGTTTTCGAGAACCAGGCCACTACTTTGTTCGATCATGTAGACAGGGGCACAGGTGTATATTCAGATGATTCCAGAACCACAGTAAGCTGGTTGTGCTCAGGGGGATGGGCACTCGACTGTACTGATGGAACAATTATTCAAAATGAATTTAACAACCTTGCGAAAGGGGTCGATGCATTTATTTCGGCAAGCACAAGGCAAACAAAGGTGGAATACTCCCTTTTTGACAACAACATTATTGGGGTGCAAATATCAGGGCTCACGAATGCCCGTATTCTGGACAATGAGTTTTACATTCCCCGCGCTTTGAACAATGTGGGCGTATATTTACTTGGCGCAACCGGCTATGCAGTAGAGAACAATTTTTTCAGGCACCTTTCAGGCAGCACGTACCCATGGAGTTTTGGGATTGCAGTGGATAACTCTGGTATAGCCGAAAATGAAATATACAGGAACAAATTTCAGGACTTAAGAATTGGAGTGGTTTCTCAAGGTGTGAATGTTAATTCGGCAAATCATGACTATGGCCTTCACTACTCGTGCAATATCTTCCTTGAGGACATTCGTTGGTCTGACATCTATCTGCATACAGGGGGCATAAGCGATGACCAAGGGAATTGTTTGCCAGTAGAAATTTCGCGTCCGGCCGGTAACATTTTCTCTCATAGTAGCACCACCTGGAGCGATCACTATGACTTCAGGGTAAATGAAACTACTGTAGACCCTTCCAATTTGGAGATATCCTATCGACACCATACCCCTGATGCATCTGCTTATCAACAAAGGCTTATTCCATTGCAATACACCGGACTTGATGTTAGTGAGCCTGACCTTGTGCAGCCATTTATGTGCAACGAAACCTATAGCCCAGAAGAATCCTGTCCTGTAGTCCGTTCATCATTCAACTCGCCGGTAGAAGTGGGTCCGAAAAGCAATGATCAACTTGCTGATCTCTCCATAGATGAAATATTCGAAGCAGGCACACAGCTGGATGTCGCTATTGATGTGCAACTGTCCATACTTGACGGGGGCAATACCCTGGCAATTCTCGATGCCATAGAGAACAACGAAAGCACGGCATCCGTTGCTGATTTGCTCAACCAAGCTGGCGATATGGTATCGAAAACCGTGTTGAAGGCTTTAAACTACTCCGGAAATTCGGAATACGCTGCACTGGCCAATGCTGCCACAAGTGCACTTACTGGTCTGGAAGGATTTTCTGAGGCAGGTACATACGCTGACATTACCTTGCCTTCTGAAGATGTTGAAGTGGCCTGGAAGATGGCAAATATGGATAAAGAAAAATTCTGGTCATTGGTCACCAATCGTTTTCAGAGCGATACCCTTTTTGAAGCAAATGGGGAAACTGTTCTTTCTATGCTCGGTATGTTCCAACCCAAAGGTCAGCAGAGATTTGCCTCTGCACTGGCCATCCAAAATGGCATGGGTTCGCCCGACTGGATTGCAGAGAATAACAGACTGGACGGAACTACTTCAGTAAGTTTCGCATCAGCTAATAATTCTTACCCAATTTACCTAAGCCAGCAATTAGATGTAGACCTTTCGCATGCCGCGAATCTGGCTGCAATAAATGCGGGTTATAGCGAATCTGGAATGACCTATTACTATTGGTTTGATGCTCCTTTCGATGTGGAAGAAGATGACAATAAAATGAACAACAGCAAAGGAACAGATGATTCAGGGAACGCAGTATCTGTGTTCCCCAACCCCTTCGCCGCCGAGATTTCTTTCCGCTTCAACGCTGAGATTCCGGAATATAAGCTTGTGAGAATCGAGCTTTTCGACCTCCTTGGTCGCAAGGTGGAAAGCCGTCAGTTCACCACAGGCAGCATCTTCACAATTGATGGATTGCATTTACCGAAGGGCATGCTCACCTATACCATCTTTATAGACGGTACTCCTGTACAGAATGGAAAAGTGGTGAGGGTGAAATAGTAAAATACCAAACCAAAGTAATCAAAAAAATAAGGCAGCCATCGGCTGCCTTATTTGTTACCCTACAGACTGATTTACAGCATTTCCATGGCACTGCTTGTACTTCTTGCCGCTGCCGCATGGGCAGGGGTCATTGCGGCCAATTTTCTTCTCAGTTCTCACTGGTTCAGTGCGCTGTGGTGGTGCTTGTGGCATCCGCCTTCCGGGGCCGGGTATTCTCTCGGGCTCGTCACCGGGGCGGCTGGTTTGCAATTTGCTGCTGTCAGAGATTCTTGGTGCAGCGGTGGTCCTTACCTGGTTGGTATTGCCAGGAAGGGCTGCCTTACTCAGAAATGAAACCACTTCAAAACTGATTCTTTCGATCATTTTTTTGAACAACTCAAAGGATTCGAACTTGTAAATAAGCAATGGGTCTTTTTGTTCGAAGCGCGCATTTTGCACTGATTGGCGCAAATCATCCATTTCCCTAAGGTGCTCTTTCCATTCGTTGTCAATAATGGAGAGGGTCACCCCTTTTTCAATACCGGCCGCAAGTTCTTTGCCCTCATTGGCCAACGCCTTGTCGATGTTGACCACTACCTGCAGGGTTTTTATCCCGTCGGTAAATGGTATAAGTATGTTTTCAAACTGTGGCTGCGTGGCCTTCACATTTGAAATTACAGGTATGGCAGCAACAGCCGTATTCTGTATGCGTGCCATGTATCTTTTGCGCGCAGCATGGTACACCTGACGCGCTATATCACCTGGTTTTTCTGAATGAAATGCATCTTCAGTTACAGGGCTTTCCATACCCAGAAACTGAATAAGGTCGAGCACAAATCCATCAAAATTTTTCGCGTCGTGGTGATTGCTTGTTACCGCTTCTGCTACGTCTTGAAACATGTTTTCAATATCAAGCTGCAACCTGTCTCCAAAGAGTGCATGCCGTCTGCGACGGTATATCACTTCTCGCTGAGAGTTCATCACATCATCGTACTCGAGCAATCGTTTTCTGATTCCAAAGTTGTTCTCTTCCACCTTGCGTTGCGCACGCTCTATGGACTTTGTAATCATAGAATGTTGAATCACTTCGCCCTCCTTCAGCCCAAGTCGGTCCATCATTTTTGATATGCGATCTGAACCAAAAAGACGCATGAGGTTGTCTTCCAGCGAAATGTAGAATTGTGAAGATCCCGTATCTCCCTGTCTTCCGGAACGTCCGCGAAGCTGTCTGTCCACCCTTCGTGAATCGTGTTTTTCGGTACCTACTATAGCGAGACCCCCCGCTTCTTTCACCCCGGCACCAAGCTTAATATCCGTACCACGACCTGCCATGTTGGTAGCTATGGTCACTGCCCCTGGCTGTCCTGCGCTTGCCACAATATCGGCTTCTTTTGCGTGAAGCTTCGCGTTGAGCACATTGTGCTTTATACCTCTCAACTGAAGCATGCGGCTGAGCAATTCAGAAACTTCCACCGAAGTGGTACCAACCAACACGGGCCTTCCAGCTTTCGATAATTCTACGATCTCATCTATTGAGGCATTGTACTTCTCTCGTTTGGTTTTGTACACCTTATCTTCCCTGTCATCGCGCACGACGGGCTTGTTGGTAGGTATGAGCATTACATCCAGCTTATAGATGTCCCAAAGCTCTCCTGCTTCAGTCTCTGCCGTACCGGTCATACCAGCCAGCTTATGGTACATCCTGAAGTAATTCTGAAGTGTAATGGTGGCATACGTTTGGGTAGCTGCTTCTACCTTCACCCGCTCTTTGGACTCAATGGCCTGATGGAGACCGTCGCTGTAACGGCGTCCTTCCATAATACGGCCGGTCTGTTCATCTACAATTTTTACTTTGTTGTCCATCACTACGTAATCGACATCTATTTCGAAAAGGCAGTATGATTTTAGAAGTTGATTGATGGTGTGAATACGCTCAGCCTTTATGCTATATGTGCGCAACATTTCATCTTTCAGCTTTACTTTTTCTTCGTCCGACTTTGCGATGCGTTCAATTTCTGCAATGCTGGTTCCCATATCGGGAAGTACGAAAAAGTGTTCGTCTTCTACATCTTTTGAGATCAATTCAATTCCCTTCTCAGTAAGTTCTATTGAGTTGCCTTTCTCATCGATGGTGAAGTACAGCACTTCATCAGCCTTGTGCATTTCCTTTTCCTGATCTTGGAGATAATAGGCCTCTGTTTTGAGCATATGCTGCTTCATCCCCGGCTCACTCATGAATTTGATCAGGGCTTTGTTCTTTGGAAGACCCCTGTGGGCCCTGAAAAGAGCAAGTCCACCATCGTTGAGATCAGCTTTTGATATTTTGGTGTCATCACCGCTGTCTAGCTTCTTTTTAGCTTCAGCCAAAAGCTGCGTGACAAGCTGACGCTGTGCAGTATAAAGCTTTTCAACTTTGGGCTTGAGCTCGTCAAAGAGCTGTTGGTCACCCTTAGGAGTAGGTCCGGAAATTATAAGGGGTGTTCTCGCATCGTCAATAAGCACAGAATCTACTTCATCCACAATGGCATAGTGGTGCTTGCGCTGAACCAGGCCCGCAGGATTGGTACTCATATTGTCGCGCAGGTAGTCGAAACCGAATTCATTGTTAGTACCGTATGTAATATCGGCCTGATAGGCCTTTCTACGGTCATCGCTATTTGGCTGATGTTTGTCTATGCAATCTACACTCAGCCCGTGAAATTCGAAGAGAGGGCCCATCCATTCAGAGTCCCTTCGCGCAAGATAATCGTTCACGGTCACAAGGTGTACCCCTTTACCCGCGAGGGCATTTAAGTACATGGGGAGGGTTGCCACAAGTGTTTTACCTTCCCCAGTTTGCATTTCTGCAACTTTGCCTTTATGAAGTGCTATACCGCCAATAAGCTGCACATCGTAGTGAAGCATATCCCAGGTAATCTCGGTGCCAGCAGCAGTCCATTGTTTGGCCCAAATGGCCTTGTCATTTTCTATTTTAACATTGCCTTTCCGTGCAGCTAAATCTCTGTCGAAACCCGTGGCTGTGACTTCAACCGAAGTATTTTCCTTGAATCGACGGGCTGTTTCACGCACCACTGCAAAGGCTTCAGGAAGTATATCCATCAGAACTTTTTCAATGGTCTCATCAATATTTTTATTGATTTGATCGATCTGCTTAAAAACACCTTCTTTGGCTGTGGGCTCCATGTCAGGATTCTCATCCACACTTCGTTGAAGCGTAGCTATCTCCGCTTCTTGGGGTGCTGCAGCTTCGCGAATTCGAGCTTTCAACTCTGCCGTTTTGGCGCGAAGGGCATCATTGCTTAGTGTTTGGAGTGTTGCGTAGGCCTGTTTCGTAAGCTCTACAAGCGGGTTTATCTCTTTAACATCTCGGTCACTCTTATCTCCGAAGAGTTTTTTCAATGTCTTGGTAATAGATCCTATCATAAGGATAATCTTTATCTGATAATACTGTTAAATCGGAGTGCGAAGGTACCCATTTCAGTTCGATTGATACCGATACACACGGTGCTCACTTGTCATAAATGATACCACAGTAAGGGGTGTTGACAAATTGGCGCAAAAAAGAAGGGGCTGCATATGCGCCCCTTACTTTAGTATTCGTCTTCATTGAAGAAGAAATCTTCTTTGGTCGGATAATCCGGCCAGATGTCTTCAATGGTTTCATATATCTCGCCTACTTCTTCAATTTCCTGAAGGTTCTCTACAACTTCGAGAGGGGCACCTGCTCTCATGGCAAAATCAATCAGTTCGTCCTTGGTAGCTGGCCAGGGTGCATCTTCAAGATAGGATGCCAATTCCAATGTCCAATACATTTGTGTGGTATTTAATCGTTGCGTAAATAATTACGCAAAAGTATGTTTTTTGTTTACCAGTCCAATATATAATTGAACTTTGTTAAATATCAGGTAATGAGTATATTATTCCTTGTTTGCGATCCATGGAAGCTCATCAGCATCAAAATCTCGGCTTAGTTTCCGACTTAATACGAAGAAAAAATCTGAAAGGCGGTTGAGGAATACTGGAATTGGGTCTGGCACATCACTTTCGTCCTTCAAGTGCAATACAATTCGCTCAGCCCTTCGGCATACACACCGGGCCACATGTGCTTGGGCAACGGAGAGGTGCCCTCCGGGAAGTACGAAGTTTCGCATGGGGGGTAAGTGTTCTTCCATCCTGTCAATTGCATCTTCAAGGAAGGTAACATCATCTGCTTGCAGCACAGGTATTCTAAATTTCTTTTCGCCAGGTTCCGATGCAAGTTGAGAACCCATCGTGAATAGCTTATTTTGTATTTCAATGAGTATTAAGGCATCATCTGACTTAATTTCGAATGAACGGAGCAGCCCAATGTGAGAATTAAGTTCGTCAACAGTGCCATACGCCTCGATCCGAAGGTGGTATTTCGCAACACGTGATCCGCCGAGAAGTGAAGTTTTACCCTCATCCCCAGTTTTGGTGTATATTTTCATATTGCCTTTGTTTTCATTCGCGAAAGTAACGATTTCGAAGGGGGATTGTTCTCTCAATTAGAATCAGATCTTGGGAAGAGCAGATGGCTCAGAAAGTTGGTCGCTCTCCACCACACCATCCCTCAGTCGCACTATTCTTTTGGCGCGGAGGGCGATATCTTCTTCGTGAGTCACCAAAATAATGGTATTACCGGAAAGGTGAATATCATCGATCAAAGCCATGATTTCATAGGAAGTCTTTGTATCCAGATTTCCGGTTGGCTCATCAGCGAGAATAATGGATGGATTATTCACTAGCGCTCTTGCTACGGCGACGCGTTGGCGTTGGCCTCCTGATAGTTCATTTGATTTGTGGTGCATTCTATCGGCAAGTCCTACCTGCTCAAGCACCTCTGTAGCCCGCTTTATTCTTTCTGCCTTGGGCATGCCTTTGTAGATGAGGGGAAGGGCAACATTCTCAAGTGCCGTATAGCGCGGCAACAGATTGAAGGTCTGAAATACAAAGCCAATTTCCCGGTTTCGTACATCTGCAAGTTCATCATCTCCCATACCGCTCACATCCTGACCGTTGAGCCTGTAAATTCCACGGCTGGGACTATCCAGGCAGCCCAGGATATTCATCAGCGTAGACTTGCCACTTCCGGAGGGCCCCATGAGTGCTACAAATTCATTTTTTCTGATTTCCAGATCAACACTTCTCAGGGCATGTACTTCCTGTGTACCGATTTGATAGATTTTTGCAAGGTCCTTTACCTCAATGAGCGGTGCTGTCATACGTGTTTTATTGTGAAGTGTTCTTTGGCTTGTTCCTTCCGGAAGAAAACAAGGCCTAAATAAAAAAGATCAATGGTAACAGATACGGACGGATGATTTTTAATTATTTCCCAAGCCTTTTCCATATCCTGGCTCCAATGAATATCGCCAACCACCACAACACTTTGGTTGGTAGTGTACGGTAGTATTTGGTTAAAATAGTGGGCAGTAGGTTCTAATCTGTGGTTTCCGTCTATGTATGCAAGGTCTACTGTGCCTAAATTTTCGAGTGCAGTTGGCAGCTTTTCTTCAAAACTACCGCACAATATCTCCACGGGGAGCTGCAATTTGTTCACGAGTTTCGCCGCCTGTGTACTCAGAAATGGGTCACCTTCAATTGAAAGCACTTTTTTGGCAGATTTCGATGCTCCGAGATAAGCGCTTGTAAGCCCCAGGTTTGCACCTAGTTCGAGAATGCGGGTGGCTTCTATAAAGTCAGCGAGTCGTTGAAGGAGTGCCCCAATGGACTTGGAACTTGATGCATACCGCGTAATTTCTTTCACCTTCCTTTTCGGGTGGGAAGAAATGCGCGAACCTGCTCCCAGGTCTTTGAGCTCTACTTCAGTAATATCATTGAGAAGTTCATACCGGAAGGATTCAATTTCCCATTGTCTAAGGGCGCCTTTCTGCTGAATTACCTTTTCGTTGAGGTTGTAAACGAAAGGTGAGTGTAGGCCGTGACGGGTGCTTGCCCTGCTGCGATAACGCAAATACGACATTCCCATTCTCATAAACCGAAGGTACTTTCTTTTTTTTGGAGCTGTGATAGATTGTGATGAGAATGGCAATGCCTGCGTCAAATGGTCTTGAAAGTAGATAAAAGGAAAAGCCCCCTGTTCATCACAAGAGGCCTTTTGGTGCCGAAGAAGGGACTCGAACCCCCACACCCGATGGGCACATGTCCCTGAAACATGCGTGTCTACCAATTTCACCACTTCGGCAAGCGGGCTGCAAAGATAATTCAGAAATTTGAAATGCTTAGCCTGAAAGTGGTTGAATTTTCCCTTGTGGGCGATGTAGGATTTCTTGCGAGATCCGTTTCGGGGAGCCCTTGTACCCAACTAAACCCCGCATCCCTTCGGTCTGCTCTTTTTTTATGTCCATCCATTCGTTCAATCCCTTCGGGCTTGCGAATGTTTGGTCATAAAAAAACCCGCACAAAGTGCGGGGTTTGGTTGTGGGCGATGTAGGATTCGAACCTACGACCCCCTGCTTGTAAGGCAGGTGCTCTGAACCAGCTGAGCTAATCGCCCAAATTTTTCATTTTGGGACTGCAAATATAGATGAATTTTCAATGTTGCAAATTGTTTGGGCTTTTTTTCGAAATAAATTAATAGACATCTCTTCCCATATTTGTAATCAACAGAAAATCAACAATTTTAATTGTTCCTGTTTTACTAAATGACTTCAATGCTGCTGAGAATTTCGCCAACAACAAAAACACTTCCACCTGTAAAGATCAAGTCCGTGGGGTGAGCACGGTCTATTGCGGCTTTTAAGGCTGCAGATACTGAATGGTAAGCAAGCCCATTGAGTTCATATGTTTTTGCTTCATTCATCAGCATATCCGCCGCCTTTCCTCGAGGTATATCCGGTTTGCACCAGTAGTAAAGCGCTTCTTTTGGCAATTGTGAAAGAATGGAAGTGCTGTCTTTATCACCTACCATTCCCCAAACAATATGCAATCGCGCATATTTTTGCCTGGAAAGCATTTTCACAACCATACGAACACCTTCTTCATTATGGCCCACATCAGCAATAATTTTCGGTTGCTTGCTGAGAATTTCCCAACGTCCGCGAAGACCTGTATTCTTTATTACGTTTCGCGCACCGTTCTCTACCGAATTTTCAGGAAGGTTCCAGCCAATTGCTCTTAAAACTTCAACAGCCTTTTGCACTGTGCGCATATTTTCCTGCTGGTATATTCCGCCCAGGTCAGTTTGCAATGTGGCATCATCGGCTTTAACAAAGGTGGCATGGGCATTTGCCGAAAGGCTTTGTTCGGTAAGTACTTCTATTACCTCTGCTTCATTTTCTGATATTACCACATGTATTCCGGGCTTTATTATCCCGCCCTTCTCAGCTGTTATTTTTGAAATGGTATCACCCAGAAATTGCTGGTGATCCATACTTATGGAGGTAATGATGCTCAGCTCTGGAGTTACTACATTGGTGCTGTCGAGCCGACCACCCATACCGGTTTCGAGTATGGCGACGTCAACTTTTTCCTTCGCGAAGTACTCGAACGCCATACAACAAGTGAGTTCGAAAAATGAAGGTTTTAGTTCGCTTAGGTTTGTGATATAATTTTCAAGAAAACCAACCACAGCTTCTTCTGGAATCATGGCTCCATTAATACGTATCCGCTCCCTGAAATCTTTGAGATGGGGCGATGTGAAAAGGCCTGTTTTGTATCCACATTCAGCAAAAATTGATGCAAGGGTGCTCGACACAGAACCTTTTCCATTGGTACCTGCAATGTGCACTGATTTGAATTTGTGTTGTGGATTGCCAAGGCTTTCGCAAATGTCTATAGTATTCGAAAGGTCGGCTTTGTAAGCTGCAGCCCCAATGCGCTGATACATGGGAAGCTGACTGAAAAGAAAGTCAACAGCCTCAGGGTAGGTCATTGAAGTTTAAACACGTAGCGTATTTTTCCTCTTTGTTCAATGGACGCATTTGCATCTGAATTGAATCTGTAGTTAGTCATGGCATCCTTTACAGCTAAATTGACTAGCTTTTGAGAAGTCGTTGTGGATCCCTCCAAAGTGTGAGTGGCCTTGATTACCTTGCCGTTACGGTCGACCGTAATGTTCAGTACTACCGTTCCTTCTTCTTCAGTTGTAGTTATTTTTGTGCCAAAACCTGGCATCATACTGCGGCCTGAGAGCTCCCAACTTCCATTGCCACCGCCCAGGCTGCCTGTACCTGTTGTTCCCTGAGGACTACCCTGGGTACCTTCTCCGGTTCCCTCTCCTTTGGTGCCGCCACCTTTACCTATCTGACCAAGTGCATCACTCAACTGCTGGTTGATCTGTGGTTTAGGTTCCTCCTTGGGTTTGGTCTCTTCTTTTGGTTTGGACTCTTCCTTGGGCTTTACCGGTTCCTTGGGTTTCTCTGTTTTTGGTTTGGTAGATTCTTTGGGTGGGAGCGCCACCGGGCTTTCTTCGTCAGTCACAACTTCCTCATCGGGATTCTCGGCAGCTTCAGTAGGCTCAGGTTCTGATGATTCTTGTGGAGTAGGCGATATTTCGCTTGAAGCTACCATGGCACCAGTGGCGTTTTCATCCCAGCCGAATTCCACGGATGCACCAGCATCTTCTGGAAGTGGATTGGGCTGTTTCAGTCCAAAAAGCAAAAACAAAACGGCAACCACAGCATGAAATACCAGGGTGATAATCCATGCAGTTCTTTTGCGTTTTTTCTCCTGAACATTCATGGTTTACTTGGGTTTTGTCGCCAACACAATCTTCCATTTATTGCGCTTTGCCACATCCAGTACCTTCACAGTTTCACCGGTAGGTACACTTTGGTCCACGTGTAGAATGATGCTGGGGTCTTCACTGGATACAAGCGTATTTGCCAAAGCAGACTCAAGAGTAGCCGCATCTATGATTTGGTTGTTAACCGAGTACGTAAGGTCTGCATCTATGCGCAACGCCACGTTTTGTTTGTTGTCAGAACGGTTTTTGCTTACAGGCAAATCTACGGGTAGGGAGTACGGGCTTACCAAAGTGGATACAATAATGAAAAATATAAGCAGCAAAAACACCAGGTCTGTCATGGAAGACATATTGAAAGCTGCGCTGACCTTATTTCGTGGACGGAGGTTCATCTCTACTATTTTCCAGGTTCTTCGAGCAGGTCTATAAATTCTATGGTCCTGGCTTCCATGGTGTGTACAATTTTATCTACCCTCACAACGAGTGTATTGTATGCCACATAGGCCAGAATACCGATCACCAGACCTGCTACTGTAGTAACCATTGCTTGCATGATACCACCGGAAAGAGCTGAAATTTCCACGCCGTTTCCAGATATTTTCATGGCATGGAAAGTAACGATCATCCCGATTACAGTTCCAAGAAATCCAATCATGGGTGCTGCACCCGCTACGGTGGCAAGCATAGCAAGACCCTTCTCCAGTTTGTACACTTCTAGTTTTCCCACATTCTCTATGGATGCTGCCACGTCATCCATGGGCTTCCCAATTCTAGCGATTCCTTTGTCGAGCATTCTGGCTACAGGGGTATCTGAAGCGGTGCACAGTGTTCTCGCCGCTTCAAGCTTTCCATCGCTGACGTAGTCTTTTATTCGGTTCATAAAGTCCTTGTCTTCTTTGGATGCTCTGTTTATGGCCATCCACCTTTCGGCAAATATGTATACTGCTAAAATGGATAACAAGGCAAGAGGAACCATAATGTACCATCCGCCGTCAACAACGAGTTGCCAAATTGAGATGGTTTCTTCACTAGGAATAATTTCGGCAGGGTCATTGCCGCCGGTCGTAATTTGCAGGAGCATGTGTTCTCTTAATATGTTGGACAAGAATACACTTTGGTTTGGCATAAAACGCCTGCAACCAAAAGAAATTATGCACTAAGCAGTATGAATATTGCCGCCCCGGAAGCGTAGCCTATCAACGCAAGCCAGGTGAGTTTTCTGAGGTACCAAATAAAGTCTATCCTCTCCAAGCCCATTGCCGCTACTCCTGCCGCCGATCCAATGATTAGCGCACTCCCACCTGTGCCGGCACAATAGGCGAGAAAAAGCCAGAAGTCCCCGCTGGGAGCAAAGGCGCCTTCAGTTGCTATTGGGTACATTCCTTGAGCAGCGGCTACAAGCGGCACGTTGTCCACTATAGCTGAAAGCATACCAATGGCCAGGTTTATGGTATAGATGTTGCCTATTGCCGCATCGAGTCCGGCCGCCGCACGCTGCAATATGCCAACCTCCTGCAACGCTGCAACACCTAAGAGAATCCCCAGGAAAAAGAGTACCGATGAAGTATCAATTTTGCGCAGAACCGCAAGTACCGAAAGCTTACGCTTCACTTCATAATCCTTGTGCTTGTGCATTATTTCTGCGATTAACCAAAGAATTCCAAGGCTCAGCATCATGCCCATGAAGGGAGGTAAGTGGGTTACAGTCTTAAACACAGGTACAAAGAGCAGCCCAAGGATACCACATATGAAGACGAAATTGCGCTCAAAACTTGAAACGTGAACGTCTTCATGATCGACATTCCCACTCTTCGCTGGACGCTCAACACTGCCTTTCATTGTGAATGTGAGGATGAAAAGGGGCACAATGATAGCGGCTAAACTGGGAAGAATCAGCTCAGCGATGATAACTGGAACATCCGGGAGTTGTTTTTTTATCCAAAGCATGGTGGTTGTGACATCACCAATTGGTGACCATGCTCCACCGGCATTTGCGGCAATAACTATAACACCTACAAAGAACCACCTGGTTTTTTTGTCTTCAATCAGTTTTCGTAGCAGCGAAATCATTACGATAGTTGTGGTAAGATTATCCAGGACAGCACTTAAGAAGAAGGTTAGGATGCTAAGTATCCATAATAACTTCACCTTGTTTGTAGTTGTAATCCGGTCGGTAATCACCCTAAATCCATCGTGTGCATCTACCAATTCTACAATGGTCATAGCCCCCATGAGAAAAAAGAGAATACTGGCAATTTCGCTCAAATGGTGCAGGAGTCGGTGCTCTAAAAAGATAGGAAGTTGTTCAGAATCTGTTAGTAACGTATTTTCTTGTATGAATTGGGTAAATTTATCCGCAAGGCCTTCGGGTACCACTTGTACTCCCAATACAAAAATCGCCCAGCACAACACACCAAGGATAAGTGCCGATGCAGCTTTGTCTATATGCAAAGGATGTTCAAGTGCGATGGCGAGGTACCCAAGCACAAAAACCAGAATAATTGCTATTTCCATGTCTTAGATTAATTGCGACAGTGCAATTTCAAATGATGTTGCGGAGATGTTCTTGCCTGTGGCATTTTTCCTGAATACATTTTCAAGAGCATGTCTGATGGTATCGCTGGTATCACTGAAAATGGCCTGATCACTCATCTCGACACCAGATTGCATGCAGTAAGCAAATACCCTGGCCATCCCGCAATTGGCAATAAAGTCGGGAATCAAGGCGAGCTTCTGATCCGCATATTCCATGGTAGGGCCAAAAAATATTTCTGGATCTGCAAAGGGTACGTTTGCACCAGAAGCAATCACTTCAAGTCCGGCAGCCGCCATGCGGTCTATTTGATCTTTGCGCACCAGGCGCGAAGATGCACAGGGTAGAAATATTTCAGCCTGCACATCCCAGATTGAGCCATTCACTTCTTCAAAGGTCATAAGACCGGGACCAGTGAGCATATTGCCTTCCTTTTGAAGGAAGAGATTTTTGACATCCTCAGTGGGAATGCCTTCCGGCATGATGATACCGCAGGTGCGGTCAATGATACCAACCACTTTCACACCCACTTGTGCCAGGTAGTGTGCTGCTGCAGCACCTACATTGCCCCAGCCTTGTATGATGGCCCGTTTGCCTCTAAATTCTTTTCCCGAAAGGGTGTAATAATGCAATACACTCATAGCTACGCCATACCCCGTTATCAAATCGGCCACCACGAACTTGCGCGATGCGGATGGGGTATAGTGTGGGTCTTCAACTACCTTTGAAACACCAAACCTCAGTTGACCGATCTGCCGAATTTTCTCACTTTCAGTAGGTAAGAAGTGACCATTTACCACACCTTCTTGGGGATGCCAAAGGCCATAGGCCTCCGTGATTGGAATAACTTCATGAATTTCATCTACATTCAAGTCTCCACCGGTTCCGTAGTAATTCTTAAGCAACGGAGTCACTACCCTGTACCATCTTTCGAGTACACCCTTTTTTCTTGGGTCGTTGGGATCGAAATTAATTCCGCTTTTTGCACCTCCTATCGGTGGCCCTGAAACTGTGAATTTCACTTCCATGGTTTTAGCCAGCGATTCTACTTCACGTTTGTCCAGCCCACGTCTCATCCGCGTGCCTCCGCCTGCGGCTCCACCTCTAAGAGAATTAATTACGACCCAGCCTTCTGCTTCGGTTTCGGAATCGCTCCACTCAAAGATTATTTCTGGTTTTTTGTTCTCAAATTTCTTCAGAAGATCGCGCATAAATGGCCTTTTTCAGGATTGGGGGCAAAGATATCAAAAGCCAGAGTTTGGACGATTGTCAGGACCGTAATCTTCTAGAGAAATTAACATGCAGGGTGTGGAATATAGATTGCGCCACCACAAGCATCGAAATTTGCCCCTGTTACGCTTTGCAAGCTGTTTGCTTTAGCATCAATGCGCAGCCGGCCAAGGAGGGCAAAGATGAGGGCTTCTTTGGCATCTATGAGTTCCTTGGATGGGAGCACAACCTCCTGTTTGTTTTCTAGGAGCCTCTTTAAGGCCTGAACTAAATATTTATTGTGCGCTCCACCACCAGTAAGTAAAATGGCACCACCCGGTGGCAAAGTGGAAAGGCTGGCTGCAATCTGAATGGCTATATGCTCTGTGGCTGTTCTGAGCAACCCGGGTATATCTTCCAAGTATTCTGTTAGCAAAGGCAATATCTGCAACTCATACCATTCCCTTCCCAGTGATTTGGGCGGGTTTTCATGGTAGTATGAGAGGCTGTTCAGTACAGTCATCAATTCGGGAATCAAAGCGCCGGCTCGTGCAATCTCTCCATTGTGGTCGTAGGCGTATCCAAGTTGATTTGCAAGATGATTCAATACAATATTGGCGGGGGCTATGTCATATGCGATACGCTCATGGCCTTTATCGAAACTCATATTCGCAAAACCCCCGATATTCACACATGCGGCATATTCTCTGAAAAGAATTGCATCGCCAATGGGCACGAGCGGTGCACCTTGACCACCAGCGGCTACGTCTGAGGTTCTGAAATCGCACACCACCACAGTAGAGGTGAGCACTGAAAGCATAGCGCCGTTAAGCATCTGTACAGTCAGTCCAGATGCTGGCTGGTGAAATATGGTGTGGCCATGTGCAGATACATAATGTGGTTGAGTGCCCACCTCCCCCACAAACTCCTTGATGATCTCTGACAAATGAAGGGTATAATCGTTCTGTAATTTAAAAAAATCAAGCGCTGATAAGTTGTGGGCAGTTTCAAGCTTCCCTCTCCATTGATCTGAATAGGGCACTGTTTTGAATGCGATGATACTGGCAGCCAGGTTTTCATCAATACTACACAATGCAAGATCCACGCCGTCTAGCGAAGTTCCCGACATAACTCCAAGGCCTATGGATGGGGTGTGATTCATGTCCCGAAATTATTAATCCGTTTGATTAAATTTGCGCACCTCTGAAAAATTGACAACCATGATGAATTTTGATTTTACCGAAGAGCAAATAGCGGTTCGGGATGCAGCGAGAGATTTTGCGCAGAATGTTTTGAAACCAGGTGTGATAGAACGGGATAGGGAGCAAAGATTTCCCAAAGATGAAATCAGGCAACTTGGCGAACTTGGGTTTATGGGGATGATGGTGGAGCCCAAGTATGGAGGTTCGGGCATGGATACAGTGTCCTACGTACTCGCTATGGAAGAGCTTTCTAAAATTGATGCCTCGGCATCGGTCTGTGTTTCGGTGAACAACAGCCTTGTGTGCTGGGGGCTCCAGAAGTATGGTACTGAAGCGCAAAAACAGAAATACCTGGTGCCACTTGCCAAAGGGGAGAAGATCGGCGCATTTTGCCTCAGCGAACCAGAAGCAGGTTCGGATGCCACTTCTCAGAAAACCACTGCCATTGATAAGGGAGATTATTATTTACTGAACGGAACTAAAAACTGGATTACCAATGGTGGCTCTGCTTCAATTTATCTCGTAATTGCTCAAACAGATGTCTCCAGCGGGCACCGGGGTATCAATTGCCTCATTGTAGAGAGAGGCATGGAAGGATTCATCGTAGGTGCAAAAGAAGATAAATTAGGTATTCGTGGCAGCGACACGCATACGCTTATGTTTCAGGATGTAAAAGTTCCTAAAGCCAATAGGGTTGGCGATGAAGGCTTTGGATTTAAATTCGCGATGAAGACCTTAAGTGGAGGCCGGATTGGAATAGCTTCGCAAGCATTGGGCATTGCCAGTGGTGCTTATGAGCTTGCACTCGCATACAGCAAGGAGCGCAAATCATTTGGTAAACCTATTTATGAACACCAAGCAGTGGCATTCAAACTTGCTGATATGGCTACGAATATTGAAGCTGCTCGGCTTCTATGTCTCAAAGCTGCTCAAATAAAGGATGAAGATGGAAATTTTGATTTGGCATCTTCGATGGCCAAATTGTTTGCCAGCAAGGTTGCTATGGATACCACCATCGAAGCGGTGCAGGTTCACGGCGGTTACGGTTATGTCAAGGAGTATCACGTAGAACGGCTGATGCGCGATGCCAAGATTACCCAGATATACGAAGGAACCAGTGAGATACAGAAGATTGTAATCAGCAGGGCAGTGCTTTCTGACTAAAGCACTTTTTCGAGTTTTTCCATAGCTGCCATTCTGCTTCCTTTTAGGAGGATAATTCTATCCGTTAAGGGTTTTTCTTGTAGGGAAGTATACAAGCCATCAGATGAGTTGAAGTGCTTGTATCCGTGCATATCGCAGGTCTGAAAGTTGCTTCCTACCAAGTACGCTTCTATATTTAGGGTGCAGAGCAGATCAATTACTTTCTGATGCTCGGTGATGGTCGCTTCTCCCAATTCGAGCATGTGACCGATCATGGCAATTTTTGACCCTTCCATTTCGCTGAAATTCCTAATGGCTACTTCCATGCTGCTCGGATTGGCATTGTACGCGTCCATGATGATGGTATTGCTCTTAGTTTTTATCAGCTGTGAGCGTTGGTTGGAAGGTGCATAACCTTCAAGCGCTGATTTTATTTGAAGGTGATCTATTCCGAAATACAATCCAATACAGACTGCAGCCAATAGATTGGGGAGATTATAGTCACCAACAAGTTGGGTTTTAATTGTTTCTGATTGATAATTGAGCTGCCTGTATTGAAATGACACGAAAGGATGGTTTTGAACAATAGCCCCATCTACTAAAGTACCAGCATGAGAGCCAAACAGCACCCGATCAATGCCTTCAGAAATTTCCATCAAGACAGCGTCATTGGCGTTCACAAAGAGTTTTCCCCCATGACTTTTTATGTGGTCGAATAGCTCTTTTTTACCTTTTTTTACACCTTCTGGCCCGCCGAATCCTTCCAAATGGGCAAGACCAATATTGGTAATCATCCCAAATTCAGGAAGACAAATATTGCTTAAGTCTCTAATTTCTCCTTGATGGTTGGCACCCATTTCGATTACTGCCATTTCAGCGCTTTGTGGGATTTCCAATAGTGTGAGCGGCACCCCGATATGGTTGTTTAGGTTGCCCCTTGTTGCTGCAGTATGAAACCTTGTGGACAGTACTGCAGCTATCAATTCCTTATTGGTGGTTTTTCCGTTACTTCCTGTAAGACCAATGAGCGGAAAGGCAAACTGCTGTCTATGGTAGCGTGCCAGTTCCTGAAGAGAACCAAGTGCATCCTGAACTACTGCGATTCCGGATTCGCCTTGATACGAAACATCATCCGTGACAATCAGAGCTGCGCCTTTTTCCTTGGCTTCTTTTACAAAGAGATTCGCATTGAAGTTGGGCCCTTTCAAACAAAAGAAGATGCTGCCTTCTAAATCTTTACGTGTATCGGTTGTGATGCGCGGATTTTTTAGGAATTCCGCGTACAGGGCTTTTAAATTCATGGGTGAAAAATAAAAAAACCGATCAGATGACCGGTTTTTCTATTCTAATATTATCAGAAATTATTTTTGCTTCAATCCAACCGGACTGCCCACGCGGTCCATGGCACATCTGAATCCGATGGTAGCTGTGGCTTTACGCTCATCCATAAACCTGCGCGTACCAGGGCTGAGGTAGTAGGCCCTGTCTCTCCAACTGGCACCTTTATATACCCTGGAGCGGTTGCTTATCAGTGTTGATGAGCCATAGTCGTACATACTGTTGTCGCTTGATGTAGGGCTTAGATAATCTACACTCGACATAAAGTCTCCATCCCGGTGGTTGATGTTATCTGCCAGCCGGTAATTGTCGCGGTCGATATTCTCTTCGGGCCGTACTTTTCTCATGCGCAATCCACCAGGCGTATCTTCAACGAAGGTTCCAAGTCCACTTAACAGCTCAGGCGCGATGCGCACATTGCTCGTGCGTATTTGCTGTATCCCGTCTCTAATAAGTGTATATGCTTCATCAGCCTTTCCTTCATTATATCTTTCCGAAGCCTGCTCAGAGAAAGAAATCATGTTCTCTACCAGTTGGGCTTCATCAGGATTAAGCTGACCGTCTGTGATCTTGGCAAAATCGGCCATGTACTTCACAATTCCATCCACATCGTAGGTCACAATGGTGAGTTTATCGTCTATATTGCGCTGACTGTTCAGTACCTTGGTTTTATAGACATTGCCTCGGAAAGGCCTGAATTCATCCATGTCTTCGGGGCTTAATGGACGGTATACATCCATGACCCATTCACTTACATTGCCAGCCATATTGTACAGACCGTAATCATTGGGTTGGTACATATAGACAGGTGCAGTAATATCTGCATTGTCATTCAAGCTTCCAGCTACTCCCATATAGTCACCCCGGCCTCTTACAAAGTTTGCAACGAACTGGCCATAGTACCGACTGTTGTTGTCACCATCGCGAACGTAATGTCCGTTCCATGGATAAACTTTACGCTGAGTTACAAGCTCCTGAAATGTATTTCCTACAAGGCCGTATGCGGCAAATTCCCACTCGGCTTCAGTTGGAAGCCTGTACCTGGGCAAGAGTATTCCATCTTCCATGCGTACGTTCCTAAAATCCTTTTCAGGATCCAAATCCGGTAATCCATCCACCCTTTTCCCACTCTCATACTGACTGGCGAAGTACGCATCAGTGCTGAAATGATCCTCGTTTCTTTGCTGAGGGAAATGCTCAAATAGACCTTCCCTGATCAGGATGGCCTCATTCACCCTATCGCTTCTCCATGCGCAGTAATCATTTGCCTGAAGCCAGTTTACTCCCACTACAGGATAGTCATTGAAAGCAGGGTGCCTTAAATAATATTCTACGTAAGGCTCATTGTATGCAAGTTTGGATCTCCAAACGAGCGAATCGGGTAGGGCCTTGTCATGAATTTCAGGGTAGTCAGTAGAATACACCCTTTTTATCCAATACAAATATTCAAGCCAGTGATGGTTGGTTACCTCGGTTTCGTCCATGTAAAATGATGAAACGGTAACCCTTCTTTGCATATTGGTCCAGTCCTTGCTCACCATTTGTTCAGTGGCACCCATAGTAAAGGTACCGCCTTCAATAAGCACCAATCCAGGCCCGGTTTCCTGCTCGTAGTAAGGAACCTTTTCAAAGCCACCATTGCGCGGATCGTTATAATTCCAGCCGGTTGCGTTCGAAGACTCATATCTGCAGGAGGTTATCGACAGCCCAAAGATTGTCGCAAAGATCACGAATACAGATGTTCGGATGTTGGGTTTCATAAGTAGTATTTCAGTGCAGGTTTCGCTAAATAAACTAGAATGCCGGGCAACTTATTGCCCTAAACTTCTTCTTCGCAGGTTTGCAATTGAATGTGAAAGTAGCCGATACTTCATGTGAGCCTGCGGTTTGAGTGGTGAGCCTGTTTGTGGTCAGGTCATAGCTATATCCAATCTTGAACATTTCAGATTCTACGCCCACCAGCAGGATAAATGAATCTTCCAAACGGTACCAGGCTCCTAATATCATAGGCCCTTTTTGGGCGTACAATCCTACGTTGATCTGCTCAAAATCGAATTGCCTTTGGTACAAGATGTTGGGAGAAATAGATGTTTCGCTTTCGCCTTTAAAGTCCTTATTCAGGTAAAGCTTGGCTCCAGCGTGTACGGTATATTTTCTTTCCAACGGCGATTCTTGCACTATGAGCGATTCATTTGGTTCAAACAAATGGTGTACGGCAACCCCCCCGTAGAAGGTTTCGCTGTATATCACAAATCCGGTGGAGAAATCCACATTGTCAACCTTACCACCTCTCGGGGTGTCCTGGGTGCTATATATAAATCCTCTTCTTGGGTCTATCTGATCACCAAAGGTGAGGCTGCCCCAATCCAGCGAACGCTGGAAGTATGAAGCCTGAAATCCAGCTACCATAGAAACTTGATCAGATAGAGATACCTGATAGGAATAAATACCATTCAGTGAGAGAGAAGTAAGTGTACCTCGGCCTGCATTGTCATGCAAGACATAAAAGCCAAGACCTCCGTTTACCACATCCACATATTGGTCGTATGATGCACTATAAGTGGCAAAATTGCCTGACAAGGCAGGCCATTGGTTCCTATAGTTCATCACCAAACGCGGGCACTTATTTGTACCCGCAAAGGCAGGATTCAAATAGAGCGGATTCGCATAAAATTGCGTAAAAGCTGGGTCTTGAGCGCATGCATTATTATTCGCAGCGAAGTAGCAGATTGTAGCGGGTACAACTGCCGAAAGTAGGAGTTTCCTCAACATATGCGCCTCTGGGGTTGCTTATAATTTTGTGGCACCAATGATACGAATTTTTTTAAACAAGAATCGACAGGATTTTGAGCGCAATAATAGTATTCCGCATCCGTTTCTCCAATGTTTACGGACTAAAGGTACTTAAATTCTTTCTGTAAGTTTCGATACAGATCGTAATTTTAACACACAATCTTGTGTTGCCGAAGCCTGATTTTGGAGATGATGATGAGATCAATTGTTTGTCTAATTGCCTTTTTTACAGCTACATTGACTACTGTCAATGCCCAGCGTTTCTTTGAATTCCAAGTGGATTGGAACAAAGAAATTCAATCCTTCAAGCTTGAGGAAGAAAACTTTCTTAGGCCATCTTTTGTAGGTGCTTTTCACCATGAAGTGCATAATTTTTATCCGGTATTTCTCAATAAAGTTACTCTTGGCAAGGGTGTAACAGCCTCGCAAGTGCTTGTTGAAGTCGTTGAAGATGGTTTAAAGGACCCTCAGCATGATAAGATTCTGGGAGGGTTGAATCCGGACTTGCACAACAAACTGCAATGGGAAGTTAAAATTGAAAGGGGCATTTCGGTATTGGTGTTCGAGTATATACCTATATATATAGCGGGTGGGGAAGTAAGAGAGGTAACCAAATTCAGGCTGAAGGTGCAAACCAATCCTATACCAGCGAAGGGTAAGATGCAGACGTTTGCTTCGAGCAGCGTGATGGCCACTGGCGATTGGTATAAAATTGGTGTTACCCAAGACGGGCTACATCGCATGGATCGGAATTTTCTTGCAGCCCTGGGTATCAATGTTCAAAACCTGGATCCTGGTTCTATTAATCTATTTGGGAATGGCTTCGGACAGCTTCCCATCCCGAATGACTTGCCAAGGCCTGATGATTTGGAAGTCAATAATATTTTTGTTTCGGGAGATGCGGATGGCAGTTTTGACCAGGAAGACTATATCCTCTTTTTTGCCAAAGGACCGGATACGTGGACCTATGATGAAAGCATTGGATTGTTCAACCACTCTAAACATAACTTTTCTGATACATCCTATTATTTTCTTGGCATCAATACGGGAACAGAACCCAAGCGCATAACTGATTTGGCTTCCAGCGGACAAGCAGTGAACTATGAAGTAACATCTTTCAATGACTACACTTTTCACGAAAAGGAAAGAGAGAACCTTATAAAAAGCGGACGTGAATGGTATGGTGAAAAGCTTGACGTTCAAACAACCTACAACTTCGGCGGAAGCCAATTTACCTTCCCCAATCCAGAGCAAGGCTGCACAGCGGTAGTGCGAGCGAATGTCATATCAAGAAGTACTGTTTCAGGTTTTTGTAAGGTTTCCTTGATTGTCAATGGCCTTGCTGATATTGAGAATGTTGGCCCAGTTGGCAATGGGGTGACATCCATTTACGCCAATGATGCAAATCTCAGGGTAGATCTGCCCAATGCGCTGCCATCTTTAAATGTGATAGTAGATTATGAGAAGAATGCCCCATCGGCCATTGGTTGGATCAATTGGGTCAATGTAAACATCAGGCGTAAGCTGCAAATGACGGGAACTCAGATGATCTTTCGCGATGCAAATGCTGTGGGGCCGGGCAGGGTGTCAAGGTTTACAATTGCCAACGCAAATTCAGTAGGTGAGGTATGGGATGTCTCAGATCCTGTCGCAGCCAGAAGGTTGCAGCTTGCAAGAAATGGCAGCGAAGCGAGTTTCATTTTGCCTACCGATGGTTTGAAAGAGTTTGTAGCTTTCTCCGGAAGCAATTTTCCTTCTCCTTATCCTTTTGCGAAAGTTGCCAATCAAAACCTTCACAGCCTTGGATTGGATGGGGCCATAGATATGGTGATTATAAGTCCGGGGCAATTTATGCAGAAGGCCGAAGAACTTGCAAACCTTCACAGAAATTACCCACCAGAACCCTTAAATGTTGCAGTTGTTAGGCTCAATGAGGTCTACAACGAGTTTTCATCAGGAATGCGGGACATCACTTCTATAAAGTGGCTGATGAAAATGTTATATGACCGCGCCAACGGCAACCCGGATGCAATGCCTAAGTATCTGCTTTTGTTTGGTGATGGTTCTTATGATAACCGTAATACCACCCCAGGAAATACCAACTTCATCCCTACGTATCAGTCAGTGGTTACGCTTTCACCCGCATCTTCTTATGTAAGTGATGACTATTTCGGCTTTCTGGATGATAGCGAAAGCGAACTTCGCACCGATGTAATGGATATTGGGGTGGGCAGGCTGGTAGTGAAAAACAATCTGGAAGCCACCTCCGTGGTGAATAAAATAAGGCGCTATATGGAGATCTCCGAACAGGATTTCACAGCGGCGTGCACTGCATGCAATACCTCATCTTCAAGTATAGGTGCCTGGCGCAACATGATCACGCTCGTGGCCGATGATGAAGACAGCAATGACCACATGATCAAGTCCAATTCCATCTCGAACCAGATCAATGGATATACCAGGAATTATAACCTCGAGCGCATATTTATTGATGCATTTCCTCAGGAAGCCACTCCTGGAGGGTCTCGCTACCCTACAGTAAATGAAGCCATAAGCCGAAAGGTTCAAAGCGGGGCATTTATCATCAATTACATAGGCCATGGTGGAGAACTCGGCTGGGCACAGGAGAGAATTCTCGACATTCCAACCATCCTGTCATGGGACAATAACTTTAACATGCCGCTCTTTATGACGGCTACATGCGAGTTCACCCGCTTTGACGACCCTTTGCGCACCTCAGCTGGAGAGCATGTACTTCTCAACGGAAATGGAGGCGGAATTGCGCTTCTCACCACCACACGCCTTGTGTACTCCGGGCCTAACTTCACCTTGAATCAGCGTTTCTACGATGCCCTCTTCAACAGGCCACCTGGTGAGATCGTTACAAGGTTGGGGGATGTGAGTCGTGAGTGTAAGAATGCTTCACTCTCTACATCTACATCCAACCACCGCAATTTTTCCCTTATCGGAGACCCTGCGCTCCCACTATCAATACCTAGAAATAGGGCCATCATTACTGCCATCACAGATACGCTCGATCAGCCTGTGGACACGATGAAAGCACTTGCGGTAATTCGCGTGCGCGGAGAAGTACTGAGGCCCGATGGAACTCCTTTCACCAATTTCAATGGCAGACTTAATGCCACGGTATTCGACCGCGAAAAAACGAAGAACACCTTGGCCAATGATGGAGGAAGCAGCTTTGGGTTTAAAACCCAGGAAGACGTAATTTACCGAGGGAATGCTGAAGTGGTAAATGGTAATTACACATTCGAATTTGTGCTGCCACGCGACATTTCCTTTGCTGTAGATACAACAGCCAGAATTAGCTTGTATGCGTATAATGAGACAGAGGATGCAACCGGTTACATGAATAGCTTGAAAATAGGCGACCGGGATCCAAATGCGGTTGACAATGGAGAAGGGCCTGAAGTGCAGGTGTATATGAATGATGAAAATTTTGTCGATGGGGGCTTCACCAATGACAGTCCTATACTACTCGCAAAAATATTTGATCAGAGTGGCATAAATACGGTAGGTAGCGGCATAGGGCATGACATCACAGCCACTATCGATGGAAATACCCAGAATGTTTTGGTGCTCAATGATTATTACGAATCAGAACTCAACACCTATAAAAGTGGTAAGATCATTTACCAACTCGATAAACTGGAGCCGGGCAACCATGAACTAAAACTGAAGGTGTGGAATGTGCACAACAATTCGAGTGAAGATGTGTTGGAATTCGTTGTTGCGAGCAGCGAGAAGTTTGCCATAGAGCGCGTTCTGAATTACCCAAATCCATTCACCACCCGCACCGAATTTTATTTTGAACACAACCAGAGTTGCGAGTTTCTCAATGTGCAGATAGAAGTGTATACTGTGAGTGGGAAGCTTGTAAAATCCATCGTAACTGTATCAAATACGGATGGATTTCGTAATGAGGCGATACCTTGGAACGGACGTGACGATTTTGGTGATAAACTAGCCACAGGTGTTTACGTGTACAAAGTTTCAGTGAGAAACCCAGCAGGCGAGAAGGTGTCCAAATTTGAGAAACTTGTAATCCTTAATTAAGCAGTATCACTAAATGATTTACTTATATTTGCAACCCTTCAATTTAAAAAGAATGACCAGGTACTTCGCTTTGGTAATCATATCCATAACCCTTTCGGGTACATTGCACGCACAGTGTATAGGCACCCTCAACACAAATCCTGAAGATTGTGATGACCTTCGCGCCATTACAACGGCAGTGCCATTTCTATTGATCGGTGTCGACTCCAGATCGGGGGCGATGGGTGAAGTAGGAGGGGCCATTACCGCAGATGCCAACGCCCAGTATTGGAATGCATCAAAACTGCCATTTTCTGAAGATGAAATGGGCGTCTCCTTGTCATACAGTCCCTGGCTTCGCCAACTTGTAGATGATATGAGTCTGGTGTATCTGTCATGGTTTATGAAACTCAATAAAACATCTGCCATAGGCGCAAGTCTCAAATATTTCACGCTGGGCGATATTACTTTTACTGATATCACCGGTCAAACAATCAGACCCTTCAGGCCAGCAGAATTTGCTGTAGATGTGAGCTATTCATTGAAGCTTTCTGATAGGTTTTCAGGAGGTCTTACAGCGCGCTGGATCAATTCCAATCTTACCGGCGGTGTGAGTGTAGGCGGTGCAGATTCCAAAGCTGCAAATGCTTTTGCAGTGGACCTTTCGGGTTTTTACGAAAACACGGATATTCAATTTGGTGATATGGGTGGTCGCCTCGCTTTTGGTATGGTGGTTTCCAATATTGGTAATAAGATATCATACACCAACACAGCTCAGCGTGACTTTCTCCCAACCAACCTAAAAATTGGTGGTGCCATCACCATTGAACTCGACGAGTACAACAGTTTTACGTTTGCATATGACGCCAATAAGTTGCTCGTACCCTCACCCGCCATTTACGACCCCAATAACAGGGATGTAATTCTAGCGGGCAGAGACCCCGATGTGGGAGTTGCAGCAGGAATGTTTGGTTCTTTCACCGATGCGCCCGGCCGTCCAATTCGCGATGAAGTAGGTGATTATACTTTTGATTCCAATGGCGATTTGGCCATTGAAGACGGCAGCGTGCTACAAGAAGAATTGCGGGAAATAAACCATTCCCTTGGCGTGGAGTATTGGTATGCCAATCAGTTTGCCGTGCGCGGAGGGTACTTTCACGAGCACCCCACCAAAGGCAACAGGCAATATTTTACCATGGGAGCAGGGTTCAGGTACAACGTTTTTGGCCTTGACCTCAGCTACCTTATTCCTACCGAGCAAAGAAATCCACTGGCTAACACACTGCGATTTACCCTCAGTTTGCGATTCGATCAGAAAGGACCTGCGGTAAGCCCGGAATAATACATGCCACTCCCTTCAATTCGCGTAGGCTTCGGATTCGATGTACATCAGTTGCGCGATGGGCATCCCTTCGTTCTGGGTGGGCTCCCAATACAGCATAGCAAAGGAGCATACGGGCACTCAGATGCCGATGTGCTGCTTCACGTGATTTGCGATGCGCTTCTCGGGGCAGCCAACCTCAGAGACATAGGGTATCAGTTTCCTGATACGGACCCCGCATTCAAAGGCATTGACAGCAAAATTCTACTTTCCGAAACATATCATAAGGTGCAGCAGAAAGGATATTCCCTCATGAACCTGGATTGCACCATCTGCCTGCAAAGACCAAAAATCAATCCTTTCATCCCTGAAATGAAGGGTATCATTGCGGGTATATTACATGCCGATGAAGACTGTATTTCCATAAAGGCTACCACCACTGAGCAGCTGGGCTATGTGGGCAGGGAAGAAGGTGTGAGCGCCTATTGTGTGTGCCTTATCGGCAAATAAGGTCCTTTTACTACCTTCGGCGGCATCTACGCCATGAAAGAAAAGGAACTGCGCATACGCTACTCGGTTGCCGATCATCCCGACCAACTCAACGAGAAGGATAGAAAGTTGTTTTTGATGGCCACCCAGGCTGTCTCAACGGCCTATGCTCCATACAGCAAATTTAAGGTGGGTGCAGCAGTACTGCTTGCAGATGGTAAGGTGGTGAAAGGCAGCAACCAGGAGAATATGGCCTATCCAAGCGGCTTATGTGCTGAGCGAGTAGCCCTTTTTTCAGCTTCTGCCGGTTTTCCTGGTGTACAAGTGGTTTCTATAGCTGTGGCAGCTGACCCTTTGGCCCCTGATGCCACCGTGACGCCCTGTGGAGCTTGCCGACAGGTAATGATGGAGTACGAGAAGCTCTATGAGCACCCGATTCGCATAATTACCGGTGCAGTGAAAGGTCCAATTACGGTAGTTGAGAACGCTGGAGCACTATTGCCACTATCATTTTTTGATGCGGGACTTCAAAAAGAAGAGCTGGACTGATCCTCTAAGTGTTATTCTAACATACACTGTGTATATTTGTGGCCCAATATGAAATAATCACATGGCCACGAAAACAGCAGCTTCGAAAAAAACCACGTCGGCGGCTAAACCGAAATTCTCAAAAGAAACCTATCTGCACTGGTACGAGAGCATATTGCTCATGCGCCGCTTTGAGGAGAAATGCGGTCAGCTCTATATTCAACAAAAATTTGGCGGTTTCTGTCACCTCTACATAGGTCAGGAGGCAATTCTTGCCGGTATGGTTTCAGCCATGGATAAGGAAGACCGTGTAATCACAGCCTACCGCGACCACGCACACCCTTTGGCTTTGGGTACCAACCCACGATTTGTGATGGCTGAATTGTATGGCAAGCGCACCGGAACTTCAAAGGGCAAAGGCGGCTCCATGCATATGTTCGACAAGGAAAGACACCTCTTCGGGGGACATGGCATCGTAGGCGGGCAAATTCCTTTGGGAGCTGGTATAGCTTTCGCGGATAAGTACAGAGGCGAATCGCATGTTACCTACTGCTTTATGGGCGATGGTGCCGTGCGACAAGGATCGCTGCACGAAACTTTCAATATGGCCATGACCTGGAAACTTCCGGTGGTGTTTGTTATTGAGAACAACAACTATGCAATGGGCACTTCTGTGAAAAGAACTTCGAATGTGCATGACCTGAGCAAGTTGGGGTTGAGTTACGATATGCCCGCCCTTTCGGTAAACGGTATGCGCTGTGAAGATGTACACGAAGGTTTTGCGAAAGCTGCCGCCCACGCAAGAAGTGGCAAAGGAGCATTTCTTTTGGATATAAAAACGTACAGATACAAGGGCCACTCCATGAGCGACCCGCAGAAATACCGCACCAAAGAAGAAGTGGAAGAATACAAAAAGCAAGACCCCCTCACCCTCGTGCATCAAACCATACTGGAAAACAAGTGGATGACAGAGGCTGCTTTCGAGAAACTCGAAGAAAAAATAAAATTGATCGTAGAAGATTCAGTTGAGTTTGCAGAATCTTCGCCCGACCCGGAACCACATGAACTCTATGAAGATGTGTACCAGCAATCAGATTACCCATACGTAAAAGACTAATACCAATGGCGGAAATAGTAAAAATGCCCAAACTTAGCGATACCATGGAAGAAGGCGTGGTGGCAGAGTGGCACAAGAAAGTTGGCGACAAGGTAAAAGCAGGCGATCTCCTCGCTGAAATAGAAACCGACAAAGCCACCATGGAGTTTGAATCTTTTCAGGATGGAGTGCTACTGCACATTGGCGTTCAAAAAGGGAAAGCTGCACCGGTTGACTCTATTCTTGCTATTCTTGGCAAGGAAGGCGAGAACATCGATGATTTGCTCAAAGGTGAAAGCGGTGGGGCAGCTGCCAAACCAGCCGATACCAAACCAGCAAAAACCGAAGAAAGCGCACCAAAGGCTGAGTCGGCACCAGCGAAAGCAGAACCTGCCCCGACTAAAGATACTGAACACGCTCCTGCAGCAACTGCCGAGAAGGCTCCGGCTCCGGTGGCTACCAATGGCTCTTCTGCCGATGGCAGAATCAAAGCATCGCCACTCGCAAAGAAGCTGGCATCCGAGAAGGGTATTAACCTTGTTCAAGTGGCTGGAAGCGGCGATGCAGGTCGCATTGTGATGCGCGACATCGAAAATTTTAAACCTTCTTCTTCTGGAAATGTGGGGGCTGGCGTGGCTGTGGGCGTTGAAAGTTTCAGGGAAGAGGCCGTTTCGCAAATGCGTAAAACCATTGCCAAAAGACTTAGCGAAAGCAAGTTTACTGCTCCGCATTTTTACCTCACCATGGAGATTGATATGGACGAGGCAATGCGGCAGCGCGAAAGCATGAACGCGGCCCTGGCTCCTGCCAAAGTATCATTCAATGATTTGGTTATAAAATCGGCTGCGGCTGCATTGCGCAAACACCCCAAAGTGAATGCTTCATGGCTAGGCGACAAGATTCGCTACAACGATCATATACATATTGGTGTAGCAGTAGCCGTTGACGAAGGTTTGCTCGTACCGGTGGTGCGGCATGCTGACACAAAGTCGCTACTCGTTATCAACGAAGAAGTGAAGGTATTTGCCGATAAGGCGCGCAATAAGAAACTTCAACCTTCAGACTGGGAGGGAAATACTTTTACCATCTCTAACCTGGGCATGTTTGGCATCGATGAGTTTACAGCCATCATCAATACACCCGATGCATGCATCATGGCAGTAGGTGCCATAGTGCAGAAACCTGTTGTAAAGAAAGGGCAGATTGTAGTGGGCAACACCATGAAGGTAACCCTCTCATGCGACCACCGTGTGGTGGATGGTGCAGTAGGAAGTGCATTTCTGCAGACTTTTAAAAAGTACATGGAGAATCCTGTGTTGATTGTAGCGGGTTGAGTTTCTATAATTATGCTTTGATAAGGGCCGCCGAAAAGCGGCCCTTTTTTTTGTTGTTCAGCATTTTATTTCCGATTATTCTCTTGTATACATCAATGCCACAAGTGGGAATTATTTCTTAATATTGGTAGGCAATTTAAACCTTCCTTGAATATGATAAAATATTCGACTCCTTTCCAACCTGTTTTTAATTGTATCGCTTCCTCTACACAGAAAAGAAAAACAAGAAACTTTCTCAGTTCCTTGGTAGCCCTTTCATGGATATCATTTGGTTCTGTTTGTGCCCAGCCATTGTGGATACCTGAAGGTCAAGATGTCAAATCTTTTTCTGAAATAATAGATGAGATGATGGCACCTTACCAATCTGCCCTTCAAACAATGAGCGAGAGCGATTTGGCTGCCCAATCCAAGGAATTTAAGCATGTAATTAAGTGGAGAGACCATTATCAGCAAAGAATCCATCCTGATGGTAGCCTAATTGATTATTTTAAAATGAAGGAAGATTATCTTGATAACCAAAAAGCAAATACAGATGGAATAGGAGATTGGTATGAATTGGGGCCCTATGCTCAGCCCGGAGGAGAAATTCTGGATATTATTGGTGGGGGAGAGTTGGGAATTGGCCCTGTAAACTGGATAACTTTTGATCCAAATTTCAGCACCACACAATTAATGTTCACGGGGGGGTGGAGTACGGGGCTCTGGTACAGCGAGAATGGTGGTGATACCTGGCTAAATGGAGGTACAGATCAACTTATTGCCCGGGTTTCTACGGCCGATTGCAAAAGCAGCCATCTCGATAGCGATGTATGGTTTCTGGCCACCGGTGATGGTGACGGCAACAACTGGGATGAACGGGTTCAACAAAGATCTTCTGGATTATTTTGCAGTGTGGACAGGGGTGCTAACTGGGAACTAATTGGGAGTGACCTTGATTTGGGTGGTAAGCTCCAAGGTGGTGGTGGTGTATGGAATTATCCTGAATGGCAATTGAAGCATATATTACTAGACCCAACATCCACAGTATCCAATTTAACCTTGTTTTCCACCGGTACTTTTGGAATTTATAAGACTGAGAATGCAATGGCTTCGGTTACAAATGGAAATACGCAAGGTTTGGAATGGGAAAGAATCCTTGACCAGAATGATATTCCAAATACTGTAACACGAAATGGTGTGGAGTACACTTTGGATGGCGCACAGTATAACAACTCTTATATCTGGGCATACGACATTACCTGGGGCTATGATGTACAAGGCAACATTGATGTTACTAAACTTATTGCAAGTTGTAGGGCGCGGTATGTAGCCCCGGATTTAGACCCCGTATACGTACCATATATATTGGTAAGCCAAGATAAAGGCGATACTTGGGAAATTATTCCTCATGCAAACCTTTCCCCTGAATTTCTAGATTTATACAAACCAGTTATTAGAACAGTTGAGACCAGTCCTAACATTCTATATATACACAGCATTTATTTTTCCAACTTGAACAACAATGGCGACCCAGTGTATAATGGACGAATCATCAGGTATAATCTCTTGACCGAAACATCGGATTTAAACATAGATATGGTTACAAACAGACCTTATGGTCATGAGCATCAAACTGGATTTGCGGTAAATCCAAAGAATGTCAATGAAGGATATATGTCCCGTGGCATCGACATGCAAAAATGTACCAACTTTAATAGTGGTATATTTCAGTTAATTGATGCTTCAGGCAAATTCCATGTAGATGTCGAAGATGTTGAATATTCACCTGATGGAAGTAAACTGTGGCTCGCGACACATGGAGGGCCATTTGTATTGAATCTAAATACAAATACGTGGGCCCAAAAAATGGATGGTATTGGCAATGCTGAGGTAAATGGATTTTCTACTTCACCAACGAATCCCTCAAATATTTTCATTGGAGCTTTTCATGATGGTTCTATTTATGCAACTGGTGATTTCGGTCCTGGTTGGGTACCACAATGGAAGACTGTGCTGAACGGTGATGGTCAAGAAACATTGATTGACAGAGACAATCATCTTATTTCCTATGGTTCAATGCAAAGTAACGCTTTTGTGAAAAATTCGAATGGTTGGACTTCTTCCAGTGCGAGTGGAATTGACCCCCCAGGTGGTGAATACTTATTCTCAACAAACATTGAATGCAATCCTTTTGATCCAAAAGAAATTTTTGTTTGTAAAACTGAAATTAATAGACACAGTAACAGAGGCGATGCATCAATAAGCCCATGGGTTGTAATTAGTGACAGAACTACGCTTACACTACCCAACAATAACGATGGACTGGCCAACGAAGCCATCGGTGCTTTTTCTCAATCTTTTCCGTCTGAAGTCTCTCCCAACCTAATATTTGCGATGGTATATAACCAATTCTTGAACTCTCAAAATAATCTGGTTATAAACACAAGACGTGGATTCTTTGGCTGCAACAAAGCAATGGGTACTTCCCAAGAAGCAATTTCAAGTTGGTTTAGAATACCTTATCCGCCAAATTCAATTGAAGAAATTGTAAGAGCTGTGGTGAGTGATCCCGATAATGTCGATATTTTCTACTTCGTCATGAGCAATGCACCTCTTAACGGCAATATCATGCTAATCAATAAAGTCTTGAAATATACCTTTATACCGGGTAATTTAATGGGAACTCCCGCATCATCAATTGATCCTGAGAATGACTTCCTGATTGAAGACCTTACCTACGACTTTCCAAATCTTGCTGCGCAGAATATGATTATCATCCCCGGCTCGCGCGAGTTTTTGATTGCCACCGATGTGGGAGTGTTTTACAGCAACGAAAGCCTGATGCAAGGCTATCCAAATAATGAAGTTTGGCTGCAATACGGAACCAAATTTCCCTATTCAGAAATTAATAGAATGGAGGTGGGTTACGACTACAACAAAGTACGGGTTGGCACCTGGGGCCGTGGGGTATGGGAAAATGACCTGCCTTGTACCAAGCTTGCCAACGAATTGGTAATCAATACAAATACCACCTGGAGCGGTACCAAGCGGTATAGGCAGGACATCAGAATAGATGCAGGTGCTACTCTCACCATTACTGGCAAAGTATATATGGCTACAGGATGTGGAATTAAAATTGAACCCAATGCCAGGCTTATTGTTGATGGGGGAACCATTACCGGAGCTTGCGACGAAATGTGGGCCGGTATTGAAGTGTGGGGCGACACCGACCAACACCAATTCCCGTATTCTGGTGGACAGTATCATCAGGGTAGGGCTGTTTTTAGGAATGGCGCTCTGATAGAAAACGCCTGGCAGGGCGTGATGAACTGGAATCCTGCAGATTGGGATGCGCGTGGGGGCATCATACAAGCCACCAACAGCACTTTTAAAAACAACAGAATAGATGCCATTTTTATGGCCTACCAGAATTATTCTACTTCCAGCAATGTTGTAAAACTTCCGGAGAGAAGTTATTTTCAATCATGCAATTTTATTCTGGACGATGATTACTTAGACGACCCCAACGACTTCCCTCCACGCCCGCGCATTACCATATGGCGGATAGACCGTATGCGCCTTCAGGGATGCAATTTTACCAATACCCAGACAGTAGATGCCTCTGAAAAACGAGGCCATGCCATCTTCAGCCACGATGCGAGCTATTTAATTACTGAAATCTGCCAAAGCACCACTTATCCCTGCCCGGTAGAAAACAATGTAGCCAGTAGATTTACCGGCTGGCACAAGGCCATCGAAGCATTGGAAACGGTGAGCTCCCGGCCCATACAAGTGCGCAACTCCATTTTTGATGAGAATATGATTGGTGTGGAATTGGGCGGAGCGGATTACAGCCAGATTTATTTGAATATTTTTAATGTTGGAGGGCATCCTTATGATTATGAGTTTGAACCGATTGTTGAGGACCAAAACCATCTCGGCATCTTTGCCAACGAGACCTACCACTATTCAATAGAAGAAAACACCCTCACCCGCCCAACACAAGGAGCACCCTACGAAGGCCATGGAGTATTGGTGTTCAATAGCCAGGGTGCGGAGAATCAGGTGTATAAAAACACCTTGTCCAACCTAAAAACAGGCATCAATGGATGGCAGGTAAACCTGAATATCAACCTCGAAGGAGGTGCTACTTTTGGACAGTCTGGTTTGCAATTTTTATGCAATAATAATAACCAGAATGAAGTGGATTTTGAGATGAGTAGGACAGGAATTACCGGAGATCCTGTTTTTGATAATTCCGGTATCCGCCTGTTACAAGGTAGCGCCAACCCACCCCGTTCTGCTTCAAACACCTTTTCTTCTGCGGATCCCGATCCCCTGGTGTTCACACATTTTACAGTAGGTTCCAACCATCCTTATTTCTACTTTACTAATGGTAACTTGCCACAGGCCACTGAAATAGGCCCGGGAAACATGACTGTCGAAAGTTCAACAGCGTCCAACAATTGTCCCAGCAATTATACCACAGGTCCGCAAACAGGGCTTACCGGATTAACAGAACTCCTTCAAAGCAAAGCGGAGTACGAGGGTATACTCTATGCCTACAACCAATTGATAGATGATGGAAATACCCCTGCCACCATCACAGAAATAGAGCTTACCTGGCCACAGGATGCCTGGGACCTGCGAGATCAATTGATGCTGCGTGCTCCTTACAATTCGGAAGCAGTGCTTATAGCTGCCATAGACCGCAACATTATGCCCCACGCCATGCTGCTCGAAGTATTGCAGGCCAATCCCGATGCGCTGCGCAGCGGCAATGTAATACGTCGGGCCGAAACCATACCCAGCCCACCCATGCCCGCGTATATGATTGATTTGCTTTGGGCATCATTGAATCAAACCACCCTGCGCACCGCTATGGAAAGCACCATTGCAGATTTGCACGCAGAAGTGCAACACATACAGAAAATCATACTTACCCAAAAGGCTTTTGCCGACAGTACCTACATTGCCCCAGACAGCACCATTTACTATCTAGGAAAGGTAAAAACTGTAGAAGGCAACTACAGCCGCGCATCTGCATTGGCCGAGCGCCACCTTTACGCTGATGCCATTTTGTTGCTGGACAGCATGCAGACGAATTATACCCTTAGCACAGAGCGCAATGCAGAGATGACGGCGCTTAAGAATCTTTACAGTCTGCTCTCATCAGCCCATGGTAGTGGCCTAACCATAGCCAATCTGAGCCCGTCAGAAATTAGTGGCCTGCAAAGCATTGCTGAAAGCACTACAGCGGGAATTGCAGCTAAGAAAGCGCAAAACGCGCTTTGCTTTCACTATCAAATCTGCTATGATACCGAAGGTCAGCCCAAGAACTTGAGCGTACCTCGCAAACCACAAGCCAGCTATGAAGAACTAAAAGCTGAACTCAATAAGGTAAATGCCTATCCCAATCCGGGTGATGCCTATGTAACCATAGCGTATACATTGTTTCAAGTACGAGAGAATACGCAACTTTTGGTTTTTGACGGGTTAGGTAGACAAGTAGAAAATAGAAACTTAGGCAAAGTATATGAAGGGCAGCAGCTTATTGATGCGCGCAAATTAGCCAACGGAGTGTATATCTTCCAGCTTGTACAAGATGGGAAGAAAGTAAGTGATGGGAAGTTTGTCGTAACACATTGAGCAATGAAAAACACATTCTGTTTATGCCTAATGTTACTAAACTGCTCAGGGAGAGTATATGCTCAGGTAATAGATTATACAATTGATTCTTCCTTCAATACAGGAGAATTTTATACTCGTGGAAGTATAAATGAAATTGTAATTTTTGACGATACAAGTTACTTGATAAGCGGCTTTTTTAATAGTGGGGCTACAATAGCAAATGGCATCACTGTGGTAGGAGATGTTGGAAATGTTATTTTCAATGGTTCAAGTCAAGCAATGGGTTCTCCTAAACTTTTGAATTATAGAGAAAAATATTTAGGTTTTGGTGCAGAAGTGCTTCAGTGGTTTGATCTAAGCGGTACAGATTACTCATTTCGCTTCGAGTTTCAGAAACCCCCCTACAGTGGCCCTTTGTCGAACAAAGCCTTGGACGCCATGGTTCTCCCGGACGATCACATCCTTGTAGCAGGTCGCTTCTTTACCGATAGCACGCTGATGGGCACATCAGAGAGCCACCTAGGCCTTTGCCAGCTCTGCATGATAGACTCTACCGGAGCGCCTGTGCCTGAATTCCCCATGCTGCGCTGCGAGTGGCCTACCGATTCGGAGATCAACAGCATTCGTCAACTCAGTACAGGCGAGTACATCATCTCCGGGAGCTTCAACGAAGTAGATGGACATCCCTACCCCAAATTGGCCAAGCTTAATGCAGACTTTTCAGTCAATACGGAGTTTGAGCCGGTTTTTGAAGCTGGTTTTGGGGAAGTTTATACCACCTTTATTGATAGCCAAGACAGGTTATGGGTTACGAAGGAACCCAATGTGGCGGTAACAGCAGACCCCGAGTTTTCAGCTCGAATCATCCGTATTTTGGCAAATGGAAATATTGATGATGCCTACCAAACTAATTTTTTTACCACTTATTTCGGTAGCGACCCGAATAACCCCACAAGTCCATACAGCACTGGCGCTGCTATTATAGAAGATACTGACGGAACATTCATTCTCGGGGGCTCATTCATTGAAGTAAACGATGAACCACATAACCGACTGATTAAATTAAATGATTCTGGCGAAGTAATAGATGGAGCTTTCGGTGGCTTGGGTCCTGATGAATCAGTTTGGGCAAATTGGATGCCAGCCATAGGCCCCATAGCAGGTGCCTATATTCGGGTGCTTCGCAAACTCCCCGACGGCAAACTCATCATCGGTGGGCAGTTCTCTTCCTTCGGCGGTGAGCCATACAGCTGCTTAGTGCGCTTGCAGCCCAATGGGTTTGTGGGAACAAATGATAAGGAAGAACGGGGGAAATTAAAGCTTTGGCCTAATCCCTTACCCGCAGACGGCAGGGCATCGCTCCATATCGCATTGCCCAATGCCAACGAAACCATCCAAAGGGTGGAGATTTTAGACTTACAGGGCAGAGTGGTTCTGGGTATCAAAG
>JBGTBE010000052.1:0-6966 GCA_041749535.1 Cryomorpha sp. | reverse complement strand
CAAAAGCGATGACAACGGCGCGAATCCTGTAACCGAACCCACAGGACGTTTTGACAACCTACCACAGGACTTAATCCTGCAATGGAATGAAACAGCCCTGGACGCTATGGGTGGGCTATCTTACGAACATTCACATTACGGTGCTTATGTGAATGTGATGATGCATCTGGCTATGCACAATGCGCTGAACGCCATCGAGCCAAAATTTGAAACGTATCATTTTGAATTTACCGATCGCGATGCCGATCCGGTCGTAGCTGCTTCAAAGGCTGCACATGCGGTGCTATTACTTTTGCTGCCCGATGCACAGGCACTGATTGACCTCCGTTTGAACGAGATACTTTCAACCATTCCGGCGGGCAGTGCAAAAACCAAAGGACTACAACTAGGATCTATTGCTGCTGAGACACTGAATGCTTTCAGACAAAATGACAATCCCGGTGCTGATCCATTTGGATTGGTTGAACCATCGGATGTACCTGGTGTGTACCAAACTGTTCCACCATTTGAAATTGTATTTGGTCCTACCTGGGCTACCATGACTCCTTTCGGATTGGAATCTATTCATCAGTTCAGATCAGCTCCACACCCGGCACTGAACAGTGAGCAATACGCAGCCGAGTTTGAAGAAGTGAAGACCATTGGAAAACTCAACAGCGATAGCCGAACCGAAGCTGGCACCATTGCAGCGGCTTTTTGGTATGAATATTCTGAAAAAGGATGGAACCGTATTGCCCGTGTGGTAGCATCAAATAAGGGTTTGAATTTGTATGAATCAGCGCGTTTATTTGCTATCCTAAACATGGGTTTGATGGATTCGTACCTGGCGGGATGGGATTCAAAATTCCATTATAATTTCTGGCGGCCCTACACAGCGATACGCGCTGCTGCAAATGATGAAAATGATCTTACCCAACCCGATCTTACCTGGGAACCGCAGCACGTTACACCACCTGTGCAGGATTACCCTTCTACACACAGTGCTCTGGGAAATGCCGGAGCAACAATACTCACCTATTATTTTGGCGACATTCCTTTCTCGTTTTCTTCAAGCACGCTGAATGAAATGAATACCGAAAGGTCATTCCCAAACTTCATGGCTGCTGCCGATGAGAATGCTGAATCAAGGGTTCAGGGCGGACTTCATTTTCGCTCGGCCTGTGATGCCGGCCAGAAACTCGGTGATGATATAGGACAGTGGATCATATTGAATCACTTAAAACCTGTGCAGAACTAAGTTCTATTTCACCTATAATACAGGGACCGCCTGTTGATGTCCCTGTATTATTTTACCCATCAAAATCATGAGAACATTCGACAGATGGATTACAGTTCCGGGGTTCGAGCCTGTAATGGCTACCCTTTACATCGCAGCTGGAAAATCGCAGAAAGTGGTGGTCATCGGTTCTGAGATCGGCACCGAAAGATCGCATTACCGGCACTTTGCAGGTTTTTTGTCAAGGATAGGATTCAATGTAATCACCTATGACAACGGAGGTATTGGCATATCGACTTTTGACAGTGCCAGGAAGAACAAAGCCACACTCGCACAATGGGCGAAGGAACTCGACGCTGTAATTTATTTCGGTATTTCTCACTGGAATACTACCGACATCTGTTTTGCAGGCCATGGCGTAGGCGCACAACTGCTTACGTTGAGCAAGCGGGCTTCCCATTTCAGAAAAATTGTATTGGTTGGCGCTCAATTGCCCTATTACAAAATTTGGCCTGAAAAGGATCATCTAAGACTGTACATCATGTGGCATCTTTTAATCCCATTTTTGTCGGCGATAAGTGGCAAATTACCGGCATTTGTAATGGGCCTGGGCACAGATTTGCCCAAAAGAGTAGCCCTCGACTGGGCGCGCTGGTCGAGAAGCCCGGAAGGATCGCTGGCAGTATACCGTGAAACTTTCGCCAAAACTATCAGCGCACCATTACTGTCACTAAGTTTCAGCGATGATAGGCGCGCTCCCAGAGCTGCATGTGAAGCACTGCTGTACAAATTCTACCACGCGCCACTCGAACACCGACATATTTCACCCGAAGAGATTGGAGTTGCTGAAATAGGTCATTTCGGTTTTTTCAGAGAAGAGTTTGAAGAAATTATCTGGCGCTCTATCTTCCGCTTCTTTTCAGGCAGTGATAAAACCGCACAAAGAACCCAGTCAGAGTTTACACGTAGAATGATGCCACTGCTCAAGTCAGATTTTGACATCACTATTTACCAATAACCTTCAGCATTTCACGAAAGTAAACCGCCAGAAATGGCATTTCCACCATGAAAACTTACATAATTATAACAGCAGTGCTGAGCATTGCAACATCCTCCTATTGCCAGCACTCAATGGCACCAATTGAAACACAGGATCTCTCACCTCTGGTGATAGAAGGTGTGAGCCCACCAAAAGACATTCAGCGTTTGGAGCCGATACAGGGCACATTCATTTATTCGGGCAAGAAAAATGAAGTAATTGTTCTGTCAGAAAAAACGGTGGCCATGACCGAGAAATACGGCAGGCAGATATTTGCCAAAATACCGGGTGTTTTCGTTTACGATATGGATGGCACCGGCAATCAGATGAACATCGCTGCGCGAGGCTTGGACCCCCACAGAAGCTGGGAATTTAATGTTCGCAAAGACGGTATTCTCACCAACTCCGATATGTATGGCTATCCCGCCAGCCATTACAATATTCCCCTTGAAGCGGTAGAACGCATAGAACTGGTGCGCGGAACCGCCTCGCTTCAGTACGGAGCACAATTTGGTGGGATGATCAACTACATAAGCAAGCAACCTGATACCAGCAGAACCGTTGCTTTTGAGAGCATAAATACCGTTGGTTCATACGGACTTCTAAGCACGTATAATGCCGCTTCAGGTACAGTTGGAAAGTTCAGATATTCGGCGTGGTTCAACAAAAAAACGATTGAAGGCTTTCGCGAAAACAGCGCAAGTACCAGTGATGCGCAAGCCATTTCGCTTTTTTACGAAGCGCGTAAAAACCTACATTTCAAATTAGAATGGACACATTCCAATTATCTTGTACAGCTGCCGGGGGCTCTTACCGACAGCATGTTTCACGCTGACGCGACCACATCGACCCGTGCGAGGAATTTTTACAATCCAAACATTCACATTCCTTCAGTTACCATCAATTGGAATGCTACGCCAAAGACCCTGCTTCAGCTCACCACATCAGCAGTACTTGGTTCCAGAAACAGCGTAATGTTTGACCAGCCGGCAAACATTGCCGATACCATTGTGGGGGCTACACTTCAATACAATCACCGGCAGGTTGACATCGATCAATTCAACAGCTACACGGCAGAATTGCGAATGCTCAGATCTTGCTCATTCCTATCAAATTCAAATGCGTTCTCAGCCGGTGTGCAGTATATGAACAATGACATGCACCGGCGACAACAAGGCAAAGGAACCACTGGAAGCGATTTTGATTTGACACTGGTCTCTCCCACTTGGGGTCGTGACCTTCATTTCAGAACGCACAATATAGCAGCCTTCATGGAAAACCATTGTGTAATTACCAATAAGTTTTCACTCAATACAAGCGTAAGGTGGGAATTTGGACAAAGTACCAAGACTGGTTTTATCCCGCAATTTTCTGACAGCGTAGCGATTCCAAATAAAATTCGCCGATTTTTTCCATTGTTTGCTTTCAGCGGACAGTATGATATTTCCGATAAAATGAGTTTGTATGGGGGTTGGTCCAGGGCCTATCGACCGGTAATTTTCAAGGACATCATTCCGCAATCGGTGTACGAGGTCGCAGATCCAAAACTCAAGGATGCCAACGGATACAACGCCGAACTGGGCTTCAGGGGTAAGTGGAAATTTCTGCAATGGGATCTGACTGCCTTCTACCTTCAGTACAATGACCGTGTAGGTACCATCGCCCAAACCGATGAAGAAAACAACCTGGTTATTTTCAGAACCAATATTGGCGATTCCCGAACCATGGGACTCGAGATGTTTGTACAAGGTGATTTTTCTCTTGGAAACAAAACTGCTGTCTCACTTTTCACTTCCAGTTCATTTATGGATGCGCGCTATCAGAAAATGAGTATCCGAACCAATGAAAGCAATATTCAGGCAGATGGAAATAAAGTAGAAGGTGTACCGGCGTGGATTTCTCGCAATGGTGTGGTGCTTAAACATTCCATAATGAGTGTGTCTATACTTTACAGCTTCACTTCGGAGAGTTTCGCCGATGCACTCAACACCATAGAACCTTCGGCCAACGGTGCTACCGGACTGGTGCCTTCTTATCAATTGCTCGATCTCAACTTCGCAGTACAACTTACAGAGAAGCTAAAACTGCAAATAAACGCCAACAATATCCTGGACGCACAGTATTTCACCAAACGACCGCAGTTCTACCCCGGGCCAGGAATCTGGCCTTCGGATGGCCGGACCTTCTCAGCAACGGTATTAATAAAAATATAATTACCCGGGCACAGCATACCATCGCAACAGTAAACGCAACAAACAATCAGCTTAATCACAAACAAAAACAAACAACATGTTACCAAATCCAATTGAAATTTTAATCGATCCTGTCTCCCTAACTATATTGGCGATCTATGCCATTCTGATGGTGTGGGAAGCCGTTTTTCCCGGAAGGAAACTGCCAATGATAAAATACTGGAAACTCCGGGGGATGATTTCCTTCGCCGTGTTCTTTTATATTTCTTCCTATTTACCCATGTTCATCGGTCCGCTTCTGGAACCTTATAGGTTGATGGATTTATCGGGGCTTGGAGCAATATCAGGAGGGCTGCTGGCATTGCTGCTCTATGAGTTTGGCGTGTATGTATGGCACCGAACCATGCACCGTTCCGACTTTTTATGGCGCAGTTTCCATCAGATGCACCACAGCGCTGAAAGGTTAGACACTTATGGTGCCTTTTATTTCAGTCCGCTCGACATGGTGGGCTGGACAATGTTGAGTACCATTTGCTTCAGCCTTATAGCCGGACTTTCACCACAAGCCATTACGGTCATGTTGCTCGCGACCAATTTTCTGGGTATTTTCCAACACGCCAACATCAAAACCCCGCGCTGGCTGGGCTATTTTATACAGCGCCCTGAGAGCCATACCTACCACCACGCAAAAGGCGTACACGAGAAAAACTATTCGGACCTTCCGGTATTCGACATACTATTTGGTACATTTTACAATCCAAAAGAATTTGAACATGAAACTGGTTTCTATCCGGGTGCCTCGGCCCGTGTGGGTGAAATGCTCACTTTTCAGGATGTGACCATACCTAAGGAAAATGTCACACTTCAAAGCGATCTCGGCAAACCACAAACAATGTAAGCGTCACGAATCGGTTGTATTTTTGAAACCACATCCCGGGCTGAAAATATTATACCGGGTTGTGGTTTTACTTTCAAAGAAAATATTCATATGAGCATCATTTACAGCACCGAAAAAAGGCCGACGGCTGAGCAGGTAATTGAACTTTATAACAACGCAGGCCTGGACAGACCAACGAATGACAGAGATCGCATTCAAAAGATGGTTGACAATTCTAATCTTATTGTCACTGCCTGGGACAATGATTTGCTGGTTGGAATTTCCCGGGCAATTACCGATTGGGCATGGTGCTGTTATTTGTCTGACCTGGCAGTAAGAGATGGGTACAAAAAAGCCGGAATCGGAAGACGGCTTATACAGCTTACCAAAGAGAAAGTTGGAGATCAATCAATGGTATTGCTTTTGTCCGTACCAACTGCAATGGAGTATTATCCAAAAGTGGGATTTGTAAAACAGGAAAGCAGCTTTATCATGTACAGGGCTGAATGGAAATAGCCCGCCATGAATTTTCATTAGCGAATGAAGGTGAATAATTACAATAGCGTTGTAGCAATCCTGTTCCTGTTGCTTACCCTTGCCTTTCTGCTGGTTTTTATGACCAGCACAACTTTCTTTGAATGGGCTTTTGACAGGCACCACAACCAGTGGAGCTGGTATATCAGGCCATTATTTCTGATACCATTTTGCTACTTTGCATACAGACGCAATTTGGCTGGAATTTCAATTACTGTGTTTTGCCTTTTCACCAGTATGTTTTGGTTCAGCAAACCTGAAGTGGTAAGCGATGATGTTTTTGCATTTCTTCAATTTGAAAAAGACTGGCTTGAAAGCGCGTGGGACTTCAAAAAGTTACTGCTTATTGCCACGGTCCCCATTTCATTTTTTGCATTGGGCATGGCCTTCTGGAAACGCAGTCTGCTGATGGGCCTTGGTGTACTGGTTTTAGTAGCAACCGGTAAGATAATTTGGAGTATTCAGAATGCAGGCGAATCAGGGAAATCAATAGTTATACCAGCTGTTCTTGGGCTGGCAATCTGTGTAGGATTTCTATTCTGGGGATATGTGAAGCTTGAGAAAAAGAATAAAACGAAGTGATTTGTCTCCAATCGCAGCTGGGTCCATGACGCTCAACACATTGTAAGACATTGTTGAAAAAGTCTGGGTGGAAAAGTAAATATCTCCATACAAACTTAAAAAGGACATCCACTTTCACTCAGGCGGCATGTGCGATGTGTGGAACCAACCGATCCACCGATTACTGAAATGGGTACAAGGGGAGAAAGGCCTGTATAAGTACGCATCACTAAGGTGGTCCCAATACAAGCAGAACCCCGGATTATTTGTCCATTGGATATTGGTACAACCTTAGCTATATTTAGCAGCGATTTGCAAACATGAAGAGCCGTGTGAAGGGAGACTTTCACGCACGGTTCTCACGCCAGTGGCGCGACAAGTTGTGGGAAGGTAGGGGTGAGAATCCCCTGCTTGACCCGATTATGGGTATTGTAAACGACCCGAAAGTCAACATTAATAACTAAATATCTTAATAAAATGGACAATCTGACTTCACGAAAAGATTTTTTAAAAAAGGGACTGATCATTTCAGCGGGAATTTCATTCG
>JBGTBE010000051.1:0-29210 GCA_041749535.1 Cryomorpha sp. | reverse complement strand
ATTCTATATCCATCTTGAGCTGTTGTGTTCAAATATATACTTTTTGATTTGGTATGTCTGAACGATACTTCTTTATGCCTTTCACACAATGATGTTGATAAATGCAGTTTCAGAAAATTCTGAGCCCCTGTGTTTCACCGATATTTATCATGGCTCTCCCACGCCCAGAATCTGCTCCTAATCTGATTTTAAGTGGCCCAGAGAACAAAACTTTTCAACATTGTGGTAAATTAGGGAGGGAAGTGGGATGGAGTGGGAAAGTTTTTCTACCTTAGCGATGGTGAAATTGTGCCCATGCTAAACCTACTTGGAGAATACGATTGTAAGCTGGATGACAAGAGCCGCATGATGTTTCCTGCAGGATTGAAGAAACAATTGCAGGAAGTATTGCATGAGGGTTTTGTGATAAATCGCGACATGTTTGAGTCGTGTTTGGTGCTATACCCTGCCCAGCAGTGGGTGGGTGTCCAAGCTGAAATCAGCAAGCTGAACAGGTTTGTGGCCAAGAATGTGCGATTTATCAGAAGGTTTCACAACGGCGCCACTCCGGTGGAGCTAGACGCAGTGGGTAGGTTGTTGATTCCCTCAGCACTGGCTGGTTTTGCTGGATTAACGAAGGAATTGAAAGTGGCGGGTAGCGGAGACCGAATTGAAATTTGGGACAAAGCCAAATATGAAGCCATGCTGAATAGTGATGAAGATATGGCGTCGCTCGCTGAAGATGTGATGGGTGGCGTAAAAACTGACAAGGATGACGATTGAGCCCTACCACACCCCCGTGCTTTTGCAGGAGAGTGTGGATAGGTTGATTCAAGATACCAACGGCATCTATGTGGATGCCACCTTTGGCGGGGGAGGACACACCCGCGAAGTTCTTTCCAGATTGGGTGTAAATGGCAAGTTGATTGGGTTCGATCAGGACCAGGATGCTAAGGAGAATATCCCTGAAGATCAGCGATTTCATTTTATTCCGGCCAACTTTAGGTTCGTTAAAAACCACCTGAAGTTTATGGGCATTGACATGGTTGATGGCATATTGGCTGATCTGGGTGTTTCCTCTCATCAGTTCGATTTGGCAGACCGTGGGTTCTCCATTCGCTCTGATGCTCCGCTGGATATGCGCATGGACCGGGCAGCAAAATTAACTGCCGCGAAGGTTGTGAACACATACAGCGAAATAGACTTGGCCAGGATCTTTTGGGAATATGGGGAGCTGAGGGAATCGCGCAAAATTGCCTCCCGGATTGTAGCAAGCCGGACTGAAGCTCCAATACAAACCACAGGTCGGCTTATTGAATTGCTCCTGCCGCTGAGCCATGACCCTAAGCAAAACAGGTATTTGGCAAAGCTTTTTCAGGCTTTAAGGATAGAGGTGAATGCCGAAATGAAAGCGCTGGAGTTATTGCTGGGTCAGGCTGCCGATGTAATCAAACCTGGTGGAAGGTTAGTGGTCATTGCATACCACTCCCTTGAAGACAGGATGGTCAAAAGCTTCATGCGCAGCGGAAATGCAGAAGACAAGCTAGAGAAAGATTTCTTCGGTAACCACATTCGACCATTTACACCAATGCCGGGAATGCCCATTGTGCCTACCCAAATGGAAATTGAAAGAAATACAAGATCCCGCAGTGCTAAGCTGCGGGTTGCCATAAAGAATGAGTAAGAGTAGCGGAAATACAGCAATTCAAAGAAAGCCCAATTTCATAAGGGCTGTGAACATCCTGTTGAGCGGGCGTTTTCTCACCAGAGAATACGTGCAGGCAAACATGCCCTTCATCTTCTTTATCGTTGCCATGATGCTGTGCTACATAAGCTATGGCTATTTTGCTGAAAAGAACATCAAAGCCCACCTGCAGGCAGAAGCGAGCCTTCGTGAGAGCAAATCGCGCAATCTTTCTGCCAACGCGCGACTTGAAAAACTCAAGCAGCGAAGCAGTCTCTCAGAGTCTATACGGCACCTGGGGCTCATAGAGTCGCGCACGCCACCTTCCATTCTCCGTTCTAACCGCTCATCAAGGAAGAAGAAATAGACCATGGCAGAGCGAAGAACCATTATCAACAAGGCATACATCGTTTTCCTTGGATTCTGTCTGTTATCACTTTTCATCGTGGGCAAAATCGCGATGGTGCAGCTCGTAGATGGCGCCAAATGGCAGAAGAAAGTAGATCGCCTCACCACTGAGCTGCACGAAATTACCCCTACACGTGGAAACATATTTGCCGAAAACGGCACCATACTCGCCACGTCCATTCCGATTTATGAGCTTAGAATGGATTTGAGAGCGAGCAAATTAGACCGTGCAACCTTTAATTCGAAAGTGGATTCCCTTGCTGGGGGTCTGAGCAATCTATTTCGCGACAAGAGCGCCGCGATCTACGCATCAAATTTGCGCAAGGCTTATGAGCAAGGCAGCAGGTATTATTTGGTAAAAGGCGGGGTGGAGTTTGATCAGATGCAAAAAGCCAGAGCGCTTCCCCTGTGGAACCTGGGCAGGTATTCGGGTGGACTTGTAATTGAAAAGAACATTATCCGTAAGGTGCCTTACCCCAACTTGGCAGCCCGCACGATAGGGTATGACAAGGAAGGCACCCAGAGGGTAGGTCTTGAAGGGGCTTACAATGACGTATTGGCCGGCACGCCTGGCAAACGCTATGAGAAAAGGCTTGCCGGCGGAACCTGGATGCCCGTGAACAGCGATAATTTGGTAGACCCCGAAGATGGAAGCGATTTGTACACTACCATAGATGTAGGGATACAAGATGTAGCTACAAGCGCATTGCTCAAGCAACTATCCAAAAGAAACGCCCAGTATGGCTGTGCCATTGTAATGGAAGTGAAAACTGGCCGGGTAAAAGCAATCGCAAACCTCACTTTAACCAAAGACAGTACCTACCGGGAGGTATATAATTATGCCATCGGCGAATCTTCTGAACCTGGTTCTACATTTAAGCTTGCTTCGCTCATGGCAGCCTTCGAAGATGGCTTGCTCAGCCTGGATGACTCTGTGGAAACAGGCAATGGAACGCACCGGTTCTATGACAAGGTAATGTATGACAGTGAGCGCGATAAAGGCGGGTATGGTAAAATAGATGTACTCACTGGATTCCAGAAATCTTCCAATGTTGCCGTATCAAAGCTCATACAAGACCGCTACCAAAAAAATCCCCGTGCTTTTACTGACAGACTTCAAAGGATGGGGTTGGGGCATCCGCTTGGGATTGATATTTCTGGCGAAGGAACACCTGTAATCAAAGACCCTTCTGACCCTTCATGGTCGGGTATATCCCTTCCTTGGATGAGCATTGGGTATGAAACCATGATGACCCCACTTCAAACACTTGCCTTTTATAATGCTGTTGCAAATGATGGGGTGATGGTGAAGCCACAGTTTGTAAAGGAAATACGACGCAATGGCAAGCTGGTGCGCAAGGTGAAACCCGAAGTCCTTCACCACAGCATCGCTTCACGCGAAACAATTCGAAAGGCGAAGATCATGCTGGAGAGCGTGGTAACCGAAGAGGGCACCGCTGCAAATCTAATGTCCAATTCGTACTCAGTAGCTGGCAAAACTGGCACTGCACTCATTGCAAATAAAGGCCTGGGGTACAAATCAGAAGACAAGAAGAAATACCAGGCTTCATTTGTTGGATACTTCCCGGCTGAAGCACCTGAATACTCCTGCATCGTTGTGGTATATGGGTTGAAGAGCTTTGTATATTACGGTGGAGCAGTCGCAGGCCCTGTGTTCAAGGAGATTGCAGATAAGATATTTGTTGACCGCTTGGATCTTCACAAGGAAATAGCGCCAGATCTCAACTCCGTGGCTTACCATGTGCCAGTTTCCAAAAGCGGGTTTTCAACCGACCTCAAATACATTTTTGAAACTTTTGGTGTGGCCATTGCCGATGAAAGTGATGATGCGCCCTGGGTTACCACCACAACGCTTCCCGACCAGGTAGGTGTGCAGAAGCGCAGCATTCCCGAAGGGAAAGTCCCCAATGTAATCGGCATGGGCCTTAGAGATGGAATATACCTGCTCGAAGCTGCAGGTCTCAAAGTGCAGGTTTCCGGACTTGGTATGATTAAGAAGCAAAGTCTGCCGCCGGGTGCGCCAGCCTCAGATGGGAAACTAATATTTATTGAACTCTCCTGACATGAAATTACTTCAGGACATATTGTACCAGGTGCGTGTACAGGAGATTGCGGGAATTACCAACCTCGCTATTGACTCCCTTGCCTTCGACTCAAGAAAGGTGGGACACTTCACGCTGTTTGTCGCAGTACGCGGCACCCAGGTAGATGGGCACGCATTCATAGACCAGGCCGTATCAGCAGGTGCAATTGCAGTGGTGTGTGAAGAGCTACCCTCCATGCGCAAACAAGGAGTTACTTATGTGAAGGTAGAGAATGCCCACGCTGCGCTCGGTATTTTGGCATCGAACTTCTATGACAACCCAAGCAGCGAGCTGAAACTAATTGGGATAACAGGCACCAATGGCAAGACGACCTGTGCTACATTGTTGTACAGGCTTGTTCGCCTTCTCGGCAAAAAAGCAGGGCTGATTAGTACTGTGGAGAACAGAATAAACCACCAGGTGCTGAATGCCACCCACACTACCCCAGATGCCATTGCACTCAACGCCATGCTCAGACAGATGGTGGATGCGGAATGTACCTATTGTATGATGGAAGTGAGTTCACATGCCCTGCATCAGCATAGGGTGAGCGGTATACGTTTCGCGGGAGGGGTATTTACCAATATTACACATGACCATCTCGACTACCACGTAACCTTCGATGCGTACATAGGCGCTAAGAAGCTCTTGTTTGATATGCTGCCCAAGGAGTCTTTTGCCATTGTAAACTCTGACGATAGGCACGGGGCTACTATGTTACAGCATTGCAAGGCAGGCATTCAGAGATCCTATGCAGTGAAGTCCATGGCTGATTTTCGGGCGAGAATAGTGGAAAACCAATTTGCCGGACTTCAACTTTCGATTGATGGGATGGATCTTTACACGAAGCTCGTGGGTCGCTTCAACGCCTACAACATTCTCGCGGTATACGCAACCGCCATCGAAATGGGCTTGCCAAAACTTGATGTGCTCACTGCCCTGAGTACGGTGAGCCCCCCGGCTGGGCGATTTGAGTATATAAAAAGCCCCGGCAATGTAACAGCCATTGTAGATTATGCACATACCCCTGACGCCCTCAAGAATGTGCTCAAAACCATAGAGGACATTCGCACCCGAAATGAGCAGGTATATACCGTGATAGGATGTGGTGGCGACCGCGACAGAACCAAACGGCCTGAGATGGCAAGAATAGCATGTAAGTTAAGTGACCGGGTAATTTTTACCTCAGACAATCCAAGGTCTGAAGACCCGGAAGCCATTATCGCGGAGATGAAGGCAGGTGTAGAAGCTGTAGACTATAAGAAAACACTGGTGGTGGTGAACCGAAAGGAAGCCATACGACTGGCTTGCAGCCTGGCCAAAACAGGTGACATCATATTGGTGGCTGGCAAAGGGCATGAGAAATACCAGGAAGTGGCTGGTGTGAAGCACCCTTTCGATGATATGCAAGAATTGAACGAATCCTTCAAAATCCTTCACGCCTGATGCTGTACTACCTTTTCAAATACCTAAGCCAAGTACACGATATCCCGGGAACCGGTGTGTTTCAGTACATCTCTTTCAGAGCTGCACTTGCGGTTCTCACTTCTCTGCTTATTTCAATGGTTTTTGGAAGAAATCTCATAGACATCCTTAGAAAGAAGCAAGTAGGAGAATCAGTGCGGGATCTCGGTTTGGCAGGGCAGATTCAAAAACAAGGTACCCCAACAATGGGTGGATTGATCATTTTGGCGGCCATACTCATTCCCACGTTGCTCTTCGCAGAGTTGAATAATATATACGTAATCATCATGCTGATTACGACGATCTTCTTAGGTGGCATTGGCTTCCTGGACGACTACATCAAGGTGTTCAAGAAAAATAAAAAAGGCCTCGCCGGAAAATTTAAAGTAGTAGGGCAGGTCATGGTAGGCCTTATCGTTGGCGGCATTCTGTACTTTCACCCTGATGTGGTGAGCAAGCAAAAGGTGTATAATGAAACAGCTGTGTCGAGCGATGGAATTGTTCAGACTGACGCCAATGCGGAGTACAAATGGGTAGAGACAAAATCTGTAAAGACCACCATTCCATTTGTGAAGAACAATGAGTTTGATTATGCCTGGCTGCTTGCATTTCTTGAAAGAAAAGAAGCGAAGAAATGGTCATGGCTGGTATTTATACCGATTGTAATTTTTGTGGTTACTGCCGTGTCCAATGGAGCCAATATTACCGATGGTCTCGATGGCTTGGCCACTGGCTCATCGGCCATCATAGCCGTTGTGCTGGCCATTTTTGCATTTGTTTCAGGCAACGCGATTTTCGCTGATTATCTCAACATCATGTTCATCCCAGCCACGGGTGAGTTGGTAATATTTATAAGTGCATTTGCAGGCGCCTGTGTGGGTTTTCTCTGGTACAATTCATACCCCGCCCAAGTGTTTATGGGCGACACGGGCAGCCTGGCACTGGGTGGAATTATTGCAGTGTTCGCCCTCGCTATTCGCAAGGAGTTGCTCATCCCACTCTTCTGTGGTGTGTTCCTCATTGAGAATCTCTCGGTGATGATGCAGGTTAGCTATTTCAAGTACACCAAGAAAAAATATGGAGAAGGCAGACGCATATTCCTCATGTCGCCCTTACACCACCACTACCAAAAGCTTGGTTACCACGAATCCAAAATTGTATCGAGGTTTTGGATTGTGGGCATTATGCTCGCCATTCTATCCATTGTAACACTGAAACTGAGGTAATGAAACTACTGGTCATAGGCGCAGGAGAGAGTGGTACGGGTGCAGCATTGCTGGGCCGTAAGCTGGGCTATGATGTATGGGTATCTGATGCTGGAAAAGTGAAAGATAAGTACAAGGATGTGCTTCGCAATGCTGGAATACCATGGGAAGAGGGTGCACACACCTCTGCAACTGAAGGTGCCAGCCTCGTCATAAAGAGCCCCGGCATACCCAATTCAGTTCCGCTGGTGCAAAACTACCTTCAGAAAGGGATAGAGGTAATATCAGAAATTGAATTTGGCAGCCGCCATACCACTGCTGAGATTGTTGCCATTACCGGAACCAATGGCAAAACCACGACTACGCTGCTCACCCACCACATTTTCAAGAAGGCTGGGCTCGATGCAGCGCTGGGCGGCAACGTAGGTAAGAGTTTTGCTGGCTTGATAGCTGAAGGTGACCACGATTTTTACATTCTCGAAGTGAGCAGCTTTCAGCTTGATGATATAGTCCACTTCAAGCCTAAGATAGCGGTGCTGCTTAATATTACCCCAGACCACCTGGATAGATACGAGTACAAGCTGGAGAAATATGCAGATGCAAAATTTGCAATTGCGAGGAATCAGAAATCCAGTGACCACTTTATCTACTGTGCAGACGATGCCATCACCGAAAGTGAAATGACCCGCCGCAATATTTCCGCTCAGCTACATCCCATTTCAATTTACCAAGAAGTAACCAATGGAGCATACCTCCAGGACAACAAACTGAATATAAACCTTACCAACAAATCCTTCGAAATGTCAATCCACGATCTCGCTTTACAAGGCAAACACAATGCTTACAACTCAATGGCAGCAAGTGTGGCAGCCCGCATTTTTGAAATTCGCAAAGAAGTAGTTCGCGAAAGTCTTTCCGACTTTCAGAATATTGAACACAGGCTTGAGCATGTAGCCGAAATTCATGGCATTAAGTTCATTAATGACTCAAAAGCGACCAATGTAAACTCCACATGGTATGCCCTGGAAAGTATTGAAGGGCAGATGGTTTGGATAGTTGGCGGGGTGGACAAGGGCAATGATTATTCCATGCTCGATGAACTCGTTACTGCCAAGGTAAAGGCGGTGATATGCATGGGGGTCGACAATAAGAAGTTGTTGGACCACTTCAGTGGCAAAGTGGGGCAGATTGCAGAAGCAGGGAGTGCTGAAGAAGCTGTATCACTGGCATACCGGATGGCGCGTAAAGGTGATACCGTAATTCTCTCACCCGCTTGTGCCAGCTTCGATCTTTTTGAAAATTACGAAGACAGAGGTCACAAATTCAAAATGGCAGTAAGAGCACTCTAAACCAATCTAAATCCCCAATCACTATGAGCATCAATCCCCTTGACATAAAGCGCAAAGCTTTGCTCGCAGACACGCTAATCAGATCTCGTGCGAAAGTTCTTGAATCTGCTACACCATTCTCCTTGGAGTATGCCGGTGTGGTAGGTGGCATTCATGTGGTGAACGACTCGGCCGCAACAAGGGTGGAGAAACTTGCTATTTCACTCAGTTCATTCGATGAACCGTTGGTATGGATTGTAGAAGCTGGTGCACATACCAGGGACCTGGAGCTGCTTCGCGATATCATCTCAGTAAGGGTGAAAACAATAGTGGCAGTAGGGAGTGATGTGGACATGGTACACAAGGCTGTTTGGCCTTCCATGGGATATTTCATCGCCGCCGATACCTGGGATGAAGCCTTAGACATGGCAATACTTTCGGCAAAAGCCAATGACACTATACTCTTCTCTCCTGGATGTCGTGCTTCCGAGCCATTCCAGAATTTTCGTGAGAGAGGGGCATATTTCAATCGCCTGGTTGAAATCAAACGTCAAACAAATAACCACGCCCAATGAGTGAAGGAAAAACCTATACCATACACAAGAGCAAGAAAAGCCAGGCTGACCGCATTCTCGAAGCCAGAGAAAGCCTTCGCAAATCGCTCGAAAGTATAGCGCACAGGCTTGAACTGGTGCGTGAAATCAATGGTGTGCAGTACTACAACGACTCAAAATCAGTAGATCTGCTCTCCACGCGCGATAGCTTTAAGTGCATTATGAAACCCATTGTCTGGATTGCAGCAGCGACTACCCACGACCGTGACTATGCACTTATTGAGAAATACGTGAAGTATAAAATAAAGCATGTGGTGGTCTATGGTCTGGGTAGTGATGATATGCACCGGAAGTTGGACAATATGGTAGATGGCTTCAACACTTCTATTAACCTTAAGCAGGCTGTTGAATTGGCAAAAGAATTTTCATCTGAAGGTGATGCAGTGCTTTTCTCACCCAGTTGTTCTCCTACGGATGAGTATAGAAATTTTGCCGATCGCGGTGCTGCATTTTTTCACTTTGTAAACGACATGATCTGAGGCGTTGAAAGAACTGATTGCAAAATATCTCCGGGGTGACCTGATTATTTGGATGGTGAGTATCATACTCAGCATGATATCGCTTCTTGCGGTGTACTCCAGTGTATCTGGGCTTGCCTATACCCAAACCGGAGGCGATACCCTGTACTACCTCATCAAGCACATGATTATGATCGGTTCGGGATTTGCCATCATGTATTTTGCACACAAGGTGCATTATCGCATTTATTCCAGGCTTGCGGTTATAGCTATTTGGGTCTCAGCCGCGCTGTTGTTGCTTACCCTACTCGTAGGTGCGACCAATGCAGATGCCACGCGCTGGCTGAGAATCCCAATTGTAAACCAAAATTTTCAAACATCTGATTTGGCAAAGATTGCGCTTATTGCATACGTGGCGAGAATGCTCGTTGTAAAGCGCGAGGTGCTGGGTAGTTTCCGGGAAGGGTTACTACCCATACTTCTTCCCATCCTTATGATATGTGGGTTAATTCTTCCCGCCAATTTTAGTACTGCCGCCCTTCTTTTCGCAGTGTGCTTTATGATGCTTTTTATTGGAGGAATTCCCGCCCGCCATCTTCTCTCGGTAGTGGGTGTTGCTGTACTTGGATTGTCGCTACTTATTGGTGTGTCTTCTGTGAAGCCTGACCTGCTTCCTCGCCTTACCACCTGGAAGATGCGTCTTATAAATTTCGATTCGGGCGACAGCGAAGTGAACTACCAGGTAGAACATGCAATGATGGCAATTAAATCGGGAGGAATATTGCCACAAGGCCCCGGAACAGGAGACTCCAGAAATTACTTGCCCAATGCCTACAACGACATGATTTACGCCTTTATCATCGAAGAATATGGTCTTATTCTGGGTGGGTGTGGGTTGATACTTCTCTACCTGATTTTTGCGTACCGCAGCCTCAAAATTACACGGTTGTGCCAGCGCGATTTTGGCGTTTTTATGGTAGTGGGCCTGAGCTTTCTTATCTGCACCCAGGCTTTTATCAATATGGGCGTATCAGTTAATTTATTTCCTGTTACAGGTCAGCCCTTGCCACTTGTGAGTATGGGTGGTACTTCCATATGGTTCACCTGCCTGGCGATTGGTATGATATTGAGCGTTAGTAGGGCCATTGTTGAAGGAGAAAAAGCAGTTCATAAAGAATCAATAAAACCGAAGCAGTATGCATTCGCCAAGGGTAATCATTAGTGGAGGTGGCACCGGTGGCCATGTGTTTCCTGCCATCGCTATCGCTGATGCCATCAGGCAGCTTCGGCCTGATGCTGAGCTGCTCTTTGTGGGTGCTGAAGGGAGAATTGAAATGGAACGGGTTCCTGCAGCAGGCTACCAAATTAAGGGCTTATGGGTAAGTGGTTTCCAACGGCGCATTACCATCAAGAACCTTCTTTTTCCAGCAAAAGTTTTGTCCAGCCTATTGCGCTCTTACAACATTATTAAGGAGTTTAAACCTGATGTGGCTGTAGGCGTAGGAGGCTATGCCTCAGGCCCGCTTCTCAGGGCAGCTGTATACCGCAGGGTGCGCACCCTTATTCAGGAGCAGAATTCCTATCCGGGTGTTACCAACCGCATACTATCTGCGAAAGTCAACACCATTTGTGTGGCCTATCCGGGTATGGAGAAATGGTTTCCCAAAGGCAAGATTGTGCTCACCGGCAATCCTGTGCGAAAGAATCTTCTGTCCTTCAATGGGAAAAGAATGGAAGCAGCTGCTTTTTTTGGATTGGATCCTGCTAAACCTACATTGCTCGCGATCGGTGGCTCCCTGGGGGCTTTTACCATCAATGAGAGTATTGAAAGCGGAATTCAGCAGCTTGTAGATGCAGGCTATCAGCTCATCTGGCAAACAGGTAAAACATTCGGGGAGAGAGCCAAGGCAGCAGTGGAAAAATTCAAAGACTCAGGAGTGGTAACATTCCCATTCATAGACCGCATGGACATGGCTTATGCAATGAGCGATGTGGTAGTGAGCCGCGCTGGTGCAATCTCTGTATCTGAACTGTGCCTGGCTGCGAAGCCGGTCATATTTATTCCATCGCCAAATGTGGCCGAAGACCATCAAACCAAGAATGCAAAAGCCCTTACTGATAAGAAAGCTGCAATCATGGTATCTGATGCTGATTCAAGAAACCAACTCATCGCGCAAGCGCTTGCCTTGCTGGGTGACAAAGCGCAACAATCTCTGTTGGCTTCTAATATTTCGAAATTTTCGCACCCGGATGCCGCCGAGGTAATAGCACGGGAGGTATTAAAACTTATAGCGCCAAATTGAAGGCAGAAAATATACATAGCGTGTACTTCGTAGGCATTGGCGGCATAGGCATGAGCGCCCTCGCGCGCTACTTTGCGGCACAGGGAAGCCGTGTGGCAGGCTACGACCGCACGCCATCTGCTCTTACCCAATCGCTGAGTGAAGAAGGGATGGAGATATGCTACCAGGATGGGCCCGAATTAGTCCCTGCCTGGTTTCTGGAAACCCCCCTTACAAATGCACTTGTGGTGTACACCCCTGCTATACCTTCTTCGCACGCCGGACTTGCCTATTTGCGCAACCATGGATGCGAGGTGCTGAAGCGTTCGGAGGTACTCAGCGCTATTACAGAAGATTTAAAAACCATAGCAGTAGCCGGAACGCATGGCAAAACCACCACGTCGGCCATGGTGGCGCATATTCTCACAAGCAGTGGTGTGAAGTGCAATGCTTTTCTGGGTGGTATCACCGTGAACTACGGCACCAATGTACTGCTCACCAAAAATGCAGATTGGGCTGTAGCCGAAGCAGACGAATACGACCGCTCATTCCTCAAATTGAATCCTTTTATAGCAGTAGTTACTTCTGTGGAAGCCGATCATCTGGATATTTACGGTGCTGAATCGGAACTTGTGAAGAGCTTTAACGAGTTTGCCGCAAAGGTGGATCCCGATGGTGTAACGATATATAAGTATGGCATCAACCTCACACCGCCGGGCAGAAGCCTTACCTACGCTATTGAAAATCCTGCTGCCGACATTCAAGCATCAGCGGTTGAAGTAAACAATGGGGCCTTTGAGTTTTCACTCATCTTTCAGGGCGAAACCCTGGGAAGACTCAAAACACATTTCCCGGGAAGGCACAATGTGGAGAATTTTCTTGCGGCCATAGGTGTGGCGCTCCAAATAGGAATTTCCTGGAGTGGCATTGCCAAGGCGGTAGAGACTTTTGCAGGAGTGAAGCGGAGATTTGAATACAAGATACGGCGGGAAGATTTGGTGTTCATAGACGATTATGCCCACCATCCTACTGAGATACGCAGCTGCATAAGTGCTGTGCGCGAGCTATACCCCCACAAGCGCATTACGGGTGTTTTTCAACCGCATTTGTACTCACGTACCCGTGATTTTGCCGATGATTTTGCCCAGAGCCTGGAAGCGCTGAATGAACTGCTGCTCATGGAAATATACCCCGCGCGCGAAGAACCCATTGCAGGCATCAATTCGAGCTGGCTGCTCGACAAAGTTGTTTCCACAAACAAACGCCTGGTGAGCCGAGAAAATCTTGTAGATGAAGTGCTGTCCATTGATCCGGAAGTGCTGCTCACCATGGGCGCTGGCGATATTGACAGGATGATAGAACCACTTAAAAATGCACTCGATGAATAAGGTGCAAAAATCCCTGCGTATTGTCATTTTTTCCACCATTACAGTGGCAGTATTGATGCTGCTCGGATTTGTGATGAAGCAAAAAGCGAATGCCACTTGCGAAGGACTGGTAGTGATTTTTCAATCAGACCACCTTCGATTTGTGGAGGAGCAAACCATCAGGCAATTGATTGCTGAAGTTGAGCAACCACTGGTAGGCGAGCCCTTCGAGGATATTGATTTGAAAAAAATTGAAAAGGCTGTACTGGAAATACCCTATTTGAACCGCGTAAAGGTGTTTAGAACAGTGGATAGCCACCTGGTGGTAGAAGTTACTGAGCGTACCCCCATCGTGCGGCTTATAGACCGCAGAAGCCGCCATGCTATGATAGACCGCGATGGATTCCTTATGCCCGTTCCAGGCGCATCCTCACCAAGAATTCCAATAGTATCACTGGATTTTGACCTCGTAGATGCAGAGATCAAGTCTTGCAAAAACGTGTGTAATTCAGATACGCTTACCCACCTTCTCAGCGTTTACCAATATGTGAATTTGCTGGAGTCCGACCCATTTTTAAATGCACAGTTCCAGCATACCTTACTCAAAGCCAACGGAGAGTTTGTGGTGTATCCACTGGTAGGTAACCACACCGTGAGCATTGGCACCCTTGAAGATATTGACGAAAAAATTGCGAAGCTGAAACTCTTTTACAGCGATGGAATGAATGCTGTAAACTGGAACAAATTCGCTGATATAAACCTGAAATACAAAGACCAAATTGTCTGTACCAAAAAGTAGAACCATGGAGCAACCTGAAATCATCGTCGGCCTCGATATAGGCACCACAAAAATTGCCTGCATCGTGGGCAGAATTAATGAGTACAACAAACTCGAAATTATTGGGATGGGCAAGTCCGAGTCCCTCGGTGTACGCAGCGGCGTGGTAAGCAACATTCACCAGACGGTTGATAGCATCAAGCGGGCTGTAGAGATTGCCACCGAAAAAGCAGGAGTTGAGATAGGAGAGGTTGTGGTGGGAATCGCAGGACAGCACATACGCAGCCTTCAGCACCGAGGCATGCTCACCAGAAAGGTGAAGGACGATGAGGAAATCTCTCAGTCTGATATAGACGCGCTCATTGACGACATGAACCAGCTTGTGATGAACCCCGGTGAAGAAATCATCCATATTCTTCCACAGGAGTATATCATTGACAATGAGCAGGGCATCAAAGACCCCATTGGCCACTCAGGCATCAGGCTTGAAGCCAATTTCCACATCATCACAGGAAAGATCAGCGCTGTAAAAAACATTTACAAGAGTGTAAGCAAGGCTGGCCTGGACGTGAGCACTTTGGTGCTCGAGCCACTTGCCTCGGCCGATGCTGTGCTCAACAGCGAAGAGAAAGAAGCAGGCGTGGTGCTTGTAGATATAGGTGGGGGCACTACGGATATTGCCATCTTCCAGGACGGCATCATTCGCCACACGGCGGTGATACCCTTTGGGGGAAACATCATCACGGATGATATCGCGGCGGGTTGCAGCATTTTGCGAAAGCATGCAGAGCAACTCAAGGTGAAGTTTGGCTCGGCGCTCAGCTCTGAGAGTATGGACAACCAAATAGTGTGCATCCCCGGTTTCAGCGGGCGCGAACCGAGAGAAATCTCTGTGCGCAACCTGGCCAACATCATCAAAGCCAGAACCGAAGAGATTATAGAACAGGTGATGTACGAGATAAAAAGCTCCGGATACGAGAAGAGACTTATCGCAGGCATCGTACTTACAGGTGGTGGCAGTCAGCTTAAGAATTTGCCCCAGCTGGTAGAGTATCTGTCCGGAATGGAAACAAGGATGGGTTACCCCACCGAGCACCTCGGCAAGACCAACGCTGAAGAAATGGCCAGCCCCATGTACGCCACAGGCATTGGCCTTGTGCTTAAAGCGCATGAGGAGAGCCTGAAAAGATCGAAGAGCAAAACGTCCAAACGCGGGCAGGTGCGCTCCGGAAGCAAGGACAAACAAGGCCTTTTCGACAGAATCATTTCAAAAGGGCAGGCCCTCTTTGAAGACGACGACTATTAATCAATTATAAACTGAAAACTCCAAAAACCCACAATATATGCAGTTCGATTTGCCAAAAGACCAGTCGTCTATCATCAAGGTGATAGGCGTGGGCGGTGGAGGCAGCAATGCCGTAAACCACATGTACAAGCAAGGAATTAAAGGTGTAGACTTCATCGTTTGCAATACCGACTCCCAGGCCCTCGATATAAGTCCGGTACCCATCAAGGTTCAACTGGGTCAGAGCCTTACCGAAGGCAGAGGCGCCGGCTCACAACCTGAAGTGGGCCGCAACGCAGCCATTGAAAACATCGACGAGATAAGAGAAATACTCTCGAATAGAACCACTATGGTATTCGTAACCGCCGGAATGGGCGGTGGTACCGGCACAGGCGCAGCTCCTGTGATCGCCAAAGTGGCCAAGGAGATGGGCATTCTCACCGTTGGTATCGTAACCATTCCCTTCACCTTCGAAGGCCGTAAGCGTATGAAACAGGCTACGGAAGGCCTTCGGGAAATGCGGCAGTCCGTAGATACCCTGCTCATCATCCGCAATGACAAACTGAGAGAAATTTATGGCAATCTGTCCCTGCAGAAAGCATTTGCCGAAGCAGACAGCATACTGAGTACCGCCGCAAAAGGAATTGCTGAGCTCATCTCAGTAACCGGCGATATAAATGTGGACATGAACGATGTGAACACCGTAATGAAGGACAGTGGGGTCGCCATCATGGGTCAGGCTACTGCCGAAGGCGATGACCGTGCCATCAAAGCAGCAAAAGAAGCCCTGGAGTCACCTCTGCTCAACGACAATGACATTGAAGGAGCCAAGTACATTCTGCTCAACATCACTTACGGCACATCGGAAGTGATGATGGACGAAATCACGGACATTACTGATTACATACAACACGCAGCAGGCCTTACAGCCGATGTAATTTGGGGACATGCCATGGACGAAACCCTGGGCGATAAAATCAGCGTTACCATCATTGCCACAGGATTTAAAACTACCCCGGAAACAGGTTTTGACCTGGATGAACCGGTTAAGGTGACCCTCCATGAGTTGGCTCCAAGGCAAACGAAGGCCATTACCGAGCCTTTGAATACACCAATAACGGCAGAGAGTACTGAGCCCTACATGAAAGAGATTGAGCCCATAGTTGCCAAGGCTCCCCTCGTGGAAGAACCAAAGCCAGAGATTCAGAAATTCGAACTTTTCGACCCTGAGCCCGAAACACAATCCAAGGCTGTAGAAGCTGCTGTTCCTGATGTGGAGGAGCATACCAACACCTTCAATTCTATTCCACTTGAGCTGGAACAGGACAAAGGGGGGTTGGAAGATGTGGCAGATACTTCAGTAGATACCAACCCATCTGCAACACCTGCTTCACCTGCACGTACTGAGGCCACTGCAGCCCTTTCCGAAAGGGTAACCAGCGAGGTGGCAGCACAGCTGAACCGGGAAAGAATGCGCCACCTGCGTGAAATGGCAGAGCGTATTAAAAGCCCCGAAGGACTGAGCAACCTGGAGAAAGAGCCCGCTTACAAAAGGCGAAACATACAGCTTGACACAGTACCCCACAGCAGTGAGTCGCAAGTATCTCGATACACCCTTTCCGAAGACCGTGACGAAGATGGAGAGCGACGTGTGGAGCTGAGGTCGAACAACTCCTACCTGCACGACAACGTGGACTGATGTGACATAGGGCCCAAACCCTTAACTTTGCCAAAAATTTTGCACAGGTATGAGCTTGGTAGAAAAGATTAACGAGAGCATAAAGGACGCCATGCGCGCCAAGGAGAAAGAACGCCTTGAGGCCCTCAGGGCTGTAAAAGCTGCACTGCTTCTGGAAGCCACCAAAGGTGGCAATACCGGAATTACAGAGCAGGCAGAAATTCAGATTCTCAACCGCCTGCATAAGCAGCGCAAGGAGGCTGCTGCCATCTTTCATGCACAGTCCAGGAAGGATTTGGCCGACGTTGAAGATTTTCAAGCCGGGGTCATCGAAGCTTTTTTGCCTGCAAGGCTATCTGAACAGGAAGTTGAAGCTGCCGTAGTGGATATTATCGCAAGTTCCGGCGCATCGGGCATGAAGGATATGGGCAAAGTGATGGGCGAAGTAAATGCAAAGCTTGCCGGCAAAGCTGACCCAAAGTTCGTTGCCGACCTGGTGAAAAAGATGCTCACCGCCTGAGAGACCCTTATTGGAGTTTGGGTTTTAAGGGTGATTTATTTGTATAGGAACTGCCAGCCTTGCACTTGATGGGATCTTATTTCAGATGGGCTTTGTAAAGGTTCATGCAGGGCAGATGAATAGAGTGGTGCAGTGAAGTTTGTTCCAGGCATCACAACTTGCGTCAGAAAGCGGAACACGAACCCTCCGCTTTTCATAGATTCATCCTTTTCGGGTCAATGTGTAAACCACTGTTTTCACTTCCGGAGTATCGCCTTCCTTGTCGAAACTTTCTATTAGTATGGTATCACCGTCAACGAAGGTGAGTACTTGCCGCACGTCTATGATGTCTTTAGATACTGGATTGGTCATTTGACCATACAGCGTTGCCGACTTCGATTCTTCATCCCAATTTCCTTTCATACTCAATATGCCTGTGCCCATATTGGTTATGGTGGTTAGTGAAAATTTATTGGAGCTGTTGTTGTATCCCAGGGTGCTTATGGCCTGATAGTCCATTCCGGCCATCACTCCCTTTTGTTTCATTTCTAAAAATCGGCCGCCCAGCAACATACTGTGTTCAGAATCTACCGTTACAACTACCGGAGCAATTGCTTCGCCCATGGACATTGATATTTCCATTTTAAAATCACCTGCATACCCGGCCATAAAAGTATGGATGTCCGAAGGGGTCATGTATGCACTCCAGGGGTCTGAATTTTGTGCACCCACAATGGCGGTATTGAGCATGAGCAACAGGAGCAGCGATGACTTCATAAGAGTGGATTTGAATATGCCTTTTTTTAGCAGGGGGTAAATATAGCTTTTGGATCAGAAAATGGATGAAGGATAGGACCTAAACGGAAATGGGCTGCGATAGGGCTTTGACAAGAAGCGGCCCACATTTCATGCAGTGACTTATTAGGTACCTACATTCGTCAATCATACATGCCAACACGTTCTTCAGAGCGTTCATAGCCCTATCATCGCTTAGGTGCAATGCGAACATTACTTTTGTAAAATAAGAACCATAAACCCAACAGCGGCATGGATATTAAAACCACAAATCCATTCAACGGCACTGAAGTAGGCTCCTTTGTATCAATCAGCAGCGCTGAGCTCACTGACAGGCTGGATCGCGCAGCAGCGGCATTTTCTTCATACCGCAAAGTTCCGCTGCAGGAGCGCTGCGACCTTATGAATAAAGCGGGGGAGGTACTGCGCGCAGGCGTTGAGGAATATGCGAAGATGATTACCCTGGAGATGGGTAAGCCCATAAGCGAATCCAGGGCCGAGGTATTGAAGTGTGCCTGGGTGTGCGAATATTACGCCGGCCATGCGGTAGATTTTCTGAAACCTGAAGAGATAGAAAGCGATGCCCGCAAAAGTTTTGTGCGCCATGACCCCTTAGGGGCTGTGTTTGCCGTGATGCCCTGGAACTTTCCTTTCTGGCAGGTATTTCGCTTTGCCGCGCCCACGCTTACTGCAGGCAATGTGGGTCTGCTCAAGCATGCCTCCAATGTAATTGGCTGCGCTGAGATGATAGAAGGCGTATTCACAAAAGCCGGTTTCCCGGAAGGGGTGTTTCAAAACCTTATCGTGCAGCACGATGACATGGAACAGATCATTGCCCACGACATTGTGCGCGCAGTTACTGTCACCGGCAGCGAAGGTGCAGGGTCGGCGGTGGCTACCCTTGCCGGAAAATACCTGAAGAAATCACTGCTCGAATTGGGGGGAAGCAATGCCTTTATAGTGTTGGATGATGCAGATATTGAGCAGGCTGTGAAAACTGCCATACAGGCGCGTATGCAAAATTGCGGGCAGAGTTGTATTGCCGCCAAGCGCTTTATTCTGCACAAGGATATTTACGATGCATTTGTAGAGAAATTTATAGCCGGTGTGAAAGCCTTGAAAGCGGGCGATCCCATGCTTGAAGACACGCAGGTAGGGCCCATGGCCCGCAAAGACCTTGCAGACCAACTACAATCGCAGGTATCGAAATCTATTGAGGCGGGTGCCACGCTGCTCCTGGGAGGCAAGCAGAAAGATTGCTTCCACGAGCCCACCGTTTTGGGAAATGTAAGCGCTGAGATGCCCGCTTTTCGCGAAGAAACCTTTGGGCCACTGGCTGCCATGATCAGGGCGAACGATGCAGAACATGCCTTCGCGCTTTCCGAGCAATCCAGGTTTGGATTGGGCGTAACCATCTGTACCCGCGATGAGGAGAAGGCCATCGCCATGGCTGAGCGCGTGAGCGACGGGGCCTGTTTCATCAATGAACTGGTGAAGAGCGACCCTCGGCTTCCATTTGGTGGTACCGGCATTTCCGGTTACGGACGCGAATTGTCCAAAGATGGCATCCTGGCATTTGTAAACCGGAAAACGGTTTATGTTAAATAGGAGGGTTGCTGCGCGACAGCCAAACTACGCTCAACAATTGTGCGCTATTTTTCCCTCCACAGTGTGATGGTCTTACGGACTTCACCCCTGCATTTTATTCAAATTCCTTGCGGTAATAGTCTACACGAAACCTGTGCACCGGGCGGTCGAATTGTGCGTAATGCGTGCGCCGGGCCTTGTACTCCGGCATTTGTGCAATAGCGATATTTGAACTTCCCGAGGGCGAGAGCAATATGCGCAGCTCCACCTCTCTTCCAAAATGCGATTTGGGCAACATCACCTTGCGGTTGGTGCACATTTGGCTGCTTATTTTAAGGCCGAGCATTCCGGAATAGAAAAGACGGTAAGCACCGTTTGTAGCGCATCCGCTTGTAAAGTAAATCTGCTTTATTGCGCTGCTCCTGATTTGCGAAAGCAAGTCGGTATGAAGTTGAATATCAAAGAGGTCTCTGTCGAAAGCAGAATTCGTGTGGCGCTTGCACGAAAGGATGGTATCAGAGATGGCCAGTTTGCGCAGCTTAAGAAACTTGAGTACACACTTCAAATCAGTAGGGTCTTTCAGTTCATCGGGAAAAGCTTCTGCAAATATCTTCCACAGGCTTGCACGATTACCATAGAAGAAAGGCAGCAAGAATTGCGCGTGGTTTTTTGGATGGATGGTGCCTACAATGAGGCGTTCACTCTCCGGTGGAATTGGGTATAGGGCAATATACTGGTTGTGGGTTTTCATATTGATGATTCGAATGCGCTGCATAAACCAAACCAGAATAACATGCGTTGCTGGGATTTTTCGCAGCAATACCCTGCCTTGCTATTTAGCCTTCAAGTAGGTTTGCATTCATCGACTTTCCGATTGCTCTATTTCTGCTTTTTCTTGGAGAGAATAGATGAAACCATGAAACGATCTTTTCTATTTCAATCGATTCCGAATAACAGGTTGTTACCCCCTTGCTTATTTCATTGTACTCAAAATAGTATTTCTCCCTAAACCTTACCGGATAAAAGCCCAGTGTGAATATCATTACCGTTACCTGAGGTGTAACACATCCGGCCGGAGAGAGTCCAAGTCTCTTTAATTCAATGCTAACATCCGATGAAGCTGAATCTGAAATGAGCTCATACCTTTTGGAATGCTTAAGTATGCGTCCTTCACGCTTGTAATCATCAATGTTCAATACAAATCCTGTTCGGATTTCTGATGCCATTTTTTTATTGGTATCAGACATCGGACTGTAGGAAATGCATGAGGTGGTAATTGCGATGACAAGTAGATATAAATTAAGATTGCCGCTCATTTCTTAACAGTGTATAAATCCTATTCCTCACAAATCTCTTTCAACTTCTCCAGGGCTTTTGGGTAGGTCTGGTTCATATAATCCATAAATTCTTCAGTTGTATCTAATTCAACTGTTACCCGGGTGGTTCCATTGTGCTCATCGAAGGCGTAATTTTCTCGCCCGTTTGCCCATTTCTCCACTTCAGGACCTGTGGTAATTTCTTTGCCGGCTTGTACAAGTCCGTAATGCCGAATGGAAACAAAGCGGTTTGGTATGATATCAGCGATTTCTGATACCATGCCGCCTTTCTCTCCCTTATCATCGGTTCCCACAAAGCGCATCTTTCCGCCCTTTGTCCAGCTGCCCTCGTAGCTCGATGTAGGGTTGAACAGGGCCGTCCATGCCTCATAGGTAGATTTATCGCTTATACCAAGCATACGGTCGTACACATTGCTTGACGGTGCGTTGATGTGTACGCTGTATTGTAGCTTTTTCATGGTGTCAGTTGTTTCTACGTGTTTTTCGTACTTCATCTGATTGAATGAAAACCAATGATAAAACCCTATCATTCGCCATCAACTACCCGATGGTACCCAATTTTGCTAGGCGTTCATTTTGCACAACCTGTAAAAAGTAAGTCCCTTTCGTGATTTTGCTATTTGTCCGTTTTCATCGAACGACCAAACATTGTGAAACTTCTCTGTTGCCTTATCATCTATCAAAACCACTTTATTGTCTTCCAGCGTCCAGGTACCTTCAATGACAATTTTTTTGTCGGATACTGAGAAGTCCTGGTAATAAAAAGTGTGGTTAGAATGAATGGTCAGTTTTATTTGGGAAGGATCTGATGAAGAAACACCATAGGTCCCAATAAAGTCATGGGTATTCCTGCCCGTAAATGAGGCCATTAGAATAATTGTCGCAACTGCTGTGAGGATTTTAACTGTGTTTGTCATGGTTATCTGTGTTTGATTTGTTGTCCGTTTTATTCTTGGCTATACCCTCAGTCCCTCCTTACCGCGAGGCAGCAGCACCATTAAGCAATGCCCGCGTCCCTAAACTACGCACAATATTCCTGCTGGCACTCCGAACCTGTTTAGGGGTGGAGCTGGCTACTAGATTGTAGCGCGTTTTTTATTCTTTTTCTATTAGGAATTCTAAGTCAAAATAGTATCGCTCCCTATTGTCCCTGTCCACATAGATGAAGGTTTCTTGCTGCCGGTCGAGAAGAAACTTCAATGTTATTTCATCTTTAGAAATTGTTGGGCTGCGAAATCTTTCCTTATTCCCATGTCTGTCTGTTTCAAAAAGTAGAACAGTTTGGTTGACACTTACTAGTTCAACATTTCTACTGGAGTCATAGAGAGCATCCCAAGCCTGGACTCGGTATGATGAGTTACTTTCTCTTTCTTCTACATAGTTATTGGTCACAATTTCACATATATTAAGGTCAACAGTTATCTTGTCCCCATTTTTTTTAAGTCTATCAATTTCATCGTCTATTGTTTTATCATTCTGCTCATTTCCTACTTTCAGTGAATTAAGAATCAGCAGAATTCCAAATCCGATTACCGCAATTGATATCAAGTACCAAAGAAATGGATAAGGGATGCTGTCCCCCGAGTACTTGCTGAAAAAGAGAAAGACAACAATTCCAGCGATAATTAGTATGAATCCGATAATTGCTTTCATGTTTTAAATTTAACGTACCAAATGCCTGCCAACGAATTAGCTAAGAAACGTGGGGAATTCGAAATACAATTCTGTCCGCCCGTGACGAACTAAACTACGAAGTTCTGAGCTTGATTTCAGTACGTTTCGTCCCATGTTTTCATAGCCCTTGTGTGTGCCTTCAATGGTAAATATAGATTTCTTTAGAAAGAAATCCCAAAGGGTGAAAGTCCTTAAAACGCTGGGGTCCTGCCCGGAAGTTAAGTAAGTGGCAAGTTGGCTACCTGTGAAGCGCGGCTACTTGAAGTGGTCTAAATTTACACCATCTATGTAAATTCCTAGTCCTTCTTTCTGTCCGAATTCTATTTTTTTGGTCAGTTTTTTTCATTGTCAATTTTGAACCTTTAGGTGCTCCAAGTTCCTCCAGTTTACTAATAATTAACTGAATGTCGTTTTCGTTAATTTTGTTTGAATTGAGTTTGATTTCTAATTCACAATATTCTATTTCTCCCGATTTCAATTGCATAGTTCCGCCACCCGTAACTTCTCCAATTCCGCTTGATTTAAGTAATTCATCTAACGGTTCTCTATAAATTACTCCTCTGTCTACAGGCATAATCTTGTCATTTATTGTAGCCACAATATAATTTTCGACTTTTAGTCCGAAGAGTTTTTTTATGAAGTTCATCTGTTTCTTTTGCTTGTTTACAACATCTGTATATACGACACTCCCACAACCTGCAATTGCGTATATATCGCTTATGTGCGAGGTAGGTTGTTGTCATTCCCAAATATACCCGAGCCGCAGAAACTATCCAATGTGCTGTGTAAAGTTTTGTTTTGAATTGGACTTAATTCCGGGGTATATATCGGTCGTCCTGGGGCTCGAATGGCCGGGGGTTGGTGGAATGTTACGTATGTTGCGCTATCACGTGCAAAAAGGTAAGTACGTCAAATGGTTTTGCGATATAGCCGTCTGCATTTATTTTCTGGCAAATGTCTTTTATATCTGCATTGGCAGAAAACAGAAGTATTGGGATGTGGCCGAGCGCGGGAATTGCCTTGATTAAAGATATGGCTCTCTCGCCGCCAATATTCGGGATCCAAAGATCCATTAAAATAAGATCGGGCTTAACCCGATCTATATCGCTAATGACATGCTCGCATCTGGAGAGCGTCTCAACCCGGTATTTTTTTTTTGTCAATATTGTTTTACACAAAAACAGAATTTCTTGATCATCATCATAAATTAGAATGCATTTGTCCGCAGCGTCTTCCTTACTCGGAAAAGGGGAGGCCAGACTAGACGTTAATTCATGTTTTTGATCGTGTTCCATCCTATCCGTATGGGCTTTTATATTTTCTGACTTGTCTGCTTTTTCATATTCTACATTTATGCCTTCGGCTTGGTGTCACCCAAAGGCAATGTAAAATAAAAAGTACTTCCCATTCCTTCTTCGCTTTCGGCCCATATTTCGCCATGGTGTCGTTGGATAATTTCTTTGGAAATAAATAGGCCAATACCCAAGCCTTGAAAGTGGACGGCATGTTCTTCGATGCGGTGGTATTTATCGAAAATCTGATCTAAGCTTTTCTGAGCTATCCCTATCCCCGTGTCTTTAACAGACACTTTTATTTGTTCTTTTTCCTGACTGATCGTTAGGTACACCTTCTTTTCTCCAGGTGAATATTTGATGGCATTGCTCAGCAAATTAATGAGCACTTGTTGGAGCCTGTATTGGTCCCCTGTAATTTCACTCGACACCGTTCCAGTTTTTACAATGGAATGCTGTATTGAGGTAAGCTGCATGTTTTCAACGCTACTGTCAATCAGGTCATTGAAGTTGAAAGTCGTGATTTTGAAATCGAGCTTGCCGAGGCGTATCTTGCTCACATCCAACAATTCGCCTATTAAGTCATTCAACCTGTCTACCGCTTCGCTCGCCTTTTTTGCATACAGGATTGCATCTACATCATTCTTATTTAAGGCCAGTTCCAGCATCTGCAGATAAGCTTTGGCTGTGGTGAGCGGTGTTTTCATTTCATGACTGGCAATGCTAATGAATTCATCTTTTTGATTTTCTCTCAGGTTTTGATCGTCTTGAAACTGCTTCCTTGCGTTCTTCTCTTGTGTAATATCACTAATGGAAAGCAGAATTAATTGTTCGCCCTGATTTTTCTCAATAATGCGGCTTGCATTCAAAAGCACAGTTTTTTCTCCGACCAGTGGGAAGTTGTGAGCCACTTCTAATCCGCTGATTTGTCCATTTTCTGAGCTAATGTTGTGCAGAAACTCGTGTAGGCCTGAAATATTCCATTGCTTGTTTCCCAGATCAAATAAAACTACGCCTTCTGTCTCCTCCTTATTGACGGCAAATTTTTTATAGAATGACTGGTTTGCAGACTTTATCCGAAAGTTTCGATCAAGCACAACCAGGGCATCATGAACGGTGGCTACGATGGCTTCGGCATAGTCCCGCGCATCTGTAACTTGTTCAGTCAAACTGAGTAATTCCTGATTCAAAATCGTCAATTCTTCATTGGTGCTTTGTATCTCTTCTTTGCTGGTTTCTAATTCTTCATTCAAGCTCTGTAATTCTTCGCTGCTGCTCAAGAGTTCTTCATTGGCACTTTGAAGTTCTTCAATAGCTGATTCTTGAACTTCTGTGATGGCCCGCATATCTTCGTGTGTTTGCACGAGCTGCTGTTCCAGGTTTTGAATGAGTAGATCTTTGTCGTCCTTTTTGAATCGGCGCTCGTCCTTTTTTTTGGTCGCTTTCAGTGCTGAGGTTTCATGGAAGAGAATCAGGTAATGTGGCTCGATTGTATTGAGTGGGATGGCTTCGATGCTGATGATACGTTGCTTGATGCCCGTTTCTGATCCGGGTATATTTTCATGCAGCGAGATGCTTTCTTTCAGGATGGCTTTTTTTTCTGTGTTCGCCTGGTGCAGAATGTTTCTCAAATCAAACGCCAAGCCCCGTTTAGCCAATTTTAGTAGATTATGGCTGGGTTTACCGCCCAATTGTTCGAGATAATCGCTTGTTTTCCCTCTGAAATTCACGATGTCAAAGACTTCATTGACCACCACACCATCAGGCATATATTTTCGGAGTATGACGTCATCTGCGGCTCGTTGAATGTCTGTAAGTGGGTTGTCGGCTTTGGTATCTGAGTGTGAACCTTGCAGGTTCTGCTCGATGCGTTGCGTCGCCACTTGAATGAACTTGCCGGGACCGTCTTTTCTCGAATACAACTTATCGCTTTTAGCTTCAGGGGCAAAAAGATCGGGTACGCTACTGATCGTTTCTGATTTGCCTAAGAGCATAAAGCCTTTGGGGTTAAGCGCGTAGTGAAAGGTGGTAAGCGCCTTTTTTTGCAAGTAAGACTCCATGTAAATGAGCACATTGCGGCAACTGATGAAATCCACTTTACCGAAAGGTGGATCTTTCAGGAAATTATGAACGGCGAACACGCACATTTCTCTCACATCCTTATTCACGCGATATTCGCCACTTTGTTTGGAAAAAAAATCATGCAATCGCTGGGGGCTTACATTTTCTAAATCGTTTTTTTTAAATAGACCGATGCGTGCTTTGGCAATGGCTGGTTCGCTGATGTCGGTAGCAAAGATTTGCACTTTATCGTTTTTGCCGCCTAAGACTTCTTTGAAACAAATGGCGATAGAGAAGGCTTCTTCACCCGTGCTACAACCTGCTACCCACACCCGAACCGGCTCACCATTCGATTTACTTTTAAGTATGCGCGGGATTATGGATTCGCATAAATTGTCAAAAACTTTTTTGTCCCGAAAAAATTCGGTCACCGAGATCAAGAGATCTTGGTACAAAATATCCTGCTCCTGCTTGTTCTCTCTAATGAACTGCAGGTAAGCAGCAGGTTCTTCACTCTTGTTGAGCGCCATCCGGCGGAGTATGCGTCTTCGAATCGTGGTCTGTTTGTAATAGGCAAAATCTGTTCCCTTCCTCAAGCGGAGTACGGAAAGAATTTGTTTAAACGCAGCTTCATTGATTTGAGCCGCCGATGCAACCATACCACTCGTCTCATTGACCCCATAAATATTGATTATATCCAATAATTTTTGTGGAATTTTTTCGGGTGGCAAAACAAAATCAACCACACCAGCCTGAACGGCATTGCGCGGCATGCCATCATAAGCTGCTGACGATTCGTCCTGTGCGAAGGTAATACCGCCTTGATCCTTGATCGCTTTCAAACCCCGGGTGCCATCGCTGCCCGTGCCCGATAAAATGACTCCAATAGAATGGCTTTGATGAACGGCCGAAAGCGACTGAAAGAAAAGATCAATCGGTAAGTGTCTGTCCATCTTTTTTGCAGTCCGCGGACTAAGTTTCAGCACCCCGTCATTGGCTATGAGCATTTTGTTGCTCGGTATGATGTAGATGTGATCGGGTGCAATTTTCACTTCATCTGTAATTTGCTCTACCGGAATGCGCGTAACTTTTTGCAGCAATTCGGGGAGCAAACTTTCGTGAGTTGGGTCTAAATGCTGCACCAGCACGTACGCCATTCCGGAATCTTCGGGAATGGCCTGGAGAAATTGTTTAAATGCATCCAGCCCACCTGCGCTTGCACCAATGCCTACTACAGGGAAGAGGTTCTTCGACGTGATTAGAGGCTCGTTTGGCATGACTTCAATTTTATCTTTTTTCATGTCAAAACGAGGTTGAATGTAAAGGCCTAACCATGAGCCAATATTATACCGCTAGATCAATTGCCCTGGTCTCGCAGTTTAGCGCGCAACGATTTTTGCGCGTGCACGAAGGATGACGTGCTACACGCTCAAAGATACTATAATATGTCGAGCAGATTTGGTCACACCGGCTGGACCATTTTGCTATTCTTTATTATATAACCACCGACCAAGTCCATCTTATCCTAATCTTCTCATCCATACATCTTTGGACGAAAAGAATAATGCAATTACAAGAAGAAATGTTTGCCCTGGTTTAGGAGTGGATATCGAGTGGTCTCTCAAAGAAAACCTTTTTAGCTGACCGGCAGATTAATCTGCCCAAATTCAATTATTCGTGCAATAAATATAATGATCATATCGCTGTTTCATCTTTATCCAAAGAGCGTCATTTTCAAGAGTTGGTATATCGCGATGTAGCATCGCCACGTGCTTCGAAAGTATTTGAGCTTACTACTGCTTCGGGCTTGCGCATTACTGTATTCGGCCAATGCCAGGTCTGGATCGCCCGGGAAAATAAACATGTACCACCCAAAAGTCCCATCGGCAAAGCATTTAATTACGCCGTCAACTCTTGGGACAGTCTCTTGAACTACCTGCACAATGGAGAACTGCTCATCGATAATAATCTAATCGAAAACACCATCCGACCCAATGCGCTCGGACGTAAAAATTACCTCTTTGCCGGATCTGACGAAGGCGCAAAACGCTCAGCCATGTTTTACACCTTCACAGGCACATGCAAGCTCAACGGAGTAGATCCGATGGCCTGGCTAACTGATGTACTCCACCGCATCGCAGATCATAAAATAAATGCACTTTACGAGCTCTTTCCACAAAATCTAAAACTGCCAGAACAAAAGCTTTAGAAAAATCTGGCTAAATGTTGAGGTGTTGTTGTTGGGGGTTACAGATGACCTCCTCGGACCCTGTACTCCCCGGCACAACCTGGCAACCTGTATCCTTTTCATCGAAGGCCATGTGCACTGTGGACAATCTCACCGCCGGACAGTACTACTGGTTCCGTGTAAAGGCTGTGGGCCCGCGTGATAACAGCGGCTTCAGCGACGTAGCCCTTGTAATGGCTGCTTAGGTTTTGCAATCCCCTTGCAACTAATAAATGCAAACCCCCGCCACATGGCGGGGGTTTGTTGTTTTGGGGGGTGGTTTTATTGTGGGCCTTTCGGGGTGACGGAAGGTTTAGTTGTTGGTAGAAGTAGTTGTTATAAATTCGTGTAAAGGTTACTGAAATTATTTCTTGCATTTAGGTCTTGGCGAAGTAATGTTATAAAATCCTCAAAGTCATTCTTAATATCTCTCAGTAATTTCTTTGGACTTATTTTTATTCTTTGATTGTCAAATTCGATGCTATTTGGGTAACTATTTCTTATTATGATTTGTCCTCTGACCATTCCATTGTGAAATAGTCCACACCTACCTTCTCCATATAGTTCGTCTAGTTGGATTTGTGAAAATTGTCGTGGGTAAATTCGTTCAATGCTATTTCTGAATACTTCTTTACTTCGATGATGGCTTAATCGTCCAGTTTTATATTCTTCTACACCTTCAAAATAAGAAAGGCAGATCATCAGAACGATAAATCCTTTGTTTTGATTTTTATAACGGATGAGTTTATCAGCTTCATTAAGAAACCAGCCTTCAACTTGTCTTTCATATATTGTGATTTTATCAAAAGTATCGTGAGGATTTAGTATAGTGTTAGTTGTTTCATCGATAACATGGGGATTTCCAAGAGTATCAATATAACCTGAAATTCCAGGTGCTATATAAATTGGTTCTAGTCCTAATCTTTTTGGCATATTTCTTATTTGAGTACTGTTTGTTAAAATTCTGACTAACGTCTGTTCATGTGCCATGATTTCAGGTAATTGCGATCCCGATGTCTTCATTAGTCAAGCCGAATTTATCGATTTGTTTTTTAATTCGCTTCACCATGCCCAACCTTCTTTTTTGATCCAGGAACAAGTAA
>JBGTBE010000050.1:0-72891 GCA_041749535.1 Cryomorpha sp. | reverse complement strand
TCATTAATGATGGGCTTGGTCATACTGCCGTTTATTTCTATTTCAGTGTCTTTGTATCGCTCCAGCTGCGCCAGAAAAACCTGGTACGTTGCATCCACATCGGCCATGGCTTCGTGTGCATTTTCCAGCTCCTTGCCACAGTAGAATTTATAGCCTGCACGGAGCGTGCGCTGCTCCATTAAGTGAAAGATGTTTTGAACATCTATCAGGTTGCGGTTCTCAATGCTGAATTCTATTTCGCACCTCAGAAACTCTTCTGCCAGAATGGGTATGTCAAACTTATTCGAATTAAATCCCGCCAGGTCGCAATCGTAAATAAATCGAAACAACTTGGGAGCGATGCTTCGAAAGGTTGGGGCGTCAGTAACGTCCTTGTCCCATATACCGTGCACATTTGACGACTCTTCCGGAATATGCATTTCAGGGTTTATAAGCAAGCGCGTTGGTCCATTGGCAGTATCAGGACGGCGCTCTATACGTCCATCGGGATGTAACTTGAGAATGGCAATTTCTACGATTCGGTCTGAAGCCACATTCACACCTGTGGTTTCCAGGTCGAAGAAGGCGAGGGGCCTCTTCAGGTTAAGCTGCATGTTATTTATTTAGTTTGATAATTTTTACACTTTGCTCGTGCCTTCCGTGGTAGCTCCCCACTATAAAAAATTCGTTGTAAGGGGCATATCCGGGCACATCAAGGTCGAGAAAATACTTGCCGGGGTAGAGGGCTGCCACATACCTTCCCGTGATGGAATTTGGGTAATACTCCCCGATAAGCTCGTCGAATTCATTTTTTATTTTCACAGGTGCAGAAGCCAGCACACTTTCCCCAATCGCTCCAATGGCTGTAATGTGAAAGATGGATGGCGCGTCACTATCCATGGAGCGAAAGCCCAACTCGTAGATATCTAAATCGCCCAATCCATCCTCACGAAGGGATGTGTATAGGGCTTTGCTTTCTTTGTTGAAAAAGGAGATGTTCTTATCATTACCCGGTGTATTGATTGGATAACCCATATTCTGGGGCTTGGACCATGAATTGCTTTTGGCATCCCACCCTGAAAAGTAGAGATCGTATCCGCCCATACCCGGGTGTCCTTCTGAAGTGAAAAACAGGGTTTGACTGTCGGAAGATAGGGTGGGGTAATTTTCGCTGAAGGGAGTGTTGATGGCCGCTCCAAGATTTTTTGGCTCCGACCAGGTGCCATCTGTTTGCTTTTGAATCATCCACAGGTCGAATGCACCAAAGCCCCCAGTACGATCACTGCTGAAGAGGATGGTTTTTCCATCAGCACTCACAGCACAGGCATTTTCCATAAATGGTGAGTTGATACCTGGCAGTTCAAGACTTTTAATACCTCCATATCCATCTCCCTTCTTCACAGCAGTGAAAATATCGCCAGCTGTGTCCATATCGTTGATGCTGAAAAACAAGGTATCTCCGCCAGCAGAAAGGCCGATGCCGTGCTCATCCATTCCGTTATTTATGCGGTCGCCCGCCGAAGTGGTTACCCACTTGCCGTTGCTGTTGGTTGCCAGAAAGATGTTGGACAAAAAGAACCCATCTTCCTCAGGTTTGGCCCCTGGACTCAATTTTCGGCGGGTGGTGAAAATAAATGAATTGCCATCGTGCTTGGCAAATGGAAGATAGTCAGATCCTGAAGAATTGACATCGCTTCCAGCATTTTTAAAAGTCACGTCGAGTGGATACTTCAACAACTCTGTTGCTGCGTTGCAATGTGACCTCATAAGGTTGATGAGCCCTTCGTTTTTCTTGCTGTTCTTTCCTTCGGCCTGGTACTTTTTGAGATATTCCAGTGCCAAATCGTACTGCAGGTGGTGCATATACGCTTCGGCGATCATAAGCGGCATGTCGTCACCGGGTTTGCTTTTTTGCTCGGCGGTAAGGAGGTAGTCCAACGCCTGCTGTGGGTCAATTTGCGTACGCAAATAACACACCCCCACCGCCTGGTTGTACTCAACATTATCTGGCTCATTTTGCAGAAGAGCATTGTATTCTTCCAGGGCCAAAGGGTAATTGCCAAGATCGAAAGCTGCCTTTGCGGATTTTACATTTTGCGCCATTATGCAGTTTCCACAGGTGATTGCCAGCCACATAAGAAGTATGCGAACGGGCATTTGGTTGCCGTATAAATTCATAGTTCTAGAAAGGGGTTCTCCAAATGTATTCACCACACCTGTACCAACCAAATAAATAAGCGAATGGCGCCAATCAATTGGTTGTTATTTCCAGGTACTGAAATGGTTTGTATTGGCTTTGATTACTTGCATCACCGTTGTAATCAGGTCCCTGTACTTTTCCCACCACCTCAGTAAATTTAATTTTAGAAGTATCTGCACCCAATGCAGTCAGACGGTCCAACAATTCTTGCTTTCCATTCTCAGCCCGAATTTGTGCAAGGTTTTGATTGGTTTTATAAGTACGCGTGGGTACTTTCGAAGCACTACCCACAATCTGCACCTCCACCATTCCAATGGTTTCGATACGCGCTTTCAGTCCCTTTGCGAAAGTGGTAAAGATGTCTTCTTCAGCTACTTTGTTTTGGTTATAGCCAAACAACCTTTTGAATTGTAGTGGAGCGCTGCTCGCCACAGTACTTATGGATGTAAAGACTGGGGTAGAACCATCAGTGACCACCCTTGCGGTGCCATCATCAAAAATAATTACCGGGTTCAAAAGCAATTCCTTGTAGATTTCCTGGTAGGCTACGTTGCACTCCAATGAGAAAGTATCTACGGCCACTTCTATGCCATCGATTTGATAGCTCACATCATACCTGTTGCAAGGAGGGAGGATGGCTACAAAATTTCCATCCCGTTTCCGAGGTGTGTATGTACCCGCTTCCTGTGTGTCCCGGTTTATAATTGAAACTTTTAGGTTTTCCGGCAGCTTTCCGCCTGGATTCACGATGAGGCCTTTGAGAACAGCGAGTTTCAATTCCCTTGGCAGTGGCAGGTTGATCATGTACAGGTCTTTCTGACCATATCCTTCGGGCTTAAAAGAAGAGTAGTACGCTCTTTTTCCATCAGCCGAAGTCACAAAGAAAATATCGTCATCCAAACTATTGATGGGGTAGCCAAGATTCTTGGGGACGCTCCAGGTGCCTTCATCGTCAATAGCGCTGTAGAATACATCGAAGCCACCCATGCTTGTATGACCTTCTGATGAAAAGTAGAGTGCCTTTCCATCTGGAGAAATGAACACTGCATCTTCCTCATATGCGGTATTGATGCCTGGCCCTAGGTTTTGTGCTTTTCCCCATTCCCCATTCGGCAGCATGCGGGTGAGGTAAATGTCACGGCCTCCGAGCCCTCCCGGACGATTGCTAACAAAGTAGGCCATTTGTCCATCAGCTGAAACCGCGATGTGAGGCTCCCAGTAGTCAGAGTTTACATCTCCATTTAGCTTTTTAGGTGTGGACCATTTTTCACCTACAAGCTTGCTTTCAAAAAGGGTACCACTGCCTTTAATATCTTCATACATGTACAGCACCTGCCCATCGATGGAGACATTCACAGTTGCCGTATGGTTCAGTGTATTTATTTCCAATAATTCTGGACTTTGCCATTCTCCCTTTCGGTTTTTATAGCTTACATAAATGTCTTCGAAGTAATCGCCAGTCCTGGCATCTCTTAACGTGAAATTGGTACTGTCAGCTCTCGGTCTCTTTGATGTAAAGAATATTGCATTCTCATCAATGGTTATCACAGGGCTATATTCAGGATATTGTGTGTTGATCACTTCGCCGAGATTCATAACGTCAAATTCCAAAGGCTCAGCCATAAGTACACGCGCATTGTACACTTGGTTCACGCCAAGTTCAGCACGTCTAAATAAATAGTGCTTCTGGCTCGTCTCTTTCATGAAATTTTCATACGCCAATTCGGCAAGGTCAAGTTTGGCAGCCAAGTGATAAGCCACACCTATGTAATACCAAACTTCTACGGGTGATTTTTTCTCCTGAGGCGAATATGGATCGTAATTGTTATTGACGCCTACATCAATAGCCCTTTGCAAATAAGGCAAAGCAGCGGTTTTTAGTTTGTAGGAATTGAGGTATGCTACTCCTGCTCTGTAATTTACGTTGCCATTGTCGGGGTGGAGCGTACACAATTCTAGCCAAATGGAAAGTGCTTTTTCATTTTCTTTCTCTTCAGACAGCTTGCTGGCTTCAGTAAATTTGGATGAGAAACTGTCGCCTTGCGCAGAGGAATATCTGCCTTGGCTGAAGAGAAAAACCAGAAAAAAATTTAGTAAAAGGCGCTGCCCTGGGCTCATATTCTACTTAAAGATTGCGACCAAAGCTAAAACAAACCATTGTACTGAGCGAATATCAACACAACTAAATTTCCCTGTTCGAATCAAATTGCTCCAACAGATCGGCAACCCTGCGTACAAACCTTCCCCCCAGTGCACCATCGATGATTCTATGGTCATAGCTGTGGGAGAGAAACATCATGTGGCGTATGCCTATGAAGTCGCCCTGAGGGGTCTCTATAACAGCTGGTTTTTTTCTGATGGCACCCACAGCCATTATCGCAGCCTGTGGCTGGTTGATGATTGGCGTCCCCATTACATTGCCAAATGTTCCCACATTGGTAAGGGTGTAGGTGCCTCCCTGTATATCTTCGGGTAGAAGTTTGTTCAGTCTGGCGCGGTTGGCCAGGTCGTTTACCCTTTTGGTAGTGCCTAAAAGATTCAATTGGTCAGCATCTTTAATAACTGGCACAATGAGGTTGCCAGAAGGCAATGCCGCAGCCATACCAATATTTATGTGCTTTCGCTTAATGATGTTCACGCCATCGGTTGACACATTCACCATTGGCATTTCTTTGATGGCCTTGGCCAGCGCTTCGATGAAGATAGGGGTGAAGGTGAGTTTCTCGCCTTCTCGTGATTCAAATTTATCCTTCCATTTATTTCTCCAGGCCACGATGTTGGTTACATCGGCTTCCACATAGGATGTAACATGGGGTGAGGTTTGCTTGCTCATCACCATATGCTCGGAAATAATCTTGCGCATACGGTCCATTTCCATTATTTCATCATCAGGACCTGCCACAACCACCGGCCCTTTTACTTGCGACACCACAGTAACTTTGGGTTGTGCTGTGGCAGCGGAGCCTGCCGAAGAATCTGCCTGGGATGCCTTTTGGGCAGGTGCAGCTATGGCGCCTGACGCCCTGTTTGGGATATAGTTGAGAATGTCTGTTGTAGTTACCCTTCCTTCGGTTCCGGTGCCGGGTATGGATTCCAGTTCACGCATCGAAATACCTTCTGAGTTGGCGATGTTGCGCACGAGTGGTGAGTAGAATCGGCCACTTTCATCTGAGCGTGATGAAGCAATTGACTGCTCTACTGGTTTTTGTGTTAAAGATGCTCCATTTGATGCGGGTGCTGCAGAAGATGGTATCGCGGCAGCCGGAGCTGCTGCAGGCTGCGCAGTAGCACCTTTATCGGAGCTGATGATGGCTATTGGCTGACCCACGGCTACCACATCGCCTTCATTGCACATTTTTTTAATTAGAATACCTGCTTCGGGGGCGGGTACTTCGCTGTCCACTTTGTCGGTGGCAATTTCTATGATGGGCTCGTCGGCTTCTATGGTATCTCCTTCGTTTTTAAGCCACTTTATAATAGTGGCTTCAGCTACGCTTTCGCCCATTTTTGGAAGCAGTACTTCGTTTTGCGGCATTGTAATCAGTTTATTTAATGAGTTGGTGGCAGGCAAAATTAGCCTAAAAATCCTTATTCACAATCAGGCTTTACTGCCTACCTAGGTTCTGAAACCCCGCCAGGCAAATAGTAAAGTCATTTCTAAGACTGTACGCACGGGCGTAAACTGTATTTAGCTTTTTGGCAGTTTCACGCGCATCGCCTATGCTGCGAATTTTGTCAAGTGGATTCAGTACACCATCCTTAAGTGTAGGGAGCTTCTTATTGTCGGCTGGGGTGAGGGCATATCCCACCCATGACTTGCGGCCCAAGAGCACTGAAGCTATATTGAGCAGGTAGCCCATTTTGTTTTTTACAAACCATATACTTACAGGACTGGATAGCAAGAGCAAGATAGCCATCAATTTATCGAACAACCACTTTCGCCTTCGGTTTATTGGTTTGTTCACGGTATTGAGCTCCATGATAAATATTTCTCCACCTTTTTCGATGGAGTTGCTCCCAATGATGTAGAGGCTTTCGGGTGGAGCAATTTTTATGTCAACATTTTGCTTTTCCACCTTCGCCATTATCGATATTATTTGTTGGGATGAAATATCCTGTCCGCTGAAAATTAATAGATTAAGCTTATAAACATCTATCACTTCACTGATTAAATCTGCATGAGGTATTCTGGCCGTGGGGTCTTTTTCGGGCAAGATCATGGTCACAGCCGCTGGTGCAGCACCACTCTCATTGAGCAATCTTACAATACGCTCAAACTCTGCTTTGGCACCCAGGATGCCTATCCTTTTTGCTTCCTGCCCTCCCAGCCTATACCCTGTTGCGCCTGTGATGTGTGCCAACGCCCGCACCAGCAAGTATGTAAGTGTTGTAGTGAATGTACCCATGAGAATAATGGCCCTTGAGAATCGCAGTGTCTCGGGTAGCAAAGCATACAAGATGAGTATGGCAAGGGTTCCATATGCCACCCCAGCAAATATTTTAGTGAGTTTTAATGGCTTGTCGTAGCCACCAGCAAAGAGTACACCCACCATCCATATCGCTGTGTAGATGGCCAGTGCAGAGTTGATCCAATATACAGTATAGCTAAGCCCGGCATAATCCTCATACCACCCTTTCAGAAAGAAGAGTGCAGTGAATATAAGTGCAGCATCAATGACAGGTAAGATGGAAGCTTTTACAAACCTGCTTGCCAGTGCCAGGAATGCCCGCATATAGATGGCAGCATTGATGAGTAAGGAGAAGGCTTTCGCATTCCGTTTTGAAAAGTGCTTCTCGGCAAATATTACCATAGCCCTGTAGAATACGAATACATAGTTGATGCTGCTCTTCTTGGTGCTTTCTCCTTTATAGTGAATAATTCGTGTTTCGGGGAAGTAATAGTTCTTAAATCCTGCCTCAGTGATTCGGTAGGAGAGATCAATGTCTTCGCCATACATAAAGAAAGATTCATCCAGCCATCCTGTTGTATCAAGCACCGACTTTCGCATAAGCATGAAGGCTCCTGAGAGTACATCTACTTCATGCACATGATCATAGTCAAGGTAACCAAGATGGTAACGACCAAAAATTTTCGACTTCGGAAAAAGAGAAGAGAGCCCGAATATTTTGCAGAAAGCCACTGCAGGGGTGGGCAACCCCCGTTTACTTTCCGGTAGAAACCTGCCTTTACCATCTATCATTTTCACCCCAAGCCCACCGGCTTCAGTGTGGGATTCCATAAAGGCTACTGACTTCGCGAAGGTGTCTTCTTCTACCAGGGTATCAGGGTTGAGAAGTAGAATATATTTTCCTTTTGCAATAGCTATTCCCTGATTGTTGGCCCGACTAAAGCCGGTATTTTCCTTGTTGGAAATGAGAATTACCTCCGGAAATTTTTCCAGCACCATGGCTACCGAGCCATCCACAGAATTGTTGTCTACCACGATAATTTCACATGGCAATGCAAAAGCTGCGCGCCGAACGCTGTACAAGCACTGCTCGAGAAAATACTCTACGTTGTAATTTACAATGATTACGGAAAGTACTTCCATCAATGGGATGCTTTGTGATATGGGGTGCGGTGCAGGATGGATTTCCCAAGTGTAATCTCATCGGCATACTGCAATTCGTCACCCACTGCCAATCCTCGGGATAGCGTGGTAACTTCACAGGCTGGGTTGACAGTCATTTTTCTAAAAATGTAGTAGGAGGTTGTATCACCTTCCATTGTTGGGGATAAGGCGAGTATGAGTTCTTTGGTGTTGCCTTTGCCGAGCCGCTCTAAGAGATGGGCTATCTTCAAGTCAGAAGGACCTATGCCGTCCATAGGCGAAATTTTACCTCCCAGCACGTGGTACACACCTTTGTATTGGTGAGTAGCTTCTATTGCCATCACATCGCGAATGTCTTCCACCACGCAAATGATACTTGCATCTCTTGATGGATTGCTACAAACCCCACACACTTCATGGTCTGAGATGTGGTTGCATACTGCGCATAATTTTAGATGCATGCGCATGTTTGATATCGAATTGGTAAACCGCTCAACGTCTGCTTCGTTTCGCGAAAGCAAGTTGAGCACATAGCGCAAGGCAGTTTTTCGCCCCACACCTGGCAGGGATGCCACTTCGTTCACAGCTTCTTCTATATATCTGGATGGAATCATGGCGGTAAAAATACCAAAAGGCAGGGCTGATTGGTAGTTTTTAATGGCAGTATAATTACCAATTGGCGCAAAGGGCAAATGAATTATATCGGATCAGCTACATCATTGCAAATGAGGGCGGAGTTAAACTGTTAAAATCATAAAAAATTTATGGGTAGAGTAACAATGCCTTTATGACAGTCGTCACATAATAGAACAAACAGCTAAACACACTTTCCCGAAAGGGAGCATTAAACAAACTAAACCAAACCAAACACCATGAAGGCACTAAAAATTTTCGCAGCAATCGCTCTCTTTTCTTTTCTAACCCAGCAAGTTTCTGCTCAAAACCCCTGGGGTCCAAAATTCGCAACCGAATACCAGGTAAGGGCTATGCCCAGTGATGGTAACAGCCCAGGAGGCGCTGGCAAAGGCTCAGTAAGTTTCAAGAGCATCTCGCCAAAAACAATGATGGGCTACTCTCAGGATGAGATAATGTATGAGCTTTCCAGTATTATCTGGTTTATCATCAGGCCATTTTGATAGAGATCCGTTTACGCTGCATTGCTTTTTTTCATAGGCTTTAGGAATGCAATGCGCGCCAACCGCTGTGTCCATCGGGATACAGCGGTTTTTTTTATCCAAAAAAATCCTTGAAAGTACCTGAATTTTCAGCGCGGATACCGCGTTCTGTTTGCACGAGAGATACTGCTTCGGTGGCCAAATCGTGCTCGAAGAAAAGCAGGTAATTGTCTTTGACAGCCAGCTCAAGCAACATCTGCTTTTCTTTCAAAGTATCCAGTGGGCGCACATCATAGCCCATAATATAAGGCAGTCCTATGTGGCTGCTGCTCGGTATAAGGTCGGCGCAGAATACGATGGTTTTGTCTTTGTAAGAAATTACCGGGAGCATCTGGCTCTCAGTATGCCCATCGGCAAAGAACACTTTGAATCCGGGAAATAGTTCTTCACGGCTCCAGTTGCCATCCCGCCGTATGTAGTTCAGCTGCCCCGATTCTTCTATGGGAAGTATGTTTTCCTTTAGAAAGGATGCCTTCTCTCGTGCATTTGGCTGGGTGGCCCACTGCCAGTGGCGCTCATTGCTCCAGTACTTTGCATTTGGAAAAGCGGGCACATAGCCATCCCCTGATGTATGGAGATTTATAGCCCCACCACAGTGGTCAAAGTGAAGGTGCGTGAGAAATACATCTGTAATTTCATCAACACCGAATCCCAGTTTCTCTATGCTCTTTTTGAGCGTTGCTTCACCAAACAAGTAGTAGAAGCTGTAGAATTTTTCATTTTGTTTGGTGCCCATGCCCGTATCTATCAGCACCAAGCGGTCCGCATATTCCACAAGCATGCAGCGCATAGCCCAGGAGCACATGTTGTTCTCATCGGCGGGATTGGTCCGCGACCAAATTGATTTTGGAACTACGCCAAACATGGCGCCGCCATCCAGTTTAAAGTTGCCAGTTTCTATGGGGTATATGCGCATTGCGTTGCTTTTGAATGTTTAGTTGGCTAAGTTAGGAAAAGTGAATGGTCATGGAGATTTTACACAGTGGACTGTGCATAATGGCACTCCAGTGGGCGGTTGAATCATCATGGGGCATGGTAATTTTACCTTATGAAAATTCACTTCATAGCAATAGGCGGGAGCGCCATGCACAACCTGGCCATTGCCCTTTCCAGAAAGGGTGTTGAGGTAACCGGTAGCGACGATGAAATTTTTGAACCATCGCACTCCAGACTTTCAAAGCAGGGCATCCTGCCCGAATCCATGGGCTGGTACCCGGAAAAGATTCAAGCAGGCATGGATGCTGTGGTGCTGGGAATGCACGCCCGTGCAGACAATCCTGAACTGGCCCGTGCCAAGGAATTAAATATCCCCATATACTCTTATCCAGAATATATCTACGAGCAAACCAAGCAGAAGCAACGCGTGGTAATTGGAGGCAGTCATGGCAAGACCACCATCACTTCCATGTTGTTGCACGTATTGAATAAGCTGGGGCGCGATGCTGATTACCTCGTTGGTGCGCAGCTCGAAGGATACGACTGTATGGTCCGCCTTTCGGAAAATGCGCCTATAGCTGTAATAGAAGGAGATGAGTACCTATCATCTCCGCTGGACCGACGGCCCAAGTTTCATTTATACCATCCTAACATAGCACTGCTCTCCGGTGTGGCATGGGACCATATCAACGTGTTCCCAACATTTGAAAATTATGTGGAGCAGTTCAGGATTTTTATAGACCTGATAGAGCCCAACGGTTCATTGATATACTATATAGGCGATGTGCATCTGTCAAGGCTCGCGGCCCAGGCGCGCAAAGACATTACATTGATTCCATACGATACATTTCCACACAGGGTGGAAGGTGGAGTTACCATTCTCGAAGCCCAAAATGGCAACGTTCCCATCAGGATATTTGGTGCACATAACTTGCAGAATCTGAGCGGAGCAATGAAAGTGGGGGGATTGCTAGGCATTTCCCAAGCCGATTTCTGTGCAGCAATTGCGGATTTCACGGGTGCCAGTCGCAGACTGGAATTGGTGGCAGACACTCCGATTTGGGCTTTTTACAAGGATTTTGCCCATGCACCGAGTAAGCTTAAAGCCACCACATCGGCTCTTAAACATCAATTTCCCGAGAGGGAGTTGGTCGCCTGCATGGAGTTACACACCTTCAGCAGCTTGAACAAGGATTTCCTTCCACACTATAACAATGCCATGGCAACAGCCGATAGGGCATTGGTATATTTCAATCCTGAGGTAGTGGCGCACAAGAAATTGCCACCTATCACTGCTGAGGATGTTGCTGCTGGATTTGCTTCGAGCAATGTGGAAGTGTACACCGATTCGGCAGCTATACTCGCGGCCATCAAGTCAATATCATGGCCTGGTAAAACCTTACTTATGATGAGTTCTGGAAATTTTGATGGGATAGATTATTCCGCTTTGGGCGAAGAGCTTAAGGGCGCACTGACCCCGGCATAAGCCGCTTAACGGCCGGAAAGAGTACAGAGTAAAACACACTCATTACCAGTGAAGAAAGCAGGGCTAGTACGCTAAAGTTTCGCACCGAAAAGAAAGTTTCTACCCTTTCGCGCAGCATTTCCCTGTTCAGTTCCGGGTTGGCTTTAAGTTCGTTTTCTACGATTATTTCCTGGTTGTTGGCAAAGTAATCAGTCTCTGCCAGTGTGAAATAGAAATATAAAAATAAGGTGATGAGCAGGCCATAGACAGCGGTGATTCTCAAAGAAGTCTTTACATCGTGCGCAAATCCTGTAGGGACGGACCTGGGCCATATGGCATATATGGCGAGCAGTGGAAATGCGGCCAAGGCAAGAAAGAGAAAAGCCGGGTCCTGCCAGGTAAACTCAGCACCTGAAAAAAACAAAGCAAGTCGCAAAAGCATCATTGCTATTGCGACCCGCACTGCTGTATTAATTCGGGGATGCACAGAACATTGTTAACCGTTCATCGAGACAAGAAATTCCTCGTTGCTCACAGTGTTTTCCATCCTGTCTTTGAGGAATTCCATGGCTTCCACAGGATTCATATCATTGATGTGTTTGCGCAGAATCCAGATTCTCTGCAAGAGTTCTTTTGAAAGGAGCAAATCTTCCCGCCTTGTGCCTGATGTCACTATATCGATGGCAGGATATATGCGGCGGTTTGAGATTTTTCGGTCCAGTTGAAGTTCCATATTTCCTGTTCCTTTGAATTCTTCAAAGATCACTTCATCCATTTTGGAACCGGTGTCAGTGAGTGCAGTAGCAAGGATAGAAAGGGAGCCTCCATTTTCAATTTTTCGGGCAGCACCAAAGAAGCGTTTTGGCTTTTGCAGTGCATTTGCGTCCACACCACCTGAAAGCACTTTGCCAGAAGCTGGGGAAACAGTGTTGTAGGCCCTTGCCAAACGTGTTATAGAATCGAGAAGTATGCACACATCGTGTCCACACTCCACCATGCGTTTGGCTTTTTCCAGTACTATATTGGCAATTTTCACATGTCGGTCGGCGGGCTCATCAAAGGTGGAAGCTACCACTTCTGCTTTTACAGATCGTTTCATGTCGGTAACTTCTTCAGGGCGCTCATCAATAAGCAGAATGATGAGATATGTTTCAGGATGGTTTGCTGCTATGGCGTTTGCCACGTCTTTCAGCAAGGTGGTCTTACCTGTTTTTGGCTGAGAAACAATCAAACCTCTCTGGCCTTTTCCAATAGGACAAAAGAGGTCAATCATCCTTGTGCTTAGATTTTTGTTGTTGCCTGCAAGGTTGAATTTTTCAGTTGGAAAAAGTGGGGTGAGGTATTTGAATGGAACCCTATCTCGCACGTAGTCAGGATCGCGCCCGTTTATTTCTTCCACTTTGATAAGAGGAAAATACTTTTCTCCTTCACGTGGGGGGCGAACGTAACCTACGATGGTATCGCCGGTAATAAGTCCAAGATTTTTAATCTGTGCCTGCGATACATATACATCATCTGGTGAGTTGAGGTAGTTGTAATCTGAAGAACGAAGAAATCCGTAGCCGTCCGGCATAATTTCCAGCACTCCTTCTGTGGAAATCAATCCGTCGAAGTTGTATACGTCTTCTCGCTTTGGCTTATTGTCGTGCATTCTCGGCTCCCGCTGTTCACGCGGCTCCCGTGGTTCTCGTGGTTCCCTTTGCTCTCGTGGCTCCTGATTGCGGTTTTCACGTGGTTCCCTTTGCTCGCGTGGTTCCTGATTGCGGTTTTCTCGCGGTTCGAAGGAGCGTCTTTCCTGCCGCCCTTCATTGGTTCTTTGTTGTTGGCCTTCCTGCTTAGGTGTATTTCCGGTGTTATCAGCTGCTGCAGGTACAGGCCTGTTAGATTCTGGTCTGGGCTCTCGTGGAGGTTGATTTCGTTGAAAAGGACGCTGCTCAGGTTTTCTATCTCTCCCCGATTTATCATCGCGCCGGTTTTCAAAACGGGTGTTTGAAGCAGGTTTAGGCAAAGAAACATCTGCATCCGATTGCTTGTCAGCCGGGCTGCGATCTGCCTGTGTGAATAGGTTGGTCTCTTTGCTCTCCGCGTTGGAAACTACCCCCTCTGCCGGCGGGGCTGCTGCCGTAGCTGTAACCCTCACAGGTCGTGGGCGACGCGCGTTTTTCTTGTCATCTTCATTCTCTTCTTTTCCTTCGGCTTTTCCTTCTGCGCTTTTTGCAGCTTTCGAAGGTGGATTGACGGCTTGTTCGTCTAGAATTTTATATACCAATTCCTGCTTTTTGAGTAAATCAGTTTTTTGGATGTTGAGCTCTTTGGCAATAGAGCGAAGGTCAGCAACCTTAAGGTTGTTTAGTTCGATTATATCGTACATTACTTGTGAAAACGGTTAAATGCTTATTATTGAATTGTTGAAATCGCTTTGGGAAATGGAGATAAGATTGAGAATACAACCCTGCGACGCTGCAATAATACGACAAAATGCATTACACAACTTACTGCTACTTAAAAATAATAACACATCAAAGTGAATAAGCGTTGTGCATTCTTGAAATAGTATCTTTGGGCGCATCTAAAACTTCACGATGATTCAACGTGTTCAATCTCTATATCTTTTGCTGGCGGGCATCTGTGGTGTGCTCACTTTTGTATTGCCATTTGCGAAGTTTTTTGACAAGGAAGTACTTGTAGCTGAGTATGCTATGTTTGGGGTGTTTAATCTGCAGAGTGATACTTTAGAGATGACTGGGCCATTCATCTTCCCAGCTTGGATATTGGGTCTTGCTTGCACCATCATACCCTTTGCGGCGCTTGCACTATATAAGAAGAGGCCAGTGCAGCACAAAGTTACCCGCCTTGCACTTTTGATGTTTATCGTTTTTGTGGTTTACCTCTTATTTGGTGTTTCAGAGGTAGGGCTTTTGCTTTTTAGCGAAGAAATTGCAATACTTCACCATGCCGCATTCTACTTGCTCGTAGTTGGTCTCGCACTCTGCTTCCTTGCCATACGCGGTATTAAGAAGGATGATGAGCTTGTAAAATCCCTTGACAGAATACGCTAGGTGCTTCTGGGGCCCAGTTCTACAACTTCCAGATTGACCACCTGTCCCTTGTCAATTGAAAGTCTGATGAGGGTGCGCACCTTGTGAAATCCATGACGACCCACGGCTCCCGGATTGATATGTATAAATCCAGTTTGTGGATTTTTGTGTACCATGCATATGTGTGAATGACCGCATACCAGCATGTTGGCACTACTGGAGTTCAGTGCTGAATTGACCTTGGCGGGATACTTTCCAGGTCTTCCCGCAATATGGGTAATCAAAATGGTAAGCCCTTCAATTTCGAAAATCAACGTTTCAGGAAATATTTTTCTCAAATCGCCCCCATCGATATTTCCATGCACGGCCCTCAATACTGCCAATCCTTGCAGGGGTAGCATTACATCCATATTCCCTATGTCGCCAGCATGCCATATTTCATCGCATTCCCGAAGGTGCAGGAGTATGCGGTCATCCATGTATCCGTGGGTATCTGAGAGTATTCCTATGCGTTTCACTGTTTCGTGCTAATTTTGCGGAAATTTAAAGAGAATTGACCCGATATCTTTTACGGCTTGCGTATGATGGTACAAATTATTGCGGATGGCAAATTCAGCCTGGTGTAACTACTGTACAGGAAACCCTTGAGAAGGCGCTTCGCATATTTGCACCGGGTCATGCCGGGTTGGTAGGTTGTGGTCGCACAGATACAGGTGTTCACGCCCGCGATTTCTACGCTCATTTTAATGTAGAAGAGCCCATCAATGAAGAGTTGGTGTACAAACTGAATCAAACATTGCCACGTGACATTGCCGTGTATTCATGTTCGACAGTGCCTGATGCATTTCATGCCAGGTACAGCGCCACCGAAAGAACATACAAGTACTACCTTCATTTCTCGAAAGATCCATTCCGAAATCAATTCTCCGTTTATCACTACCAACTTACCGAGTTAGGTCTGATGAACGAAGCTGCAGCACTGCTTCTCGGAGAGCAGGATTTCTCATCATTTTCCAGAAGTCACACACAAACGAAGACCAACCTTTGCAATGTTATGGAAGCTTTCTGGGAACCAATTGAAGGTGGCGCTGTTTTTACAATCAAGGCCAACAGGTTTTTAAGAAATATGGTGAGGGCCATCGTAGGTACCCTCATATTGGTTGGCGATCGAAAGATCCCGCCGAGTGCCATCTCAGCTATCATAGAAGCCCGCAGCAGAGCAGAAGCCGGTAAATCGGCCCATGCCCAAGGTTTATTTTTACACCATATTCACTATCCACAACTACATGTCGCAAGTAACAGGTAAAGCATTTGATTCCAAACTTTTCAGCAGGGTAATAAGTTATGCAAAGCCTTATCTAGGAGTGTTTTGGCTGGCTTTTTTTCTTACCATTTTCCTGGCCATACTGGGGGTTATCAGGCCTGTACTTATAGGTAAGGCCATAGATGTGTATGTGGTAAATAACGACCCTTCCGGATTGCTTCAAATTACACTTATCGTGGTGGGCTTGCTCCTTATCGAAGCTGTAGCACAATTTTACCAAACCTATTACAGCAATTGGATAGGGCAGTCGGTGACCATTGATTTGCGCTCGAAATTGTACAACCATATTGTAGACTTTAAGTTGAAGTACTTTGACAAAACAGCCATAGGCACGCTCGTAACCCGCTGTATTAGCGATATTGAAACCATCGCAGAAATATTCTCACAGGGATTGCTCAATATACTTGGAGAATTGCTCAAGTTGATTGTGGTGGTAATTGTGATGTTTTACATCAATTGGCAGCTCACCTTGTACAGTCTTGTGCCAATGCCCTTCCTCATATTTGCGATGATCATATTTAAGAATTCTATAAAACGATCATTTCAGCTGGTACGCACCCAGGTGGCAAGGTTGAATGCATTTGTTCAAGAGCATATTGTAGGCATGAGCGTGGTGCAAATTTTCAACCGGGAAGCCCGTGAGAAGGAAAAGTTCGTGACCATTAACAAAGAACACCGCACAGCACATATTCGCAGCATTTGGGCCTACAGCATTTTCTTCCCCGTTGTAGAAATTCTCTCAGCCATTTCCCTGGCTTTTCTTGTATGGTGGGGCGTAGGAGGGGTGCTTGAAGAAGAAGTATCCAGGGGCGACCTCGTGGCTTTCATCCTGTTTATATACATGCTATACAGGCCCATCAGGCAACTGGCCGATCGCTTCAATGTGCTTCAGATGGGTATGGTAGGTTCGGAGAGGGTGTTTAAAGTGCTTGATACCGAAGCGAAAATTGTTGATAAAGGAAATGTAAGCGAAGGCATTCGCGGGAACATCTCCTTTAAGAATGTGTGGTTTGCTTACAATGATGAAGAATGGGTGCTCAAAGACCTCACATTCGATGTGAAGGAAGGGGAAACCGTAGCATTCGTAGGATCTACTGGTGCTGGGAAATCCAGCGTTGTAAACTTGATAAACAGGTTCTACGAATTTCAAAAAGGCGACATCCTTATTGACGGTGTTAAGATTCAAAATTATGACCAGAATTACCTGCGCAGTCAAGTTACGGTTGTGCTGCAGGATGTATTTTTATTTAGCGACAGCATAGAGAACAATATAACCCTTAGCGATCAGCACATAAGCCATGACGAGGTGGTAAGTGCTGCCAGTGCCGTTGGTGCTTCTGCGTTTATTGAACGCCTGCCAGGTAAGTATGATTACGATGTGAAGGAGCGAGGCGGGATGCTCAGCGTAGGACAGCGACAGCTCATTAGCTTTATCAGGGCATACGTGTACAATCCCAAAATACTCATCCTCGACGAGGCTACATCGTCCGTTGACACAGAATCTGAAATAATGATTCAGGATGCAATAGATAAACTTACTGAGAACCGCACCAGCATTGTGATTGCCCACCGCCTAAGCACTGTGAAGAAGGCCGACAAGATAATAGTGCTCGACAAAGGAGGAATTGTAGAACAGGGAAGCCACCAGGATTTGCTTGAACTTGGTGGGGTCTACAAGGGCTTGTTCGACCTACAATTCAAGGACTGATGTATTTGTTCAGGTTCTTGTAGACCATTTAAATCCGGCACGAATAGGTCCTGGTGCCAACCGTTATTTTTGCTATCCTTGGTGCATGAAAGCCTCCCAAATGATCTGCTTTCAGGCAGATGAAGCGGCCTACCTACAGGTTGTCTCTGAATCTATTCGCTATGCGCTGCTTTCATTTCCATTTACAGTGAACAGGATGCGACTGGTGAATATACAGCAGCGCATTGGAAACATTGTGAAGGGAAAAATAGCAGAAGGCCTGCTCAGGGAATATGCACGGCAAAGGGGATTGCCATTTGATTTTGAAGCCGGGGCCACCCCCTATTTTCTGCCAGATCGGTTTGACTTTTCCTTCGGTAAATACGCCTTTGACCTTAAGAATAATTTCATCTACCATCAGGGTGATATGCTCGAGCCCGATGCTTACATGAAACTCCCCGCATTGGTGCCTCACCGCTTTGAAGGTGACCAATGGTCGAAGCGTGATGCTGTCGTGCAGACAGGGCAAGGAGATGAATTAGAAAAAGCATTTCTGTTCTCCTACTTGAAGCAAGCCGATCAGCGAAATGCACCACCCTTTTTAAGACTTTTTTTTAATGTGAAGGGCACAGCCTTCCTGGAGGGGATTGCGAACGATCACAAAGGCATCATGCCCGAAACCGCTCCGTACGATGCAGATGCACAAATTGCGTTATTGAAGTCCAGGCATGCCGTTCCGGATTTTAAACTGTTTGCCATGCCTGCTTTGGTTATTACCGGAATGGCTACCAAAAATGATTGGAAGCTTTTTGGGGATACTGACGGAATTTCAGAGCATGCCTATTACCACTACACTGGCAAGTGGTATGAAGTGCGCGATGATGGCGGACTCGCATTTTGCAGTGGGCAAATCCACACCCGCATCAGAAATGCCACTTGTCCTGTTGGCTTCTTGCCCCCGTTCTCAGAGTTCTTGATATAAGATTATTTATAGAGGGCTACTCGATTGGCACATCTACCACGGTATTGTCCCATACAAATCGCATACGCAGAGGAGATTCTTCAAAAGTAATGGTGAATTGCTCGTACACATTGCTGCTCTTCAGTGCAGGCACTTCTACCTGCACGGCATCGCTCGCAGGGTTTCTGCTGGCCATTTCATTAAAGTCTACACCCCAGCCGTACTGCTCTGAGTTGAATATTACTGTCCACTTGCTCTTATCAGGTATGGTCCATAATGTGTACTTCCCGGCAGGCAGGGTTTTTCCTGCCACAGTGATATCTGTGCTGCTGCTAAAAGTGGTGGCTTCATTTGCACCGGTACGCCACACTTGGCCGTAAGGAACCAACCCCCCAAAAATAACCCTTTCTTTTTTTGATGGACGGTTGTAGAATACTTCGAGATTCAATTCGGCATTGCTGTATATCACTGTCTCCTCAGGGCTGTATTTTTTGGTTTGGCTTTTCATCACCTGAAAACCAATAGCGGCAATCACTACCAGTGAGCCTGTAACAATAAAAAACCATTTGAAAAACTTTCTCATGAGCGCTTCGATTTAGTCCTCAAACTTAGTCAAAACAATTCCATCGAATAGAAAGTATGTAATTAAAACCGCAACATAGTAGGATGTCAACCTATGTTTGCTTGCTGAGCACTATTGTAAATATAGTCCCCACCCCAGGTTTGCTCTCTACATCAATGCTGCTACCGTACCTGTTCAATTGACTCTTAATTGTATACAAGCCTACTCCGTTTCCCGGAATGTCCTTGTGAAAACGTTGGTATAGGCCGAAGATTCGATTTCGGATTTTTTTTAAGTCTATTCCGGTTCCATTGTCGGTAAAGGTCAATTCCGCACCTCCGTCTTTGGTGGGCATCGCTTTTATTTGCAATTCGGCACTTTTCGATGGGTCCCTGTATTTTATTGCATTGCTCATCAGGTTGTACATCAGGTTGTCGATGTGCATATTGTAATATCTCACTTTGTCAACTTCCCATTGAGTGGTGATATTTATTCCTGAATCGTTTATCTCTTTTCTCAGAAGTTTGCTAGCCCGAGCGAAACAATCGGAAAGCTTAATTTGCTTAGGCTTAGGTACCACGGTATTCGTAGATCGCAGGTAGGCAGCCATGCTTTCGAAGGACTGCTTGATGCCAATTACACTTTCTCTCAGTTGCTTTTCGTAGTCGGTACTCTCTGCTCCTTTCGGGAAATGATGGTCGGTGAGTCCGAGAATATTGTTGATGTGTCCTAGGAAATTATGAGAAGCCATATATGCAAACTCACGCAAGGTCTGGATTTGAATCTCTGCATTCAGAAGCTTTGATTCTGCGCTGGCATCAGTAGAAATGGGAGCTAAAGAAGATACATTGCCTGGTTTTAAATTACCCACAAGCTCGGCTACGAGTGAGAGGAAATCAACATCGCTTTCGCTGAAAATGCGGTGACTTACCACGGCATCACACCCTATGAAACCCATACATTTCCCATCGTCCAAAACAGGATAAGTAATCAGAGATTTTATATTTTGACTTTCCAATGACTGTCTGGTAAAACTCTTGGGATTCAATGATTTTACATCATTGATAATAAGTGGATTCAATGCACAATGCTTTCCAACCCACTCAGGAACCATTGCAAGAGGTATGTCCTTCAGATTGTCTTTCTCACTGCTGATGCCATCCGCACACCATTCGTGCGTATTGCATACACTGCCAGATTCAAAATTATAGATGAAGATGTAAGACCTGTCTAGCTCGAAGAACTCACCTGTTGCCTTTAACACCTGATTAATCATGGCGTCAATATCTGATTTACCATGATCGCTCAGGGCTTTCATAAGGTTGGAGACAAACACCCGGTACGATTCCCACTTATTACCGTTCAGTTTTCGGTTCGATTTTATTCTTTGGTCACGCATCAGCAGGGTGAACGACGTAGTGTTGTTATCCGCATCCATCACCGGATTTACTGTGCTTTCAAATTGGTGGTTTTTGGATGGCACACCCTCCATATTAAAAACCATTGTTTGAGATTTCTTGCTGATGGCGGCACAGCGAAGCGTATTAAGCCAAACATCTGCATCGGCTTTTGAAAGACCCAAACTGCGATAGGAGCTGCCTAGAAAATTTTTTCGGGGACCGATATAATCTTCAATCCGGTGGTTTATATAGGTAATATTGAGATCGAGATCTACGCTTAGCACAACATCGGCGGTGTAACCAACCAGACTGTCCCAATATACTACGTAATTATAGCCCTTTTGGGTAGCGCTATTCTTCTCCATCGAATGTATTCTGTATAATAGCCAAAGCCCTCACCTTCGTGTCAGTTCTCACAGCTGATGCCGTATCAAATAATTTACTCAATCTCAATCAAAGGCGGCTCGAATGTATGGAAATGAACTGAGATTGAAAATAATTCCAGTTCTATTTTTATCAATGTATTCTAATTCAGCATTTTGACTTTAAACCTAAAAAAGTTGGCTCAACCAATTATCTTCTTACTAGTGGCAATGTACGGTGTGATGGTGCTCGGTGCAGCGTACGTTTCTCATCCATACTTTCGTAACTTTTGCAGCCTTCTCATAGGTATGTAATACAATTACTTCTGAATTGTGAGAACCATAAAAACAACCAGGATGTGACCCTTGCAAACTTCTGAAAATAAGTAGGGTTGTTTACACCACATATTGAGTTATTGGCAGCCTGGTAATCGAGTATTATAACTTGGGTAAAACACTCGCGAATTGAAAAGACACAAATTGATGATTTTATCTAATAAGTGTAACAGAACCAGTACCTTCAGTAATTTCAAAATTGCCATACGCTGCTGTATAATGCACCACGTAAACTCCAGCTGGGCAAAAGTACCCATTGTTCATAAAGCTTCCGTTCCATCCTTTGTCAAGATCGGCAGTATGAAACACCAGTTCGCCAGCCCGGTTAAAAATGCGCATCGAAAATTCGGTTGCATTTTGTGAAATTGCTTTAAATAATTCATTTAGTCCATCACCATCGGGTGTGAAGGCACTGGGGATAAAAAGATCACTACTACAATCCCTATCCGTAATTTCTATACTTGCTGATGCTTCGCCACATGTATTTATCAAGGTGGCTGTGTACATCCCCGGCTCTTGCACACTGATAAAATTGCCTTCAAGACCTGTATTCCATGTGAAGCTACCAGCAGCAGGGGTTTCTGCCATCACGGTTAAGCTTTGGCCCTCGCATTTGCTTGCCGACGATGGCATAATAATTCGGGGCAAAAGCTTGCGCGTAATTGCTATACTCGCATTTCCTACACAACCGCTTTCAGGATCGATTCCTGTTACGACATATGTGCCACTCTGGCCAACGGATATGGTATTGCCGGTCTCACCATTGCTCCATATATACGAATCTGCGCCTATAGCTAGTAGCTCAACGCTTTCCCCTTCGCAAAAGGAGGTCTCACCACTTATTGTCAACTCAGGAATGGGAATGAAAATTACGGACACAGTATCAGAAAAAGAACATCCCGAATTGCTTGCAGTGGCCCAGAACAAGCCGCTTACATCGGTTGTAATTCCCTGCGTTGCCTGTCCCGTATTCCACACAACTGCTGCATTAACAATATTGGCCATAAGCAGAACTGTACTGCCTTCGCAGGCTTCCATATCGCTGCCTAACTCAAATTCGGGCAATGGGGTAGTGGTGATGGCGATGCTTGCAGCTGCAGTACAATTGCCGAGCATAGCTGCAACTGTATAATTACCTGATTCAGTAAAAGTTCTGGTAGCTTCTGTAGAATTGTCATTCCAGATGTAGGTATATCCATTTTGCGGAAGTGTAACAGTATAGGAGTCTCCTTCGCAGAATGCAGCAGAGGCTGGGAGTGATATGGTAGGAAGGTCGCTGAAACCCACATTGATGTCATCCACCCACTGGCAATTGCCTTCAGTTGCAATGGCGGAGTATGTTCCGGATTCAGTTACCTGAATTGACAAGCCAGTCTGGCCGGTGCTCCAGCTTATATCTCCGCTGGGATTTAAAGCGTTCAAGGTGATAGGCTCACCTTCGCAAGCATTCACGTCGGGCCCTAACTCTACTGAAGGATTGTTCACCACCACTGTTGTTGTTTGGTTTTGTGAATTTTGACACAAATCAGTGAAGGTTACCGTGTAGGTAGTTGTTTCTTGAGGTGATGCTATGGGATTGTTAATATTCCCATTCGAAAGACCATCCATTGGCTCCCAAGAATAGACACCCATGCTCGTGCCGCTGGCCTGAAGCTGCACACCTTCACCCTGGCAGATTTGGTAAGCTTCTGGTACGCCGAGGATGTTAGGGTCTACACATATCTTTTGTTGGTTAGAGAGACCGCCGGTGGCGCCAGTAAAGCCCCAAAATACATTTGGATTGCTTTGAAAAATAGTTCCCGTAAGATTCACAATGGCTGTTAGTCTGGGCGTACAGTCAAACCACACAGAAAATTCGTTGATGGTTGGATTCCAGAAAATGTCGATGACGTGGTCCATTCCATCACAAACGTTCGGATTGATTGGGGAGATCTGCACAGGACCTGCAAGGTTGTTTGGACTGCTGTGATTTACCGTTCCGTTTTGCAGAAAGGCCACATGGTCAAAAACCGGATCATTTTGACTTGCGTTCTGATAAGTGTCAAACTCTACACCGAATGATGGTGCAAAGCCTGAAAACCCCATTCCCTCTCCATCAATACCCAAAACACTGTTTGAAACTTGCTGCATTACGAACACCATTCCATCAGCTCCGTTGGGGTCGTTGCCAAAGGAAGCCTGAAACTGTAGGTGAAATGGTTCATTTAGGTCTACCTCATCGTTGTACCAAAGCGCACCGTTCTGCCATATCTGGTTGGGAGTTATCTGATAGCAGTCATTGCCAAGAGGGGTGGTATTTCCCACAAAAGTATATTGGGCTTGTACACTGTATGCTGCAATGAGAAGAAGAAAGGCGGTATGAATGCTGGTATTTCTCACATCACGGATTAATCGGCTGTGAAATTTGTAGAATGTTTGCCCAACTTGGCACTCTTCGCAAAAGCAAGTCCGTCGCAGAAAATCTTCAAAAGCCTGTAGTCCTTGTCCATTGTGTCAGAAATACACAAAGCAAATGTAGCCATTCCACAGTAATTTCGATATCCGGATTTCAGTTTATACACCACTAAACAGCTTTGATGTACTTTTGATGTATCCAATGCAGATGAAGACAAGTGGTCTGAGCGCATTGGAATTTCAGCCAATGACTGCTAAGTTTACTTCCATCATAGAAAAGTTTGATTCTGATCTTTGGGGCCACCACATGATTGTGCCCAATGATGTGGCTTTGCTGTTCGTGCAAAGCACTGGGCGAAGGGTGGTTTGCACTTTGGAGGCCACCGTGGTATTTCACTGTGCCCTGATGCAACTCTCCGGTGGAAGGTATTTCATAAATATCAACAAAGCCAATCGTGACAAATTGGGCATCACAGTGGGGCAGCAAGTTACAGCCGTGCTCGTGCCTGATGAGAGTCCTTACGGAATACCCATGTCAGAGGAGTTTGAGGAAGTATTGAGACAGAATGAAGAAAGCAGTATTAAATTTCACGCGCTCACACCTGGCTTGCAGAGAAGCCTGATTTACTTTTCGGACAATGTAAAAAGTTCACATATTAAGGTTCGAAGGGCGTTGGTGGTCATGAATCACTTATTAATACATGGAGGGATGGTGGACTTTAAGGCTTTAACAGAAGAGATAAAAGCGGCAAACCGCGCTGATAAACGTCTCTAGCATTGAATTGGGGAAGGGCTGTCTGTCTGCTTATTCTAGCGTCCTGGAAGGTTAAGTTGCACTGCAAATTATCCACATGAAATTCAATTATTTTTACGGCTGCATTACAATACTGTAAAGTACTATTAATGTTGTATGGATTCATCCACCCAACCATCATCGGCCAAGCTTTCCATATGGCAGGAATTAAAAAATGCTGTTCGCGGCACCGAAGCCGATTATACGCAAGTAAGTCTTAAGAGAGCTATTTTTTTATTGGCAGTCCCCATGATTCTCGAGCTTGTCATGGAATCGGCTTTTGCAGTCGTCGACATATTTTTTGTAGGCAAGTTAGGACCTTCGGCCATTGCGACTGTTGGCCTTACTGAAACCTATCTATTTCTGCTGTATGCGGTAGCCATGGGTTTATCCATGGCGGTAACTGCCATAATAGCCCGCCGGGTAGGAGAGAAGAATTCAGATTCAGCCGGTATTTCTGCCATTCAGGCCATCATCCTTGGCTTTGTAGTTTCTCTCCCTTTTGCATTTGCGGGTATTTTCTATTCTAAAGAATTGCTATTGCTCATGGGAGCCGATGAGTGGATTGTGAATGAGGGATATAAGTATACCCAATGGATGCTCGGGGGAAATCTCGTGATTATGATGCTATTCGTAATTAACGCCATATTTCGTGGGGCCGGTGATGCAGCCATTGCCATGCGCATTTTGTGGATTGCCAATGGAGTAAATATTCTACTCGACCCCCTGTTAATTTTTGGCTGGGGTCCCATTGATGCGATGGGCATTGAGGGTGCTGCCATAGCAACCAATGTGGGTCGAGGTATTGGAGTACTCGGCCAATTTTGGCTGCTCTATAAAGGAGGGAAACACATTAGGGTAACTTTTGCTCAGCTACGCATCAATGTGGAAGTGATGGTCAATATGCTCAAAACATCTTTAGGAGGCATTGCACAAATGATGGTGGCCATGACATCTTGGATTTTTCTAATGCGCATACTCTCAGACATAGGCAGTGAAGCCGTGGCGGGAGCCACTATCACCATCAGGATTATGATGTTCACTATCATGCCCGCTTGGGGTCTTTCGAATGCTGCCGCCACCCTTGTGGGTCAAAACCTAGGAGCGGGTAGTCCGCAAAGAGCCGAAGCAACCGTATGGAAAATTGGTATGTACAACATGGTATTTTTATTAGGGGTTTCCTTGCTTTTTTTCTTTTTCAATGAGCAGTTGGTTGCCTTTTTTTCTAAAGACCCATTGGTGATTTCTATCGGCGCCGAATGGTTGCAAATACTTTCTTTTTCATTTTTTGTATACGGATGGTGGATGGTGTCGGTACAGGCATTTAATGGTGCGGGCGATACCAAAACTCCCACTTATATAAATCTGGTTTTTTTCTGGCTTATTCAAATACCCCTTGCTTATTTCCTGGCCCTAAACATGGGGTGGGCGCATTCAGGTGTGTTTTGGGCAGTATTTATTTCGGAGACCACGGTAGGACTCTTTACCCTATGGCTATTCAGTAAAGGCAACTGGAAGAAGTATGCAGTATGATTTGAATCTTGGATGCACATCGCAAGCTACTGGGGTTGCACCAGCAAAAGCACTGCATTGTTGTGCCCATCTGTGCGCTGATTTTTGACTTCAGTGCAGGTCACCACTCGCCCACGGGTATACAACGCATTCTCAGAATAGACAATCGCAGGATAGCTGCCATTGTGGCAATAATCCAGGTACTCCTCAACTGAAAGGCTGCACACTACGAAGCCATGCGAGTGGTAAACTGGTTCGGTGCAAGCTGCGATTTGTGGCTCGTCTGCATTGCGAATATATTCTACTGCCGTGAGCATCAAAGGGGAATTGCCTAACACTGCAAAGCGATGTATAAACACTGAGTCAGCTTCATACCAATTGCTGCCTATCCAACCTTCCGGCAGGCTTGACTCACGAGATGGTTTTTCAGGTTCTTCCAACCATACCTGGGATTGCACAGTATTAACATACAAGATCGGATGTCGGTGTACATGCATGGCGGTAGTGTCGCCCATCCCTGCTTCTACATGCAGGTACCTAAATGCGCCATGTTCCAAAACAGGTCGGTGAAAGGGCTCTTCGTGTACATCCACATATTGAGCCTGTGCAGCTAAAATTGAAAGATGGAAAACACACAGAATAAGGCCAATTCTCATATCACAAAATTAGTATCTAAACGTTAATATTTATTCATTCAAGTTTCCAAATGCATGATTTAAAGTGTTTTTGACTAAGTTTGTCTCCTAACAATTAAAACCCTTTGAAATGAAAAAACTAATAGCAATTTTCGCCTTCTTGGCTCTTTCCGCAGGAATCGCAGGCGCCCAAGATACCAAAGCAGCGCAAGTAGAAGCCCAAGAAACCACCGACAAAATGGTAAAAAATCTTGAGCTTAATGAAGAGCAAACAACACTTGTATACCGTCAGAACTACGAGCGTGCACTTCAGGTAGCCAAACTTCGCACAATGGATGTTTCTGATGAGCAAAAGAACAAACTTATCAAAGACCAATACGCTGTATACGAAGGAGAATTGAAAAAAATCCTGACAGCTGATCAGTTCACAAAATGGCTTTCTACGAAGGAGAAGCATAAGTCTGAAGCAGTGAAGGAGATGAAAAATTAATCTTTTAGAATCCATTGATTAAGCCGCTCCAGCAATGGAGCGGCTTTTTCATTTACCTTTATTCTTATGAAAACAGCATATTCACTCATAGCAGCATTGGCCATTATGTTTTCGTCCCCATCCTGCAAGTCCCTGAAATCTTCTGGTATCAATACGCACGAACTTGTTGCTTCCACCTGGCAACTCAGTAAGATGGGTGGTCAGGATGCTGCGGCAGATGCCTTTATGAAAGGTCTTCCATACCTGAATTTCACATCGGAAGGAAAACTTTCTGGTTCTACGGGCTGCAACAGTTTCAACGGTAGTTTCGAGCTGAAAGACACTGGCCTGAAGATTTCGCCAGGTGCCATGACCAAGATGATGTGCCCTGGCTCGGGCGAGAAAGAGTTCCTCACCGGCTTGGCGAATACTAACAGCGCTGCGATTGAAGATGGCAGGTTGATGCTCCGAGACAGTGTTGGAAGTGCGTTGCTGGAATTCATTCAATCCAATGAGAAATAGTAGTTTCCAGGCTGTCATTCTTATTCTTTTTGGAACCATTTATGGTACCAGCTGCACCGAGCAAACACCCTATGCACTTGGTTTGATGGAAGAGAAGAAAGTACCCTATTACCCCGGTATGGTATGGATACAAGGAGGGGAGTACACCCGAGGAGCTGTTCAGCCCGGTGAATATCCCCGTGAATATCCTGCACACAAAGTGGTAGTTGCTGGTTTTTACATAGATACAGCTGAAGTAACCAATAGACAATTTTTAGAATTTGTTGAGGCAACAGGTTATATCACCATTGCCGAAAAGGCAGTGAATTGGGATGAAATGGTACATCAGGTACCAGCTGGAACCCCCAGGCCGCATGATAGTTTGCTGGCGCCAGGCTCATTGGTATTCAGTCCGCCGGAAGTTATACAATCATTGAACAACCATTTTCAATGGTGGAGCTGGAAAAACGGCGTAAGTTGGAAGCACCCGGAAGGATCCGGGAGCAATATTGCCGATAGGATGAACCATCCCGTAATACATGTGGCTTATGCCGATGCAGAAGCATATTGCACCTGGAGAGGCGGGAGACTGCCTACAGAAGCAGAATGGGAGTATGCAGCTCGGGGAGGGATGGATGGAAAACGCTTTTCATGGGGTGACGAAGATCCTTTGGCAAATCCATTGCTCGCCAATATTTGGCAAGGTAATTTTCCAGTTGAAAACACATCCCTGGACGGCTACACAGGCACAGCCCCTGCCGGATCTTTTCCGCCCAATGGATATGGGCTGTATGACATGGCCGGCAATGTATGGGAGTGGTGTAGCGATTTATTTAATGAAAACTACTACTATACGATTGATGCTGGTCAGGTGTGTCGCAATCCTTCCGGCCCGGCGAGCAGTTACGACCCCCGCGATCCGTATTCAGAGAAGAGGGTCATTAAAGGAGGCTCCTTTCTATGTCATGTATCCTATTGCGAAAACTACAGGCCCAGCGCCCGGGAAGCAGGTGCTGAAGACACAGGCATGCCCCACCTTGGCTTCAGGTGTGTGAAAGATGCTGGTGCAGAATAAAAATCGCGCGTCCACATGCTTTGTGATCATTAAGCAAGGTTTTCGCTAAGCCTCACCACTTCTCCATGGGTAATTACTCCGTCTATTGCCGGACTTCCAAAGGCATATGGCAAGTAGGAAAGATGTTCACATGGCTCAGTGATGAGCACATTTGCACGCATCCCAATTGCAATGCACCCTACTTCACTGCTTAGGTGCATGGCTGCAGCTCCATTCAAAGTGGCTGCGTTGATAGATTGTGCAGGCGTAAGTCCCATTGCGATGCATCCCAGCGATACGGCCAATGCCATATTTCCCGATGGCGCAGAACCAGGATTGAAGTCTGTGGCAATCGCCACAATCACATCCCGCTCTATCAGGTCTCTCGCAGGTGTATAGGGTATTCCCAGAAAAAGACTGCACAACGGCAATGCAGTGGCAATGGTATTTGAGCCAGAGAGGGCGGCAAAATCTTCATCTTCCATTATCTCCAGATGATCTACAGAAGTAACTCCGCATTCCACCAATGCTGGAATGGCACTTAGGGCATTAAATTGATTTACATGAATCTTGGCTTTTAGGCCATAGCTGGCCCCAGCAGCAACTATTTCCAGTGTTTCAGCTGCTGAGAAGTAACCGCTTTCGCAAAACACATCAATATAATCTGCAAGATGCTCTTCAGCTACAGCAGGAAGCATTTCTTGCAAAATCAGGTCGACATATTTTCTGTGCTCTTTTTTATATTTCGTTGGTATGGCATGGGCGCCGAGGAAGGTGGTACGTATGCACATGGAACTGATCTCTCGAAGGCGCTTTGCAACACGAAGTATTTTGAGTTCACCTTCAGTACTTAGCCCATAGCCGCTTTTGATTTCAATCGCTCCGGTGCCTTGCAACATCAATTTGTGCAGACGTATGGCTGATACATCGTACAACTCATCTTCGCTCATCTCGGCGAGCCGAGCAGCGGAATTTAGGATTCCTCCGCCACGGGAGGCAATCTCCTCGTAGGTGAGACCCTTAATTCGGTCTTCAAATTCTTGTTCACGGGCAGCGGGAAACACAATGTGCGTATGCGAGTCGCACCATGCAGGTAACACATACCTACCCTCAGCATCTATTACTTTAAGGTTGCGCCAGTCAGTGATGCCACCCCATTCATCCATGCTTCCAAAATCTACTATGCGGCCTTCATCTATGGCAAGGTATGCGCGGTCAATCACTGGAAGATGGTCCATGGCTTTGCCCCTCAGAAATTGAGGTGCCGTTTCGTAACAACCTACCAGGCCGCGAATGTTTTTAATCAGTATTGGCATATTGAATTGGTTAGGTTGCACATCGATTTTCATTCTGGAAAATGTGCTGAGTTTAGGATTGAACAAAAAATGAGATCGAGTATCTTATATCGAATCTGTTCAACATTCATGCTGTATTGTCTTCTTTGGATTTAAGCATTTCGAATGAGTTGTGAAGTGTTTTGAAAGAAAGGGATTCAGACCTGCCCTTTTTGAAAGTTTTGTGGCCATCATGCTGTAGCCCGGCCCTATTTTGCTTTTGAATTTCTTCTGGCTGATGCAGCACTTGCCTGCAAGTATCAGAGCAGCAACCTTCCATTATGGCTTTGCAGGTGTCGCATTGAATAAAGAGCATGTGGCAGCCCAAGTTTGCACAGTTTGTGTGGTTGTCGCAAGCACTGCCGCATTGGTGGCATAGTGCAACCACTTCGTCACTGATTCGCTCGCCCAGCCGTTCGTCAAACACAAAATTTTTACCTATAAACTTGTTTTCAAGTCCTTGCTGCTTTGCTTGGCGCGCATACTCAATAATACCTCCTTCCAATTGGTGCACATTGGCAAATCCCTGATGCTTTAACCATGCAGAGGCTTTTTCGCAACGTATACCTCCGGTGCAGTACATGGCGATGTTGCGCTGCTCGTAGCCCCTAAGGTTTTCTAAAATATAAGGCAAACTGTCGCGAAAGGTGTCCACATCGGGCGTGATGGCGCCTTTGAAATGGCCTACTTCATGCTCATAGTGATTGCGCATATCTATGAGTATGGTATCTTCATTTGCCGTGAGCGCATTAAACTCGACTGCGTTGAGGTGCTTGCCTTTTCGGGTCACATCGAAAGTGCTGTCGTTTAAACCATCGGCGAGGATTTTGTCCCGCACTTTTACAATGAGTTTATAGAAACTTTTGCCATTGTCGTCAATGGCCATATTGAGGCGTACGCCATCGAGAAAACTTATACTGTAAAGGTGGTCCCTGAAGGCTTCATAACTTTCAATTGGCACTGAGATTTGCGCATTGATGCCTTCATGTGCTACATACGTGCGGCCATATATGTTGAGTTCGCTCCAATGGATGAATAGGTAATCGCGGAATAATTGAGGATTGCCGAGCTGAAAATACTGATAAAAAGAAATTGTGAGGCGGACTTCGCTACCTTCTTCCATTTTCTTCTTCAATACGCGCCAATCCTCTTCGTTGTGCAGATGCTTCATGTTACAATTGCAAGTTATACAATGAATTTTCCTTTGAAGAGAAGGATGAATGCAAAGGTAAGCAATGTATTGAATCGGTCTGTGCCAGCGCAAGAAACCTGTATTTATGAGAAATATGTTCTAATTTGCACCTTTATGACGAACATATAAATATGGCTGCTCAACAAGTTGCACTCAAAAATGCTATTTACATGTCGATTCGATTCTTGTTAATATGGACTGGGTGCTTGTTAATGTATTGTCTAAGTGCCTCGGCACAAGAATACTCCTTCATGGGGTTCAATGTGGATAAGGTTGATGCCGTGTCTGGAGAAGTGTTGAGCTCAGGCGAGTTACTGATGGAATACGTACTGCAGGAATCAGAGACAGAACTCGTAGAAATTCGCTATGGAACGGATACTGAAATTGAGAACCAGTTTGGTCAACCAGTGTTGGTAGAGCGCATTATGGATTTTTATTATCCCACCTCCGAAGTGAAATTTTTTTATGAGAATGAGGAGATAGTGCATTTGCCCGTTGTGGTACTTCTGCATGCTGGGGCGGGCACTAAGAACACAATGACAGCGCAAGCCATAGACTGGGCCCGCAAAGGATACGCGGTGTTGGTTCCCACATATCGATCTGACCGCAGTTTAGTGAATTATTGTCTCGGGTATGAGAATACGGTATACGGCATGGTGCAGGACATTAGAGCCGTGTTGCGGCATTTTGCGAAAGCGCATGATGATGCAATGGCCCTGCCACTGGAAACGATCCTGAGCTTATACGGTGAGGAAGCGGCCACTTTTGCAGCTGCGCTTCTGGAGAGCAGGTGCGATGCAAACAGCATTTTCTTTTCAGGCCACAGTGGAGGTGGCACAGCAGGATTTCACACATCCTTGAGAATACATCAGGAAAGTTTTCCCGACTACCTTGTCAGCGAGGAACCTTATCTCATCGATGGGCCGCTTGGTCTTGCAAATCTCAGTCAGAACGGCAGTATAGATGCAGTTGGTACATCTTATAGCGAAGGATATCCATTTCCTGTTGAGCGACTTAAAGGAACCATTGCGCGTACTGTTGGCGTGGGCAATCTCGATATAATAAATTATGAGAACCATCCCAATCCTGTGCCGGTATGCCTCATTCACGGCACCTGTGACAAGGCACTGCCTTACATGATGTACGAACTTATTGGAGCAAACAATATATGCGATGCAAGGGTGACCTATCCCGACGGAACCCAAGACAGTGTAGCTTCTGTTTTCGGTTCCGACCCCATTTCCAAGGCTGTGGCGCTGGCAGGGGCCTATGCCGAAATGGTGACTTTCTGCGGAGGGGGACACGCATCTAACCAATGTGTTACAGACATAATAGAGACACTTTCCGTTGAGTTCATAAAGAGGATACTGAACAACAATTATTCAAATGGAGACTTGAATGAGATTGTATATCGCTACCATGAAGACAACTATTCCAATCAATGTTGTCAGATAGACGAGTTGTACACCTATTTGGAAAAATGCAGTTGTGATGGGTCCAATCCATTTGATGTTATTGAGTTGCCATTTATCTCACTGGGTACATGTCAATTTGCGGATAGCTGTGGTCTTGAAGATTACTGCGAGCTACTGCCAGTTTCTGTAAGCAACACTGAAATGCACCCATACAACTTCAGGATTGTGGCTGAAGGGGGTGATGTACTGCTATATTTTAATGCTTTTGCATCTGAAATTACTTCTATTAAAGTGTTCAGTGCCGACGGCATGCAAATCTTCCAAGCAGAATTTCCTGTGGTGCCCGGCGAGAACCGCTATACACTTCCTGCCAATCTTCCAAAAAGGCAACTTCTTGTTGCAAGCCTGAATGCGAAGCGACACCTGAAGTTTGTTCTTGAGTAATCCATCGGAATGTGATGGCGGTGGCAATCACAATAGTTGCGCATCTATCAATTGAAATAGCATCTGATTGATTTGATGGAAGCATTGGCTAAGATGATCTCATACATGAAACTTCAATAGCAGCTATCGTTGCTGAGGACAAAGAAGGAAAGCCAACCATGCACTTGTCAATTTTCTTTTAGCTTTGGCTGTGGATCTCCTTTTGCTCAATCATAGAAGCATGTGCTTCAAATATTATTAGAGACATGAACTGGTGCTTATGGCCGAAGACAATACTGAAATAGACAAGTTGATGGAGAAGCTCGAACTGATTTCGGAGCGACAGAAGAAATTGGCTGATGCCGTAAATACACTTTACGCCGAAATTAAATCGCTGAAAACGGGACTGTCACTCGTTGCAGAAAAGCCAGAAATAAAGCCTGAACCACCTGTTTCTTTAAGCAGCCAGAAATCGCATGTGGAAGGTGTGAAAGAAGAAACTCAACGGAATCAGCATATAGCTACTTCCCCTGCGAAGAAGTCGGACTGGGAGAAGTTTATTGGAGAGAATTTATTGAATAAAATCGGTATTGCAATTACTGTCATCGGTGTGGGAATAGGTGCAAAGTACTCTATTGACCACAATTTGATAAGCCCGATGACCAGAGTACTTCTGGGGTACCTTGTAGGGGTAGGACTGCTGGCTTTTGGGATCAAACTCAAGATGAAATATGCCAGCTTTAGCGCGGTCTTGGTTAGCGGAGCGCTCGCCAGCATGTATTTCGTTACCTACCTGGCATATGATGTTTATTCCATCCTTCCACAGTTGCTGGCATTTGTAATGATGTTAATCTTCACGGTATTCACAACCATTGCCGCCATATCATACTCCATGCAAGTGATTGCACTCATTGGGCTGGTAGGTGCATACGCGGTACCCTTCCTGCTCAGTGATAATTCGGGGCGTGTGCATATTTTCTTTTCATACGTGGCCATAATTAATGCTGGAATACTTTTTCTGGCCTTTAGGCAGTATTGGAAAAAATTACTTCTGGCTTCATTCATCCTCACCTGGCTTATCGTCATTTCATGGTATTTGAGTAGTTATGAAGTCGACTTACATTTTCAGACTGTCCTCATTTTCTCATCCGTTTTTTACCTGATGTTTTACGCTACTTTCCTTGTGTATAAATTGGTGCGAAAGGAATTCTTTAGCAAACTAGACGTAGCTCTTATTCTGTGCAATTCTCTCATCTATTTCGCCCTTGGTTATGCCGTACTCGATGGCAGGGTAGAGAGTGCATCGTATCTTGGACTTTTTACTTTAGCCAATGCACTGATACACTTTATGGCAGGTGCGGCAATTCACAGACAAAAATCGGCTGATAAGAATCTGTTTTACCTGGTAGTGGGTCTTGTGCTGGTTTGCATAACCATAGCCGTACCGGTGCAGCTTGAAGGAGACTGGGTTACATTGTTGTGGAGTGGAGAAGCAGCTTTGCTTTTTTGGATAGGTCGAAGTAAGAATGTTCCCATGTATGAACATATGGCATACCCACTCATATTTCTATCATATTTCAGCCTGGTACATGACTGGATGAGTGCATATGGCAACTACTATCAAGGTGGCACGGAGTGGTACATAATCCCGGTATTGAATATTCACTTTCTCACATCACTGCTTTTTATCGCGGCATTGGGATTTATTTTCAAAGTTCAGAAGCGATTTCCATCAGGGGAGAACCCTTCCGGGAGAAAATGGCTCGGCAATTTCATCAATATTGCAATGCCGGTAATGCTCATTTCGGCAATGTACTTCTCTGTGCGCGTGGAGCTCGTGAACTACTGGCAGCAGCTCTTTGAAGATTCAACCCTTTCGATCACTACTGATGGTGTGGTGAACTACTACCAAAATTATTCTTTGATGGATTTTAAGAGAATTTGGGTTGCTAACTTTTCATTGCTTTTCTTCTCCGTTTTGGCCTTTATCAATATGCGCAAAGTTCGCAACCAAACCTTGGCATTGGTAAATATGATACTCCTGGTACTAGCCCTTCTATCCTTTGTTACTGATGGATTATATGGACTTGCTTCAATTCGCGAAACGTATTTGAGTCAATATCTTGGTGAGTATTATAATATCGGTATATGGTACCTGCTATTGCGGTACATATGTTACTGCTTTGTAATCATTGCGCTTTTTGCATTGAGAAAATATGTACAAGCCGGAATTGTAAATAGAAATTTCACAAAAGGTTTTGATGCCACTTTGTACATCACGCTGATATGGCTCGGCAGCAGTGAATTGGTGCACATTCTTGCTCTTATCGATCCTGATAAAACCTACGATTTAGGGTTGAGTATTCTTTGGGGCGCCTATTCACTTGCTGTAATAGCTATTGGTATATGGAAAAAGAAGAAGCACTTGCGGATAGGAGGGATATTGTTCTTTGGAATTACCTTGCTCAAATTATTCATTGTCGATATTGCGCACCTTTCTACTATTTCAAAAACCATCGTTTTCCTCTCCTTAGGAATGCTGTTGCTGATTGTATCTTTTCTTTATAATAAATTCAAAAGTATTATCAGCGATGACATTAAAGAATAGTCTTCTTTCCTTCTTTATGATCCTTGCTTTTGCAGGCAGCAATGCGCAGCATAACTATACATACCAGCGTAGCATCTCAGGAATTGAAGGACAATGGCACCGCATTGCGCTTCCCCCAGAATTGGTGGGAATGACATTACAATCACTCAGCGATATCAGGGTGCTGGGTGTCACTGAAAAAGGCGATACCATTGAAGCGCCTTACCTGCTCAAACGCAAAATGGAGCAACTAAGCACCAAGAATGTACCGTACAACATCATCAACAAATCACGCATTGGCAATATTCATTATTTCACATTTCAAGTTCCCGGGGCAGCCTCGGTTGGCGAAATTCAAACAGAATTTGATGCACCCAACTTTGACTGGAAAGTAAATCTAGAAGGAAGCCACAACCAGGTGGAGTGGTTTACCATTGCTGAAAATTACCGCATACTTTCAATTCGAAATGAGCAGTTGAATTTTCAATTTTCTAAAATAAGATTTGCTCCGGTAAATTTCCCTTACCTGAGGTTGTCAATACCAAGCAATGAAAACCCGGAGCTCAAGAATGCAACTCTTTCAATGCAAACTGTCAGCGAAGGGGTTTGGAATACTTACCCCGTGAAGCATATGGATGTAAGCAACAATAGGGTGATCCGCAACACGGTAATTGATACGGATTTAGGCGCGTCACTGCCTGTATCACGACTTTCAATAAATGTAGCAGACTCACTTGATTACTACCGAAGTATTGTCCTAACGTACTTGGCTGATAGCACGCAGACAGAAAAGGGTATGGTTTATCACTACAGCACCCTGCTGAATAGCACGCTGCATTCATTGCAGAGAAATGAATTCACATTTTCGGGCACAAATATGAGAAAGCTCAGGATTGAAATATTCAATGGAGATAATGCCCCACTTAGTTATTCAGCTATCTTGGTGCAAGGCTACTCCCACGAGTTGCTTGTGCGCATTGCTGAACCCGCTGAATATTTCCTGGTGTATGGAAACCCGCATGCCCAGCTTCCCGTGTATGACATAGTGCGATTCGAAAGCAATATACCGGAAAATGCGGCCTATTTACAGCTTGGCCCTGAGTCAATAATTGACGCACCAAACCTTGAAGCTGAACAAAGTTACCTGAGTAAAATGTGGTTGTGGGCAGTGATGGCAATTATCATTTTGTTGCTGGGCGCTTTTTCATTGAAAATGCTCACGACTAAATAAAAGCTGAAATCTTTCAGTTCTGGGTGCTTACAAGTTTATTGCTATATTCACCTGTTGAATTTGGAAAAAGGCAGATTTCTGCGTGCGATAGTTTTCTTACTGTTTTCGTAAAGATTAAGCGTAAATTTGCCCAACATTCTAGGAGAAACATCTCATTTTCTTCACAAGATTCACATTATAAATCGTAAGAATATAACTGTTCAAAGCATGGCGAAATCGCAAGATACCTTCAACAAAAAAGAAAAAGAAACAAAGCGTTTAAAGAAACGTCAGGAAAAAATGCAGAAGCGAGAGGAACGAAAAGCAAATCCTCAACCTTCGGGATTGGAGAATATGATGGCATACGTTGATGAGTATGGCCAAATTACAGATACGCCTCCTGATCCCACGAAGAAAAAGAAAATTCTCGCAGAGAACATAGAGCTCGGTGTTCCAAAAAGGGATAAAGAAGATGAGATGCCCGCAATCCGAAAAGGTAAAATTGAGTTTTTCAATGATCAGAAAGGGTACGGTTTTATTAAGGAAAACGATACGCAGGAAAAGTATTTCGTTCATGTAAACGGGCTTACAGAAACAGTTAAAGAGAACGATAAAGTAAGTTTTGAGCTTGAGCAAGGCATCAAGGGAATCAACGCTGTGCGGGTGAAGAAGATTTAGTCTTCACCATGGCAGAATCAACCAGTTATTCGCAAAACTATTTATAGCGATTTCCAGAGAACTACGCCCCTGTTTATTGACGCGTCATTCTGAACCCAGATGAACAGGTATATTTTGGTGCATACAATCCACCGAAGCTGAAATTCACGCCAACAATTCGGAATGACTGTGTTTTGCGAACCTGGTTTAGCCTTGTTCGGCCTCCTTTTTTCGCAAAATAGCAATATTCACCAACAGCATTGCGCAGATAGCCGCAAGCGCCATAAAAAGCACTGGGCTTGGCGCTGGCAATGGTATTTTAAAACTGAACGTGATACGCGACAAATATTCTCCAATCGCAGAACTTGATCCTTGTTGATTGTTGGATAGTGCCCAAAACACCAGAGCAGCAATGAGGCAAAGTATCCCCCACCACAACCATGTGGGTAGGAGTGGATGCTGCATGGATGCAATCGTTTCGCGTGCTTTCCAAGCCTTAAGCACTTGCTCGCTCATACCAGCTGGAGCCTTGTGTTCAGTGCCTTTCAGAAGGATATTCCTTAGGTGTTTATGTGTTTCTTCGTTTTTCATTCTTATGTATTTTAATAGTCTCTTCCGGGAGACTTTTCTCTAGTAGTACGGCAAGTTTTTTACGGGCTCTCATCATTCGCACTCTGATAGACCCTTCAGTCATTTCAGTTATTTCAGCAATTTCAGTAATTGCCATTTCCTTGAGGTGAAATAAATCTATAAGCATTGCATCCGTTTCGTCAAGCATGGCTATACAGCGATCTATAATACTGCGTTGTTCATGCATTTCAAGCATTCCTAAACTGCCTTCTATTTCTGACCATTCAGGCACAGATGCATGGTCTATCTCTTCTTCACCACCTGTTTTTTTGCGCAATTTAATCACATCCAGACAAGTAGTATAAGTAATTTTATACAGCCAGGTTGAAAGGCTACACCTGCCTTCGAATTGTGCCATGCGACCAAGCGCTTTCATAAACACGTCCTGACAGGCTTCTTCAGCATCTTGGGTGCTTCGCAATAACTTATTGGCCTGCGCGTATACCTGGTCCTGATAAGAGTGGACGAAACGCAATATCGCCTGATCGTCCCTTCCAAGGATTCCTCTAATTAGGGCTTTATCGGCGCTGCGGTCCATTTTTACATTGGACGACCCTACAATGAGCTCTGTTACGCTTTTTAAAAGAAATTATTTTTTCTTTGTCAAAATCTGTAACGCGTATCTAATAGGCATCGTCCATTAGGTGAATCTAAAACTTATAATAACATGGTACAAGCAGAAGAAATTTTAATCCCATTGATGGTTTTCAGTTGTATTTTCGGAATCTTCTATCTGTTCATCACAACGCGTCACAGGGAGCGACTCGCTCTTATAGAAAGGGGTGTAGATGCAAGTATTTTTCATTCGGGTGGCGTTCCTGGCAGAACCAGAAAGTACCTGATACTAAGCGTTGCACTCACATCTATGGGCATCGGGCTTGGCATAGTTACAGCCATTGGCATGTATAGCTTCACTGGTGAGGAAGCAGTATATCCGGCTTGTATTTTCTTTATGGCAGGAGCGGGGCTTTTTGTGAGCTATTTGCTGAACTCCAAAAAAGAATAGTAAGCATTGATTTGAACATGAGTGCTGTATGAGTTCGTCCTAAGTGCTTTGGTCTTTCTGCAATCGAATCATAGAATTTTAGCGAAACCGAAAGGTGCAAGTGGCATGGCATAAAGTCATGCCTTTGCTGTATACAGCAGTCGCAATGACCACACCTACTAAACCGGAACAATGCACTGCCAAATTGATATTGGTGTACCTTTGCATAGAAACCGTTCCATCGCTGCAGCCCGAAAGGGCTGAAGAGGAAAGTCCGGACAGCATAGCGCACCGCGCTTCCTAACGGGAAGGACTCCGCGCAAACGGGGTACAGAAAGTGCCACAGAGACATATACCGCCCGCCTCTCACAGATCTAGGTCGGGGAAAGGCAGGTAAGGGTGAAAAGAGTGGGGTAAGAGCCCACAGTCTCATTGGGCAATCAATGAGAAGGGTAAACCTCGCGGGTTGAAAGACCATGTAAACCCGGGCTTGAGGGTAGCGCGCCCAATCCGGGAGGGTAGGTCGATAAAGTATCAGGGTGACCTGCTGCGTAGATAAATGATGGAACCCATACCCTTGTGGCATGGCGACAGAATCCGGCTTACAGGTTTCATTCTTGCACCCCGGCCCGGTTTATTCCGTGGCCGGGGTTTTTTTAGCGACCTTCGTTTTCGGCTAAACCAACACTTCAGAAATAACGTTTTGCTCGTATGAAAAATTTAGTATTCATCTGCCTTGCCCTATCTCTATTGGCTTTTCCTGTCAAAGCCCAAAATGATATTGTGAAAGTGGTGAGTCTAGACGAGTTTGTTGTAAACAGCGGTTGGGACAGTGCTGACATTCTTAGATTTATTCAGAAAGTGCGAGATGATACCACTTTTTACAAGGCTTTTCTCAACCTGAAATACTTCCCTCACCATTTGACAGGAGCAGTGGTGGTGTACAACAAGGATGAGTCGGAACGGGGTACCATGCAACGCAGGGCAATACAACATTTGGATGCTTCTGAGAAAATGTGGGTAGAAATAACCGAGGAGAAAACGAATGGCAAAATTCGAAAGAACAATGGAGAGTGGAAGTACCTTACAGCCGAAATGTACGATGAAGTATTTTTTCCAACGGAACCTCAGAAGGTAAGTAACCGAATTGTAGCCGTGGAGCAAGAATTAGTATCAGGCTCAAGAATAGACAAGCACAAAGCCCAGCTCAAGCGGTTGATGTTCAACCCAGGTGCCGAAATTGAAAACGTGCCCTTCATTGGTGACAAACTAGCCATTTTCGATGACCATATGGTACCCTATTACGATTACCGGATTTTTAAAGTAAAGCGCGACTCAGTGGACTGCATAGCCTTCTCATGTATTGCACGAAAAGGGTTTGAGAAAGAAACCGTTATCCACGACTTAACTTCATATTTCAACCCGGAAACCTACCAGGTCATTGCCAGAGAATACCGACTAAAACACAATACCATTCTGTTCGATTTTGATATCAGTATGGAGATTGAGAATTTTGTGCAAGATGGGTGGCTGCTACCAAAGAGAATATGGTACAACGGTGACTGGGATGTACCCCTCAAAAAACCAGAAATTATCAATTTTGAGCTTCGCTGTACTTCTTACAATACAGGCGCCGGTAAATAGATGCTGAGCTATCCACTTCTCATATACGACCAAGGTCATATTTTAGCCAATGGTAAATTAATATCTTCGCGCACCTACTAGAGAATATGTCACACAAAGAAGTTTATTACAAGGATTACCTGCAGCTGGATAAAATACTCAATGCACAGCAACCTGAGAGCACCAATTTAAATGTTGATGCGCACGATGAGATGTTATTTATCATTACCCATCAGGCATACGAATTGTGGTTTAAACAGGTGCTCTATGAGTTGAATAGCATTATTGAAATGCTCAAATCTCCAAGGGTAAATGACAATGACCCTACATTGCAGACCGTGGTGCACCGCGCAAGGCGTATAGTCACCATTTTGAGGCTTTTGGTGGACCAGGTCAATATTATGGAAACCATGACATCTCTTGATTTCCTTGATTTTCGCGATTTGCTCAGGCCTGCGAGTGGATTTCAGAGTATACAATGGAAGGAATTGGAAGCCTTGCTAGGACTTCGTTTTGAAGAGCGCCATGGCAAATCTTATTACACATCTCAACTCAGACCCGAAGATGTAGCGGTGGTGAAAGATGTGGAACAAAAAATATCCCTTCTTGACCTTTTGAACGTTTGGCTGGAGCGAATGCCTTATTTCGATAAAAGTGAATTTTGGCCAGAAGCTGAAGCAAACAATCCATCTAAACATTCATTTTGGCATGCTTACCGAGGTGCATACAGCAAAGGGTTGTTGCAAATAGAAAACGCCAATTTGGAACTTTTCGATAAGGTGCTCTTCGGTACTGAACAAGACGAGAAGCGTCGGCTATCGCCAAAAGCTTCGCGTGCTGCCTTGTTTATTATGCTTTACCGTGGATTGCCACTGCTTCACCTGCCATTTGAATTGCTCCAAAGCTTGCAAGAGATAGATGAACTCATGGCCAACTGGCGTTCACGCCACATGAATATGGTGCACAGAATGATTGGTGCCCGCGTGGGAACAGGCAACTCAAGTGGCAGAGGCTATTTAAAAGCCGCAATGGACAAGCACTTTATTTTTGGGGAATTGGCTGAACTCAATGGTTTGCTTGTGGCTAGAAAGGATCTGCCGAAACTCCCAATGGTTCTGGAAACCCAGCTTGGTTTCGTGCGGTAATTCAAAGTTTTTCTATGATCAACTCAAACGCCTGAGATGCGATGTGGTCAACAGTAAAAACCTTTATAATAAGATCACCCGTGATGGTAGCGCTTCCCTCCCAATATTTGTGCTCCATATTAGAGCCATTGTTTGGAAGTACAGTGAAGAAAATATACTCTGAAGATGAGGAGAGTTGTACCCTTAGCTTTTCACCCCGAATGGCATTTACAGCATAGATTCTTTCTGTGGTTCCCGAAGTAAGCTGATCACTGATGATTTCTTTGGGGCCTTCAATGCGCTTATCATAAAAATGTGAATTCTCGCGCTCCTCAAGTAGATCTACCAGTCGAATAACATCTCGAAGTTCAGATTCTTTTATTGGTGCTTCAGAAGCATTTTCATTTCTCTTTTCAGAATCACTTTCGCAATTATTGCATGCCGCATAGGGTTTGTTTTGTGCGTAGGCCACCAACCAGTTTACACCTTTGCTTGCTTGAGAATGGTGGGTAGAATAAGCGAGTATGCCTTCCGTGAAATAGTAATTATTCAAAACCCCCATACTGTCCGCAACTGAAAGCTTGTATATCTGTATATCATCATTGAAATAAATTCTTGCAGCCACGCCTTGCTCATTCACTTCTGCTTTGAGGGTATAATTGTCGCGTTTTGTATCCGCTTCCTGCACATGCTCTTGCGCATCCAGGAGCCAAAGGTCTGTGGGCATCGATGATGAATCATGCTCAGATTCTACATCTACTGAATATCCTAATTCTCCACAGCCTTTCAAAAGGAGTACAGAAACTCCCAGAATAATGAGGGCAATGATGCGTATAGGAAAGTGGGTTGATGGCTTCACAGTATAAAACTTGACGAACAAATTAACAAATTTTTTGCACGCTATGTTCAACCGTATAAAGTCTTACAGCAATTAAAGTGGGATACCCCGATAGAGTTTTTTTATCCATTGGTGCCCAAAGAATACCAAGGGATTGGGACAGTTCTCAAAATAGTAATCTACTTCCTGTTCATGGCATACTCCAGGATAGTCGCCCAGCTTGTTTTCCATGTTTCTGATTAACTGAAAATGCAGGTGGGGAGGCCAATGTACATTTTCTTCTTCTGTGCCCAATTCACCTATTCGCTGCCCACGGGTCACTATTTGCCCTATGGCTAAGTTTTCCAAAGATGATTTGCTCAAGTGCCCATAAAGTGAGTGAATCACTTCATTGCCGATATAATGCTTTAGTACAATGGTAGGACCGTAATCGCCAGAATTGTGGTTATTGGCAAAGCTGTGCACCACACCTGGTAAGGGCGCCACAATTTCGGTGCCTGCCGGAAGCCAGAAATCAATGCCCAAATGCACATCCCGGACACCTTCAGGCTTGTGGAATACATTGCTGCGCGAATAAAGATTCCGCTTTTCGGCATAACCCCCAAATGCACCCAAAGCTCTTTTATTCGAAATGTGACTTCTCACATATTTGGTCAATCCTTCCAGGCTTTGGGTTTGAAATTCGGTGGTACGGCCTTCTGATAAATCAATGGGTATCAATTCACCATTCTTAAATTTCTTACTGAAAGGCAACTTCGTTTTAAGTTCATAATATTCTCCGAGAACATTGAATTTCATGTGCTTATTCTATTTCGTATGTGATAGTTAGTTCTCTGCGTGTACCAGCTATGTTGCCATAAAGCAATATGGTAGCTGCGTATTTCCCGGGCTTGTTTTCAGCCTTTAATTCACCTGAAAGGGTGTGCGTTTTCCCAATACTGTATGTTTTTTCCAGTGCTGAGATCTCCAACCTTACTGAATCAAATGCCATGCTGTCCGCCACAAAGTCCACGTCATCAAACACTTCAAATGTAAAGGAGAACTTATTGCTCGAACCTACTTCTACGGTTCCCAGGTCAGCAATTTCAGTTGTGAAACGTACATCGGCATGGGAATGATCACTGAGGGCGCGCTGTACAGAAGTAATTTCTATCTTTCTTTCCCTTGCTGCTGAAATGCTATAAATGGCATTTGAACGGTCGTTGGGATTGTCGCTAACAAACCCATCCGATTTGTACTCGCCAAATGGTATTTCGGTAATGGTGAGGAGTCCACCATTGGGCGCTGACCCATCAAAATAGGGCAGGAGGGCTCCCCTGTGATACTGCCTCAAGTAATTCTTGAGGGAAGAGATGCGCCTTGAAGTGAGCTTCATATTGTAATCGGTACGTGCCAATGGGCTGGCAAAGCCTTTCACCGTAAGGGCAATTCTCGCACCGTCCTCTAGCTCACCCAGTAGTAGGGATGTGAACAATTCTAAATCGTTGATTCCCTTGTCCACCTCATCAATAAAGAAACGATCCATGGCCTCTTCGGCAGCTTCTCCCGATGCTTCGTCCAATCCTTCTCTATAAGCTTCTTCATATTCCGAAAGCATAGATGTGTAGGATCGGTATGCATCGGTATAGGTAAGTTTGGTGCTGGGGTTTACCGTTTTCGGATCTGGCTCATCGTTGTGGAAATACAGCTTCACCGGGAGGTATTTATTTAGGTCTTCTAGGGTGAGAATGAGATCTGCCTTTTCCTCTTGATCCGGGAATTCATCGAAGTAGTAAATATCATTGCAGCAGCCTTCATTTTCGCTTCTCACCGATTGTATTCTATTTGAAGAAAGCGTGCCGCGTTTGCGAAAATCGTTGTAGCTGTAGTACAGATCGTTCGAAGGTGTGTTGAAAGGTTTTCTCAAATTCTCTGGAAAGTCAAACACTTTACCATTCAAATTTGAGTAGAAAATATCGAACCCACCGAATCCATAATGCCAGTTGGATGAGAAATAGAGCCTTTGCTCATCGAATCTGTAGAATGGGGTTATCTCATCACCTGAACTATTTACTGGTTCGCCTACATTTTTGGGCTCAGCACCTAAATTGTTCAGTGCCAACATCCATATGTCGCGGCCCCCATACCCACCATCCCGATCTGAAGAAATGAATAGCACTTCCTTCCCATCTATCCATCCAAATGAAGGATGTGAATACCAGGCCGAATCACCCGCAAAGGGGAGCACCTTTATTGGGAGACTTCCTGCATTAAGGTCCTGTAAATACACTTCGTTCATGCCATTGCTGTGCTGAATAACCATGGCGCGTTTTGACTCTTCTCTGTTCAAAGCGATTCCAGTAAGCACACCATCCAATCCAATTATCTCAACATCAGCAGAGTTGTTGAAGAGAGAGTCGGCCTTCATTGTGTGCACAACATAAGTTTCAGGATTATCGGTAAGTCTACCTTTCTCATCAAAACTGCCGCGCAGGGTGGCGTACAGCAGGTCTCCTTCTCGGGAAATTACACCTGAGAATTCGCTCGCCACGGTATTAATTTGTTCCGGGGCAGGCTTCACTTTCGTTGTTGGCTCATCCTTTCCCCATGTTTCGGCCAGGTCACAAGAGCGCATTTCCTGCACTGCTTTGCGGTACCAATAGCTCTCAGGCTCTGATTTGTGCTTGTCGCGCACGCGTCTCCACGTATTTTTAGCATCCGTGTAGTTACCAGATTGTTTATACATCTCTGCGAGCTTCGCCCCTCCATCCGGGTACGACTTGTCCATATCACGCCGGTATACTTTGTAGTAGTAGTATGCAGCTTTTGGATACAGCTGATTCATACGGAGCGCTTCCGCATACTTGTAATTGTGTAAGGCACGGGTACTGTCCAGTTTCATGGCTTCTCCATAGTAGCGCAGTGCACCATAGGGGTCGCCTGCGTGCATGGCATCGTCACCAAGGACAATCCAATCTTGCGCGCGCTGCCCACAAGTGTCGAGCACAAACATGCTGAGCAATGCTGTAAATAGCGGATATAGCACACTTTTTTTCATAGGTATACCGGGCAAAATTTATGCTGGTACCCTCTGCTCCGGTCAGTGCGGTTAAACAGATATTGCAAAGAAAATTCCAAACCACCTCTGTTTCGGCTTGCCGGCTTTAACTGGCTTACATTGATGTCGTAGCTCGCGGCAAATTGCCACTCATCTATCTCGAAGCCCACCATCGCCACTCCGCTGTCGCCAAATCGACCAAAGTACCCAGCGATCACTGTGCGGTACATTCCGCGTTCGTCCATCAGTATGTAGCGCACCGCAGAGCCAGCAAGAAATTCAGTAAATGTATTTTGCATCATGAGCCTAAGGGATGGCAACACATCCCACTCTTCGTGCACCTTCCAGCTGGAGTATGCATAAAGGCTTTGCCTCATAGGCAAACTGACTCCCACATCGTTGAAAAACGATTGGTCAGGCTTATTCAGATTGTGTAGGCTCCAACCTCCATGAATTGCTTTTCGCTCTGCATACTTAAAGGTATATCCCAAACCGATATTCACATTGGCGTACCAACGAACGTTCCTCGCAAAACTCTCCCCATTTGGCAAGTTGGGATCAAAGACCACTCCGTTGTGTTGGTTGTCGAAATTCAGGTTGTCGTAATCGAGTTTTATCTGGGTGACACCTAGTTGGAGTCCACCTCTTACAGCATGTGTTTCGCTGCCAAATAAATTATAAGTATAACTTCCTCCTGCGAGAAATGAAAAGGTGTTATAACGTGAATCACCGGCCCTGTCGTTCATTATTGAGAGGCCCACTGCAATATTATCCGGAAGGGCATCAAGGTGGGCATCCGCGCTTAGGGCAAATGTGCTATATGGTTTAGAGACTTCACGCCATTGTGTTTTTTGGTTCGCATTGGCACGGTACTGTGCCGGGAAGTTGCCTATTTCAGCCGGACTGAGCAACTGAGGAGAAAAGAACCATTGAGAAAAATGAATATCCTGACCAAACGCGCTGCTGACTGTGGTGCCAAGCCACAGACCTAAAAATGCTATTGGTGTGACAATTCTCATCTTATCAAAGTAATATTTCCTTTGTTGGTGTATACCTGCCCATCAGCACAGCGCGCTTCTAGATGGTACACAAATACTGCGGGTTCTGCCATACTGCCTTTGAACATACCATCCCATCCTCGATTCTGATCAGTGGTTTCAAATACGAGCTCACCCCAACGGCTGAAGATCTTGAAATCAAGTGAAGTTATGCCACCCCCTCTTACATAAACCACATCATTCTCACCATCGCTATTGGGCGTAAATGCGTTGGGAACAAATATATTGGGCGATCCACAAACAGCATCGTATACAAGTATGGTCACTACGGCATCTTTCTGACAGAATCCAATACTTTGAGAATCTATGATGCTCAGCGTATAAGTCACACTTTGTGGAGGGGTGCTGACAACCTGAGGCAAGAAGGCATTGTCGAGCCAGGTTGTTGGTTCCCATTGGTATATCCATTCTTCATTTACTGGAAATCCACTCACAATGCTTGAATTTCCTACCAGAATTTGCGGAGGATCCGCTGTCGCGTAAACAGTTTGATTTCCCAAGTCAGAGGTAAATACCGTTGAGCTGTTCTCAACGGTACATCCATCAGCGGTGCTACTCACGGCTGTGAATGTGGTAGGTTCATCTACGAGCACTGTAATCAACGCAGTGCCTTGTCCGCTAATAATATACTCTTCGGGACTCCACTCGTGGGTGAGAACGCTGCCTGGAAAGTCATTGGATACGAATACAATGGTCGTATCGCCAGCGCACACGTATTGGTCAGGTCGGATGGTGGTGCCCACGGAGAACAGGCTTACTGCGACACTGTCCAACAACTTGCAGCCATTGTTTTCTACCTGAATGTAGTACCATGCAATGGTAGAAGGGGCAACTGTAATGGTACTATCGCCAGATTCGTTTAATGGATTGTTCAATGCTATGTTGTCGGCCCAAATAAAATCTACAGCTGCCCCGAAAGAATTTGCCGTAAGGATGATTTCATCTTCTGCGCAAGCAAGCACATCATCTGAAGTTTCCAGGAATATTGGGTACACATCTATCTGCACCTCGGAGTTTAGCTCACACCCATATTCAGAAATGGCACTGAAAGTAAGCAATAGAGGGGCAGAAGTTTCAAGCGAAATTGTAGAGGTGCCCTGTCCACTAAGCACAAGAGATTCGGGCGACCAGAGAATATTTGAAATAAGGCTTCCTCCTGCAAAAGTGGCCGCTACATCGAGGATACCTGCGGCACAGATCAACGTATCGCCAGTTGAAAGTAAAACGGTGGGCGGTGGTGACAGGAGCACGCTGCCCGTTTTGGTACAAAACCCATTGCTCACTTCCACAAAAACTGTGGTTTGTGTTTCGGGTGTGAAAACAAGCACACTGTCCGTGGGTCCTTGCATGATGATATTCTGAAATTGACTGTCCGACGCCCAGGTATATTGGGTGGCTGAATTATCGGTTAGGGCAATGATTTCAAATTCTGCCTCATCACAAGAAGTGAGCAGGCTGGGCAAATCAAGAAAAATCTCCGGGTACACTTCTATCTCCACCCTAAAGCTGTCAACAAGATTGCAAGAGACCGGGTCCTGCATAAGGAGTAATACACTATAAATTCCTGGTTCTGCGTACTGGTGAACAGGATTCGTTTCATTGCTGCTGCTATTGTCTCCAAAATCCCAACTATAGGAAGGCATTCCAGCAGAAAAAGTATTGCTGGTGTTGTTGAAAACGGTAGGATTAGGGAGACATATAGATTCTGTGGTGAAGGAGGCAAGGGCCAGTGGTAAATCAAAATCAATTTTCGCTACGCCGAGGTTGCAGTTGGTACTGTTATTAGTAGCACTCACCGCATCTGCCGGGTGTATTGGGAAGTCGCTGAAGCCTCCGCAACCTGCACAAACTGCCTGGTACACCTTGCCTGCCCGGTCAAAACGACTGGTGCCTCCATCAACGTGCTCCGGACTGGTGTTGCCACCGAAGAAACTGGCATAGGTAATGCTGCTGGCATCACCATCGAGCACCATCAGGTAAAAGTCGCTTCCATTTGTTGTAGATTTCAGTGCATCTGCCGTTACAGGCAGTCCGTTGGTACTTCCCTGAGTATTCACAGCACCTCCCCATCCTGCCAGGTATATTCTGTTGCAAATGTCCACCGAAAAAGCAGTTGGAGAGAGGTTGGGTACATTGGTGCCTGAACCGAAAACAGTGCTCCAAATGAGTTCTTCCAATCCGGATTCAAAACGGGCCAGGAGCATTCCGCTGTTGGGTACTGAGTAGGGGGCGTTGAACACAAGTGATGATCCGGATGCTGTTGTTTGCCCATAAGCATGTGGATGTCCATCCTGATCGTACTCTACGAAGTAAATCTGGTCGTATCCTGAAGAGCCATAATATGTAGCCGCTTCAAGCAATTGCAGTGATGCATCGAATTCTACCATGAATCCATCAGCGGTCCCACCAGCGTATGCAGCCTGAAAAGCATTGGATGGTATTGCCAATCCTGTCGATGTTGTCCCTCCGCCCGCAAGAATGTTTCCACTCATGGTAACATCGATGGAATAAATAGCATCTCCGCCACTACCCCCGAAAAAGGTTGAGGCAATCATTTCGGTCAATGAAGGATTCAGTTTAAATAACACACCTTCCTGTCCTTCATTCTTCACAGGTTGAAATGTTTCCGTGCTCACAGGAAAATTCGCTGAGAAAGTAGTGCTGCCTACAAGAACATTCCCATCTGGGTCAAGGTCTATTTCTCCGCGAACCTCATCGGCGTAGTTGAATTTAAGGGCAGCAAAAGTATTCGTACCATCATTCGAAGACCCTCCAACGAAAGTGGATCCTAACAGCCCAGTGCCTTCTATATTTAACTTTGTAACAGCTATATCAGTACCGTTTGGGAAAGCCAAACCAAGTCCATTGAGCGTCAGGTTGGTGCCACCTTGAAATGTATTTTGAAATGCTCCTGTTGTTACCGGAAAATTGGTAGAACCCGTGGTGCTAAGAACATAGAGATTGCCGAGACTGTCTGATACCAAACTATTCGGCACTTCGTCGCTATTTCCCCCAAGGTAGGTGCTATATACAAGTTCAGTACCTGTGCTATTGAATTTGGATATGGCAATGTCGGTTCCCGAAAGTGTGCCAGCACCAGTGCCACCCGCCCATGTGCTTTGGTACGCACCCGTAGAGACAGGGTACCCATTTCCGAATACGGAACTTCCGCCATATAAATTGCCTTCAGCATCATAAGTAGCAGTATACCCAAAGTTATCTGCAGTGCTTCCGCTGAAAGAGCTGAAAATCAGCTCAGGATCTATAATGAGTTCTACACTTCGATCGTAGTCTCCAAGGTTGAAGCTTACCAGTACACCATCCACTTGGTAGTTGCAGGTTACTACTTTTAAGCTACCATCTATGTATTGATAGGCAAAAGGTTTCGACTCGGTAATTGTGCCTATTGATGTTTTTAAGAGAAGCTCACCTTTGTCGTTCAACTTTGGTTTCACACCATCATATCGCATTGCAATGTTGTCAGGATTGCCACCTGCACGCACTATGAAGTCATATTTTAGTGTCCCCTTGCTGTAAACTTTCAAGTCTATGCCTGTATATAGATCTCTGTAAAATACTTCTTGGTATCCAGACAATCCCGAACCCCATTTCTGCGGGTCAGCCCCCAAAAAGTAGTTGTATGTTCCTGCTACAGTTTTATTTCCAGAAGGAATGGTCACACCACTTTCTTCAAAATGAACTTTATATGCATGGCAATCAAGCATCGAAGGTGGAGGTACCGATGCTGCTGATGATCCGGAATGGGCTGCAAATACAGAGCGAACAGTCTCTAAGTCGTACAGGTCGAAGGTAAAGTGTCCATCTTGTAGATAAAACCTGCCTCCGGGTACCGAGGTGCTGTAGTACACTTCTGATGGCCATTGTTTGCCATTCTCAACAAATACATATTGGGCATCTACAGCATTGGGTGCTGTAATACAAAGTAGAAGCGTAAGGGCATTTTTAATGCTATTCATGCGTTTATGACGGTGAAAATTACAAAAAGGTATTGTGCTTTTTATATACTGCTAATTTAGCCCTTCTGAAAACAGCGCATGGCAAGAATCCATTTTTTCGATAAATACTACAAGGTTCTCGGACTAAATCCTGATGCATCGAATGGCGAAATAAAGGCTGCCTATCGCACTCTGGCTAAGAAGTACCACCCGGACCGAAGTGGTACTGAAGCAACCAGAGAGCAGTTTATTCTTGTGAACGAGGCCTATGAGATGCTGATGAACCAAACATCAATTGTTGAAGCTTTGCGGCAGAAAATTAAAGCACAGGATAAACAAAGCACAACTTATCCATTTCAGAGGGACATAAGGCAAAAAGCCACTTCACATGCAGATATGAAGTTTGAAGCATTTGCCAAAACGCCTATTTACCGCACAGCCATGGCCATGAATCGCGCCTTCGACTACCTATTTATAGCGGTTGGATTTATGATGATCTTGGCACCGGTGGTGGGTTACTTCTCTGACTTGCGCTATTCCACTGAGCGGGGTGAGGAAGCAGAGTTTCATATGCTACCTGTTGTGTTTGGGATTTGTTTTCTTTACGGTCTCTGGTACTTCCTTTACAGAATCAAAGAATGATAACTAAAAAACATCCTCTATGAGAACCATCAGATTATCAGTGAAATCTTTTTCTGTCATAATTCTTCTGGGTTTCTGCCTGAATGTTCAAGCCCATGAGGGCATGTGGATACCCTCCACACTCTCAAAACTGGTGATTGACGACATGCGCAATGCAGGACTCAAGCTGACCGCAGAAGAGATATACAGCATTAACCAAAGCAGTCTTAAGGATGCCATTGTTCACTTCGGGGGAGGCTGCACGGCGGAAGTGATTTCGACAGAGGGTCTTATTCTTACGAATCACCATTGTGGTTACAGTCAGATACAAACCCACTCCTCAGTGCAAAACGATTACCTGAAGGATGGTTTTTGGGCAATGAACCGTGTTGATGAATTACCAAACTCTGGTCTTACTGCAACCTTTGTAGTAAGGATAGAAGATGTGACAGCGCAAATTGCTGAAGGCTTGGGAACCAAAGAAGGCGCTGAAAAGCAACAAGCTATGGTTGAAGTGGTTAGAAACATAAAGCAACAAGCTATTTTGGGTACAAGCTATGACGCCAATGTAAAACCATTCTTTTATGGAAATGCATTCTATCTTATTATAACAGAAACTTTTCGTGATGTTCGTTTGGTTGGTGCCCCTCCATCTGGTATTGGCAAGTTTGGTGGGGATACCGACAATTGGGAGTGGCCGCGCCATACCGGCGATTTTTCCATATTTCGCATCTACGCCGACAAGGATAATAATCCTGCACTCTTCAGTCCTGCCAATGTGCCATATACCCCGAAACGCAGCCTGTCCGTGAGTATGGATGGTGTGAATGAAGGCGACTATACGATGGTGTTTGGATTTCCTGGCAAAACAGAACAATACATTAGCAGTTATGCTGTAGACTATATATTAAGTGAGTCAAACCCTATGCGAATTGCCATGCGGGAAGCAAGTCTTGCTGCGATAGATGCTGCGATGGCAGCCAATGATTCCATTAGAATTCAATATGCTGCAAAGCAGTCGCGTATAAGCAATGCCTACAAGAAATGGATTGGGCAGAGCCAAGGTTTGAAAGCCTACAATGCGCTCGGCAAGAAGCGGGCTGATGAAATGGCTTTCAGAGCGTTGGCAGAAACCAAAGACGCTGAAGGCATTTCAGCCGAAGTGCTTGACTTACTCGATGAGCTATACCTGGACAACAATCAATATGCGCTGGCAGCTGACTATTATGTTGAGTTTTACTACTACGGACCGGAACTTCTCAGATTTTCATCCAACTTCTCAAAGCTGCTCAACAATTACGACAGTCTTTACAAAGCAGGTGCTGTTCCAGCAGAAATAGAGCGTCTTCGCAAAATGTCAGATTCTTTTTTCAAGAATTATAACAAAAGCGTGGACCAGAAGATATTTGCCGCACAGGCACCATTATTTACACGGGGGGCACCGGGCCTTATCCAATCTCCTACTTTGAGTCGCATTATGAATTCCAATGGTGGAGAAGGCATAATAGCAGCAGCTGCTATCTATCGCAATACGCCGTTTGCAAGCCGCACTGCGCTTGAAACCTTTTTTAATAAGCCTTCGGCTAAAGCAGCTTCAAAGATGCGTGCAGATGCAGTATTCAGTATAGCTGAGGAGATACTCGGAAATTACGCTAAGCGAGTGAAGTCCAATCATGAAGCATTCAGAACGGCTGAAGAGTTATTGATGGCAGAGTATTTAGAAGCAAAAATGATGCTCGATCCAGAAAAGAAATACTGGCCGGATGCAAACGCTACTCTTCGAATAACATACGGCAAGATGGAAGGCTCAGAGCCAAGAGATGGTATGGCTTACCTTCCATACACTACTTTGGATGGTATCGTTCAAAAGTACATACCCGGTGATGTGGATTTTGATGTACCGGAGCGCCTTTTGGAATTGCACACGCAAAAAGATTATGGCCCATACACAACCGATGGGGAACTCAGGGTTTGTTTTCTAGGTTCAAACCACACTACAGGAGGTAATTCGGGCAGTCCGGCATTGAATGCTTGGGGCGACTTGGTTGGACTCAACTTTGACAGAACCTGGGAAAGCACCATGAGCGATATTATGTTTAACCCTGACATCTGCCGAAATATTATGGTAGACATCAAGTACATTCTTTTTGTGATTGATAAGTATGCAGGTGCCAAGCACCTGATCGAAGAGATGAATCTGATTTCTCGTAAAGAAGCATCGGTACCTACTCAAAAAATGAATTGATATGAAAGACTGGAATGATGAACAAAATGCCCTTACCAAAACCTTCCAATTCAAAACCTTTAGTGAGGCATGGGCTTTTATGAGCAGGGTGGCACTTGTCGCAGAGAAAATGAACCACCATCCAGAATGGACCAATGTATATAACAAGGTTGATATCTCACTCAGTACCCATGATGCCGGCAATACCATTACCGAGAAAGACCGCAATCTTGCAGCAGCAATCGACAAGATAATGGAATAAGAGAACATGTTCTGTTAAATGAAAAAGCCTCTCCATTATGGAGAGGCTTTTTTGATCTTAAGATTCCGTTTATTAACGTGCTAACATCATCTTCTTGGTTGCTATCAATTCTCCATCAACCACTAGAGCATAGAGATATGTTCCCGATGCCAGTCCCATGGTATTGAACTCTACCTGGTTGTGCCCGGTTGTGCCATCCAGTTTAAATTCTTTTACAGGCTTGCCTTCCATATTGCTAATGCGAATTACAGCTTGTTTGGTATTGGCAGGTAGGTAGAATTTAATGGTGGTGCCTTCGCCAAAAGGATTTGGGATGTTTTGGCCCAATTCAGCACGGTCCACATTGCCATCCAAAGCTTTGCCATCTGCAGAATGCGTCAAACAGCAAGATTGCAGATCACTGTCGAACGCGTTAAGTCGATCAAGGATATTGGTGAGTTGTCCTTTGAGTGCTTCATTCTCCGCTTTCAATGCGTCAAATTCTGCGCGGCTTACCATTGCTTCTGGCTTCAATTCTTCTATTTGGGCTTGTTGCTCTTGTATGGCATTGGCCAATACTGGAATCAAATCTGAGTAGTACACCCCGTAGATAGGTGCTTCCTGATAAGTTACCTCTCCGGTTTCACGGTTGTCAACTGCTTCTTTGGTTACCACCACTTCCGGCACGATCTCCAAAAGATCCTGGGCTATAAATCCTATCTTCTTTCCATCCTGTGGCCTGTTGTTCCACTCAAAATTTACGGGCTTCATTTTCATCACTTCAGCAAGACCATATTCCAACTTTTCTACGTTTTTTTTCTCCCTTGCATCCGAAGTGTTGATGGTACCGTTTGCCGCGTATACAGTGCTCCATCTGCCAGAAGAAGTTCCGAGGGATTTACTTGCATCAGCAACTGGCCTGAAGTAAGAAGTCCAAAATATATAATGTTCTGATGAATTTCTTCCAAGAGTCAGGTCACCCCCAAGCGGAATGCCAGCACCTGATGTTTCGCCGAGAATCCAACCGTTCATTTGGATATTGTTATTGGCTCCTTCAAGGTTAATGCCTATAGAGTCATTGGCTGAAGGCAAATTGGTAATATTAATTCTTGCGTTTGTTGGATTGGTACCGTCGCCAATGAACATCCTATCAGTGATTTCTACTGAGCCATTGAAGTACCCAGCCCGATTTATATTGTCATTCGTTTTGTAAGCCAAGGCACCAAAAGTGAAGCCTGAGTTACTTGCACCAACCACTGCTCCGCTGTTTTCAAAGTCAAGTACAGACGATCCGTATACACCGGCGGAATAGGAGTTACCCCAGTTCACATATCCATGCAAAGCAGCATCCGCCTGACTTTGGCTCCAGCTAGTACCAGCAGGCGCATTGTTGCTTGAACCATTTCTGTTTGCCCTAATCGTGCTGTTGCCCGGAACAGCTGCATTGGTTATGCCCTCGGCGATGAGCCTGGAAGAAGTATTGGGTGCAACACCCACACCTACATTGGTTCCGTTGCTCCTGAGTGCTGATAACGCAACAACCCAATTCGCACCATTGAAGTAGGGAACAGCTGTATTCGTGCCATTCGGTAACAATCCGGCCGGACCTTGAGGGCCTGTAGCACCAGTAGCACCTGTATTTCCTTGAGGACCAGTATTACCTTGTGGGCCAGTGGCACCTTGGGGGCCTGCGGGTCCCTGTGGTCCAGTTGGACCTTGTGGACCTGCTGGTCCCTGTGGTCCAACTCCTGTCAGAGAAACCCATCCGCTTCCATTGTTGCCCTGGAGTTCAGATCCGTTGTAGCGAATGGTTCCAGGGGTGTTGCCATTTGCATTTCCCACAGTGAGACCACCAGCTGATTGCACATTGCCATTGCCAAGGTTGATTGAGAACAATGAGGAGGCCGCTGCATTCAGAAACTGAATTTGGGTATTTGTTGCATAGAGCCCAATATTTGGTGAAACCGAAGAGCGGAAAGCGTAGCGGTTAGGCCCCACCAAAAAATCACTTCCAGTGGCAAACTGAAGGTTGGTAGTAAGATTTCCATTGTTGGCATTGATACCAAAAACAGGAGTAGCAGTGCCACTTCTGAATTCATACCGGGAATTGGTAGAGTTAAAGAATAGACCAAAATTGGGATTGGCAGTAAACTGAAAGGCATACTGATTCGGTCCAATAAGTGCTGTTTGAGCGGATGATTCCTGAGGGTTAAGCAGCAAAAGCCCAAATACGGCCGAAGCCGCGATTAGATGTTTTTTCATAACGATAATTTTGGTTAGCAAGCTCCGGAACTTTCCGGCGGTTAAATGTAATGGAATACTCAAAGGATACAAACTTCCTACTTCAAAATCACCCATTTGGGTGATAAAAAAGGGGGGTTGTCATTTGACAACCCCCCTGATTCTTTTGATTTTAATATACAGATCAACTACCCACTTCCAACACATTTGCTGTGATAGTCAGCACAGTGTTTGCAGGATCAGTATTGGCGGTGATGGTAATGTTTTTTGTTTGCATGTCTTTCTGCTTTCCAGGTCGGTATACCACTTCAATTTCGCCTGTTTTTCCTGGAGCGATTGGCTCTTTTGGGTATTTAGGAACCGTGCAGCCGCATGATCCTTTGGCATTCTCGATGATTAAAGGCTCTTTACCAGTGTTGGTAAACTTAAATATCTTGGTGTTCTCGCTGTCTTGTTTGATGGTGCCGAAATCGAATGCGCTTTCATCAAATTTAAGCGAAGTAAGTGGACCAACTGGTTTGGCAGCCTGCGTTTGGTCAAGTCTTTCTCTGTTGGCATTGGCCGTTGGGTCTGCTGCTGCAATGGCATCATATGCATTTTGCTTGGCTTCGCCTGCTGTAGCGGCCTGTCGTTCAAATGTAGCTTTTGCTCCTGTAGGATTGGCTTCTCCATTCACACCTCCAGTTGACATTAAGTATACATTTGCTATAAGCGCAACTGCTACAACTGCAAGTAAGCCAATAATCACTTTATTCTTCATGTGCTCTGTTTTTTGTTTTGTGGTGTCAAATTTAGGAAAATCGTAAGTAGTGTGATAAGGTTTAACAAATCGTTAAAGGCCTGTACCTGCCAGGTTGAAAGTTGCGTACATGTCTTTCATAAGAAGATCTACGGATTTCTGATATGTTGGCCAGTAAGGATTGTAGACTTGGTAGTACGCCGATGTATCCCATAGGTTGCGGGCTATTAACGCCCTTACACGTCCATGTATTAAGTTCTTAGATCTATCGTATTGTTCTTCATCCCATTCTATACCTTCATCAGTAGCGTATTTTTTAAATTCAGTGATCCACATTTCATCATCAAAGCCATCAATAAAGGCCGACACAGAAGGATATGCTTTTAAGAGTTTTTTTCTATTCTCATTTGTGAAAACAAGTGTAAACTGATTCATAACTCCTTTGCGCACCAAATCGGCATTCAAACGAGATGCTTGAAGCGTATCATAGGGCACAAACACGTCGGGAAGTATTCCACCTCCTCCATAGACCAACCTTTTCTTGTTTGTATAGTACTTGATGGAATCTGGCAGACTGATACTGTCGGCACTGTATGCTTCACCATTCTCGTAGCGTTCGAAACGTTCCATATTGTAGGCTTCTGCTCCATCGTCATATGGTTTTTGAATACAGCGCCCACTTGGGGTATAATATTTCTGGGTGGTAAGTCTTACCATAGATCCATCGGGTAGGGGAATAGGCCTTTGCACCAGGCCTTTGCCGAATGACCTTCTGCCTACAACCAATCCACGGTCCCAATCTTGTATGGCACCGGAAACAATCTCTGATGCACTGGCAGAGCCCTCGTCGATCAGCACGATCAGCCTTCCTTTAAGAAAATCTCCAGATGGGGTACTCTTGTAATTCCTGCGAGGATAATTGCGGCCTTCGGTGTAAACAATGGTATGGTTCTCGGTGAGAAATTGATCAGCGAGTTCCTTAGAAGTATCAAGCAATCCACCGCCATTGCCTTGAAGGTCAAGAATCAGGTCTTCCATTCCTTCTTTTTTCAATTGGGCCATGGCTTGGTGAAATTCATCCATGGTTGTTTTTGCAAACCTGTTCAATTTTATATACCCAATTTTATCATTTATCATATAAGAAGCATCCAGACTATAAATTGGAATTTTATCCCGAATAATTGCAAATTCCAAAACGCGCTTTTCACCTGTGCGTCTGATGCCTACATCGACCTTCGTATCCTTTGGTCCTCTCAAAGTGCCTGTCACATCTTCATTTGTAATGCCCACACCGGCCACATTCACCCCATCTATACTCACAATTTTGTCACCGGCAAGGATGCCGAGCTTATCACTTGGCCCTCCGGAGATGGGCGATATCACTACAATTGTATCCTTCAGGATATTGAACTGAACACCGATGCCTTCAAAATTGCCTTCCAGCGTTTCATTGGCCTTCTGAACATCCTTAGCAGAAATGTAGGTGCTATGCGGATCCAGGTCTTCGAGTATCCCGACAATTGCGTCTTCTACGATTGCTTCAGTGTCTACACTGTCCACATAGTTCTGCTCAATCTGAAAGATGAGTGCTGTAAGTTTCTCAGCTGCCTGACGGTAGGTGGCCTCTTTAACTGTTTGAGCGAATGTGCCTAAACTCAATATTGACAGGGCAATGGCTGCGAAATAGTTCCTGAATTTCATGATAAAAATTTAAGTGTGCCTAAAGTTATGATTGTGATTTCATAAATGGTTCGAAGAATCCGTTAATCTTGGTTAAACAGTTCATTGTCCATACGGTTGAAATGTCGGGAAGTTCCCATTGTTGAAACTATTTATAATTGTACTCCGTAGTACCTGAGTTACTTATATTATGCGCACAGTGGGCTGCGCAAAAAACCAACAGAAAATGTAGGAAATGCTGGAGCAACTGCACCATTTTGATCACGAAGAGTGGAAACGCATTGAATGTCAATTCAACGACCATTACACTGCAACGTATAATTTTGTGACTGAAAATAGGGGCTCCGTGCTGGAGGCGAAAGATGTGTATAGGGAAGCGTTTGTTTATTACACACAGCTTTTGGAGCTCGACAGCATGAAGCTGGCAGAAAAGGCATCAGACATCATCTATTCCTTTTCGCGAAAGCTCTGGTTGCTGAAGCTGGAGAAGAGAAAAGTAGACCTGAATTTTGTGAAACACCGAAGGGAGTATTACGAAATGGAAGAGGCTTTTCACTCCATAGATTCCATTAACAAGCGAAGCGCCAAAACAGCTGAGAAATTGGCTGAAATTGGGGAGCCTCATCGCACCATCATGCTCGAATGCATTGGCAGGCGAAAGGCCATTGGTGATATTGCGCCACGCTTCGGCTTTTCCGATGAGGACCGCGCATTTCAACAACTTTCCCGCTCAGTAAAGCAACTTGTAAAACTTATGGAAGGAAAGGAGGTAGAAGCCAATGATTTAAAATTTGCCGCGCTCCTTCGCTATGTCCTCGACAATCCAACAGGAGATGGTTCTACTTTGATGGAAGGTGATAAGTTCAATATTACAATGATTTCAAGAGTTGTGGCTATGATTCGAAGCCACGTAACACGAAGCACACGTGAGGAGAAACTACGCAAACTTCAGGAAAAACAGCTTGAACCAAAAATAAGCCCTCACGAAAGTAAATCGGAAACGAATTCGAGAAAAATGAAACCAGTACTGGTATTTTCAATCACTGCGCTGATTGCCGTTGTCTTTTCAGCTGTTACATCTTTTACACTATCAAGCGGGAGCTTAATGAGCATAGAAATCTCTGAGAACGATGTTCCGGTTATCGAGTCCTTGGCTGATACCACCGTTTTTATTTCGGAAACTGTCGCAGCACCAGCCTTCGTAGCTACTGCATTTGCCATTGCACCAAACGGATACTTTATTACGACTGCCAGCACACTTTCTGATGCCACTTCGGTGGATATTGTTCACCCTGAAGATGGATCGAATTATAAAATGGAAGTTGTGTATAAGGATTCGGTAGCAGATATCGCAATACTATTTTGTGCGGACGAGGGTGTCATCTTCAATGTTCCTTACCGCTTTAATCCATCTGCGCTAGGAGTAGGGGAGTCAGTATATGCACTTGGCATTTCCAATGAGAAGCTGCTGTACAGCGATGGGAGTATTTCATTCTCACAAAGCAATGGGCTGATGGGTGCACGGGTTGGTGATGTGGCACCGGGTACAGCTGTTGTCTCACCCAACGGCCAACTTGCGGGAATGGCTGTTTCATCTGCAGATGGAATTACAAATGTATTAGAAACCAGCACATTAAATGAGATATTTCTAAGGGCCGAAGCACAAAGGGACATTGATTTGAAGGTTCCACAACGCAACAAGCTATTTTTCTTGGAAAGACCTCAACAAATTGCTGCGATGAAAGAATGCATCTATATGGTGAAAGTTTTTTATTGAAGAAGAGGCAACCGAATCCGCTCTAATACGTTTTACTAGTGTGTAAGAGAAAGAGAGATGCACACTTAAAAAAAGAAGCCTTCCATGCTATGGGAAGGCTTCAGTTTTTTTACATCAATGGTTTGATGATCAATGCATCCCATTTGCTGCAAGGTATCGCTCGGCGTCCAATGCTGCCATACAGCCTGTGCCAGCAGCTGTAATGGCTTGTCTGTAAACCTTATCAGCTGCATCGCCTGAAGCAAATACACCGGGAATATTTGTGCGCGTGCTTCCGGGCTGTATTTTTAAATAGCCTACATCGTCCATCTCAAGCCATCCCTTGAAAATATCAGTATTCGGTTTGTGGCCAATGGCAACAAAGAAACCTGTTACCTGAATGGTGAATTCTTCATTGGTTTTCAGGTTTTTCATTCTCGCTCCTTCCACACCATTGCTTCCAAGAATTTCAAGGGTTTCTGTATTCCATAGTATTTCCACATTGGGTAGGCTCATTACCCTGTGTTGCATGGCTTTGGAAGCGCGAAGTTCGTCCCTGCGCACGATCATATATACCTTCTTGCACAACTTTGAAAGGTAGCTGGCTTCTTCTGCAGCTGTGTCACCTCCACCTACTATTGCAACTTCCTGGCCTTTAAAAAAGAATCCATCACACACAGCACAAGCGCTCACTCCATAACCATTGAGTCTTTGCTCACTTTCCAGCCCAAGCCATTTTGCAGAAGCACCGGTGGAAATTATAACTGTGTCGGCAGTAATTTTCTGTTCTCCATCTATTGTTACTACATGCTTAGGCCCGGTAAAATCCACGTCGGTAGCCATCCCAAACCTGATGTCAGTCTCAAATCTTTCTGCTTGTTTTCGGAAATCTTCCATCATTTCTGGGCCCTGGGTTCCCTCAGGGTAACCGGGGTAGTTTTCTACTTCCGTAGTGGCGGTGAGTTGCCCACCCGGCTGAAGTCCCTGATACATTACCGGTTTCAAATCGGCGCGTGCTGCATATATGGCTGCGGTATAACCTGCAGGGCCGGATCCGATAATTAGGCATTTCACATGTTCTGATTCCTTACTCATATTTTCAGTTTTGAGAATTCATTTTAAGAGCGCAAAGGTACAACAGCATCCCGGTATTGGAGTGCGATAATTATCACCTTTATTTATAATCTTACAGCCAAAACCAATCAATTGGGCAATCTTGTGGTATAATGCAGCATCCGCAAAGAAAAATGGAAGTCTTCAAATTTAGATTTGGTATAATTCTATTCTATCCAATCACTTAACAACTTTGAATATCGATCTTCGGATTGCTATATGGAGTGAAAATGATACGTAAAAAAAGGCTGCTACCTGAATGGCAACAGCCTTGTGATAGTCGGGGTGACAGGACTTGAACCTGCGACCTCACGCCCCCCAGACGTGCACTCTACCACCTGAGCTACACCCCGAATTCCCATCTTGGTATTCCTGCAACAATTTGAAGGTAATAATTGCTTCAATGGGGCGACAAAAGTAGTATTACAGACGGTACTTTCAAATTTCAATTTGAAAATAACAACTTGCTCATGTTTGTTGCAATTTGTTTGATTGGTTAGTCCTTAAAATTTGAAGAGTGTGATACAAAATTGGCTATAAATATCTGATGAAGTGCCCAAGGACGTTCCATCTAAAAGCCTGTAGATCGTCGAATCTACAAGAGATCTAAGAAACTAAAGTGTTCCTTAATGGAATTTTTCTTTCAGGTAGAAACCGGTAAGTGATTTTGGGTGTTCTATCAATCCTTCGGGTAGTCCGGCGTATACGAGTTGACCACCTTCATCCCCACCTTTGGGTCCTAATTCAATCACCCAATCGGCACATTTTATCACATCTGTGTTGTGTTCGATTACAAGCACACTGTGCCCACGGTGCAGCAACTCCGTAAAACTTTGTAAGAGCTTGGCAACATCGTGAAAATGTAAACCAGTTGTAGGTTCGTCAAAAATAAAGAGGGTATGTGGTTCATTGTCGCCTTTGGCAAGAAATGCAGCCAACTTGGTGCGTTGTGCTTCACCTCCGCTGAGGGTGCTTGAAGCTTGTCCGAGCTTAACGTATCCTAAGCCTACTTTCTCAAGCGGGAGCAGCTTGTCTGTAATTTTACGGGCTGTATTGTTCTTTGCGTCATCACTAAAGAAAAGGATGGCATCGCTCACTGTCATGTCAAGAACATCAGCAACGCTTTTACTTCTATACAACACTTCAAGGGTTTCATTTTTATATCTTCTACCCTTACATGATTCGCAAGTAAGTTCTATGTCGGCCATAAATTGCATACTGATGTGCACCACGCCTTCACCTTCGCACGTTTCACAACGCCCACCTTTGACATTAAAACTGAAATGACCAGGCTTGTAATTGCGCACCATTGCAAGTTTCTGAGAAGCATACAGGTTGCGAATTTCATCGAAAGCTTTTACATAGGTCACCGGGTTGGAGCGGGATGATTTTCCAATAGGGTTCTGATCTACATATTCCACGGATTTGACAATTTTCAAGTCTCCGCCCAATTCATCAAACTCACCAGTACGCTCTCCGTAGCCTCCAAGCAGTTTCTTTAAGGATGGATAGAGTATACTGCTCACCAGGGTGCTTTTGCCGCTTCCGCTGACACCCGCTACCGCAACCAGGCATTGAAGGGGAAAGTGCACACTTATATCTTTTAGGTTGTTTTCTCTGGCGCCGGAGATACTGATCTTGTGCTTCCAGCTGCGGCGTTTCTTTGGTATTTCTATGGACTTCCTTCCCGTAAGGTAATCGGCAGTGAGTGAACCTTCTGCCATCATCAGCTCATCACGGTTGCCATGAAAAACTACTTCGCCGCCATGCGAGCCAGCTTCAGGTCCCATATCGAATATCATATCCGATGCACGCATTATTTCTTCATCGTGCTCTACCACAATCACAGTGTTGCCCAATGCCTGCAACGCGCGTAGCACACCTATAAGTCTGTTGGTATCATGTGGATGCAGACCTATGCTGGGTTCGTCGAGAATGTACATGCTTCCTACCAAGCTGCTTCCAAGTGAAGTAGCAAGCTGAATGCGTTGCGATTCTCCTCCGGAGAGTGTGTTAGAGAGCCTGTTCAAGGTAAGGTATCCAAGACCCACTTCTGTAAGATAGCCCAGGCGGTTGGTAATTTCTACCAATAGTCTTTTTGCTACTTTTTGGTCATGCTCGTTCAGTTCAACTTTTTTGATTGTATCAAGCAGGGTGCCCACGGGCATATTGAGAAAATCAACGATAGAATGTCCTGCAATTTTTACATACGTAGCATCCTTTCTAAGGCGAGAACCGTTGCATTCAGGGCATACAGTTTTTCCCCGGTATCGGCTCAACATTACGCGGTATTGTATCTTATATGATTTGGATTCCAAGTATTTAAAAAAGGAGTTGAGTCCGCCAAAGTGATTGTTACCGGTCCAGAGCAACTGTTTCTCATCGGGAGTTAGCTGGTTGTAAGGCCTGTGAACTGGAAAGCCGAATTTATCTGCATTGAAGATCAATTCATTCTTCCATTGCCCCATCGTTTCACCTTTCCATGCGGCAACAGCATCTTCGTATACACTGAGTTTTTTATTCGGAATTACAGCATCGGGGTCAATACCTATTACACTTCCGAAGCCCTCACACACTTTACAAGCACCTACAGGGTTGTTAAAACTGAAAAAATGCGCCGATGGAATTTCAAATGCCATTCCATCTGTTTCGAACCGGTTCGAAAAAGTTCTCAATCCTACAGTTTGCCCTTCACCATAGAGTATGGTGCAGGTACCAGCACCTTCAAAGAATGCCGTTTCTACAGAGTCTCCAAGTCTTGAGAGGAATTCTTCATCAAAAGGTTTGCTCACCAAACGATCTACAACAATCAGGATGTCATTGCTTTTCTTCACCGAATTGGCATCAAGTTCGTCGAGACGTGTCACTGTACCATTCAATACAATACGTGTAAATCCTTGCTGTGTAAGGATATCCAATCGGTCATTAATTTTCTGACCTTTTCGCAATACCAATGGAGCTGCAACGATACAGCGCTCCCCTTCAGGCAATTTTGCCACGAAAGATACTACGTCAGTAACAGTCTCACGCTTTACTTCATTTCCCGAAAGGGGGCTGTAGGTTTTGCCAATTCTGGCAAAAAACAGTTTCATGTAATCATAAATTTCTGTCGAGGTGCCAACAGTAGAGCGCCCTGAGCGGGTGCTTACCTTCTGTTCTATCGCAATCGCCGGAGAAATGCCTTGTATGGATTCAACATTGGGCTTGTCCATCTTGCCTAAAAATTGCCTCGCATAAGACGACAAACTCTCTACATAGCGCCTCTGTCCCTCTGCATAGAGGGTGTCAAAAGCCAAGGATGACTTCCCTGAACCAGACATACCGGTAATCACGATAAATTTATTTCTTGGCAAGGCTACACTCACCCCTTTCAGGTTGTGTGTGAACGCCTTCTTTATTATGATATGGGTTTTGTGGGTTATGGTTGGGGCCGCAGTTTTGGGCATAAGAATCTAAGTGAAGAAATTTTTTTTGAACACAAATGAAGTTAATATTTGCGTGTAGATATAAATTAACATACCTTAGTGCTGTGATGTTCGTGTTTTAATGCGAACATTTTTATTAAATCTAAAACCACACCGCCTATAGCATAAGTCTACTCCTTACTATGTCTCACCCTTAATAAAGGAGAATTATGCAGTCTAAAATGGCCTCCGATCAGGAGTTGGTGATAGGTTACCTTAATGGAAACGAATCATCTTTTGAAGTATTGCTCAAGCGGCATCAAGAGCGTATTTATACCCAAATTGTGCTCATGGTGCGCGATAATGAGGTTGCCGATGATATTTTTCAGGAAACTTTCGTAAAGGTGATACGCACCCTTAAACAGGGCAAGTACAATGAAGAGGGTAAGTTTTTGCCCTGGGTGCTCCGCATTGCCCACAATCTTACCATAGATCACTTTAGGAGAAACAAGAAAATGCCACTCCTGAGAAGCGATGATCAGTACGATGTATTTGGAACCATTGCGCAAGATGAGCTGAATGTTGAGGAGAAATGGATAGAGAATGTAATTCATCATGATGTGCGCAAGCTTATTGAGCAGTTACCACAAGAGCAGAAAGAAGTGGTAATGATGCGGCACTACCTGGGCTTGAGCTTTAAAGAAATTGCAGATCAGTGCAATGTAAGCATCAACACCTCATTGGGCAGGATGCGCTATGCGCTGATCAATATGCGCAAGATGATGGAGAAACACGACATTACCTTATCCAAATAAAAACAGCGGAATGTAATATTCTGGCATCAGCAGCGTTTTGAGTAAAAACACGACAGATGCCTATGCAAAATTCTACCCGTTATCATTTATCATCCGGTGAAAACTTAACTCCTGCTTCGACCCTGCAGGATGTTAATCACCTTCGGTTCACACCTAAAGCCAATGTATTGAAGCGCATCACTGATTATTCTCAGTCCCTTCAAATTTGCACAATGAAAAGCAGCGGTGCTTTTGATGTGATACTGAATTAAACATTCGGAGTGAAGTATTAAGAGTGGCCTTTGCGCCACTTTTTTTTTGGACTTTAGTCATCGCTTGTAGAAAATGATGTTCTATTGATTCTTACCCTGAGGCGCTCATATCGGGGAAATTCCTACTTTCACACCTATGAACAGACCTAATCTTTTTGTTAGACTTCTCATCAACGCCCTTATCATCTATGGGCTTGCCTGGGCCTTGCCCGGCATAGGTGTAGATGAATTCTGGTCGGCCATTGTAGCCGCCATTGTGCTCGGATTGCTCAATGTGCTCTTGAAACCCATCTTGATTATTCTCACTATTCCGGTTACAATTGTAACGCTTGGACTGTTTTTGCTGGTGATCAATGCATTTATTGTATGGCTTGCAGGAGAGATGCTGGACGGTTTCAGGGTTGATAATTTCTGGTGGGCGCTGCTCTTCAGTGTACTGATGACGGTTTTGAACTCTGCATTTTACGGAGCTTCAAACCGCAAAGAAGACTTCAGCTAAATCGGGATTTAGAATTTAATTGACCAGAATATTTGCCGCCCAGGTAGCCAGCAATAAGTCCGGTTTTGTCTTGGCGTTGTATCCCATACTCTGAGCGTATCCTACTGCCGCCTGAAACACTTTGTTTGAAGGAAACTCAGGGTCAGCGTTCAAGTCAAGGTCTATTTGCTCAATAGGAATCTCACACTCGAACTTTAAATAACCGGCTACATCAATGCTGCGCTGCAGCTCACCCCACAGGCGGGTCCACATATCGGTAACAAGGGGTGTAGATTCTCTGTGGTAAATTACATGTGCACCATTGTTTTCAAACCTGAACACTACTGTGGTAGCGTAAAGCGTTTTTCTCGCGTAGTTCTGACTGTCACTGCCGACATAGATTTTAATTCCTGGATTTTTTACAACCATCTCCTTGGAGTATATACCTAACTCTACTTTTGAGTGATCACCCATTTTACGAAATGTCCGGTTCATGGTATTTTTTGTACAAGTTATGGCATTAAATTTCCGAAATTCACACTTCCTAAGAACAATTATTCACACACAGGGTTTAATACATCAATCTTAACCTTATGAAAATGTTCGCTTTACTCTACCTCTTCATCTTATTTCCCACCAATCAAATTCCCACAACCATGGCCCAGAATATATATGACTACAAAGTGGAAGCCCTGGATGGCGGTACCATAGATTTCAGTGCTTTTAAGGGAAAGAAAATTCTCATTGTGAATACGGCGTCGGAGTGTGGATATACCAAACAATATGCCCAGCTTGAAGAGCTTTCCAGGGAGTACCAGGACAAGCTCGTAATTGTGGGATTCCCTGCCAATAATTTTGGTGGACAAGAGCCCGGGAGCAATGCACAGATCGCTGAGTTTTGCCAGAAGAATTATGGAGTGTCTTTCCCTATGGCGGCCAAGGTTTCTGTGAAAGGTGAGGATATGGATGCACTTTTTAAATGGCTTACCACTGCAGATAACAAAGACTTTAAGGGAGATATAAAATGGAACTTTGAGAAATTTCTGATTGACGAGAATGGTCAATTGATAAGGAGATTCAGGTCGGGTGCCGACCCGCTGGGTGAGGAGATTTTGGGAGCCATATGATTTAAATGTCTTTCATTCAAAAAAGAACCGCCGGAAAATCCTTCCCGGCGGTTGTTATTTATATCTGGTACAATCACCAAAAATCAGGAACTCACTTTTTCACCATCTTCTTTGTGATCAGCTCTCCATTGGCATACACAGTATAGTAGTACATTCCACTTGCAAGTGAGCTGCCGTCGAGCACAATGCTCTGCTGTCCGGCATTCATTTGCCCGTCTATAAGCCTGCGCAGTGGGCGGCCATTCACATCGCTGAGCTCGAGCACTACATTTGCATCGGCAGGGAGTATAAAGTCTATGCGGGTGGTTGTGTCAAATGGATTTGGCACATTCTGCATAAGCTTCACTCCTTCGGTTGTGCCGGTAGGGGCTGGCAGAGAACCGGTGGTACCGTCATTGCAGCAGTTGTTGGTTTTAGTCTGCACGGACTGCATGATGGTGTACATGGATTGCATTTTCAGTTCCATAGATTCAACTTTTGACTCCAACTCAGCAATAGTTGCAGCCTGTGCTTCGAGTTGTGTGGATTGATTTTCGATAATACCTGCCTGCCCTGCGACGATGCCGCTTTGCTCTTGAAAGCCTGCGATTAATAATGCTATAAAATCGAGATAACTTACACCTTTGTAATGAAAGGGTTCCACTGTCATATTGCCGATGGAATCGTATGAGGCCGGACGTACCAAATCGTGCACCAGCCAGGGCATTACTTCTTCTACTTCCTGCGCAATCAGGCCAAACTGCATTCTGTCAGAAAGATTCAGGTTGGGTACATCGCTTGAAAAGAAATACGACTTTGGTTGCAAACTAAACAGGAGTGAACTTGCTTCATTAATGGGTTGGATTTCAGTTTTTAAATTGATATCGCTGCCGGGAATGAAGCTTCCGGTTATTGTTGCATTGCCGTTGATATATGCAGCGGCACTACCTGTAGTAGTAGGGGCGCCAGCATAGGCTCCATAATTGTTAGTTCCACCCGTTGCTTCAGCAAACATTCCGATATTGGTAGCGGAACTGCCTGTTGATACGAATCTTCCAGCCGAATTGGCCAAAGAGCCGCCAGATACAATTGCAGTAAAACCACTTGATTGAGATGTTGCACCAGATATCGTCATCCCATGACCTATATTTTGGCCGGAAGAAGAGGAAATTAAGGTAACCAACCCTCTGTTTAACTGGTTACCACCACCAACTGTCAAATAGAATCCTTCGGCGATATTCGAGAGCTCACTTGTTCCACTTACCTCACAATTAATTCCACGCAATACTCCGTTCTCAGTATCAGCTCCATCAGCCTTGACAAGAAATTTCCCAAGCAAACCACCTACCGGATTCAAACCAACTCCCACCTTACCACTAGGAAACCCATTTGTGCCATGACCTGTCCACACATGGTTACTATTATACTCCCAATCTTTATCCGCAGCTTCAGAAAAGCTTCCATTTCCGTTGAGAAAGAGATTCTGATCAAGAGGAAAATCCATTCGTTTCAAAACCATATCTTCATTGACATTACTCGCTGCTTTCTTACCTAAGATAATACAATCAGGAGCTTCTTCGGTCTCGATTTGTCTGATCCTGGTTTCACCAACTACATCCAGCGCCATATACGGTACAGTTAGTACCGGATTGGTAATGTCACCAGGCAAAGCCCCAATTACCGTAGTCCGAAAATTATCAAAATCAAGTGGTTTTATGAACAAGTTTCCATCAGAATGTGCCTGAAAATCAGCAAAAACGCCGTTGCCTTGTTGGCTTGCCTGTGTTTTTGTGATTCTAAATTGAGGAAAGTCATCTTTTCCCAGCACATCCAGAGTCCTTAATGGTTTGCTGGCAGTTTCCCAGCACACGCCAATACCGGTGAAGCCTACATCCGTCATACGGGCCACTTCAAGGCCATCCTGCGAAAAACGACCCTGACCGGAACCATCACCGTCGGTGGTAATAAATCTAAGGGTGCCGGAAGGTTGATCGTCACCCCTTGTGAAATTGATGATAGCACAGTGTTCTCCATTTGATGGAAGTTTTACTGCTCCTACAAACATATCAGCCCTGTCAATACTGAAAAGTTGTCCAGCATTCATCCATTCTCTGTAGCCGGTGGTATTTGAAGCCCCACCAATGCTATAGATATGAATTTTGGCAAGTGCATTGGTAGTAGCACCAATATTGCCAAAAGCGGCATTGCCGCCAATAGAAATGGTTCCACCGTTGATGTTAAGTGTTTGCCCGAGCATTATGCGCATTCGCCGCACGTTGTTGGTTCGGAAGTCGAGGTTTCCATTTGCTCCTCCTGCATTCCAGCCGAGATATGCGTTTGCAGCTGGTACATTGCTTTCTATTGTCACTTGCGCCGAAATTTTGCTCTCAACACCGATTAATAGAATCAGAGCGACAACTAAGAAGATATGATTTTTCATTGTTTTATTATTTTAAAGGTTGAACTGCTTTCATCATACCAAACAATCTTTATGAAATACATACCTTTTGCCCAAGATGTTGAATTTAACCGTATGCTATTTCCGTCAACTAACGAAGAGTTTATTGACATACCAAGGGCATTATATATTGAAACCTTTACCATTACTCGCTCCGAATCGATCGAAATCCAATCTATTGCAGGATTAGGGAAGATTTTAGGCTGGAACTGTTTTTTATTTGCTTCATGGTTGAAGAGTAAATAGGAACAGTCATCAGACGATAACCCGACGCATACGTTATCTAGGTAATAATATGCAAAGCAGTCCCCTGGATCTCCGAATTGCATCGTATCGGTCAGAAAATCTTCATAGAAGTTTCCCAGTGCAATCCAATTATAGCTGTCGTTTGCTGTAAACCATCCTTCAACCAAAGTCCAATCGGATGTATCAGTAAGCAACGTATTATATTCTATGTCCGCATTATTAGTTGGAACCAACCATTCACTTTCAAGCGATGAATAGCTTGGATCTTTAAAGAATTTAAGCCCGAAGCGATTTGTTGCACATCGCTTTGATGCAAGCAAACCGCCGTCACTATGAGAAATATAAAACATCACATAATAACTTTGACCAATTGATAAGGGCATAGTTAATTGGTTTGCTATGTACTCTCGGCTATTTTGGAGATTCCAGAAGTAGGTATACATGCCAGCATAGCCAAGCCCGCTGACAGGTTGCTGGTTGCCAAGAACATTGTCAGGTACGCCTGCAAAACCTTCGATGTCATTACTGCATACATGGAAGAAATCAGGAGAATCTGCCCATGGTTCCCATCCGACTACATTAGCATCAAAATAACCTATTCCAGGTGGGCAGAACAAATATTCCTCAAAGCTCGGATTGGGCACCAAATTTTGAGCATAAGCTGAATTTACTTGCAAGCAAACTGCAGCCAATATCAAAGGGCAAAAGGAAAAATACTTCATGAAATGAAATTTGGATGAACCTTCCACTTTGGAAGGATTTATACTTGAGATTGCGCTTACTTCACGCTACCTGCATTACAGCCCTACTTTCAGGGTCTTACATAAGGACAGGCTAAATTTCGTAAAAAAATTGTTGTGGGCGTATAGGGCGCGGTGCAACACCGCGACGGCTGATGCAAAGTAGAAGATTAACAAGCCCCAATGACTGCGCAGGGTTAGCTGAGCGCATCTATAGCAGCGATGGCTGAGTGCAGCCGAAGCCGCTGTCTGCTGTTTGCTGTCTGCTGTCTGCTGTCTGCTGTCTGCTGTCTGCTGTCTGCTGTCTGCTGAATTAGGGTCATGTACCGAAGGTAATTGTTTTTGTAATCGTTGGTACTCACAGATGAAAATTTACCAATGATAGAATCAACAGAGAATCTTTTAAAATGAAACATCTATTTTCATGTACATCAGGATTTTCTGAAGAGTGAGATTTCATCATTGAAGGCGGAATAGAAATATGCCCTTGAATGTCTGATTGCGCATTCTATTGTTCTTTATGAAGACACGCAAAGCACCCATATGAAACTGATAAATGAAAGCATAAGTTTTGTAGCGGAGTGCTCTCAGCAGGAGCCTTGAATCATCCCCGCATCATTTCTGTTCAATGAAAAGAATCATTTCCCTTTCTTTGATCCTTCATAAGTTGCATGATTTTAAAATTAACCCGGCGTCCTGAATTCTGGTATTGGCTGTTTGCATTGCTGCTGCTTCCTGCGTTGCTTGTCAATTTAGGTATACACCATGTTTTTGTACATACCGACGAGAGTCGCCGCGCCTTGGTGGCCCTCGAAATGTTGCTGAGCGATCAGTACATTGCCCCAACCCTGAACGGTGAATTCTACTACAACAAACCGCCGTTGTACAACTGGATCATCGCCCTTTCTTTCAAAACATTTGGCAGTTACTCAGCCTTTGCGCTTAGATTTCCTGTGGTGCTGGCAATATTGGCATTCGGTCTATCCATCTGGTATTTCGTAAAACCCATAATGGGTAAACCATTCACCTGCCTGCTCATTATTGCAACTGTGACTTCAGGAAGGATCTTGTTTTATGATTCATTTCTCGGGCTTATCGACATTGCTTTTTCTGTATTGGTTTTCGCCAATTTTATGCTGTTTTATAAACTAGGCCGCAAAGGACCCAGCCTTGGGCTTTTTGCAATTAGTTATACCCTTGCTGCGGTAGCATACCTTATGAAAGGGTTGCCCCCACTGGTATTTCAGTTTTTTACAATCATTGCCTGGGCTGTTTATTTGAAGCAGTGGAAAGTAATATTTCACTGGACTCATTTTGTTGGGGTTATGTTTTTTTTGGTTCCTGTGGGATTGTATTATTGGCAATACCTTCAAATAAATCCCCAAAGTCCTGAACTGTTATTTGGCACCATCTTTAGCGAAAGCAGCAAGCGCACTGTCACAGAGTATGGTTGGCTCGACACCGTGATCTCTATTTTCACTTTTCCAATAGAGAATATGTACCATTTTGCGCCTTGGACGATTTTGGTTGTTTGCCTCTTTCGGAAGGGCACGTGGAAAGCCATCTGGAAACATGATTTTTTGCGATTTGCTGTGTTGGTTTTTGGATTTAACATCGCAGTGTACTGGACATCCCCCGGTGTGCATCCAAGGTATTTGTTCATGTTTTTACCCCTGTTTCTCAGTGTGCTTATTTTTGCCCTGCATCACGCCAATGCGGGTGTAAAGCTTACGCTTGAAAGGATTGTACTATTCACAATGGTTCTTGCAGCATGTGCTTCAGTTGCCGCGTATTTTTTCGCAGATATTTCGGGAATTTCAATGCCAGAATTAAAAATTGGGCTGGTTTCATTGGCACTCACAGCGCTTACCTGGTTTTACCTGGTATTGCCTGAAAACCGCTGGATTATTCTGGGTGTTTTTCTCTTGGTGCTTAGGATTGGATTTGATTGGATGATCTTGCCCAACAGGGATTCGGAAGGCAGGATGTTTGCAGAATCAGCAGAGCAGATTGTTGAAATTGTGGGGAGCGATGAAATCTATATTTTGAGTCCAAGTTATTGTCATGATGGGACCAGCTTTATGATAAGCAGAAGCCGGGCTGAAATATTGCGCATTGTGGATGAGCCGCTTCCCGATGTGTATTACATTGTGTATGATGACATTTTTGATGAATCGGTATATACCAAATTTCTTGAATTTCATACCCGTGGCACCGATAAAACCCTATACCTGGTGAAGCTCAAGTAGCCAAAAGATTATTGCAATTTTACTTGTATGATGTTGCACATCCAATCGCCGTGAGTGAGCGCTTAATTCACAATGCTTGCTTACCTTGCAAGCCATAAAAGGAACTCTATGAAGCTTTCGCTTGT
>JBGTBE010000049.1:0-25612 GCA_041749535.1 Cryomorpha sp. | reverse complement strand
AGGTGCGCCTATTATAGCATCTGGCCCACTTACGGGAACCGTGAATCCAGCGTTTAATGGAGTTTCGGATGAGAAATTACTTTCTGGAACCGGAGGCTTACCTGGCTCTTCGACCGCAACCATAGAGTATACTGTACGCGTGGATATGAATAGCGCTGCCCAGGACGGGTACATCAATCAGGTAACCGTCACTACAACAGAGATTGGCCCAAATGATGGAATTACAGGACCATTTACAGGGCAAGATTTTTCAAACGAAGGCGCAGATGCTGACCCAAATGGCAACCTGGACGGCAATGAAAATGGAGAGAATGAGCCAACTTTGGTTTGCTTCTTCTCACACGCAATTGGTTACGATGCCGATTCATTTTGTATTACAGATTTAGACCAAGAGGTTGAATTGGATGGGATCAATGCCGGAGTTTATACCTCAGATCCTGCTGGACTTATCATAGAAGAAGAAACTGGCCTGATATCAGTATCGTTAAGTAAGCCGGGTGTTTATCTTGTTACGTTCACTACTGCTGGGCGCTGTCCTAATGTTACAACCACAGAAGTAACGATTGTAGATGCTCCAAGTTCAGGAACTGCACTGGAGGGTGCAGCGGTTTGTGGTGACGGTTCGGCAACCATAAACCTTGATGAACTGCTTGAAGGCGCTGATGCTGGCGGAGAATGGACAGATGCTTCCGGCAACATTATCCCTGGCAGTTTTAGCCCTTCTACAGAAGGGGCTTTTACCTTTACTTACACAGTGTCGGCCCTTCCTTGTGCAGCTGCGGCTACCGATGTAACAATCAATGCAGTCGCTGAACCCAATCCAGGTACCATTGCTGAAGTGAATTCAACATGTTTCAGTTCCGAAGCCATTGATCTTACTACTTTTATCGAAGGCGAAGATGAGGGTGGAATTTGGTTCAATCTGGCAGGCGATGAAATATCATCCATTTTTACACCACCTGCTCCTGGTCAGTACTTCTTCACGTATCAGGTGGAGAATGAGACTTGTGGTCCGAGGTCTGTCGCATTTCCTGTAGATGTATTAACACCGCCTGAGGCAGGCGTCTCTCTTGGCGATGCATCATACTGCGTTGGTGATGAAATAGATCTGCTCACACTGCTCGCTGGGGCTGATGTGGGAGGAATTTGGACGGATGGTGATGGAAATATTTCAGACCAACTTATCATGATCCAAGATTCGGGAACGTACGCTTTCACCTACACGGTAGAATTGCCACCATGCGAGCCTCAAAGTGCTACAACAATAGTAATAGTCGTAGATCAACCAGACGCTGGTTCTGCCGAAAGTCCTTACACAGTCTGTATTGGTGATCCTCCGTTCAGTCTTTTCTCGCTCCTTGAAGATGCTGATACAGGGGGTGAATGGACGGATGAAAATGGCAATCCAGTAAACAATATTTTCGATCCAGCCACCCTTGGCAGTTCAATTAGAGTATATACTGTGAGTAGTGCGGAATGTGGAGATGTTTCAACATCAGTTACTATTCAGGTTACTGACGATGGTTGTGTGGAAGGCCCCCTTGTTATTCCTCAGGGATACTCTCCCAATTCTGATGGGATTGCAGACAATTGGGTGATACAGAACTTGTTTCTATTTCCAAACAACAATGTTGTGATTTTTAACAGATGGGGAGCAGAGGTATTTTCAGCCAGGCCGTACCAAAACAACTGGAATGGCAGGGCCCAAACCGGAATCAATGCAGGCTCTGAGCTACCCACAGGCACCTATTGGTATATCCTTGACCTTGGCGATGGGTCTGAAATTCGCAAGGGTTATGTTTATTTGAACCGTTGAGACTCCCCAAAAACGATACTGTGATGAAAAATTTTAAATCGAAACGCTTTCTTCTGGTAATGTTGGTTCTGGGCGCTGTACAGTGCGTTAATGCGCAGCAAACATCTCTGTACACCATGTATATGTGGAACCAACTTATCATAAATCCAGCGTATGCCGGAAGCAGGGAATCATTCAGCGCATCTGTCATCAGCCGGCATCAATGGGTGAGTTTGGAAGGCGCACCTACCACACAAGTCTTGAGCTTGCACACACCGCTTCCGAATGACAATGTAGGACTTGGTTTCACTGTAGAGAACGATAGAATAGGCCCTACAAACAATACCAGTGTATGGGGTGATTTTGCGTATCGCATCAAGACGGGCACAAATACCAAGCTATCATTTGGATTGCGGGCAGGGTTTGCTATTTATCAGGCAGATTTGAGAAGTGTTGAAAATACGGATGCTAACGATCCTGCATTCATGCGAAGTGTAGATAATAATTTCTTGCCCAATTTTGGTCTAGGCGTATATTACAGCGGAAGAAAAGGATATGTCGGTTTTGCAAGCCCTACACTCCTTGAGAATGAGATCAATGATTTTAGCATTTCCGGAGCAAGTATGAGGGGTGTGGAAGACAGACATTATTACCTTTTAGGGGGCTATGTGTTCAACCTGAGTGCAGATAGCCTTGGGCTTATGTTTAGACCTTCTGCAGTGGTACGTCTTGTGGATGGCGCTCCTGTTTCATTCGATGTGTCGGCCAATTTTCTGATCAAGCAAAAACTTTGGTTGGGTGCTGCTTACAGGTATTTAGACTCCTTTGCTGCCATAGCTTCTTTCAATATTACGGATAACTTGCAGGCGGGTTATGCATACGATTTTGGCACAAGCAACCTGAATAGTTACCACAACGGGTCGCATGAGTTTATGTTAAGCTATGATTTCTTTAAGAACAGTATCAAGACCCGGAGTCCACGATATTTTTAAGTCATTCCATATTTTGGATTCAATTTGTTTAAGAACCCGTATACCAGACGGGTTTTTTTTATGTAATTCAAGTCACAACATTCTGATTATTCTTCCATTACCTTTGTGTGAGAACGAAGAAAATTATGCGACGTAGTCTTTTGGTATTGCTGGTTCTGTCCACAGCATTCGTATCCTGCTCTGCTCATAGCGACAAGGAAATACAAACCTCAGATGTAAGAGCTGAACAAGTGACTTCACCTCCCAATCATATTGGTGTAGGCCAATTCGAAGAAATGCTTGCCCAGCCAGATGTTCAAATAATAGATGTGCGCACTCCTTCTGAACGTTCAGACGGATATATTGCAGGATCTCAACTCACCGATTTCTCAGATTTTGAAAACTTCAAAACTGCCGTGAAAAGCCTTGACAAAACTAAACCTGTGTTGGTGTATTGCGCAGCAGGGGGCCGAAGCGCAAGTGCAAGTGATTATTTATCGCAAGAAGGATTTTTGGCAGTATACGATCTCAAAGGTGGTTTGGGCGCTTGGAAAGGGGCCGGCAAACCTATTCAAAAATAAGGTAGACTATGGCAGCATTTAATGAATTGATTAAAGGTGAAAAACCAGTTCTGGTAGATTTCTTTGCAGAGTGGTGTGGCCCTTGCAAAATGATGGCCCCCGTATTACAAGAGCTGGCAAAAGAAGTGGGTGACAATGCCACAATTTTGAAAGTAGACGTAGACAAGAATCCCAATGCAGCCAGAGCATATGAGGTGAGAGGGGTACCAACTTTCGTAATATTCAGGAAAGGTAAAGCAGTGTGGAGACAATCGGGAGCAATGTCTAAAGATATATTGAAACAGGCTCTTGCAAAGGCTACTACAGCTTAAGAATTCATTGGGGTAACACCCTGAATACAAACCCTTTTTTAGTCAATTCTTCCAGCGCCTTTGGCAACGCGTAGCTCATGTTTGCGAAAGCTTTTTGGCTGTCGTGAAAAACGACTATAGAACCGGAACTTACATTGCTGACTACATTGTTCAGACATTTTTCGGGACTGGTGTTAGAATCCCAATCTCCGCTGAGTACGTCCCACATCACAATCTTGAAGCGCTTGGCAAGGCTTTTCGCCTGGCTTATTTTAATGCGGCCATACGGTGGTCTGAATAAATTAGAATCCACCACCTGTCCGCATTCCACAATATTGCGGAAATAGGAAAAGTCTGAAAACTTCCAGCCGTCCATATGGTTCCAGGTATGATTCCCAACGCTATGACCATCTGACAGTACTTCTCCAAAGAGTGCCGGATTTTTTGCCACATTTCCACCAATGCAGAAGAAAGTTGCTTTCGCATTATATTCCTTCAGTATATCCAGTATAAATCGCGTGCCTTCCTTGCTAGGGCCATCGTCGAAGGTCAGGTAGATGACCTTTTCCGTTGTTTCCACCTTCCACATGAGCTCGGCAGTAAGCGACCTGAGTGCGGATGGAGATTTGGCGAGATACATGGGAGATCAGAATTTTACACGGGCTCTTGCTTTCAGCTGTTCCATGGCCTGAATTTTAGCGTCAAAAGCCTGATCAAGATTATCAAAGCGTTCCTCGAAATCATCCTTCAAATCTTCTTGAGGGTACACCCTCGACACAAGTGAAGTGGCTCGTTGAAGAACCGCGTAGGACATCTGAAGTTCTTGCTGCATTTGAAGCGCCCATTCAGCATCAAGACTCATGTAGTATTGAAAGTCTTCCTCATACCGATCAAAAAGTTTAGTAATGAGGGCGTTTGCTTTTTCATTTTCACCCGTTCTGTAGTACGCTTCAAGGATAGGCATCATCAACTTGTCATACGGAACATTGTGTTCTGGCATAATCTCAACACACCTGTCCAAAACGTTATTGGCCATTTCAATTTTTTCTTCTTCAATAAGCTGGTCAGCAAGGTTGGCGAATTGTAATCTGAAATTGTTGGTCATTCTCAGATTGTTTTCATCCATGTAAATACGTTCCTCACCTTCCATACCACCCCACGAAAATTTGTTCATCACATTGTTATACATCGTTTCTGTATCCACACTTCCATACACATTCGGATTGGGATTCTCCGCGCTGAGTACAGGTGTTAATCTGTAAGCCAAGCCTGTAAGCTTGAAGTATTTATCCAGATTGATGTATGAATCTGGCCCGGTGGTTACTGCAAAGTAGATGGGCCTTTCCCAGTCGTTGGTGGCCAGTAAATCCATGATCATCAGGTTGCTTTTGAGAATGTAGCTTCTATTTATTCTCCATTCCACACGGTCCTGAACATTGGCTGAATCTGCTTCACTGATCAATCCACTTGCCAGGGCTGCTTGTCGATCTACAGGTATATAGAAGTTTTTCGATGGAAGCACGGCAAGTTTGTCTCTACCCAGTGTGCGCATATTGCGGTCATTCGAAACATATTCTATAGCCTGTTTAACATTCAGAGCTACCTGGCCTGGATTTCGTGATTCATCCAGCAATACAACATCTCGTGTTCCTTGTCTGTATTTTTCCTCATCCAGTGAGAATGGCACCGGAGCCGATTCATAAGCAGTGCGCTTCATCTGATTGATATACCAATCGGTATTGAGGAGGCTGAGGTTTACCACACGCACATCTGTGCGCACACCTTCCACTTCCTGGGCATACCAAAGCGGGAAAGTATCATTGTCACCATTCGTAAAAAGTATAGCATTAGGAGCGCAGCTCTCTAAGTAATTGGTAGCAAAATCGCGTGCCGTATACCTATCGGCCCTGCTGTGATCGTTCCACCCTTCTACCGCCATTAATAAAGGCACTGGCAAAGTGAGCATCAATGCCAGGCTTCCGACGACAACGGGATTTTTGACACTTTTTCCCGTAAGGATCATCAAAGCCATAAGCAGCAGACACAATACACCTATGAAAAGCACAGAATAAGAGAAGTAGTGAGGGCCGTCTTGTAGTGATTCCAAGAGATATATAACCACACCAGAACCTATAGTATAACCTGCTATTTTTTGCAGTTGTTTCATAGAAAGGTTGTAAGCCGCGTCAAACAGGGCATATACTCCTATACCAATCCAAATTGCAAAAGCGTAAAACGAACCTGCGTAGGCATAGTCACGCTCACGCGGCTGATAGGGTGTTTGATTCAGATAAACCACAATCGCCATTCCTGTGAGTAGGAATAGAAGCATGGTAACAAACCAATCATCCGGTCTCTTGAACAGTTGAAAAAGGAGTCCGAGCAATCCCAGTGCGAGTGGAAGGAGGTAGAATTTATTGTAAGCAAAGTTGCGCGTCATGCTCGATGGCAGGTTTTCCTGAGGGCCTAGTCTCTCATTGTCTATCATGTTGATGCCGCTCAACCAATTTCCTTCAGTAATTCCTCCATGTCCCTGAATATCATTTTGTCTTCCTGCAAAATTCCACATGAAATACCGCCAGTACATCCAGTTGGTTTGATAACTGAAGAAGAACTTCATGTTTTCACCAAAAGTGGGCTTATTGATGATGGTCGGGTTCCCATCATTTCCAGTTGCCCTTATGGGAGTTCCAACATAGTCTGACCAGCTTTTATATGCTCTTATGTGAATGTCCTGAGAGCTGTGCATGCGGGGAAGCACCGTCTGAAAACGGTCATCATAATTTACCACCGCATCTTTTCTGGGGTCGGTGATTATGTAGGTCTGCTCCAATTTCAGCCCTGCATCATTGGCTTCTTCAAGATACTGCTCGGCCCTGAATCGCTCAGAAAACCATCGTACAGTGCTGCCTGTATTACTAACTACAAGCCATGACTTTGTGTAAACCGGACTTCCGTCAGAACGCGGTGATGCGGGATCCACTGGAGAATTCCAATATTGACCATAGAGTAAAGGCCGGTCTCCATATTGCTCCCTATTTAGATAGGAAAGGAGCGTAAAAACATTCTCAGGATTGTTCTCGTCCAGCGGGGGATCGGCAGCAGAGCGAATTACGATTACTGCAAAGGTTGAGTAGCCGAGTATAATCATGGTTATTGAAAGCAGGGCTGTGTTGATAATGGGTTTTTGGTGCTTCTGCGTGTAGTAGAGACCAAATGCCAAAGCGCTGATTACAAGAAGAGCATATACCAGAACCCCGGTATTAAAAGGAAGGCCGAAATCATTCACGAAAAGCAATTCAAATTTGCCTGCCAATGATACCAAACCTGGAATTATACCGCTCTGAATCACGCCAAGGATGAGCAATGACACAATACCTGTTGTGACAATACCCTTTAAGGTTGGCGGGTATCTTTTGAAGTAGAATACAAAACAGATGGCTGGAATTGCCAAGAGGTTAAGCAAGTGAACCCCAATAGAAAGGCCCATGAGATAGGCTATAAGTATGATCCAGCGCATTTCACCCTTGCCATCTGACAAGCTTTCCCATTTCAGTATGGCCCAAAACACTGCCGCTGTGAACAGGGAAGACATGGCGTAAACTTCTCCTTCCACTGCCGAAAACCAGAAGGAGTCAGAGAAAGTGTAGGCCAAACTTCCTACAATACCACTCCCCATCACTGCAATAATTTTTCCTGTGTCAGGTACTTCAGCGCCCTTTACAGCCAGCTTATGGCCAAAGTGGGTGATGGACCAAAAAAGAAATAGAATGGTAAAGCTACTGCTCATAGCAGAAAGCACGTTCATGGCATAGGCTACTTCGGCCACAGGAACAAAAAAAGTAAACATGCGCCCAAGAAGCATAAAGAAGGGTGCCCCGGGAGGGTGGCCCACTTGCAACTTATACGCAGTGGTAATAAACTCACCACAGTCCCAAAAGCTTGTTGTAGGTTCTATAGTCAGGATGTAAACGATGGTGGCTGCTAGAAAAACTGCCCATCCAGTGATGATATTCGCCTTTTTGAAATCCATTCTTTGCTGATATGTGCACGCGAAAATAGCAAAATAAGCGCGTTGACCCTTGAGACGCCCAATCAAACTTGGGATTGAGCAGGTATTTGTGAATTTTTAAAGAATACTTGATGGCTCAGAGGAAAGTATTAAATTTGCACCCGAATCGGTTACTGTCCCATGGTGTAACTGGCAACACGTCTGATTTTGGTTCAGAAGAGTCTAGGTTCGAAACCTAGTGGGACAACAAAGCTAAAGCCCTTCATTTTCAGGAGGGCTTTTTTATTTTGATCAGGTTACGCAATTACTTAATGTGGATTGCATTATTTCACCCCATTTTTTCAATCGTGGGATCATTCTGTCCCCGAATTTTAAACAACCTGTGGCTCCTTAAAATTTGCGACGATTGAATGTAAGAGGGCATTCACATTGTCAGGGTTGTCTTCTGTAACCAGCTTCATACGCCATTCTTTGAATCCTTCTATGCCTTTGAAGTAGGCAGCGTAGTGTCTGCGCATTTCAACTACTCCAAGTCTGGGTCCTTTCCATTCCAAGCCCATGTTGAAGTGTTGGGTGGCTGCCTCAACCCGCTCCGTAATTGTTGGTGGAGCAAGGTGGGTACCAGTTTTCATAAAGTGTTTGATTTCGCGAAATATCCATGGATAACCAATGCTCGCCCTGCCAATCATGATGCCATCTACACCGTATTGGTTTCGGTAGTCAAGGGCTTTTTCAGGAGTGTTGATATCGCCATTGCCAAAAACCGGTATGCGCATACGCGAATTGTTTTTCACATCGGCAATTAAGGACCAATCGGCATCACCTTTATACATTTGTTGGCGGGTGCGCCCATGAATAGATATGGCTTTTATTCCCACATCTTGAAGGCGTTCGGCTACTTCTACAATATATTTGGTACTGTCACTCCAGCCAAGGCGTGTCTTTACCGTAACCGGAAGCGATGTAGACTTCACGACAGCTTCTGTGAGGCGCACCATCTTCGGAATATCTTGCAGTATACCTGCCCCTGCGCCTTTGCAAGCCACTTTGTGCACAGGGCAACCGTAATTGATATCGAGAATATCGGGACCGGCAGCTTCTACAATTTCAGCAGAGCGCATCATTGGTTCCAATTCACTTCCGAAAATTTGAATGCCAATGGGCCTCTCATAATCGAAGATATCAAGTTTCTGAACGCTCTTGGCTGCATCTCGTATCAGGCCTTCTGAAGAGATAAACTCTGTGTACATAAGGTCTGCACCGTGCATTTTGCATATGGCCCTGAAGGGCGGGTCACTCACATCTTCCATGGGTGCAAGCAGCAACGGAAATTCACCGAGTTCTATGTTATCTATCTTTACCATCTTCGCGGTTGCAAATTTACTAAATCGTGGTTCATGCGTTTAAGGCCATTTTCAGACACTGATCCTTTTCTTCAGCTCATCGTTTTATTCTTAATCAGTTTTGTCTGCCTAAGCCTTTGTATGCTTATGGCTCAGGGGGTTGTATCCTTACTATGGGGTGCCGATCTTTTTTCTCAATTGCAGGAACCTACTGATTATTCAAATCCTGCAGTTGTAAATATTCACCGTGTTACGCTCTTGTTTCAACACCTTGGTCTATTTATTCTGCCTTCCATTCTCTTTTCACTGCTTGTATCCAATTCTTGGAAAGAGTACATGAGCTTCTCCAAACCCCAAGGACTGTTTTTGGCCGCTGCTGCAGTGGCGATGCTGCTGTCGCTGCCAGCGATCAATGCGCTGGCCTGGCTGAATGAGAGCGTACATTTGCCTGAATCATTAAAGGCACTTGAAGCAGTATTTAGCGAGATGGAAGAGCGCGCTTCCCAGCTCACGACTGCCATCACCGATACCACAGACCCCCTTGCCTTTGCTTTCAATGTAATAGTTATCGCTATTGTGCCCGCCGTAGGAGAAGAGATGATTTTCAGGGGACTAATACTTCCCATATTTCGCAAATGGACTGGCAAACTACATCTTTCTGTATGGCTTTCTGCAGCGTTTTTTAGCGCGATGCATATGCAGTTCTATGGATTTGTACCCAGGTTGCTGTTGGGGGCTTTGCTCGGGTATCTCTTTGTTTGGTCCCGAAATATATGGACCCCCATCATCGCCCATTTCACCAATAATTTTTTGGCCTTGATTCTCTTGTTCCTAATCGCAAGGGGTGATATTGATGAAAGCCTGGACAGATTTGACCTCGCCGCCGCCGACATCTCCTTGCTTGCAATATCGCTGATAATTCTCAGTGCGGTACTCATTTGGATCTATAAACGAAAGGTGCCAAACAGGCCATCTGCTCCTGAAACACAGAATATAGAAGATCTGTGAACCCATAAAAAAAGCCGGGCACTGCCCGGCTCTTCGTATCAACTTTTTCAATCAATCAATCCACTGCAGAACCTTTGTTCACAGAGTAATTGATTTTAAGGGCATTGGTTTCCCTCAGCTCTTGCTTTATATCAGTTACTATCCCCATTTTGGTTTTCTTATCTACTTTAAGGGATGTTGTAATTAGCGATTGCTCGGCTTCCTTCCTACGGTCTCTGTTCATTTTTACCCAAACCGGAATGTCAGCTAGATCAGCAAAAGCATCATCCAACTGTATCTTTGGTTCTGTTCCAAACCGGGGGTCTACGGGCGGGCCCACGTTGATGTAGTCCACCAATGATTTTTTCTCCAGCTTTTCAGTTTCTGTAGCATTGGGTTTAGAAACCTTCACTTTAGGATCATCTTCGCGCATTACTGTTACAACCATGAAGAAGAATAGCAGCATGAAAATGATGTCGGGGAGCGATGCAGTGCTAACTGCTGGCAAACCCTTCTTTCCTTTTTTTGAAAACTTACTCATAATCCACCAATATTTTTAGGTTCCGCTTCAGAAATACGCTGAGGGTAAACAGCCCTTACGGCTTTGATCTTTGGCTTGTCATCATCGCTTAAAATATTGAGCGTACTATACGGCACACCAAACTTCTCTTCGCTCAGTTCGTTTCTGAGTTCATTCACCCCTGCGCTGAGTTCATTCTGCACTTTGATGTACATATCATACGATGTTCCACGGTCATTCTGAAGTGAGATCAAGGCAGAACTGGGAAGTTCATTATACTCTCCTAGTAAATCCACGGCTGCGAGTCTGTCTTCCCACTCACCCAGCTTGTTTCGCAAGTCTTTATCGTTTGGATTTTGTGTAACCGCAGCCTTCAGCTGTGATACATTTTCCACACATAGTGACTTGGTAATCCTTCTCAGTTCCGGGAGATCTACCCTTTTCGATGGATTGGTGTAGAACTCCTTTGCTCCTTCCTTCAGGTTACGAATATCCATGGGTTCACCTTTTACCAGCAGTCTGTCGGCACTGTTTACAAGTACATCATACACATTCCGGCGGTTTACTTCCGGGGGGTTGGTGTCTTCAGGCACTGGGGGTGGCAACTGCCTCAAAATCCCGATGTCCTGGTCCATGGTTGTAGTAACCAGGAAGAAAATCAAGAGCAAGAAGGCAATGTCGGCCATAGAGCCGGCATTAATTTCCTGTAAGGGTCTTCTGGCCATTTTTTAGTTTTATTTAAACATTCGTGAGAATTCACCAAACACCGCTGCAGCAACTGCACCAATGAGCATAATGAACATAAAGATTACGCCTGCGCCACTTAACTTGGAGGTTGCGGCAGTAATTGCGGCATCGTAACCGGCAGTGCTATCAGAAGCCAATAGATAGCTAATTACAGCGAGTACTACGAATCCGATAATACCTGCCAAAAGGGAAAGGTTCCTTTTGATGTTGGTAACCAGATGTAATAGACCAAACAATACGGCAACTCCTGCTGCGATGGCAAGTAGAATCATTGTGAGGGTAATTGCAATGCCAACCACATCCTCATAACCCACCATGATTCGGATACTGAGGATAAGGCCAATAATGCAAATTGCAAATGTGAGAATGGTAAGTCCCGTTCTGAGTTTTTTATCGTCCATGACTATTCAGTTCTTAGTGCTTTACTTTATAACGAAGGAGCATATCAATAAGTGATATAGAAGCATCTTCCATGTCATTTACAATGCTGTCAACTTTAGAGATGATGTAATTGTAAAAAATCTGAAGGATGATCGCTACCACAAGACCAGCTACCGTAGTGATAAGTGCCACCTTGATACCAGTTGCAACCACACCAGGAGAGATGTTATTCTCAGCAGCAATAGCATCGAATGCCTGAATCATACCAATTACAGTTCCCATGAAACCAAGCATAGGTGCCAATGCGATGAAAAGTGAAATCCACGAAAGGCCTTTCTCAAGCAGACCCATCTGAATACCTCCGTAGGATACCACTGATTTCTCCACCATGTCAATTCCTTCTTCATAACGCTCAAGGCCTTGGTAGAAAATAGAGGCAATAGGTCCTCTTGTGTTTCGGCACACATCCTTGGCAGCCTGTACACCGCCACTTGCGAGTGCATCCTCAACGTTTTGCAGGAACTTGATTTTGTTGGTGGTTGCCATATTGAGGTAAATAATACGCTCAATAGCCAGTGCCAAACCAAGAATAAAACAAATAAGTACGAAGGACATGAAGAAAGGTCCCCCATCAATAAAAGTATCTTTAATGGATTGGTGGAAACTTTTTTCTGTTTCAACCGCAGCCGATGCCTCGGGTTCTGCATCACCATCTTGGGCGCTCAGAGATGCGGTCGTTCCAGATTCAGCAGCACCGCTGCTCATTTCGTCAGCTTGCTCTGCATTGTAAGCATCTGATTCTTGATAATTCAGAGCGAAGGCCGTGGAATTTCCGCTGAGGAGGAAGAGACCTGAAAGGGCCAAAACTGTGAGGACTTTTTTCATGGTTTTGAAGTTGGTGTTACTGAATGATGATTGTTTGTTAAGGTTTTATTTTGTTTGTTATTCATGCAATATTAACAGCGGAGAGGAAGGGATTCGAACCCTTGATCCCCTTTCGGGAAAACACGCTTTCCAGGCGTGCGCCTTAAACCACTCGGCCACCTCTCCAGGCCTACGAAATGGTTAATTCCCTAGGGCATCGGGCGGCCAAATTACAAAAAATCCGATTACTCAAAAAAATTAAGTGTTACCAAAACATTAAGTGGTTGACTACAATTGAGCAACGGTAAGTTCTCCTCTCAAATCTGCGCTGAATGCTTCAGTAAACTTATTCGCATCTAATTCTTTTCCCAGCAGGTACATACTCTTCGCGATGGCGGCTTCTATAACCATATCGCTGGCTCCCAGAACTCCTATTTTCTCCATTTGGGCGCTGGTTTCATAGCGCCCCTGGGCTACTTTGCCTGCCCTGCACTGCGATGAGTTGATCAGTATTAGACCATTTTCAGCAGCGCGCTGCAATGCATCCAAAAACCAAGGATAGGTCATGGCATTTCCGCTCCCATAGGTCCTTATTATCAAAACCTTATTGTTCTTAATGTTCAGCGCTGCATCTATGATATGGTGCGAAATTCCGGGAAAAAGAGAAAGTACAGCAATGTGGTTGTCCATTCTAAGATCTACATCGAAAGTGCCTTCGGTACTTTTACGGATATAGTTTTTCTGGTAGGTAATGCTTACACCTGCCTTCGCGAGAATAGGGTAATTGGGGGAGCGAAAGGCCTCGAAATGTTCTGCGTTATACTTATAAGTTCTGTTACCACGGTATAATTGGTCTTCAAAATAAATGGCCACTTCAGGTACAATAGGAATTCCATTTTCACTTGCTGCGGCAATCTCAATGGCGGTAATAATGTTCTCCTTCCCATCGGTTCGTACCATTCCAATGGGCAGCTGTGAGCCAGTAATAATTACGGGTTTACCAAGATTCACCAGCATAAAGCTCAGAGCCGAAGCGGTGAACGACATGGTGTCGGTGCCATGAAGAATTACAAAACCGTCGTACGCATCGTAATTATCTTTGATCAACACTGCCAGTTTGGTCCAATGCTCCACGTTCATGTTGCTGGAGTCTATGGGTTTTCCAAATGAAATGGATGAAATTTGCGCTTTAATCTGGTTAAGCTCAGGGATTCGCTTAAGTAATTGGCTGAAGTCGAAGGGAGCCAATGTTCCTGTGCGGGCATCCTTCATCATTCCAATGGTGCCTCCGGTATAGATTACCAGAATATTCGGTGGATTATGCATTCAGTTTGAAAAGTTTTCGTGCGTTGGCAGTCGATTTTTCAGCGACATCTTTAAGTGAGGTATTCGTAATCTCAGCTAGCTTTTCAGCAACAAGTACGGTATAAGCTGTTTCATTTCGCTTTCCGCGAAAAGGGGAAGGCGTGAGGTAGGGAGCATCCGTTTCGAGTACCAAGCGCGAAAGGCCTATTTGCCCAAGCACATCGCCCAAACCGCTGTTCTTGAAAGTAGCCACTCCTCCAATGCCGAGGTAGAAACCATCATACGCCAATGCCCTCTCTGCGTCCTTGATACTTCCTGTGAAACAATGAAACACCCCGGTGAGTCCTGCGGTGTACTCTTCATCCAATACTTCACATATCTCGTTGAATGAATCTCTGGCGTGTATGGCAATGGGTAGGTCCATCTCCCTGGCCCAACCTATTTGCATCCTGAATGCCTCCACTTGCTCTTGAAAATACGTTTTATCCCAATATAAGTCTATGCCAATTTCACCTACTGCATGGTATTTACCAGAGTCAAGTTCAGCTTTAATGATGGAGAGCTCTTCCTGGAAATTGCTCTTTACAGAGCAGGGGTGCAATCCCATCATACCAATGGTTTGCTTCGGGTATGTATCCATAAGTTTGCGCACCCTTTCAATGCTGCCCGAGTCTATATTAGGCAATGCTGTGAGGGCCACCCCGGCATCTGCTGCCCGCTGCATGCATGCATCTATGTCAATGTCGAAGTCGCTGACATACATATGTGCGTGCGAATCAATAAGAATACCCATGGCTTTAATTACCCTACAAATGACGGAAATCGATTACATTTGAGGAAATGCCCCGCCAATTTTGACAAAGTTGCTCATCATTCGCTTTAGTTCCATAGGCGATATTGTACTGACTACCCCGGTAATAAGGGCCATTAAAGAACAGATGCATGGAGGGGCGGAGATCCACTATCTCACAAAGCAACCTTTCAGGGGATTGCTGGAATCGAATCCGCATGTGAGCAAAGTGTTCGCCATTGAGAAAAGCACCAATGAGGTGGTTGATGCACTGAAGCAGGAATCCTACGACTACATCATAGACTTGCATCACAACCTTCGCTCGGCCAGGGTGAAAAGAGCATTGAAGTCGCTTTCATTTTCTTTCAAAAAGTACAACCTGGAGAAGTGGCTTTTGGTGAATTTCAGAATAAACCGCATGCCAAATGTGCACATTGTGGATCGGTATATGGAAACTGTGAAGGCCTTTGGTATCGTGAATGATGGTGAAGGTCTGGACTATTTCTTTCCTGAGAATTTCGAACCCCCTGTTGGCGATTTGCCTGAAACGCATCAAAATGGATTTATAGGCATCGTAATCGGGGCCGCACATTGGCGTAAGAAGCCAAGTTTGAACCAATACGTGCGCATTTGTAAGGAGCTTCACTATCCGGTAGTGTTGCTCGGCGGTCCAAATGAAAAAGCTGAAGGGGCTGAGATTGTAGCCCGCACACCAGCGATTGTCTGGAACACTGCAGGGCAGTATAATTTAAATGGTTCAGCCTGGTTGGTGCGCGAATCTCAATTGGTAATCACCCCCGATACCGGACTTATGCACATCGCTGCGGCCATGAGAAAACCCATTGTATCTCTTTGGACAGCTACAGTTCCGGACTTTGGTATGACTCCTTATCGAAACAAGGCGCTTTGCGCCATAATTCAGGCAGAGCACCTCAAAAAACGACCGTGTAGCAAACTGGGAACAAGATGTAAATATGAGGTATGCCGCTGTATAGATGAACTTCCTATTGATGAGGCTATATCACTTTCTCGCCGCGAAGTACAATTGCGTTGAAATGGTTAATTTCCAAACAAAGCCTTTAGCTCAGTGGCTTCATCTGGTTTCATTTTTCCTGCAAGTATCAAGCCCAGTTGTCGTCTTCTCAATGCGCCATTGTAGCGCTCCTTCTCAAGATCTGTTTCAGGTATCAGGTCGGGTACGTGAATAGGTTGTCCCACCTGATCTACAGCTACAAATGTGTAAATGGCTTCATTGCAGATGGTGCGCACTCCTGTGCGGTGGTTTTCTACAGATACATCGATGAAGACTTCCATGCTCGATGAAAAGGACCTCGAAACTTTTGACTCTATGGTAACAATGTCACCGAGTTTGATGGCTTTGTTGAATGATACGTTGTTTACAGCCGCAGTTACCACCACCCTTCGGCAATGCCGCTGTGCAGATATGGCTGCATTGATGTCCATCCAGCTTAGCAACTGCCCTCCCATCAAGTTTCCAAGGGTATTGGTGTCGTTAGGAAGTACGATTCTTGAAGTTGAAGAGAAGGTTTCTCTGGCAAATTTCTTTTCACCCATTACATGGTATTTTGAAGGCGCAAAGATAGTATAGGCTGGTCGTAACCATTCGTTAATTCTTGTTGTCAGTGGTTCTATAGTGTTACTTTTGCCTTCATGGATTCCGCTGTTCAGCTCAATATTGCCCTGTCCCTACACATCATTTTTGTAGTGGCATGGTTCGCTGGTTTGTTCTATGTTCCCCGGCTCTTTATTTATCAAACTGAAGCGCGAGGCAGTGAGTCGGCCCCGGCGTTGACAGCACAATTCAAGATGATGACGCATAGGCTGTGGTATATCATTACATGGCCGGCATGTATCCTTGCTACCCTTTTCGCATTTTGGATGTTGTGGTTGGTACCTGCATATTTGAGCATGCCATGGATGCACCTCAAGCTAGCACTGGTGATGTTGCTCCTTGCGTATCATGGCTCCATTCATTGGCTTTTCCTGAAATTGCAAAAGGAGCAGTATCCTATGACTTCCATGCAACTCAGATTCTATAATGAGCTGGCTACAATGCTTCTTTTCGCAATAGTATTTACTGTGGTATTCAAAAACCTCAGCGGTTGGGTGTACGGCGTAGGAGGCATTTTAGGCTTAGGAATACTTCTGAGTGCTGGTATTGCCATGTACAGACGGTACCGAAGTTCACGAGATTAACTTTGCTTGTCGGCAAATGTGCGAAGCCATACCCTTGCTTCTTCTCTGGTTTTAAAAAGCGCTGTAGGTCTGTGTGGGCGGTTGTACCGCACAAAGAAATTGGCTGACATCTGATGGGAGTAGTGCTCCGTTACAATGGCATCGGCCACAATTTGTTCTGTTATTTCAGCAGAGGATGCCAGGTCGCGGGCATCGGGGCTAAGAGTGGCTTTCTCTCCAGCGGTTACCATTAAGCATTTGGCGGATGGGAAGTTCTGATGGATGGATCTAAATATTTCTCGCACTTTTTCAGGCATTATTACCTGCCCTGCATATATGTGCAGTTCTACGATTCCATATTTATCCAGTTCTATGGAGCAATCTATCAGATCAATTTTCTCCATGGTTAACAATGCATTATTACAATGATTTTTTCAGAAGCCAGGCAGATGATAGCTCTTTCGTGCGACGAATTGAATTGAGCTTTTCAATGGCTTCTTCATAATTGTCGAATCCTGCCACCCGAACCCTGTGCAAACCTTTGTGAAAGTCCAGTATTTCGCTGTTATATCCCAGGGCTTGCATTTGACCCGCAAATTGGATGGCATTCTTTTCCGAACCAAAGCAGCCGCCTATAAGGTGGTACACATTGCCTTGTAATCCCGATTTTTCAGCAAGCGGTGCTGACATCACAACTGCATTCATATTGATCCATACGCCCGTGCTGTCCACACGGTTTTCATTGAATGAAAATGGAAACACTGCCATCTCAGGAAATGAAGTGGGGTCAAGCTTCAGGTCTGCATCCGCTTCAGTTGCGGAAGGCCTGGTTTTATAGGTTTGTAAGGATTTCAATGCCGGGCTCATCTCTCGCGAAAAAGGATTGAAGTCGGCCACAGTGAGTTCAGTGGGGCTCTTAAAGTTTGTGGAAACACCCATGTAAATGCTCATAGCTATAAAGGGAATGAGCGTTGCAGCAGCTACTTTGTACACCGTGTAGGATCTTCTGTATTCAGGTGCAGCTTCGATAGGTATTACGGGTGTTTCTTCTCTGGTTTCAGCCTTAGGTTGGGGCAGATGTACATCTACTTTTTCGGTAGTAGGTAATTCCTTTTTCACAAAATGTGGTATGGAGAATGGCTCCATCCCGAAAGCACCCCGGTAAAAATTATTGTCATTGAAGGCTTCGAATCTCATATTTTTATGATCGTCGAAGTACAGCACCCCAATTTTTTTAAACTTTATCTGAGTGCCTTCCTGAAGTGCGCTGATTGCCTTTTCAACTTCTTCGCTTATTACTTTGCCGGCATCTTCAAATGAAATGTCCTTCGCCGCGGCAATCGCTGAGGCAAGAAGTCCATCGTTTTTGGTAAGGTTGCGGTTGAAACGGATGTCTTTTCCCGGAGGGTAAGCCATTCCTGCTTTTTCGTCGATTCTCGCTGGCCTGTAGTTGGTCACGAAACCACCCAGCTGCGGCACTACTACGCAGTCGTAGTCATAAAGAAGTGTTGCAATGTATGTTTCGAGCGCTGTATTCATGCCTTTCAGTGGTCGAAATTACGATTATCCGCAAACCCCTTCAAAGAAAAAACTTATTTTCTATTGCTTGCAGGTCCTGAGGGGTGTCAACAGAATCTGTACGTACAGGTGTGTTCACTGCAAAAATATTGAAGCCATTTTCCAACCAGCGCAACTGTTCCAGCGATTCAGCCTTTTCGAGTATACCTTGCGGCAGCTGCCCGATATCTCTAAGTATATGGCCTCTGTAAGCGTATATACCAAGATGTATATAGAAGGTATGCATTGCATTCCACTGATTGAGTGGCACTCCCTGGAGGAAGGGTATAGGCTGTCTTGAGAAGTACAAGGCCTTTCCCGATGTTGCTACCACTGCCTTCACCCGGTTCGGATTTTCAAGTTCGCTTTGGGAAAGAGAAGGGCTCACAAGTGTGCCAATGTCTACCATTGGGTTGGCAAAGAGCGCAATCAGCGCATTTATCTGGGCAGGATCTATAAAAGGCTCATCTCCTTGAATGTTCACAACCACTTCGGGCTGTATGCCCAAAGCAAGAAGCGCTTCAAGGCAGCGGTCGGTGCCACTCGGGGCATCTGGGTGAGTCATCACCACATCACCTCCAAAACTGCGCACTACATCCGCGATTTTTTCGTGGTCAGTGGCCACCAACACCCTATTGAGATTGGCTTGTACCGCTTGCTGGTACACCCTTTGTATCATGGGCACACCGCCTATCAGGGCAAGGGGTTTGCCGGGAAAACGGGTTGAGGCATATCTGGCAGGAATGATTCCGAGGGTGTGCAAGGTGCATGTTTTGATGCCCAAGTTTACTAACTTTCGCCGGAAGATAAAACGCACCTATTAGCACACTTACCCCCTTTCTAATCATTTTGGATGAAAGATGATATATTCTATCAGTTGGCATTGACATTTGTTGATGGTGTGGGCACCAGCAGTGCAAAGAAACTTATTCAGCATTTCGGCACCGCAGAGGAAGTGTTCAAGCAGAAAGCCAAAGAACTGAGCCAGGTGCAGGGTCTAACATCGGGAAGGGCTGTGGCTGTGGGCGGGTTCAGCGATTTTGCGAAAGCTGAGCACGAGCTTGCATACTGCGAGAAGCATGATATAGAAATAATCTCATTTTTGGATAAAGCCTACCCGAATAGGTTGAAACATTGCGATGATGGGCCTGTGATTCTATTTAAAAAAGGTAGCACATCGCTTAGTCCGGAGCGGATAGTGAGTATTGTAGGTACCCGCAGAATAAGTGAGCACGGTAAAATTACCACGCGGCAACTTGTGGAGAATATGGTGCCCTATGGAGTCACGATTGTAAGCGGTCTCGCCTATGGTGTGGACATAGAAGCCCATAAGGCGGCACTGGACTTGGGCCTTCCCACCATTGCAGTACTCGGGCATGGACTCAACAAAGTTTACCCATCTGCGCACGCAAAGTATGCATCGCAAATGCTGGAGAATGGGGCACTGCTCAGTGAGTTTACCACAGACAGCAAGCCCGACAGGGAGAACTTTCCTATGCGCAACCGTATTGTAGCCGGCATGTGCGATGCCACCATTGTAATTGAGTCAGGAGAGAAAGGTGGTTCCATGATTACCGCCGACCTGGCGAATGGGTATAGCCGTGATGTGTTTGCAGTTCCGGGCCGCCTTACCGATGATCGCTCGGCTGGATGCAACCTGCTTATAAAATCCCACCGGGCGGCCCTTCTGTCATCTGTAAAGGACCTGGAATACATTATGGGCTGGAGCGCTGGAAATCGAAAGGCAGTACAGAGAAAAATATTTGTAGACCTCAATCCCGATGAGGAGCGATTGATGGCGTGTATGCGCACCAAAGGGCGCATTCAGATTGATGAGATTAGCCTCGAAACGCAGCTCCCGATGAGCAGTGTGATGGTTCACTTGCTCAACCTTGAACTCAATGGCCTTGTGCGGGCCCTTCCGGGCAAAATTTATGAGCCTTGCTGACTTTAGCATACTTAGTGTAGTTTTTACACGCTGATAAGTCTTGCAATATCGTACATAAATAACAGATAATCAGAGATATGTAACAGTATGTGACAAGTGTTGGGTGCAGGGTCCTACATATGATTTTTACCTACATTTGCCGCCAACATAATTTACAATTTACCTATGACAGGATCAGCGCATCAGGCACAGATCGATGCCTTTATGGAAAAAGTGAGGGCCAAAAACCCTGACGAGCCGGAGTTTCTTCAGGCAGTAGAAGAGGTTGCTGAGGCAATCATTCCTTTTTTGGAATCAAATCCTAAGTACACCAAAGCAAAGATTCTCGAGCGCGTTGTAGAGCCCGAGCGCACCATCATATTTCGCGTGCCATGGCTCGACGATGCTGGTAATATCCAGGTGAATCGTGGCTTCCGTGTGGAGTTTAACTCTGCCATAGGACCGTACAAAGGTGGACTTCGTTTTCACCCTTCGGTGAATCTCGGCATCTTGAAATTCCTTGGCTTTGAACAAATATTTAAGAACAGCCTTACCTCACTGCCCATGGGTGGTGGAAAAGGTGGTTCGGATTTCGACCCGAAGGGAAAAAGCGACAATGAAGTAATGAAGTTTTGCCAAAGCTTTATGACCGAGCTTTTCCGCCATATAGGCCCTGATACCGATGTGCCAGCCGGTGATATCGGTGTGGGAGGCCGTGAAATAGGCTACATGTTTGGCCAGTACAAGCGCCTTAAAAATGAATTTACCGGGGTACTTACCGGAAAGGGCCGCAACTGGGGTGGGTCACTTATTCGCCCTGAAGCTACCGGCTACGGCTGCGTGTACTTCGCCCAGGAAATGCTGAAAACCCAAAATGATACCTTCAAAGGAAAAACAGTCGCTATATCAGGTTCTGGCAACGTTGCCCAGTACGCTGCCGAGAAGGTGATGGAATTGGGTGGAAAAGTGGTTTCTGCTTCTGATTCTTCGGGATTTGTGTATGCAAAAAATGGATTTACGCCAGAATCCTTTGCCTTCCTTATGGAGGTGAAAAATGTGAAGCGGGGCCGCATAGAAGAAGTAGCCGCTAAATACGCTGACATTGAGTTTCACGCAGGCAAGAATGCATGGAATGTACCGGGTCCCGTAGATATAGCCCTTCCCTGTGCTACGCAGAATGAGCTGAACGAGAATGATGCCAAAAAACTTGTTGCCAATGGCCTTAAGCTTGTCGCTGAAGGCGCCAACATGCCATCCACACCAGAAGCCATTCATTACTTTCAGAGCAACGGTGTACTGTTTGCCCCGGGCAAAGCCAGCAATGCAGGTGGTGTGGCCACTTCCGGACTGGAGATGTCGCAGAACAGTATGCGCCTCTCATGGACACGAGAAGAAGTAGATGCGAAGCTCCATGAAATCATGGTCAACATTCACAGCGCCTGTGTAAAATATGGCAAGGGCTCTGATGGAAAAGTGAATTACGTAAAAGGAGCCAATATAGCCGGCTTTATGAAAGTGGCCGATGCCATGATAGATCAGGGGATCGTATAACTCCCATTTTTTTTCAAAACAGAAAACCCTGCGACCTGTGATGGCGCAGGGTTTTTTTGTGTGTAAATGAGAATGAGCTATAACTGTGGTCGTTCTACAAGTACCATTGTGAGATCAGGATCCTGCAACCACCAATTTAGAAATGAACTTTGAACCATCACTTTCCAGCGTAACGAGATAAAAACCTTGTGGAAGATTGTGGGTTACTGCATCGTTTTTCGCATGGTTTGATATCCTTAGAATTTCCACCCCACTGAGACTTGAAATTCTCAAATCTGCTGAGTTTCCATTTATACCTTCCGGCCATTCTATCCTGAAAGAGCCTGTGCCGGGGTTGGGAAATATTTTGAATCTTTTGTTTCCTGCTACCGGAGAATTAATTCCTAATGCCAAGTCAGTCATAATGCCAAAATAGGAGTCAAAGATACCTGTAATGGTATTTTGCCATGAAGTTTCAGTGGCATAGAAATCAGAGCTATAGGTGGTGCCAGCCACCACATATTTGGTGGATGAGAGGGGAATTACCAGTCCATTTCGTTCATCAAAATTCCCACCAAAAAAGCTTGAACCAATTGGAAATCCATCAGTGTTGAATAAGAAAATATAGTTGTCAGATCCACCTGCCAAATTCGTCTGAAAAGGATTACTTCCATACGGTGTTCCATCACCTTGTGATGCAGCTACAAAAGAGAAGTAAAGATGGTTGTCTTCTAAACCCAAATATATTTCAGATGGTTGGTTTGTAAAGAGCTGGTGAAGATGAACATAGGAACCCCATAATTTCACACCACTAATTGAATATTTGCAAAGAAATGCAGCCTTATCTGCATTATTATCAGGGTAGTTTTCCTGAAATGCCTCGGGTGTGCCAATGCCCGAATCTCCGGTGGTAACCCCTGCAATGTAGATTCCACCCAATTCATCCAGCGCCAATTCTACAATTTGGAGTTCCTGGGTGTTGCTGCTCACATAGGTGCTCCAATTGCGTTGTCCATCGGACGTAAAGCTGGCGAGAAATAAGCTCCTGCTACCCATGCCCATCTCTAAATCGGCACCATCGGAAGCAATTCCGGTTTGTGACGCGGTAGCACCGGCCACAACCAGGTTCTGATCGTTGTCAATTTCAATTTGCATAACAATATCTATGGCCGCTGTGCCTATGTAGGTGCACCACTCTTGCATGCCAGTGCTATTGAATTTTGCTACAAAACCTGATCCCAAACTGCCGCCCAGGGTAGTTTGCCAGGCATCTTCAGTGGCAATGTCGCTATCACCAGATTGACCACCTATGTATATATTGCCAGAGTCATCTGCAGCCAGACAAAAGGTTCTGGTTTTATTTCCAGTTCCAAAATAGGTTCCCCAAAGCAACTCGCCGGATGGCGAAAAAAGCGACAAAAAAGATTTGAAAGGTGGAAACTCACCACCTTGATTGATGTCTTCAATGAAGGCTCCGGGTGTTGCGATGTTGGTGCCGGAATAAGTGTGCCCGGTTACGGCAATATTGCCATTGTTGAGCACCGCAGCGCCTGTGATTTCTGTATAGTATTCTCCACCATAGTAGGTGCTCCACACCGGGGTTCCGCTGCTGCTCCACCGTGTAATAAAAGCATTGGGCTCATCCATCAGCATAAATTCATTATATACCCCTAAGAAATCTGCCTGATGGGCATTTCCAAAAGCAATGTTGTCAGGACTGCGCGTGTATCCGAATGACACAAATCCATCATCGGGAAATTTTTCAACGGCTGTTACTACATCCTGTTCGCTTCCGCCAAAATAGGTGAACCAGTCCAGGGTTGCCTGTTGGGCGTATCCCTGAGAGCAGAAAATAATGAGAGAGAAAACAATGCCTGCGCTATTAATTCTGCGCCTTAATGGTTGGAATGGAAAGTATAGAGCCATCTTCGAAAATAAATCGGTGAATGAGTAAGCCATATGGCAGAGGGTTGGTAGTTGTAATATTATGCACTGCGTCATGCCCTTGGGGGAGCAAGACATTTTGGGTAAAAAGCAAGGCACCGAAAGAATCTCTGAGCTCATAAAGCACCCTCAATCGGGCTGTAGTATGAGCATGTATAGAGTAAGCGTTTTCAGAAACTATTGGCACCGGAAATACTGTGGCACTAAAGTAGGTACTAAGAGGAATATTCGTGGATAATGTGTGTTTGTTTTCAAACACAACTTTGGTCGGCACCTGACCGGGCAATTTAAATGCCAATTCATACAAACCCTTTTCCACAGTAGGGCCGGAGAGTGATTGCGGGTTTCCATTATTGCCGATTAGATCGCTGTGGGAGTAGTTGAAAATAGGGATGTAGCCTATGCCATCTCGTTGAGCCAAAGAAATATACTGAACGTTGGCTAGAATTGCAGCTGCACTTGTACTTCCGACAGTTGTTCCTCCATTACCGGTTTCTCCTTGAGATGGCATACCTAACTCGTTAAAACAACCCGTAAAGAGCTCCAGAACTTCTGCGAACCACCAACCTGAACCATTCTCGGTTACTTGCCACAGATTTTCAAAATAATTTTGACCATAACCACAGTCATTGAAATTATAGTCATCGTCTATACCCCCACCAGTATTTCCATCGCATGTGAGACTTGGATAGCTATAAGGATGCGTGGATGAATACGCAGGAGGCATGTAGTTGTTAATGTCCTGATTGTGTTCAAGGCTACTCCCTTCACTGTTCAATTTGTTTATTGCCCAACTTAAATCATTGATGCAGTCATTTGAAATGTTCGTTGGGTTCTCAGATGGATCCATCGGGTATTGCAATGGATGCTGTCGCCACCATGCAGTGTACTTATTCATTGCAAAAACTTGGGGGGTCGTTATTCCTGATCCGCTCGCGGATTGGTAGATGGTACCCGATGTATTGGGGTACTGATCAAATCTTATAAATTTCATTCCATTACCCGATTGTGCCATGCTCGTAGGATTTCCTAAATCTCCATATGACCAATCAGAAAGACCATGAAAATGGGGCACCATTTCTAAAGTTGAACTAGGAACAAAACACAGACAGTTGGGATCCCAAACCAATCCTCCACTTTGAACAATCCAAGTGAAATCATTCGTATAACTTGAAACTTCGGCGAAGTCAAAATAGCGATAGTAAGGTATTGTTGTGCCCGTTTCTTCATCCACGTAATTGTGAGTGGGCATGAGCGAATAATGGCCCAAGTCCGGATTATCATAACGGCGAAATTGCTGTATTTCGTAGGAATAATTGCTGCCAACACATGACCAGGAACAACCTTTGTAGAGCTCGGGTTCACCAATAGGAGGATAGTCTAAATCCAGGGGTGACCATTCATTGCCTAGTAATTCGTGGTTGCTATTAAATGCCTTAATTGTAATGTAATTCATTTCGCCTATTCTATTCAAATTCCAGAATTCGGCATCTATCCACACATAGTTTTGATGCCACAATTCATAGCGTTTTAAGATATTCTCATTTAGAACCGATTGTGCATCATATTTCTTATTGACAATTTCAACTACAAAATATTCTGCTTCAACTTCATCATTGTTTAAAATTAGAAAACCTTGATTTTCTTGTGGAAGGCCTGCGACTAATTTATCAGTCTGCGCGTAAGTGAATGTAGTGGAGTATGAGAAAAGGATAGAAAGAAGAATTGGTATTGAAGGTCGCGTTCTATGCTTATTGAATCTAAAAAGGTCGGAAATCAACTTTCCAATGCGGAGCCAGATATCGGCAATATTCGAACTTCTACTATTTAATCCCGTTTCGCAGCTGCGGGGGGGGGGGGGGGGGGGTAATT
>JBGTBE010000048.1:0-2220 GCA_041749535.1 Cryomorpha sp. | reverse complement strand
CAGGGATTATTATGATAAAGGTGCCAAAACCACTATTGAGTTATTCAAAGACCGGGTAGAAATAAGCAATCCCGGTGGTTTGACGAGTGCCATTTCATTGTCCGATTTCGGAACCAAAAGTCACAGCAGAAATCCTTTGATATTCGGTCTTTTTGTGCGCATCCGAATGGTGGAGCAGGTAGGTTCAGGCATTGGCAGGATCAAAGACCAAATGGTCGCAGCAAAACTTCCAGAAGCTGTATTTAAAACAGAAGGTATGTTCACAGTCGTTCTCCACAGAACTGTGGAGAAAACTGTGGAGAAAACTGATTTGAGTGCAACAGCTAGAAAAATACTAGCTCTGATCAAAGAGCGCCCAGAGATTACGACAAAAGAAATGGCTGAATCCATAGGAATTACTGACAAGGGCGTAGAATTTAATCTATCGAAACTTCAAAAGGACGATATTATTTATCGGGAAGGCTCGCGGAAATCAGGATTTTGGAAATTGAAAAATGAAACTGGGGTATAACTAGGGTATAACTAGGGTATAAATTTAATCAACATGACAATACCATCATTCAAAGAAGACCACATCTCACAGCTACCGGCACTGAAGCTGCTGATGAATATAGGATGGAAATACCTATCCCCTGAACAAGCTTTGGATGCCCGTGGAGGCAGGACATCAAATGTTCTTCTGGAAACCATTTTGAAGAAACAGCTTCAAATGGTCAACACCATTGAATATAAAGGAAAGGAGTTTCCTTTTTCTGACATGAATGTGAACAATGCCATTCTTGCCCTACGGGACCTTCCGGTACAGGATGGATTTATAGCATCAAATAAAGCTTTTTATGAACTCATTACCCTCGGGAGGAGCTTTGAGCAATCGGTTTTGGGTGATAAAAAAAGCTTTTCTTTCCAGTACATCGATTGGAAGCATCCCGAGAAAAACACGTACCATATTACCGAAGAATTCAGTGTATTGCGTAGCGGAAGCAGCGACCATTACCGGCCGGATATCGTCTTGTTCATAAATGGAATACCTGTCGTAATAATCGAGTGCAAAAGTCCAAAACTTAAGGAACCAATTGATAAATCAATAGAACAACACCTCAGGAATCAACAGGAAGATGGCATTCGCTCGCTTTACCAATATTCAAATTTGGTAATGGGACTGTCTACCCATGAAGCCAAATATGCGACCACCGCAACTCAAAAGGAGTTCTGGAGCTTTTGGAAGGAATTATTTAAGACCAAAGCAGATGAAGCCGCCTGGATAGAAAAGTTGCAAACCATAAAAAATCAACCTTTACCGGACAACGAAAGAACAGTACTCTTTAAAGAACGTTATAAAAACGTTTGGACATTTTTCCAGCACCTGGAAAAAGAGAATCAAGCAGTCACCGAACAGGATAAGCTATTGTTCAGCTTGTGCCAGCCGGCCAGGCTTTTAGACATTTTCTTCAATTTCATCGTGTATGATGATGGCGTCAAGAAGGTAACAAGGTATCAGCAGTATTTTGCCGTACACAATACGCTGAACAAAATAGCGAAAACGGATGGTCAGGGATTGCGCACGGGAGGTGTAATATGGCATACGCAGGGGAGTGGTAAATCTTTGACAATGGTGATGCTGGCGCAGCTGATAGCCACGCATCCACAGATCAAAAATCCCAAAATCATATTGGTCACCGACCGCATTGATCTGGATGATCAGATTACCGAAACGTTTAAGAAGTGCCACATCCCAGTTCAAAATGCCCAAACAGGCAAACACCTGATAGAACTTCTTTCTGGAACTGGTGATAGCGTCATCACTACTTTGATTCACAAATTTGAAGCAGCGGTGAACCGGGTCAAAACAGGATTTGACTCTTCGGATATCTTCGTACTCGTAGATGAAGGCCATAGAAGTCAATACGGGACATTCAATATTAAAATGCAGAAGGTTTTTCCCCGAGGATGTTTCATAGCATTCACGGGAACCCCTCTGATGAAAAAGGAAAAAAGTACCGCCAACCGATTCGGAGGATTGATTGATGTTTATTCCATTACAGATGCTGTAGAAGATGGTGCGGTAGTCCCTTTGCTGTATGAAGGGAGACACAATTTAATTCAGGTCAACGAAAAGCCCTTGGACAATTATTTCGAGCGGGTTTCTGAACCACTCACTCCTTATGGAAAGGCTGCATTGAAACGGAAGTTCAGTACTACCAACCAACTGAATAAAGCAGA
>JBGTBE010000047.1:0-32668 GCA_041749535.1 Cryomorpha sp. | reverse complement strand
TGGGTAAGCAGATTCGCGATGTGCGCAGCGGAGATGGTTTCCGCTATATGAGCAGCCTCAACGAACACTTTGGTCTGGCTCAGGACACTGAGATTGACAGCCTTATCGTTATTTGGCCATCTGGAATAGTTGATGGATTCTATTCATTGGAAATAAACTCAACATTCCTTGTAGTTGAAGGCAGCGGTGAAGAATCACCAGGCGGCACCACTGGTGTTGATGATGCCAATCGTGTTGAAATGCTCATATACCCCAACCCGGCAAGCGATGAAATATTCATCACATCCAATGCGGCACTAAACAATGCAACAGTAAGGATATATGACATCAACGGAAGAATAGTTCTTGCGCAGCAACTGCAGCAGTCTACCATTAATATTTCATCCTTACCTTCAGGCTCTTACGTGCTCCAGCTTAGCACCGCAGATGTTGTTTCCGAGCGCAAGTTCGTGAAGCGCTAATCTGAAACATACTTTTAAGATACACCCCACTGTAGAGCGGCTCACTTTTTGTGATGCCGCTTTGCTTTTTATACGCCCATAACCATGGATTCCAACCTTTACGCCAGACTTGAGAATAATTATTTAAATGCCAGGATCAACAAGGGAATTTTCGGATCAACAAGAATAAAAATTAGCGAAGGCAAAGCAGAAATATTGCTCACGGTTCAAGATGATTATTTTCATGGAATGGATGCCCTACACGGCGCTGTATATTTTAAACTGCTCGATGATGCGGCTTTTTTTGCAGCCAATTCGGTGGAGCGGGAAGTTTTTCTGCTTACTACAAGTTTTCACATTCGGTTCTATCGACCTGTAATCAAAGGCACCCTCCACAGTATTGGAGAGCTCATCCACAGGTCGAACAATTTATTTTCCGCCAAGTCTACCCTTTTTGATGGGCACAAAAGGATAATTGCAGAAGGTACAGGTCAATTTGCAAAAAGCAATATCCCGCTTCCGCCGGCGTAATAAAACGATTAGTCCTTCAGCGAATATTGCCACTCATACACAATAAAAGATCGAATTACAAAAGGTTAGGCATCTTGCCCCAAAAATCTGTCTCGATGAATAGCGTTACCAGAAATTTTCTTCAAAGCCTCACACCACTGATAGGTGTACTCATGTCAATAATTTCTTTGAATGCAACGGCACAAACGCAGGTAATTTTTGGTAAAGTGGTTGAAATGGGAAGAGGAGAATCCGTACCATTTGCGCATATAGTTTGGAGAAACGGTGATAGAAAAATGGCTACAATAAGCAATATAGAAGGTAGTTATAAACTAGTGCTCCAAAACGATGTTGGTAGCATTGACTCTGTATGGATTTCGTGCATTGGCTATGATAGGCACCTCACCACCATAGACAATCTTCAATCAGATCCAATCATACGAATGAAACCCGCTTCCGTAGGGCTTGGAGTTGTAATAATAAAGGCCAATGAAGACCCTGCATATGAGATCATGCGCAGGGCTATTCGAAACCGATCACGCAATGATCCTGAAAACCTTGATCACTTCACGTTCGAATCATACAACAAAGCCGCAATTGATGTGCAGCGGTCTGATAGCGTCCAAGCCGTACTTGATTCAACCGGATTTGCAAAATCACACTTTTTCATGCTTGAAAGCATTACCGATGTGATGTATAAAAAGGCAGGAAAATGGAGCGAGAAAGTGAAGGCCAACCAAATGACCGGTTTCAAGAACCCCACCTTTGGCCTCTTGAGCAATTCATTTCAACCATTCAGTGTGTATCCATCTCAGATCAATGTGCTGGAGTTTGATTTCCTTAACCCACTCAGTCCCGGCAGTGATTCCCAGTATGTCTTTGAACTTATTGACAGCACCTATGTGCAGGATGAACTTGCTTATATTATCACCTTTCAACCCAAGAATAAAGCCTTGGGCAACCTGATGAAAGGAGCAATCACCATAGGAAGTAGCAACTATGCTGTAGTAAACTTTCGGGGCAGCAATGCAGGTGAGTTTGCCCTTGTACAGTTTGAAATTAGACAGGACTATACCAAAATGGGTAACAGCTGGTTTCCTACTGGCTCCAAAACGTACTACATCATCCTTGATGAAGATGTTCCATTGTTAGTTACTAGCACCACATACCACAAGAATATCAATCTGGAATACGCCCCAACAGCGAAGGATTTGGGCGTGGTGCAAGTAACCTATGATGAAAATTCCAATAAGGTGAACGATGAGGAGTGGACAAAACTTCGACCCTTTGAGCTCGATACTTTCGAGTCCAATTCGTACAAAACCTGGGACACCCTACCTACAAAAGTGGTGAACACGATGAGTTGGTTTATGAGCCAATCAGCATCATTGGCGAGAGGAAGACTCTCCCTTGGCAAAACTGACTTGCTGCTCACCCACCTGTTGCGATATAATGAATATGAAGGATTAAGATTAGGTGCAGGGCTTGCAACCAACGAAAAGCTAGTGAAGTGGATGAGCCTTGAAGGCTATTTTGGATATGGGTTTCGAGATGAGGAGCTTAAGTATGGTGGTGGTGTGGTGTTTCCTATCAACATGAAGAGGGAATTGGAGTTTTCAATGCGTTACTACCATGATGTGGATGAACCAGGTCGTGGATTCACCGATGATGACCGGGTATCCTTCACGCGTACAGGCGAGGCAATAAGAAACCTGTATACCAGCAGAATGAACCCGGTAAATCTTTACAAGGCATCTCTCTCCTATCGTCCCTTGCGCGGAGTGCTTATCAAAGCATTTGCAACGCAGGAAGAGAGGGCGTTTGAAAACCGCGACTACGTGAGCGATATAGCGGCCAATCCACCCGATGTTTTCAATACTGAAGTAGGGCTTTCTATTCGAATTGTACCCAAGGAATCGCTCATGCAACTTGGACAAGCCTTGATACCTGTAGAGATTAGATACCCTAGAATTGATGTGAGTGTGAGAAAGGCTTTAGAAGGTGTGCTGGACGGTTCACAGAATTATGTGAGAGCCGATGTTGCAGTGAAGCAAGAGTTTTCAACGGGTAGGTTTGGTATGTCCCAACTCTATGGTGGTTTTGGTAAGGTATGGGGTGAGAATGTGCTTTATCCATGGCTGCAATTCTCACAAGGTGTGAAAGGGCCTAAGTCTGACTTCGGAATTCAGTCAGTAGGTTATTTTCAAACTATGGGGCTTTATGACTTTCTGAATGACGAGTACGGCTACGCAGGTATCATCCACAATTTCGGACCTATATTCAGGATAGAAGAAAAATTCACCAAACCGGAGCTTAAGCTAAGCTATGCCGCCGCCATAGGCTCCCTGAGCAATGGCAATAGTGCACAGATACCATTTGAATACAGAGAGATGAACAAACCATACCTTGAAGCGGGAATGGTACTGGATAACCTTTTGAGATATACCAGCAACATCTATTACAATGGCTTTGGTATAGGTATATTCTACAAGCACGGATACTACGAAGAACCCTCGTTTGATGACAATCTTTCATTTATCATCAGCTTCGCCATCGGAATTTAATGTGATATGCTGAAATGCTTCACCAGGCCCGATTTTTGTAGATTAGTCCTAACTTTTGTTTGGGTAAAATGAGGAGAATCATACACCAGCTTTCCTATACAATATTACTGACACTGCTTTTGCAGTCATTCGCTACAGCGCAAAAAACAAGACTACTTTCAGGCATTGTAATAGATGCGCACGATAACAAACCGGTGGAACATGCAGAAGTTCGGTCCAACATCTATTCTAAGAAAACCAACAGTGCTGGAAGGTTTGAATTTGAGATTAGCCGAGGTGAACCAGTTCTTATAAGTCACCGCGATTTTCAGACAAGACGGATATATTACAAAGATCTTCGAGGGCTCGATCATGTGACCATATATATTTCTCACAAATCGAAAGGCATTAACAATACCCTGCAGGCATCAAAATCAGAAATTGTACATAAAGGAGATTTTGAAAGCGTTCAAGACTTTGTATTTCTTGGTGACACCTTGGTTGTGATGACCTATATGGAATCTAAGCCGAAAAACTATGAAGCAGAAGTAAGGAATTTCCACAACAGCCTGAACTTTTTTCTATATGGAGTTTTAATCAGGCGTGTGGTACTGCCTGACAATGCTGTAACACTTTACAAGGATGCTTTCAGAAGGCTTTTCGTTTCCGGAAATGGATTCTGCCTGCAGGTGTTGAATACTATAGACGGGACAGCGCTTAAAGAAATCGATCCTGATTATTTTGAAGATCATATACGAACTGCCACGGTGGCTGTATCGAGCGAAAGCTTTTTTGGAACAACGCTTTCACCCATCCCTGAACTTACGCACTACGTGGTGTATGCAGATAAAGACAGCATACTTCCAATAAGAAATATTAGAAACAAAAAGTATTTTGACAATATTCCGGGAGATTACCGGTCACTTTCGGACTGGCAGATGCTAGATGCAGTTGAGTTGGAATCGAAATATGGGATTGATCAGGCCAAATTTGCGCCAATGATTAAAGTTCATGAATCCAATGGATATTATGATTTCCCGTATGCTCCAGCCTATGGCGACGGGGCTAAAGTGTTCATATTTGACCACCTCAATGGAATGATTTTTCACCACAGGATCGATGGCACTCCCACTGACTCAGTATCCATGTACCATCACCATTTTGATGGTGAAAACTATAAAGGAATGATTCAGGATGAACTCTCACGGAAGTGTTACGCAGTACATGAGAAATCGGGTGCAGTCTACATCAGAGAGGTAATCCCTCTAACAGGAGCTGCAAGAAGACCTGTAAAGCTCCGGAACCCATTTCCTAAATCAGTGAGAATCTATGGCGGTTGGGTATATTATGCCCACCGTTTGCCTGGTACTGGAGAGCCATACAACCTCTATCGGGAAAAATTGCCTTACTAACCCCAAGTATCTGGCGGGAGGCAAGCACACATATATTTAAACGCACATCCATCCAGTATCCTTATATCTCTTTCAATCTAGCTTAAAAAGAGACCAACATCTTTTAAGAATTCGTATAAATTTGCGCTCAAACCAATAAACTCCAAAATAATGCTAAATGAATTCAAGGCTTTTATTGCCAAAGGAAATGTGATTGAACTTGCCGTAGGTCTTATCATGGCCACTTACTTTGGAGCCATCGTGAAGAGCATGGTTGATGATGTAATTATGCCTCCAATTGGGATGCTACTCGGTGGCGTTGACTTCAGTGAGTTCAAGATTGTATTACAATCTGCATCTGTAAATGAAGCTGGCGAAGCAGTTGCAGAAGTAGCACTGAAGTACGGTAACTTCATCAATAACATTATTACCTTCATCATTGTTGCTTTTGCCGTTTTCATGGTGGTGCGAGCTTACAATCAGATGAAGGAAAGGATGGCTAAAAAAGAAGCTGCAGCTCCTTCAGCTCCACCTGCTCCTACAAAGGAAGAAGTCCTGCTTACCGAGATCCGGGACCTACTCAAAAAATAAGAAAATCCTTACTTAAAAATGCCTGTGCCGTTGCGAACGAATTCGCAACGGCATTGTATATTATGTTCAAAACTAATATGTTAAATTTTAGTTAGTATCACATTAACACTTTCTACTTTCTTCGATAAAGTATACCTTTGATTTGCGAAACAAAAAAAGTTAGAGAGTGTTTGATTTTGTCAGAGTCTTACATGTAGCGATGTACGTAGTTACCGCTTTAATGCCTTCGCTGATTTCAGCGCAGGATGAAGTGCTGACTGTATATTTTGATGTGGGCAAAAACCGACTTTCTGCTTCCGAAATTGCCAAAGTGAAAAAGGCAGTTTCATCATGGGAAGAAATGGTGATTGAGAAAATTGAAATTGAGGGGTATTGTGATGATACAGGAAATGAAACCTTAAACTACACCCTTTCTTTGCAGCGCGCACACGCGCTTTCCGAAGTGCTGGAGTCCGAAGGAATTGATGCTAAAATACTAAGCAAATATGCTGGACACGGTTCTTTGCAAATAGAAAATCTTGAAACAGATATTAGCAAACAGCGCAGCCTCAACAGAAAAGCGAGTGCGCAGATTTGGTACCACCCCAAGACAGAAATAGTAGTCAATTCAATCACAGCCTCTATCGGTCAAAAGCCCATTGATGTGAAGGTGAACCTAAAACCACTAATTATGGGGACCAATATTGCAACTGGCGACAGATTCACATTAGAAAAAGTACTTTTCGTAGGAAGCAGAGATATTATACTTGCTTCTTCTTATGGATACCTCACACAATTTACAGATGAGCTCAAAGCCCGGCCAGATGTTAAGATTAAAATCGAAGGCCATGTGTGTTGCACCAAGCCAGGCAAGGATGGCAAAGATGAAGGCAGTGGGAAGAAGAATTTGAGCCACACCAGAGCCAAGGCTGTATTTGATTATCTGGTTGCCAACGGCATAGATCCTTCCAGAATGGAATATGAAGGGATGAAAGGTGAATATCCCCTCGGTGGTGATGCTTCGCTCGACAGAAGGGAAGAAATAATTATTCTGGATTCCAAAAAAAAGTGAGCACTGCTCATCACCTAGATTAAATTGTCCTTTAAGTTCATCTGCATTTCCTGTATTCTATACTTTACGGGTTTTGATCCTGTAAAATATGCTGATCCACTAAATTTATTCTCCATTCATTGTAGCAGATAAATACGACCTGTCGTCCAAAGTCTGTACATTTCCCCAAAATATATTCATCATGAAGCCTTTATCACTACTTGCATGCTCTTTTCTGATTCATGTGGCTACATTCTCACAATCAGTTGCCCCATTGTGGATGCGAGCTCCAGCCATCTCACCTGATGGTCTCACCATTGCATTCAGCTATCAAGGCGATATTTACACCGTACCTTTTCAAGGTGGCGATGCGCGTCAGGTTACATTGCACGAAGCCTACGAGAGCTTTCCTGTATGGAGTCCTGACAGCAAGTCCATTGCATTTGCTTCCATGCGCCATGGCAATATGGATATATTTATTGTGGATGCGCTCGGAGGTATTCCTTCCCGGCTCACTTTTCACTCAGCTGATGATGAGCCATACCGATTCACCCCAGATGGAAAAGAGGTCCTTTTCGGTTCAAGCCGCCTCGACCATCATAAAGCTGTATTGTTTCCTACAGGTGCGCTCCCTGAATTGTACAGCGTTGCAGTAACCGGAGGTCGCGAACTACAAGTACTTACCACTCCTGCAGAAAAAGTACATATGAGCCCCGACGGAGTCCAATATATTTTCAACGACAAAAAAGGTTATGAAGATGAACTGAGAAAACATCAGACTTCTTCGGAAGCCAGAGATATATGGACTTATAACAAAACTACAGGCGTGTTTAATCAGATTACAACACATGTTGCAGAGGACCGCAATCCCTTGTGGGCTGCCGGAGAAAACCGCTTTTTCTTTTTGTCAGAACGCAGTGGTTCCTTCAATGTATGGAAGGCAGAAATCGCAAACAATACCGAAGCGAACGCAAGACAAGTGAGCTCATTCGAAAACCATCCAGTAAGGGCCCTCAGCATCTCTAATGAAGGTATGCTTTGTTACTTATACAATGGTGAGATTTACACCCAATTGGATGGTCAAGAGTCACGAAAAGTAAAGATAAACCTGCGAAGCGACCGACGCTACAATGAAACAGTTGCAAAAATAATAAGCAGTGGCGCTACTGACTTTGCCCTCTCTCCCAACGGGAAGGAAATTGCCTTTATAGTGAGGGGCGAAGTGTTTGTTACAGCTATCGAATACGTTGATACCAAGCGCATTACCAACACCCCACAGCAAGAGCGTGACCTTCACTTCAATAGCGATGGCACCAAGCTATTGTATTCCAGCGAAAGAGATTCAAGTTGGAGTATTTATGAAGCCTCCATTTCCCGAAAGGAGGAAAAGTACTTCTTCAATGCAACCATGATAGAAGAAAAGGCAGTCGTAAAGACCAGTGCAGAAACTTTTCAGGGAAGATATTCTCCCGATGATAAGGAGATCGCCTTTCTGGAAGAGAGAACCACATTGCGCATAAAGAACATTGCATCGGGCGAAATTCGAACTGTGTTGCCAGGATCATTCAATTACAGTTATTCTGATGGTGATCAGTATTATACATGGAGCCCAGATAGCAAGTGGCTGTTGGTGCAATACCTGGGTTATAATAGATGGAATGCCCAAGTAGGGCTGTTGAATGCATCCGGAAAAGACCAACCAATTAACCTGACCCAAAATGGATACGGCAATGCCTTGCCGAAATTCGGTATGGGCGGAGAGATGATTTACTGGGAAAGTGACCGTGATGGATTTCGATCACATGGAAGCTGGGGTTCCCAGGGTGATGTATATGCACTCTTTCTCACCATAGATGCTTGGCAGAAATTCAAACTTAGCGAAGCGGATTATGCCCTTTGGAAAGAAGCTGATGAAGACAAAAAGAAAGATGATGATAAAAAGAAGGGTGATGAGAAAGATTTGGGCGATAAAAAGAAAAAAGATGATGATGACGATGAGAAAAAAGAAGCGCCCAAGAAACTAATAGTTGACTGGGATGGACTCCAGGATAGAAAGGCAAAACTTACAATTTTCTCATCCTTTCTGAGTGATTTCCTGCTGGACTCAAAAGGAGAAACCTTTTACTTTCTCGCCAAGACTGATGAAGGTTTTGCCCTTTGGAAGACCCAGCTAAAAGAAAAAGAAACCAAGGTTGTAGCCAAGTTGGGAAGCCAGGGTTCAGCAATCTATTTCGATAAGGAAGAGAAACACATATTCGCATCCACCGAATCGGGAATTACAAAAATTGAAATTGCCGATGGCAAAAAAGAGCCGGTGAGTTACACTGCTGAAATGACCTTAAATATAGATGCTGAACGGGAGTATATGTTCGAGCATGTTTGGAGACAATTTAAAAAGAAATTCTATCTGGAAGATTTGCACGGAGTAGATTGGAGTATGTACAAGGCAAATTACGCCCAATTTCTTCCGCATATAAACAATCCCTATGATTTTGCAGATATGCTCGGGGAAATGCTTGGTGAAGTGAATGCATCGCATACCGGAGCATTCTACTTTTCGCAGGATGAAGCTGATGATCAAACAGCATCTCTGGGAGTATACTTCGACGAGACATACACCGGCGCTGGCTTGCGTATCGCTGATGTAATGCCAAAGAGCCCTTTGCGCAACAAAGACGGAAAAGTAAAATCTGGTGTTATCATTGAAAAAATAGATGGGACTTCGATTGCGCAAGGGCAAAATTACTACCCCCTATTAAATCGAAAGGCAGGCCACAAGACCCTCATTTCTTATTATGACCCTGACAATGGTAAGCGGTGGTCGGAAGTGGTAGAACCCATTGGACGCAGGCTTGAAAATCAGCTTGCGTACGAACGCTGGGTGAAAACCCGTGAAGCAGAAACGGACAAACTTTCAGGAGGTAAAATTGGGTATGTGCACGTAAGGGGAATGAACAGCGAAAGCTTCAGGGAAGTGTATAGCAAGGCCCTTGGCAAATACAACGATAAGGAAGCCCTGGTAGTTGACACCCGCTTCAACGGCGGCGGTTGGTTGCACGATGATCTGGCTACATTCCTCAGCGGTAAACTTTACATGCAGTTTGAGCCTAGAGGTCAAAAAAATATGGGAGGCGAGCCCATCGGCAAATGGCAAAAACCATCGGCAGTAATTATTTCTGAAGGCAACTACTCTGACGCACATATGTTTCCATTCACATACCGACATTTTGGAATTGGAAAACTTGTGGGTATGCCCGTACCAGGCACAGGCACCGCAGTATGGTGGGAAGGCATGCAGGATGGTACTGTATTTGGAATTCCCCAAGTAGGCATGCGCGATATTAAAAGTGGTCAACTATTGGAGAACTATCAGCTTGAACCTGACATCAAGGTGATGAACGAACCAGCAGCAGTGGCAAACTCGCAAGACCAGCAACTAGAAAGAACAATTAAGCACCTTCTCGAAGAAATAAGCAAGTAAGACAGACCACATCTTCAGTATGCGTCTTTCTAGCTTCGGCATCACAACTGCTACTCAAAGGGAATGCCGGGTCAAGCCTTAAGTGTAGGCCTGCTTATTAACAGATTGTACAGTGCAATTATGCGCATTATCTTTCAAATTAGTGCACATACAACTTAGCAACGCACAAGATGAAAGTGCTTTGCTGATGCCCGTTTACAGAACCAATCTTATATGCAAATTGCTACCTTCGCTTCGAACAGAAGCAGGCCATGGACAGCGAAATATTTCAGCAGATCTTTGATCAATCACCTCAGCCTAAGGCTATATTTCGCGTGGATCACAACTTTGTACTTGAAATTTGTAACAAAGCATTTGGCGTCTACTTTAAAATGCAACAGGATGATTGTGTGGGTCTAAATCTGCATGCATTTCTCGATCATTCCAAAATCGACATTGAGCAAGTAGAGGCCGAACTCGCCAATGCCGTATTTAAAAACGAAATTCTTGTGCTGCCCTATGGTGAAGATCCCGGTATATTTAATTTCAATGCAGACCTGGCCAATGACATAAAAATTTTAAATTTCACGCCATTCCGCCAAGCTAAGGATGGGAGTACGATGCTGCAATTTTCCATCTCTGATGGAACTGCTGAAGTGCTTAAGAACCGAATAAAGTTTATTGAAAAAATAATCAATCATTCACCACTAGGTATCGCGGCGAACAAGATTACTGACGGAACCAGGGTTTATGTGAACAAAGCCTTCGGTGAAATATATGGCTGGCCCCCAGATGAACTTCCTGATGTAAACTCTTTTTTTGATAAAGTATTTCAGGATACAGCGGAAAGGGAGAAGATGAAAACCAGAATTGTGACGGACATGAATAGTTGTGATCCCAAACGATTGGCATGGAAGGGAATTCGAATTGACACAAGTAACGGCGAAAAAAGAGTGGTAAATGCCCGTAACATTCCTCTGCCTGAAGACGACATCATGATCTCTACAGTGGTTGATGTTACAGAAGAGTATCGAAAGTCAAGTGAAGTCGAACAACTTAAAACCACACTTGAAGCAATTATCAATGCGACAGAAGACCATATCTGGGCTATCGGTCTCGACAAGAATATAATTGCAGCAAATGCAGCCTTTGCTGAAATTATGAAGGTCAAAATGGGCGAAGATGTTAGTGTAGGTGCACAAATTACTGGTGAAAATGTAAATGACAAAACCCTCAAGCGATGGACAGAATATTTTGGAAGGGCTTTTCAGGGTGAAGTGATAAAATTTCAGGAAGAAACTTGGAACAAGGATACGCACTTTCCTGATTACGCTGATGTGACCCTCAGCCCTATGTGGAATTCAAACGGCGCCATCATGGGTATTGCCGCGTTTTCTAAAAATATCACAGAGCAGGTAGTTAACAGAATTGCGTTGGAAAATGCACGCGATGAATTCAGTAAGATTTTAGACTCTTCGCTCGATATTATTTGCACTGCTGATGGAAATGGGCTGTATGTTAGTGTAAGCAAAGCCGCTGAGAGATTATGGGGATATGCCCCTTTTGAATTAGAAGGCATGAACTTTCTTGATTTCGTGCACCCTGAATTCATAGAACCAACAAAGGAAGTATCGGAAAGGCTTAAGGCAGGTGGAGAAATAGGAGAATTTGAGAATGTAATTATCAAAAAAGACGGGTCATCCATCCACATGCTGTGGTCTGCAAGGTGGGACCGCACTGCACAGCTCATGTATTGTGTGGCACGTGATGCTACCCAGCGCAATCAATTGAAAAATGCAGCCGATCAAGAAAGAAAAAGATACACCCAGATTCTGGAAAATGCTCCAGCATTTGTCTGTGCACTCTCAATTTCGAATATTGAAAACAGAGCCAAAAGCAAGATCAAATTCGAGATGGTGAACCGCGAATTTTTACACCTTTTCCGCAAAAAAGACGTGGTGGGTAAATTGGTTTTCGAAGTTTTTCCCGAGGTTGAAAATTCAGAGATTATTTCCATATTTTATCAGGTTGCAATTACAGGTAGTTCCTTCCGGATAAGTGAGATGGAATTCACACTCAACATCGGAGATAAAGGTACTCCAGTAGAAAAAAGTTTTAGTCTCGATATTTCGCCAAACCGCAACCTGGATGGCATTATTGAAGGAGTTTTCATCTTTGGAGTTGATATTACTGAGCAGGTAGAATCCCGTCGAGAATTGCAAGTAGCAAATGACCGTTTTCGATACATCAATAAAGCATCGTTTGATGCAATATGGGACTGGGACTTAAGAACAAACATGATCGATTGGGGAGAAGGCTTCGAAAGTATTTTTGGGCATAGGCTGGACAACAATCAGAGCGATTTAGACTTTTGGTCTGATTTGGTTCACCCTGCTGATGAAGAAAGAGTTGTAATAAGTCTCAGCGAGGCACAGAAATCTGAAGATGGCCATTGGAGCGAGGAATATCGTTTCAAAAAATCTGATGGTTCGTATGCCATTGTCATTGACAAAGGTATTGTTGTGAGAAACCCTAAAGGTGAGCCAACGCGAATGATTGGTTCCATGCAGGATATTACGATTATCAAACAACTTGAAGAATTACTAACCCGAACTTCGAGGATGGCAAGAATAGGAGCCTGGGAAATTTACCCAGGTCCTGGCGTCATCAATTTTTCGGATGTTCTCGCAGAATTAGTTGAATTACCCGAAGGCACAAGCGTTGATCATGATACGCTAAGATGGATCTTCTCAGTTGAATCCCCTGAAATGCCGTTTGCCGAAAGGCTTAACATAGCCATCACAGCAGGGCTGAGCTGGGATGAAGAAATAAAGATCAAAACCTTCTCCAATAAAATTATCTGGGTGAGAAGCCGGGGTGAAGTGGAAATGGCAAATGGGGTTTGCTTGGCCATATACGCAAGCATACAAGACATTGATGAGCAAAAGAATACACAGCTAAAGCTTGCCGAAGCTTATGCTGAAAATGAGAATATACTTGAAAGCATAGGTGATGCATTCTTCACCATAGATAATAACAGAAAAGTTACCTATTGGAATGGAATGGCCGAGGTGCTGAGTGGAGTAAAAAGAGAAACTTTGCTTGGCAAAGATTTTATCTCCGCTTACCCTTTTGAGTTGGACAACCAATACTTCTCAATGTACGAGAAGATGCTGAAAACAGGAGAAAAAATATCCTTTGAGTCATTTAATGCAAGACAGAAAATTTGGCTTGAATTCTCCGCTTATCCATCATCAAAAGGTGTTTCAGTTTACTTCAGAGATATTACTGAACGTAAATATGCTGAAGAAAAACTGGTGCAGCTGAACGCTAAATTGAAATTACAAACGGAAGCATTAACGAAATCGAACAGGGAGCTTGAGCAATTTGCCTATGTGGCATCACACGATTTGCAAGAGCCACTCAGAATGGTGTCAGGGTTCCTCTCTCAGCTTGACAAAAAGTACAGTGATAAGCTTGACGATAAAGCAAGGGACTACATTCACTTTGCGGTAGATGGGGCAATGCGAATGCGAAATATCATTCTGGATTTGTTGGAGTACTCCAGAATTGGTAGTGGAAGAAAATCATTGCAGGACGTAAATCTGCCAGAGCTCACAGATGAGCTTTTGCTACTCTTAAGCTCAGAAGTAGCTGCTGCCAACGCCATTTTTCGCCATGAGGGAATTACATCAATAAAAACGTATAAATCGCCACTTACCCAAGTGCTTCAAAACCTTATTGGCAATAGCTTGAAGTATGCAAAAAAAGGCATAGCGACCGAAGTAAGACTGAGTGTTACCGAAGATGAGGATAGTTGGATATTTGCAGTGCGCGACAATGGCATCGGGATAAGCAGCGAGTACCATGAGCGGATTTTCGAAATGTTTCAAAGGCTTCATTCCAGGGATCAGTATCCCGGCACAGGAATGGGGCTCGCTCTTACCAGAAAAATTATTGAGAATTTAGGTGGTGAAATATGGGTTGAGTCAGTTCCCGATCAAGGAAGCACTTTTACATTCACCTTACCAAAGATGTAATCTATCTTCTCCGAAGCCAGCAATCAAGAAGGGCATCAGCAGGAATGATGTCAATTTTATTGACTGAATGATTAACTTAGAGCCCTGCCAACTTTTATAAAATCATTCCCCAATGGAGAAAAGAACATTTCTTAAACTTACAGGCCTGGTGGCTACCGGAGCAGTGGTGGCTCCTACTCTTTCCTTTTGCAGCAATACATCGAGCAGTGACAGCGAGTCCAACATGAGTAAAACCACAGCTTTAGGCGCTGAATTTACCCTACCCACCCTTTCATATGGCTATGCTGATCTCGAGCCACATATAGATGCCATGACAATGGAGCTGCACCATAGTAAACACCATGCAGGCTACACCAAAAACCTGAATGCTGGAATTTTGGGCAACTCCCGGTTTGAAGGAAAGACCATAGAACAAATACTTGGTGAGGTAAAGCCTGGCGCTGAGGATGCAACTGTGAGAAATAATGGAGGCGGTTATTACAACCATTGTCTTTATTGGGAGATTCTCGCACCTCAAGCAGGAGGAAACCCAACAGGAGCTGTGGCTGATTCAATAAACAAGAGCTTCGGCAATTGGGAAGCATGTCGCGAGGCACTTACCAATGCTGCCGGCACTGTGTTTGGATCCGGATGGGCCTGGCTTTGTGTGGATTCAAACAAATCGCTCTTCGTAACATCAACAGCAAATCAAGACAATCCTCTTATGACTGGCATTGTGGAGAACAAGGGTATTCCCATCGTTGGAATAGATGTATGGGAACATGCATATTATCTTAAAAATCAGAACAGAAGAGCAGACTATCTCAAGTCATTTTTTGATGTACTGAACTGGGAAGGCGTGAACAAGAGATTGCTTTCAGCCTGATTTTAATTCAGTCTACCTTACGAAAGGTCAGTACCTCTTTTTCGTTGCTCAATCTTAGGTATATACCATCTAAGCTCAAGTCAAACTGCACAGTACTCAGTGCTTCAATAAAGGCCATGTGCCCCTCCTGATTGCATGCTACTTTACCTGGCATATAACTGAGTATGTCAAGCTTACTGCCTTTTGGCTCAAACCTACCTGATATTTCTACACAGCCACTGTAGCCATAATATTCGTTCTTCTCCATATGAAACTCCATACGCGGAGGTCCGGTTGGAAACATTGATTTCAGGTCATCAAAACGATTCCATTCAGAAAGCACCCAAATATCATGCAGCGAAGGCGCATTTAGGTACAATCCACAACCACGGTATTCCTGAAAATTATCTTTGCCAGCATCCACTAAAACCCTAACACTATAGGGCCACTTCTCCAAAGAATTGCCGAATTCACAACTGTCCTGATACACGGTCACCAGAACCCTGCCCGCCTCCATCTCAGCAGCATACATGATCGCGTTCATATCTGCAGGAAGCATTTCTTCGCTCTCTTTGGTAACAATACTGCTACCTGAATCCATTGATTTGAAAGTGATTATCCTGTCAGTTGACAGATTCATTTGCCAGTCTCCATCTTTTCCAAATGCAGTGAAATCAACTTGCTGAAGCCTCAATTCTTCAAACTTGGATTGCTGCAATAGCCAGGCATCTGTCCGTGGCACAGATGTAGAATCCATTGCTGACGGATCGTCCTTTTTGCCATTCTTGAGATCACAGGTTTGCATGCCCGAAGAAAGCAATGAGGTAAGAAGAATAACTGTAGGTCGATTCAAGTTCATTTGGCTAAAATAATTAAAAGATCCCCTCATGAAGTTTTCACAAAAGTCCAAATAGGATGAGTGGTAGGATGCTTCATTCACCCACTTAGATAAAAGTGAGAGGAAAAATCATTCTATTCAGATGGCAGGATCAAAAATCAGAAGATATATATTTGATTTCAAGTTAATTAAAATTTTTGTAATTATGTACTGCGTATTATAACAAAATGCAAATTTGAGCCATATTTAACCTATGATCCACCCCCATACAGAGCTCCGCTTTATTAGCCCCGAAGTAGGTTACGGCGTAGTAGCTACCAAATTCATCCCTGCTGGTACCATTACTTGGGTTTTTGACAAGTTCGACCGGATATTCACACCTGAACAGGTGAGCAAGATGCAGCCGCACTATAAACAGATTATTGACACGTATTGCTACCGCAATAAAGAAGGTAATCTGATACTTTGCTGGGACATAGCGCGCTTTGTGAACCACAGTTTCAATGCAAACTGCCTTTCAACTGCCTACGAATTCGAAATTGCAATTCGGGATATCCAACCAGGAGAACAATTAACTGATGACTATGGGTACTTGAATGTGAATGAGCCATTCAGAGGCATTGACGAAGGTACACGCCGCAAAGTGGTTTACCCAGATGATCTGGTTCGTTATCACAAGCAATGGGACAAGCAAATACTTGATGTATTTAGGTTTGTGCCATCTTTAGAGCAACCCCTCAGGCATTTGATGGACGACTTGCTCTGGGAAAGAACTGCCAGGATAGCTGAAGGAACTGAGAAAATGGAATCCATTCTGACATGTTATTACAAGAATGGAGTAACAGAAAAGGTTAAATAATTCGGCCTATCAGGAATTTTGCTCTAAGGGGAATAACGCATCTTCATTGCTTCGCGTCTTCTCTTCCCATTCCTTAATGAACTGTTTCAAGTCTCCTTCCCGACCAAAAACAATTACTTCATCACCAGGATACATCATGGTATCTCCATCTAAGTGTGTGATGAATTCAGAATTTCTTATGATGCCAAGAACCCGAACCCTGTGATCATCAAGCATCACTGCTTCGCACAGGTGTTTCTCGCTAAAGGGGCACTTCTGTCCCAGAATGAAGGTCTTTGTAACCACCTCATTCAATTCTACCGCATTGCGTTTGTAGATATGAAAGCCTGAGTAAATGCCTGTGTAAGACTCATCTCGAACGTAATCGATGTAGCTATCTATCTCTTTGGTATTAACTAAAAACTGGCTCAACATTCTGGCGAAAACCTCTATAGATGATTCGAATTGCTCGCTAATAACCTCAGAAGCACCCATTTGGAGTAGCGCTTCACTTTGGGTAATGGTTTTACACCTCACAATGATGTGCACCGTAGTGCATATTTCACGGATATTGGCAATAATATTGAGTGAGGCTTCGTACTCCGAGATTGCCACAACTGCAACCCTGGCTTTATAAACCTTTGTAAGTTCCAGAATATGGTGACTCGTGGCGTCTCCAAAAATAATTGGTTCATGATTAAGGCGGGCCTCACGCACTGCCTCGGCGTTTGTGTCAATGATTACATAAGGAATGTCAGCCTTTTTTGCCGTAAGGGCGGTGTTCTTGCCATTCACACCATAGCCAATAATAATCAAGTGGCTATCCAAACTTTCCAGCTCGTCATCAGGAGCGCTTGGCATTTTCGGTCCATTTTTTCCTAAATCCAGTGCACCTACCCTTGTATTCATTAGGCCCAATGCCAGCTTCTCCGATGCTGAAATAAGAAAAGGGGTTGCACCCATACTCAGTATTGAAACGGCTAGAAAATATTGATAATTCACCATGTCCAATAGTCCATACTCTAGCCCGGTAGCCGAAAGTATAAATGCAAACTCACCCACTTGAAAAAGGCTAAATCCAACAAGAAATCCCGTTTTGAGTGGATACCTCAATACACTTGATGCGAATACGAGTACGAGCCATTTGATGGCACAGGCAGCAAGTGTAAGACCTACCACTGGAAGAAAATTGTGAATTACAAAACTGAGATCTAGGAGCATGCCTATAGAAACGAAGAAGAAACTCGTGAAAATTTCCCGAAAGGGAATGATGAGCCCGGTGGCCTGATGGCTGTATTCAGACTCACTGATGCACAAGCCGGCCATAAATGCACCAAGTGCCAGTGAGAGCCCCATGAGTGCAGACATGTAGGCCACAGCAAAACAAATCACAATGATGGTGATCAAGAAAAGCTCCCTGCTCCGCGTGCGGGCAATTTCGTGAAGCAATTTGGGCACGAGATACCTTGCCAGAATGAAGATAAGAATGATAAGAAAAGTAAATTTTGCAGCCAGAAGAGCAAGTGACTGCCAGATGTGCGCTTCCTGACCCGAAAGGATAGGTGTAAGAAGCATCATAGGTACCACAATCACATCCTGAAATATAAGTATACCAATCGCTATTCTTCCATGGGGCGACCGCATCATACCCCTTTCCTGAAGAATTTTTAACACAATTGCCGTACTGCTCAAGGCGAGCAGAAAGCCTATGAAAAAAGCCTTGTTTGCAGGTAATCCCAATCCTATAGAAATTCCCGCCACAGCCAGAATGGTAAGAAATACCTGAAGAGTTCCGCCCAGTAGCACTATCTTTCGTATGGATACCAGGCTCTTAATGCTGAATTCGAGCCCGATAATAAATAGAAGCAACACCACCCCTACCTCACTCAGAGCATCTATCTCTGTAACAGATTCGGCAAGCTTCATTGCTTGTGGGCCAAAAAGTACGCCTGTGACAAGAAATCCGAGAATAGTAGGTAGTTTAAATCTTTTGAACAAGTAAATTGTAATGACAGACAAGCCGAGAATAATTACAATCTGATTCAAAAAGGCAATGTCGACTCCAGATGCTAAAATTATCATAGGTACTAGAAACAATTCAAGTGATGTTTTTCATGAACAATGAATATCGGCGATTTAGACAATTCAATAGTCCAAAAATACTTTTTACAAATCAGAACCAGATGAATGGATTACAAATAAAATAAACACTTAAGATAACAAACATATATTCTTTGAATTCAACGTCTTAAAAGTTATTGATGAATTGATAAGCTCGTAAGATTATGAAAATGTACTTTGGCATTGATGTAGTCTTAAGGTCAAAAGGATGTTTCTGTTTAAAAATAAAGGATTAATTCTGAGCAATATGGCGTCCGTTGAGCATCTTTTAGATTATTTTAGCGTCACCAAAGTGCATTTAACCAATTGTGAAGCTTGCAAGGACTCACTTTCCGGAATTAATAGATGCAGGCTACAAGCCTTTGAGTTAAACATATTTGAAACCATTAAAATTAAAATGAAAGAATATCTGCTTTCATGCCTATTTCTGAGTGCATCAACACTGATTTTGGCACAGCAACATTTTGGACAGACAAAGAGATGCGGCAGCAATGAGTACCATTCAGCGCTTATGCAAAATCCTGAATATGCTGAAGGTTGGAATGATCGGCAGGCGCAATTCAGGCAATATGTGTTGAGTAACGCGCAAATGCAAAAAGCAGATTGCGACGAGGTGTTTTACATTCCCGTGGCGGTTCATTTCCAAAATACGGCCATTGATGCAGCCTGCGCAGAGCAAATGGCGATTGATCAGGTGCGAATTATGAACGAAGATTTTGGCGCTACCAATCCGGATTTTACCAATTGGACAGACCTGAAACCAACAGTATGGCCCGCAATTGAACATGGAGAATCTTGCATACAGTTTTGCCTTGCCACTTTGAACCACCCGGCAGGATTTGGAATAGAAGAAGGTGACTATGCGATTACCTTGAACCAAACTACTGGAGATGACAATGCACAATGGGCTGGTTATCTGAACTTTTGGGTACGTGATTTAGGAGGTGGTCTATTAGGCTTTTCTCCACTTGGCGGTACTGGGAATGGTGACGGAGTGACTTGTACAACCACAGCCTTCAGTTCGGTGTCATGTGGTGGAAATGTGTTGAACGCTTCTTTCAATCTTGGCCGGACTATTACGCACGAAGTGGGACATTACTTCAATCTCCTTCACCCGTTTGACGCCAGTGGTTGTGCAGATGCAGTTAACGACCAGGTAGATGATACCCCTCAAACCGACAATCCTACTTTTGGATGCCCTATCGGCAATCCTAACTTTGTAAATTGTACAGATCCCGTGCTTTGGCCAAGCTTTATGGACTACTGCGATGACCCATGTCTCTTTATGTTCAGCGAGGACCAGGTAATACGCATGGAAGCCTATTTTAACTCCTCTCCCTTGCTCACCATTTCCGGAAATGCAACCACGAAATGCGAAGATGCAGCATGCGCCGGCTTCAGAGTAGATGAAACCAAGGTAGACGAAAGTTGCGGTGGAAATGACGGGCAAATCAATTTTGAAGTGACTGGAGGAGTAGCGCCTTATTTGTACTCCATATCAAATGGTGCTTCTTTTCAAGATGGACCTGACTTTAATAACCTAAGTGAGGGCAAATACTACCTGCTCGTACGCGACAGCAATGGCTGTGAACGATTGGATAGCATTGTTTTAATCCGCGAAGGCGTAGAACTTTCCATACTCGATATTGAAAGTGCTTTCTGTGGCGATAACTCAGGCTCTGTGACTGTAGCTGTAGATTACAATGATGTTTTTGAGTATAGCATCACCGGCATAGCTGGCTGGAGAAGCGACCCAGTTTTCTCAAGTTTAGGGCCGGGCACCTATACAGTTACTGCCCGCAACGCGACGGATTGCACAGGCTCTGTAGTGGTGACAATACCAGATGAAACTGACCTCAACCTGTTTATCAGAAATGTGAAACCAGTGAATTGTCCCTTATTCGACAATGGAGAAATAATAGCTGAACTCACCAATGGCTCTCCACCCTTTATTTTCAGGCTTAATGGAGAACAACCACAAAGCCAGGGAACCTACAGTAATTTAAGTGCTGGAAATTACTCCTTGAATGTAATCGATGACAGAGGTTGTCAGGAATATTTCGATTTTACAATTGGGGTTTCTTTCCTGAATGTTTCGAGCGACTGTCCATGCGATGTATTTGTTCCAAATGCTTTCACACCAGATGCCGATGGATTAAATGATATCTTTAAAAGCATAGCTTCGTGTCCGGTTTCCGATTTTTCAATGCGCATTTTTGACCGATGGGGTGGGGAAATTTTCTCAACCAACGACCCGCTCCAAGGATGGAATGGGGGTATAAAAGGATACTACATCCAACCTGGGATGTACTTTTACAAGATACTATACCGATGGGGAGAAGAAACCAACGAAAGTCTGGAAGTTCAGATTAAGAGCGGTCACGTTCAGTTGATACGATAGGTCCCTTTCTCAAGATTTTATACATTTCAGCAGCAACTCTGCAGGATGAAGGGCTTGTCTGCTTGTGCCGTCTGTGATCTGATGCCTGCAACTGGTTCCCGCAGCGACAATAAAGGCACCTTCGCCTGTTGCTCTGATCTTTGGAAAAAGAACGAGTTCTCCTATTTTCATGCTCAGATCATAGTGCTCTGCCTCATAACCGAAACTGCCCGCCATTCCGCAACATCCGGAAGGAATTATCTTAACCTGATGGTTCTTCGGAATGGAAAGGACCCTTTTGGTGTACTTCACGTGAGAGAGTGATTTCTGATGGCAATGAAGATGAACCAGAATCTCACGGGGTTCTTGATCAAAATGATCTGCATTTATCTTCCCCTTATCTATCTGTCCCGAAAGGTATTCTTCGAATGTAAAGGCTAGACCCGCTAACACATCGGCTTTCCCTTTGTGAGCTTGGCCAACCAACTTTGGGTATTCATCCCTGAACCCTAAAACTGCTGAAGGCTCCAACCCTACTATTGGCAACCCCTTTTCGATCGCTCCAGAGAGTGTAGCCAATGTTTGAACAGCCGTTTCTCTGGCTTCCTGGAGCATGCCTTTGGAAATATACGCACGGGCCGATGGGCTGTATATGCAATAGAACTTGAAGCCAAGTGCTTTGAATAAATTGCTGGCAGCTTCAGCAATTCTGGCATCCTGATACTGCGTAAACTCATCGATGTAGAACACAAAATCGGCATCGTCAATCACCATCTTGTTTCTAATCAACGAAGTAGCCTTCCTTTGAGAAAATTCAGGCAACGAGCGCTGGGCGGCAATTTCATATCTTTTCTTGATATAGCTGTTCACAGGTGCAAACTGAATCAACCTATTTAGTAGAGGGCCTAAAAGACTGCCCAATGCGGCCATTTTATGAAAATGACCGAAAAATCTGGAACGATTACTGAAACCACGACGGCGCCCAAACTGCCAACTTACCTCCGCTTTCATCATCGACATATCTACACTGCTGGGGCACTCACGTCTACATGCCTTGCAGCTAAGGCATAGGTCCATCACTTCCATAAGTGGCTCACTATCCAGGGGATAAGTTGGGTTATTGGATTTTGTAAGCACTTCTCGAAGCATGTTTGCCCTGGCCCGGGTGGAGTCCTTTTCATTCCTTGTGGCTTGGTAGCTGGGGCACATAGTAGCACCCGTGGTGTGTAGCTTTCTACAATCTCCACTGCCATTACAAGCTTCGGCTGCTTCTTGAATGTTACCCTGGTCTGTGAAGTCCAAAAAAGTAGGAAACCGAAACACGGGCTGTCCTTCGCTGTACCGCAGCTCAGTGTCCATAGGGAGCGCATTCGTGATCTTGCCCGGATTGAAAATACCTTTAGGATCCCAGGTTTTCTTCACCTTCACCATAGCATCATATACTACCGCACCAAGCACCAAAGGAATGAATTCAGCCCGAACCCGGCCATCACCATGTTCTCCACTGAGCGCTCCCCGATATTTCTTCACTAGAAGTGCAGAATCTTTAGCAATATTTCTAAAATCGCTGCGACCCTGCTTGCTCTTCAAATTCAACACTGGCCTTACATGCAATTCTCCGGCTCCGGCATGGGCATAATACACCGCTTTCTGGCCATATTTTTCAAAAACGCTTCCCAACTCATCAATGTAGTCCGGAAGGTCAGTAACCTTCACGGCTGTATCTTCTACAAATGCCACGGGTTTCGCGGGCCCCTTTACATTACTTAGTACGCCCAACCCTGCAGCCCTTAGGTTCCACACACGCTCAGAGTCAGGCGGATATACCACAGGAAAAGCATACCCGTAGGCACTTTCGTGAAATGAGGACAAAAGGCTTTTGATTGACCCTTCGAGCTCTAAAGCAGTATTGCTTCTGAGTTCTATGCACACCACAGAGGCCGGATCGCCTTCAATAAAAAACCTATTTTCAGACTGCTCTGGATTGCCTTTGGTACAATCAAGGATGGCCTTATCCATTAGCTCACAGGCATATGGCGCGTGCTTCATCGCTATAACCGTGGCAAGCAACGACTCGCGCATGGAATTAAAATGCGCGCATACAACTGCCTCGAATGGTGGAGGTAGTGCATCAAGTGCCAACTTAATTGAAGTGACCATACACAAAGTACCTTCTGAACCAGCGAGTAGTTTGGAAAGATTCAAAGGACCTTCATCACCTCCGAAATATTCTTGGTTCAAAATCACATCAAGCGCATAGCCAGTATTGCGGCGGTGAATACCTGGGTCTGGATACTGGACTTTGATTTCTTTCTGAAGATTGGGGTCTAAAAAGAGCTCAGTGAGTTTCCTGTAAATCTCACCTTCCAATCCTTCAGTTTTCATTAATGTCGCTACTTCATCGGCTGTTTTTGGACCAAAAACGGCACTGCTTCCATCGCTGAGCAACACCTCAGCGTCAATAATTTTATCGCGTGTGGTGCCATACTTTATAGAAGTGGTACCCGCAGAGTTATTTCCTAACATACCTCCAATCATACAACGGCTGGCAGTTGAAGTGTTTGGCCCGAAGAAAAGCCCGAAGGGTTGCACATACCTATTCAGTTCATCGCGGATTACGCCTGGCTGAACTTTTACCCAGCGCTCTTCTACATTTAATTCTATGATTTGATTGAAATGAACCGAAAAATCTACCACCAACCCCTTTCCCACCACCTGCCCTGCCAGCGATGTGCCTGCAGTTCTTGAAATGATTGGTATTTGATGCTCAACAGCAAAGTGAATAATGTGGCGCAGGTCTTCCTCGTCGTAGGGCACCGCCACTGCATCTGGCAAAACCCTATACACCGAAGCGTCTGTAGAATACAGTATTCTGTGGGTTTCATCTGTGTGCAAGGAGCCTTTCAGCTTCTCACTGAGTGCTTGCCAATTCAGGGGTGCAGGTGTTCTATCCATGATGGGTGAAAAGTAGTAAGCCTCCAGGTAATGATGGCAATATTCCTGACGAAAGGATGAACAATGATGTGGGTACAATAAATTGGATATAGAAATACATAGTAGGCTTACCTTAGCTGCAAAGTAATAATGAAATGAAAATAGCGGATCTCAAAACAGCGATTATAGGTTGCGGAAACCTTGGCCGTGCACTGGCTGTGGGTATGACTGACGGTGGCGTGAAAGCCAACACCATCAGTGTAACTCGCAGGAATACAGCCGCACTGAGTGACCTTAAAAATTTGAAAATCAAAGTGCATAGCGACAATGCCCGGGCGACGCGCGAAAGTCGGGTAATAATTCTGGCAGTAAAACCTTATAATGTGGATCTAATTTTGGAAGAAATTGCGCCAGTCATTGATGCATCGAAACACATCGTAATTTCAGTGATTACAGGGGTTTCCATATCTCATATTGCGGGATTCTTACCGAAAAGTACGCCAATCTTTCGTGCAATGCCAAATACGGCAGCTGATGTGAAAGAGTCCCTCACATGTGTGTGCCATTCTAACGCCGGGCCAGATGAAGTGGCCCTTGTAAGCAATATTTTCTCAGCCCTGGGTGAGGTTATTTTCATCAACGAAGAGCTGATGGAAGCGGCAACCGTTATGGGCGCCTGCGGTATTGCATATGTAATGCGTTTTATCCGAGCCATGGTACAAGGTGGTATTGAAATTGGTTTCGACTCAAAAACGGCAAGCGCCATAGTGCATCAAACTGTAAAAGGTGCTTCGGAACTGCTGATTACCAGAAACTCGCACCCCGAGAGCGAGATTGATAAGGTAACCACCCCAAAGGGATGTACGATTGCCGGGCTTAATGAAATGGAACACCACGGTTTCAGCTCTGCTTTAATAAAAGGCATAAAGGCGAGCTATGAAAAGATTGAAAAGCATTGAATTGGTTCATCTAGTAAGGATGGATCGTTAGGTATAAAGGTTAACTGTTAGAGCAGCTTAATTCAATTAGATCGAAAAAGTTCTGCAATCTGATACTTTGTCAATGGCTTTGACAAAAAAGCAACTACTTGTTCACAATTCAATGCTCTCAACCTATCGGCAGGATCGATACTTGAGCTCACCACTACAATTTTTGATGATTTCATAGCCAAGGGTAAGCTGTTGGTCGCAATTTTATCAAGAAAAACCCAGGCATCAATTTCTGGCAAATTAATATCCAAAAAGATGAAATCAGGAATCGAATGTACCCCAATAATACCTTGCTCTATGTTTTGAATTAACTCCACAAGGGTTTCATATTCATACATTTCACTTTGTGGTGATACGCTCTTAATATTGTAAGACATGATCATCCTAAATATTGGGTCATCATCTATTACCCAAATGATCTTATTCATGGCTTCGTGAAATCAAAAAAGTCTACCCATATATTCATTGCCACTTTATAAATTAGGCATTCTATGAAAAAAAGAACCGGCAAATTCGCTTTGCCGGTCATTGATTCTAATTTGTAATGATCAGATACTATTCGCAACCTCTGCTACTTACAGCTTTGATCAAACTATCATTAAATACCCTTTTCTGATCCGTTTCCAACTTCACTATTACATCATCCAGAAGAACCTTTATTGAATCAGCAATATCTTTGCTTTCACGCACGAGTGAATCTTTCTGAATATTCCAATTTCTAAGTTTTACGTCATCAGCAAGGATCGGCTCATTGCTTTCCTGATTGGAAAGTTGAAGATCTGTATAATTCCTGATTGAGTCGGCCAGATCGAATCTCTGTTTTCTTAAATCACGGGCCTTGCAATGCAATTCCACTAGGTTTTCGAAGCCGACAGGCCACATATCTACAGGCTGTTTTTCCTGAGTTTCCGTGCATGAAAACATAAAAATTACCGGAATCAATAGTACTATCTTGCTTCTCATATTGGCGCCTACTGAATGTTTGTTGGCCAGTTGATATTCTCGATAATAGCATCGCCGATACCGTAACCCATTTCAAGCCCAAGATCATTGTCGAAGGTATAGTGAATACCACCATAAAAACGGGATGCAGCACATTCTTCAGCCATCGTATAGAAATTATCATAGGTTCTCGCAGAGAATCCATATTGCAACTGGCTAAGGTCTGTGAACTCGTAATCACCATTTGCATTTGCAAAGAGATGAGAAACTATTTTGGCACCCGCCCCACATTCCGTTGCATGTCCTGATGTGTAAGCAGGAAAAGGAGGTGTACCTATCACGGTGTTGAAGTTCGGGTCAATGTACAATTTGATATAGCTTACCGGTCTGATGAGCATATGGTCATACTTCGCTTTCCAGCAGGCAATGAAGGCATCATTCTCTGCGAGTCCCATCATGGCAAGGCCAACAGCGGTTTTCTCAAGAGAAGCGCCTGTTTCACGTAGTAATTGATTTACAATATTAAATGAATGACCAGCAGGTGTACAAGTTTGGAATGGGTCATCAGCCCAATATTCAGTGATGGTTACTTCTTCCTGTGTATTGACGGTCATAACCTGATTGTACACAACGTTGGCAGCTTCATAAAATTCAGATTCCGGGTCCGTTGAAAATGGTATGTGCGGTCCAGGTTGATTTTGTTCCATAGTTCCACTTACCATTGACCTATTACTTCCCCAATATGGGCTCAGCGGTTGAAGTGCTGCACCAGTTGGTATCCAGCAATAGTCTGCCACAGGAATCTCATATGGCAATTGGAAGGGGTTTAGGTATGATTCATGACCACCATCAGTGGTGCTAACATCATACACTGCATCAGCAATGGCAACTCCAAAATTAATAGACCTGTTCAGCACTTCGGCAGGAACACCATCTGACAAGTTCTCCAGATTCACGGCTTCCAGATCATCAATAGCAGTAAGATTTTCAGGAGATATGTTTGAACCAAACATATATCGCATTATCTGGGCTGAAGAAGCATTACATGCAACGGCCCAATTGTATTTTTGGTCAGCTATCGGGATGGGAAGGCTTCCGGCAGGCATGCCATCCACTTGTCCCGCAAGCGATTGGGCACCACTGATTCCATGTACCACAGACTCGTAGGCTGCAATCCCCAGATACCCATATGCCCTTGCAGCAATGGTTGGCAAGAATCCCGGAGTGTCTTTGGTAATGTCACATTGCAGGGTGAAATAATCATTCAGGAATTCTCCTGAATACGTGCGCGTAAGCGCACTGGGATTAGGAGTTGGATCTTGGGTTGAATCGTCATCATTCTGGCATGATACAGCCAACACACCCAGAAGGGCAAAATAAAGTACTCGTTTCATAAGAATTGTTGTAGAGATAGGATTGTAGAGTTTCGGCGACAAAAATACCTTGTTTGAACGTGAGAAGCAATGATTTTGTCGGGTTAGTTTGTTGGTGTCTACACATCAACGTGAATGAAAGTTACATAATGTTTGCACTTTTAGGGTTTGCAGATGCAATACGAACCCTGGATCATTACAAGCAGCGTGCGCGATTCAATTCCTAATTTAATAAACTAAAAAGGGTGCATGAACAACATGCACCCCTTGGTTAATCCTGCCAACGATGAACGATCACTTCACTACAAATTTCTCAGTGAGCTGTGTTCCATCACTTGCGTATAGTTTTGCGATATACAATCCAGTGGAAAGGGTTTGGTCAAAGTATGCGACCGTATAACCACTTCGCCCATCCTGGATGTTGGTTTCATAAACCAATCGCCCTGCCATATCATATACTACCAGATTCAATGGACCTCCTTTGTCGTTATTAATGGAGTATGATACATTTAACTCTTCACCAACCCCAGGATTGGGAGATAGGGTAAACCAATTCTCAGCTGTTGCAAATTCTTCCTGATACTGAATAATACCAGCCATAGGATAGTGCACAACGCATGCAGTCCAATATTCCCCCCACAGTGCGTCTTGGTACTGCCTGGTCTTTACTTCTACGGTGTATGATCGACCTACCTCGCGCTCAGCAAAGGTGCTCCAATTGATTCGGTTCGAAGTACCAGATACAGTATATTCATATGAATTGTATGGAGGTGCGGTCTCTGTAAATCTCCATTTCCTTGCGACTAGCAAATAAGTGCTTGCAGGCTGCGTACTCACAACCCACACCCCTTCAATAAGATTTTTGTTGCATTGAGTAGGAAGTAGCTTGATCAAAGGAATGTGAGAACCAGATGTAAGAAATGTGTTGTTCGTTGGTGGTGTCGCTCCGGCGTGGTAAGTGCGGTAGTAATAAGTCTGACCCAAATTCAGTCCGGGTAAGATCACGATTTCCCGATCGCCTGGTCCAACTTCATTCTGGCATTTTATCAGGTTACCGGTACAACCATCAAATACTTCTACTACGGCATCAAAGTCACCATTTCCCCAAACCCTAATATATGAATTGCTCGTTACAGGTTCGAACTTATACCACTTCTCATCATGATTGCCTGATCCAACACATTGAGTTGGCGAGTTTGATGCAATCGTTTCTGTTGCACCAGTCTCCTCGAAGTTAGCAAAAGTTGGTCCGTGGGTAATGGATACTGCGTTTGTACAGGGTGGATCTACAGGTTCATTCAGGTTGTGAATTACAAGATCATAATCATAAGCGTGCTGTATGCAGGTAAGATCATACGCTTGTGCTTCCATGGCATTTTTTTCAGATTCGGTAAGAAAATCATCGCCAATGATCAAGGTACCGGGATCCGTGATCGACACCATGATGTTGTAAAATCCAGGGGCTAGAGTATAAGAAGGAATAGAACCTTCATCGTACGTACAATTGCTGCCATATGAATTGATGTAAAAACTTGGTAAGTTGGGAAGCATGATAAAACTGGCACTTGCATCCGTTGCGAGCACATCGGGAAATTTCTGAATGATCAAATATATTCCATCGTTGGCTGTAGAACGTCTGGTTACGAACCTTAGCTCTGTTGTCTCGGTAAGAACGAACTGATAATTATCAACATCATACCCATACGCCCAAAATCCAGGAACCAGCAAAGGCAGATAATAAAATTGCCTGGTATTGCCACGAACATGTAATGAACTACCCGCCTGTGGAACATCAAGTACATCCAGACTTGAAAGGTCAAGCAAACTATTGCCTGGAAGGACAGGGTCATTGGAATAAATTAACCCACTTAAAGGTGAAAGATCAAAGCAGTCTTCAGCTTCATAATAGTCGGGAATTCCTGATGGGCCCAAACAGGAATTCTGTGCGTAAAGCTCAATACAACAGAGTAAAAAGGTCGAGCACTGTAATGCAAGGAAAATTCTTTTCATGTAGTATAGGGTTTAATTGGTTAATAATCAGGCCAATTGGAAAACACTTCCAATAACCAGGTGAAATGTACTCCCGCACCCCATATGAAGAAAGTGATTGTTCATTAGTTCAGCCGTATTGTTAGTATCTATTTGTAAGGAGAAAACCATATCCGGAGAACATCCATTCCGGATGAAGGCAGACCAATGACTGATGTTGTTGAATTTAAATATTTTGAATAAAGATTCTCAATTGTAATGCTTGAGGGTGTTTCTCAATGTAGCGGCAATTTGCTGTTTTAGGGATGCTGGCTCCTTTACTTCCACATCGGGACCGTAACTTAATATTTGCATTAAAAGCTCTTTCGTAATGCATAAGTATAATTCCACATCGAGGGCAACTTCATCATTTCGAACGATGCGCTGTGAGTGATGGAGTGGTTGAGATTCCACATACTTCCCTGCGAGGGTGGTGAATCGAAGCCGTACTTTTTGTGGTACTTCCTGAACGGCAGTAATGCCTATGCTGTGCTTGAAAAAAAGGTCAGTATTAAATCCTTCCTTCACTCTAAAACTGCCATTAAGCAGCTTTGGGCTGGCACAAATACGATCGAGAGCAAACGTTACAATGCTATCCTTCTCAGGATTCAAGCCTATTACATACCATCGATTGCGGTACTCTTTCAGCAGATAGGGATGCAATGTATAATCCTTCTTTTTACCACCTGAATACTTTTCATACGCGAATTGCACTATTACCCTTTTTCGAATAGATTCCAGCAATATGGGTAAGTACTCACTGCCTCTATAAACAGGTGCTGTTTCGAATTGCACAAATTGATCAAGCGCCCCTTCGCCCCGAGCAGGGTGGAGGCTCAGGCGGTCAAGAATTTTATCAATTGCAGCTTCCGATGTCTTAAACAGAGATATACCTCTGAACTGTCTCAGTGTACTTGCCGCAAGTCGAATGGCTGAAATATCCTCTTCGCTCAAGGGCATTTTATCAATGGAGTACTCTGGGTCTGTGTAATAGTAGCCTTTGTAATTCTTGTTGTAAGCTATCGGTGCATTGAAGCCCAAATTGCTTTCATAGCGCATGGCATAAAGGTCTTTCTCAATGGTGCTTACCGATACATGTTCACCTTCACTCCCATACAATTCTTCTTCACAGGCTTGTCGCAAATCTTCCTTGTCGGGAAAAGTTTTGTACTTATTGCTGATACAACGGTCTATAATTCTGTACCTAAGCAATGCGTACTTATTCGCTGGCATGGAGAGATTTCATTTATGCCAAAGTTAACACCAAGCCTACAAATTGAAACATAATTCAAGGAGATGTTTTGAATAGAATTTTCCAGAGTTCACTCTACCGCATTGGTCTGGTATTTCATTCTTTTAGGGATTGAGAATTCGATGGACTAATTTATTTGGTCATACTTATTCTTGGCAATAGCAGGTATTTAAATGAATGAAAATCCAATCAAGCGGGTGATCCATAACGTATCGGCTGCCTGTAAGTGCAGAAGCTTGAAATGTACAGATATTCAGGTTAATGAACTAAATACAGCTCCGAAGATTATTGTGATGTTTCTAATCATATTGGTTTACCCTGCTTTTAGTAGCACCGATAGAAATATCCACGCATGACTAATTCTATCAAGGAAGATTTGACTGAATTCCACTTCAAATGGTTCAAATGTTCTTACAAGTTAAGAAGATCGATTGTTTCGTATCGGCCATTGCACTCTCTGGATTCTATCCAGGCTTTGGTTTAGTAATTTGCACCGGATCAATAAAAAAATCTATATCAAAGGATATTGATAAAAAGAGTAGATTGAACCTTCGAAATCCCAATTTCACTCTCATGAGAAATACCTCGCTCTTGCTAAAATTGATTGTAACCTGCTGGAGCATTGCAATATGCATTGTAGCAGGTGCCCAGAATCATAATATTGATTCTCTGAAGGCAGCAGCAGCAAATAAAGAAAATGGTGACACTCTGAGAATCAATGCACTCGTAAAACTCAGTGGCTCAGTTTATCTATTATCCAATGCTGATAGCGCTGACTTCTACGCTGTATTGCTATATGATCTCGCTGAAGGTATGGACTATAAAGGTGCCATGGCCGAAGCGCTTAGATTTAGGGCAATAGGTCAAGACATTCAAGGAAATTTTGTTGCTTCAATTGCGCTTCATAAACAAAGTATCGAACTAAGGCAGGAAGTAGACGACCAAGAAGGTTTGGCAAGGTCATACGGCAATCTCGGTTTGGCCTATCGCCATGCAGGCATGTATGCTGAAGCTGTAGATTGTATTACCAAGGGACTTAATATCAACAAGGTCTTGGACCACAAAACGGGCATTGCCTCCTCGTTGAACAACCTTGGCTTAATTTATATGGATCAGGCAGAATACAATACCAATCCTTTGTCACGAAAAGAAGATTACGCGCATGCTGCAAGATATTTCGCTGAAAGTGCCAAGCTGAAAGGCGAACTCGGTGACAGAAGAGGTGAGGCAAATTCGCTGAACAATTTAGCAATTGTATATAGGGGACTCAACCGGAATGAAGAATCACTTGATATTCTCAAAGAACTACTTGCCCGAGCTGAAGAGATTGGCGACACTGAGAGCATTGGAAATTTAAACAATAATATTGGTGTAGTATACAACTTTTTGGCGCATAGCAATCTGGACAATAAATCTGGTTTGGAATTGCGTCAAAAAGCCATAAATCACTTTGAAACGGGACGCCTGATGAGGGCTGAAAATGGCGACACCTTAGGACTTATAAACTCCCTTAACAACCTGGGCATCACCTATGCGGAGATGGGCAACCATGAAAAATCAATAGCTTTAAATGCCCATGCATTGAAAATGGCCTTGAACAGAAATAGTCTTGCTGATATCAGGAATATTTCAGAATCCCTCTATAAATCACAGAAAGAAGTAGGTGACTATAAAAATGCGCTCGAGATGTACGGGCTGTACATCAGCACGCGCGATAGTATCAACAACCAGGATGCACGAGAAAATTTATTGAAACACGAACTCGAAACCACCTATGAGAAGCAGAAACTAGAGGAGAATCTTAGATATGAATCTAACCTTCAAAAGCAGAAAAACCTTCGAAATCTATCCTTCGCAGGGGGAGCAATACTGTTGCTACTCGTCTTTATAATATTCAACCGGTTTCGGCTGAAGCAAAAAGCAGCCAAAGCCCTGGAAGCCAAGAATGCAGAAGTGGAAGCTGCCAGAGAAAGGGCCGAGCGTAGCGAGGCCTTCCGCAGCCAGTTTCTTGCCAATATGAGCCACGAGATACGCACTCCCATGAATGCGATACTCGGTATAACCCGGCTGCTCATGGACCGCAAGCACGATGCACAGAGCCACACCTACCTCAACGCAGTAGAC
>JBGTBE010000046.1:0-30287 GCA_041749535.1 Cryomorpha sp. | reverse complement strand
TGGGCGCTGTTCCAGTTGCCTGTCTGGCTGCTTCTGTAACTGTTTAGCGTGGGTTCCGTGCCTTGGGCCAACAGACCGGGAACCAGTAGCATTATGGCGATGAATATGGTTAGCTGGACTTTCATTTTATATTATTTAAGTTGCCTGCAGCAAAAGCAAAAATGCCTTTGATGCAAAACAGATACTTGTATCCAAATAGATTTATTCCTGAGCTTTCGCGCCAAATGTTACCTGTAGGGCGCCGTTTTCCGGAAGGGAGGCATTGTTGATAATCAGCGAAGTCATCCAGGGACCTTTGGTCGTACCCTGAAGAAGGTAATTGAAGGCAGATGAACCACCGGTAAGACCGATGTCAGTGCCATCGCTACCTGCCGCAAGAAGGGGAGATGAAGGCTGTGGATTAAGATTTTGGACACCATTGAAGAGTGTGGAGAAATTCTGACCAGAACCTGGCGCTGTAGCATTTATGAAAAGCGGGTCGGTGTTTTCAAGGGTTCCGGTGCTGATGCTCGATGCGAACGTAAGGGCATTGTTGTTGGTTCCAAAGGTAAGATTGCTGTTGAAGGTACAGCCGGTTTTAGCACCATTGCCATCGCTCAAGGGGGTGCCATAAAATACATTGTTCGAAAAGATGGTGTTTTGAATAGCTCCCAGAGTAGAGCCACCTCCAAAGAAAATGCAGTTGGAAACCAATCCGCTTGAAGCAGGAGTGTTGTAATTCAGGTTGCCCATAAAAATTGAATTTGTAAAGCTTACCGATGATATGGCGTTGCCGCCACATGCGGCATTTGTAAGCGTCGCAGTAGAAATAAATATACATTGGTCGGCAAGAAATTCAGAATCATTGGTTCCCGAAGAAATGCCCAGTGGACTCACACTATTAATTACACATCGTTCTATTCTGAGTTTCACGGCGAATCCAAATGTACATCCACCTCCATTGTGCTGACGAAGTGTGCCAATGTTAAGTCCAAGAAAAACAACATTGTCAGAAACTCCATCTGTAGCAGCAGTAATGCTTAAAATACTTACTATGGCTGTAAGCTGGTTTTGCCCAAGTGGCCTGTAGCCCGGTCCGATTAATACCATCGATTGAGGTACCGTAATGTTTCCGTAGTCGTTAGGTGAGCCATGCACCATTAGCGTATCACCTGAAGCCGATTCGTTGATGGCTGTTTGCAGGTTTGAGTATTGTGCAGGGATATTGGGGTTATTGCTTACGGTGCGGGTGGTGGCCCATGCGCTTATCGCAAAGCAAAGTGTAAACAAGGAGGTAAATGCCGGAGTGAGTAAAGTTTTCATGCTTTGGTTTTTATGGTTCAGTTGCCTGACGGTTTAAAATGTTGGTTTATCTCAAGACAAATGTATTTGGTCGAAATAAGTTGCACAATAGCGAGATTTCGCCATTGAGATCTAATAAGCTGATTTAGAAGGGTAAAAATTCGTGATTACAGATAAAAAAGCATCATTCAGGAAAAAACTGAATGCACTCTTCCAAAATGTGTAGGATTAGCGTAGGATTGAAATGGCCTGTCAAAGCTGCCTTTTAGGGTAGAGCAGACCATGTGCCAATAGAGAATCTATCAGTGCATCGTTAAATTCTTTCACCCCCGCGGCATTCAGGTGGTGGTAATCGTAGAAATGCAAAGTGTCTCTAAGGCTTGGGAGGTCATTGAAATTAAAATACATTCCCCGTTCCATCATATCCATATCGAAGGAGTCGGGGTTGTGGTAAAGCTCGTAAAATGCATCGGTTACCGGGGCCTGCACCAGCACATATTCAGTATTGGCGTTGTTGAGCATTTCGATGATGGCATCAAGAGATTCCAGTTGCTCTTTTCTATATGTTGAGTCAGGCTGGGGCACTTCATTTTCCGGATCAAAAAAGGCATCTTTCCGCTCTACATACCCGCCAGAAATGTACATGTCTCCTCCTTTCCTGGGATCTTCCTTTTTGCCTTCATCATGCATCAAAATCCCGTACATGCCGGCGTACAACAAGGTGTTGTACACCTGGGCATTCTTTTGAGCAAGTGCCAGTTCTATCAGCTGACCTCTCAGTGGCATGGACGACAAAAGGTCTATGGATGATTCTACTCCATCCATTGAAAGGGAAGAAGGAAATACTTCTAATACAACGAGTTCAGGATCCAATTGCTCCGCATACATTTCCAATAACATATTGGACTGCATAGGTGTTTGGGCACTGCTGCCCAGGTTGAAAGCCTTATACCCTTCAGCTTCGAAGTTGCGGGTGTCAACGCCTCTGTACGCATGGGAGGAGCCAATGATGAGTACATCTATATTTCCGGTTTGATCTGCTTCTGCAATTCTTGAATATGAATGACCGGATCGGTGTTCAACAAAGGGTAAATTGGGGCGCCACATCAAGGGCAACAAAGCCCCTGAAATAAAAAGAAGTATGCAATAAACTATCCCTGCAAATAGGCCGAATAAAATGATATTCTTTAAGAATGGGCGCATACTAAAATTGAAAATAGATAAAAGGCGTTTCATCGGTTTGCATATATAGGCCTGTGATGAAAATCACCACAGCATACATGGTCCACCTCAAAGGTCGTGGCCATTGCAAACCAAGGTGTTCAAGACCATGATTTCCAGTTCTACCTATCCACTCCACAACCGTCATAAAACAGATGAGCAAAACAGTGAGTAAAGCCACAGCAGGGTCCACGACTACAGGCATACTCAGAAGTGATGGGTCGAAAATTCCATCAATGTAGTTCAGTGCATCACCTACGCTGGCGGCCCTGAAAAATACCCAGGCCAAAGTTGTGAGTAGAAAGGTTCCCAGCATGGCTGTCACTTCACGCACGGAAGGCAGTGCCCTGCCAATTCCTGGTGTATCGGTGTACTTCTTGTGCCTATTCGTCCAGAGCAAGGGGATAAAAAACAAGGCATGTAGCAAGCCCCAGACGATAAAAGTCCAATTGGCTCCGTGCCAAAAACCACTCACTAAAAAAATGATAAATACATTTCGAGTAATCTTCCACCTGCCACCCCGGTTGCCACCAAGGGGAATGTACACATAATCGCGAAACCATGTGGAGAGTGAGATGTGCCAACGCCTCCAAAACTCAGCTATATCGCGGGAAAAATAGGGGAATGCAAAGTTCTGCATAAGGTTGAAACCAAAGAGTCGCGCCGTGCCAATTGCGATGTCTGAATATCCTGAAAAGTCGCCGTAAATCTGAAAAGCAAATAGCACCGCCCCAAATGCCAATGTGCTCCCCGAATGTGCATCGGGGTTGTCGAAGACGGCATTGGCATACACCGCACAATTGTCGGCTATCGCCATCTTTTTAAAGAAGCCCCACAGCATTTGCCTCAGCCCATCTACCGCCATAGGGTAGCTAAAGGTGCGGTATGCAAAGAATTGGGGCAGGAAGCGCTGACCGCGTTCGATGGGGCCTGCTACCAGTTGAGGAAAGAAACTTACAAATGCTGCAAAAGCAATAAAATCTTTGGCTGGCTCAAGGTGCTTGCGGTATACATCTATGGTATAACTCAGGGTCTGAAAGGTGTAAAAACTAATCCCAACAGGGAGTATGATGTCCATGTATCTCAACGTTACAGGTTCACCCAGCAGGCTAAAAGCATCCTGAAAGTTGTCTATAAAGAAGTTATAGTACTTGAAGAAACCGAGCATCCCAATATTGGCAGCAATGCTAAGTCCTACGAGCAGCTTTCTGCTATGCTGCTTCACATGACCATGTATGGCATTGGAAATGACGTAATCGATAGCAGTGCTGAGCAAAATCAAGGCAAGGAAACGGTAATCCCACCACCCATAGAAGAGATAGCTGCTTACCAGCAACAAAGCATTCTGACCTTTCAGGCCCCTGATAAGCCAGTATAGCGCAAAAACTACAGGAAGGAAAATCGCAAAATCCAGGCTGTTGAACAGCATTCATTCAGGTTTGTGGCGAATGTACTGAATGCAGTCAAATATGCAGTTCGCATTTCAGATGGGTGTGCTGGTTGGAAGCTGGAGTTGCACAGAATTATTTCCTGTCAAAGCGGGTTGCATTACACTTCCCTGCCCTTCATGTAAAGCCTCCACTTGTTCAACACAGCAGCAAGGTCTGCAGGAAGAGGAGATTCAAATTTCATGCGCTCGCCCGAAACGGGGTGTGTGAGTTCCAGGGAGCGGGCGTGGAGTGCCTGTCTGGGAATCATATCAAAACAATTCATCACATACTGCTTGTACTTTGTAAACACGGTACCCTGAAGAATGTGGTTGCCCCCGTACTCGGGGTCATTAAAAAGTGGATGGCCTATGTGCTGAAAATGCGCCCTTATCTGGTGGGTGCGGCCAGTTTCGAGTTTGCACTCTACAAGGGTTACGTAGTTGAGTCGTTCCAGCACCTTGTAGTGAGTGATGGCGTGCTTTCCGAAATCTCCTTCTGGAAATACATCCATCACCTTTCTATTCTTTAGAGAGCGTCCTATGTTTCCTTCAATGGTTCCATCGGTAGCCACATCGCCCCATGCCAGTGCAACATAGCGCCGATCCGTAGTTCTTTCAAAAAATTGAAGAGAAAGGTTGGTAAGAGCCTGTTCAGTCTTTGCAATCACCATCACTCCGGTGGTGTTCTTATCGAGGCGGTGCACCAATCCAGGTCTATTGGGCATGCCGTCCACGCTCGGCGGCAATTGTTGAAAATGGTAAATCAGCGCATTCACAAGTGTACCTGTATAGTTTCCGTATCCAGGATGCACCACCATGTCGGCCTGTTTGTTTACAATCACAAGGGTATCATCTTCATAGAGTATTTCTATGGGAATATCCTGTGGAATAAGCTCAATTTCCCGCTGTGGATAAGGCAATACAATGCTGATATCATCGCCGGGTTTCACCCTGTAATTGGGTTTTACCGTGGCATCGTTTACCCTGATATTGCCGTTGATGGCAGCCAGTTGAAGTTTGGTCCGCGAGGTGTTGGGTATGCGGTCCATCAGGAATTTATCCACGCGGAGCAGCTCCTGACCCGGATCAGCTTTTAGGCGGTAATGCTCATAGAGTTCTTCCTCGGGATTCTCAGTTTCTTCGAGCATATCAGCGGTTTACCACCAGTTTCTTTGATGCGCTGTATCCATCGGGATGCCTTACCGCCACAATGTACATTCCCCGCTCCAGGTCCCCAATATTGATGGCGCCATTCGCTCCGGTATGTTCTTTCTTCACCAGCCTGCCGCCCATGTCGTATACCTCCGCGGTAAGGCGTCGGTCATTCTCCTCGTAGGTTATGTAGAGCACATCTGCAGCCGGATTGGGGAAGAGCTGCAGCCTGTCCGCAAAAGTTACATCACCTGTGCTGGCTATCACCTGGTAGCCAGGTGTGGTAAACATTGGTCGTATCATAATGGAGCCGGGCACACTCGATGCCTGCCATGATAGGCCTTGCCTGAAGAAAAGCCGCCCTTGATTGGCAGCAGTATTGAAGTCCAAACCTACAATGATGGAATTGGTCTGGTCAGCCTGCCTGTATCCGGCAAAATAAGTACCCGCAGGGATGAACACAGGTTCTTCAAATTTATAGATTACGGACTGCTGATAGTCGCTTTGATCATACACAACCATCTTCAACGCTTCAGCGATCACAGCGCCCGGGGCATTGGCAGCATCCTCGTATAATCTTATGGTCATTGGTGTATCCTCATAGTCGGTGCCACTGGGCATGGTGTATATCTGCAATGCCCATATAGAGTCACTCTTAAAGCAGCTATAGCGTATGGCTGCTTCCGAACCAGTGCCCGATACGAAATAACCGGCTTCTGCGCTGCCATCATCATATGCATAATGGGTGAAGAAATCGTGGTACACCCGCATGGTATCATTGCCCGTTGTTGGCGTAAAATCGCTCACTGTGTGGGTGAATTCCACCTCGTATTCTATTCTTTCAGGATCGAGGGAAGGGTCTAGAACGATGCCGTTGGGGAGCGCACCAAAGCTGTGGGCGTAGTCCAGGGTAGTTTGCCCAAAAATAGCCGGGCTGTTGCTGTTCAGGTAGTTTCCCAATTCCACCCCATCTTTAAGTATCCTTATCCTGTTGCCCTCGAGGGTACGCGGACCGTCATTGAGGTTGCGGGCCAGCACATTGATATTTGGTATCATATGCGAGGCGGGATTCACCGCGTAATGTGAAAGTGGAATGGCTGTATAATCAATCATCACGGAGGGTTCCTGCCTTGCGAAAGCCACATCATTCACCACGATTGTGGAATTCACTGAGTTGCGGTCCAACCACACGTAATCAACATGCCAAAGGTCGAACGCACCCTGTGTATTGGCAATGTTTCTGAACCTGAATTGAAATCCAGGCTTGAGCAAGTCTAAATTGAAAATGGGAATGTATACAAAGGCGAAATTCTCAGTATTGGTTACATCTACTGTACTCCATGCCCAAAACCATTGGTCAAGCTCGGGAGCATAAAATTCCAGTATGAGGGAATCAGTGGTGGTATTTGGTGGCAGATTAGAAAACCCTTTTGGTTGGTAGTAAAAGCTGATGCCTATGTTGTCGCTCGCATCGCCTTCCAAATTGATGGTGCAGGAAGTGAGGGTGTCAGATGGTCCTGAACCCACACCCCAATGATAGGGATATCCAACTTCGTTGGTACCATCAAAACTTACAAACCCCAATGTAGGTGGGTTCTTTGCCCATGTATAGTTGTGTGTGGCCTGTCTGCCAGTCCACAGCACCTGCCTGCCTTCAGCATTTCCCGGAAAACGGTCGGTGCTGAAATCATCCACAAATGGCAATTCAAGATCCTCGCCTGACTTTGCAAGGCGCGCTTGTTGCTGCTTTGTATTGCCTTTAATAAGGAGTTCAGTATTGATGGTGGGAGGCACTATATTCTCCTGCGCATGGGCCGAGAAGCAAAAAAATAAAACAACGGCTGCGTTAACGATTCTCATAATCACTGGTATCTACAGGTAAAACGAAGGTATTGCCCGACATCGTATCTGTGCTTAGGTATAAATCGGCAAAACTTCCAAGTGGCACCCGCACACCGGGATCGGGCAGTTGGCTTACTACTCTCGCCATGGCTGAATCCTGGGCTGTGAAGCAACCTTCGCAGGCCAGCACCACTCCAGCGTTCAGCCTATATTCGTTGATCAAATCAATACTTTGCATGTACGAGAGCCCTATCAGGTTTGGTACTATTACCATTTCATTGCTTTGTTTCCCTATCATCAGGGTTATTTTTTCGCCTTTGCGTATGCGCTCACCCGCTTCAATGGCCTTGCCCTTGTAAAGCTGTTCCACCACACAATCTGTGCACGACTCATCGGGAATATATTTGGCGGCTTCAAGCTTGAGGCCTGAAATCTCCAGCATTGGAATCGCAATGCGTCTGGATTTTCCGTTCAAGTCGGGCATGATGACCATTTCGGGTAGCAGGCTATTCACAGTGAGAAAAATTGTGCGGTTCTCCTTCACCATCATCCCGGCCGGTGGATTTTGACTGATCACCGCTCCCCGGGGCTGTGCATCGCTGTATATGCTGTCAGTAATTTCGAAAGTGAGCGTGGTAGTGCGCAGGGCATCATCGAGCTCGTGCAAGCTTTTTCCGCTAAGGTCGGGCACTGCTATAGCCTCTCCGTGGTGGGTGTAATGCCTGAGCCACCACAGTGTACCGGCTATTATAAGAACGGTGGTGAGCGCGATGAGCGACAGGTGGATCAGCAACTTACGGGCAGAAACAAAGCTAAATATACTTCTCAATGTAAAAGATTAGAAAGCGGTACAAATTTATGATTTCAAATCGCAGAATGAAGGTTTAATTGCCTGCTGCATTTCTTGGGTGATTTATAATTAAAATGCAGGTGTGCATTCGGGGCTGATTCACACCTACAGAGCGCGCCTTGTACATCCATTTTAGCTGGCTGCTTTTACTTTATCAATCCAGGCCAGCGCATCGAATACATCGCTAAAAACCCTCGTAGGCAGGGCGGGTTTAAAATGACGCATGTAAAATGTAGCCATCACCTTATGCGCAAAAGTGCCAATAAGGATGGCATCAGCGGTAGAGTATTTGTGCCACCTCTGCCCAAAGAAGGTTTCAACGCCAGATGCAATGCTGCTTCCATAACCAAGCTCTACAAGTAAGGGCTTGTACTCTCCAGATGCTTCCCGGTTCGCCCATTCGCTCAGGCGCACAGCTTCGGCCATCGTCACCTCTACCCCTTCAAACATACGCAGGTAGTAGAACCCGCGCGCATCTTCGTAGAATTCTACGGCTTTGCTCCTATATTTTTTAATCGGTCTGGGCATGGTTTCCAAATATAGCGCAGAAGGTATGTACATATTGCCAGAATAAGAAGCCGTTGCTGACAACCAACTCTTGATAAGCACAGCGTGGCAATTGTTCACAAATGATGCAAGCGAACTTTACCAATGTGTATGCGGTTTTATGGAAAAGCCCCAAATTTGCATCGAATGTCAAACGTAGAAGCCTGGTTTAAAGCCTTCAGATTGCGCACCCTTCCGCTCTCAATGTCCAGCGTAATTTTGGGCAGCTTGCTGGCAGTGCATGAAGGGGTGTTTCACGGTGCCATACTTGCAGGTACTCTGCTCACAACCTTGTTTCTACAAATACTTAGCAACCTGGCGAATGACTACGGAGATGCTGTAAATGGGGTTGACAATGAGCACCGTGCCGGGCCTGCAAGGGCAGTGCAATCTGGCGCCATAAGTAGAGGCGCCATGGGCCGGGCGATTATTTTTTGTGCCTTACTTGCCTTCTTTTCAGGAATATGGCTGCTGCTGAGTGCGTCCAAACACATGGAGCAATCGGTAATTCTCGTATTTTTCGCAATAGGATTGCTGGCCATCGCAGCAGCCGTGAAGTACACAGTTGGCAAAAATCCGTATGGCTATCAGGGGTTTGGAGACCCTGCTGTATTTTTGTTTTTCGGTATCACTGGTGTAGCCGGCACCTTCTACCTGCATACCGGAAGTATTGACTGGCCGCAGCTTTTGCCTGCTTCCGCACTGGGCTTATTGGCAACTGGGGTGCTCAATCTCAACAATATGCGCGATATGGAAAGTGACAGCATCTCAGGCAAGCGTTCTATTGTGGTGATGATGGGTTTCGAAAAAGCGCGCATCTACCATTCCATTCTCGTAATTGGTGCATTGGCAATTACAGTGGTCTACACCATCATGTATTACCACAGTGCCTACCAATTTCTGTTTCTTGCAGCTGCACCTATTCTGATCCAAAACGTGTACGTGGTGAATACCACTTCACGCTCTTCAGACCTTGATAAGGAGTTGAAAAAACTCGCCTTTGCCACTTTCATTTTCTCGCTTACCCTGGGCCTTGGACTAATATACTGATAGTGAAGTCTGCTCAGGCATACAAACACACGCTCAGGTTTATTCATCCTGCAGGCACTTCAAGGGGAGTGTTGCTCACAAAACCATCATGGATTATCAGCATGCTGGATTCCCTTTCGGGAAATACCGGCATTGGTGAGTGTGCCTTGCTCCCCGGATTGAGCGCCGACGACCGCGAGGGTTACGAAGCGAAAATAAATGAAGTATGCCATGCCATCTGCCACGCAATCCCCCTACCTGATTTAACTGAATGGCCATCCATCAGGTTTGGGGTAGAAATGGCCCTTCAGGATCTCGAACAGCAGGGCCAGGGTGTGCTCTTTCCAACTCCCTTCACCCGGGGTGATGAGGGTATAGAAATTAACGGTCTCGTTTGGATGAATACCCCCATTAAAATGGGTGAAGAGATTGAGAAAAAACTCGCTGAAGGGTATACGTGCATCAAACTGAAAATAGGCGCTGAAGATTGGGCCGAGGAACTCAGGCTCCTTGAAGGAATACGCCGCAACTTCCCTGTTTCGAAAGTAACAATACGGGTAGATGCCAATGGCGCATTCTCTCCACAAAGTGCCCCAAAGAAATTAGAACAACTCGCCGCATTCGGCATACATTCCATAGAGCAGCCCATCAAGGCAGGTCAGTGGAATGAGATGGCCATGCTTGCCGCTACGAGCCCGGTACCTGTAGCGCTCGATGAAGAACTCATTGGACTGTACCACCCCGAAGAGTGCGAGCGTGTGCTGTACACCATTCGCCCCCAGTATATTATTCTGAAGCCAAGTCTGCTAGGTGGTTTTGCCATGAGCGACCATTGGATAAGTATGGCAAGTAAGTACAATGCTGGATGGTGGCTTACTTCAGCACTTGAAAGCAATATTGGTCTCAGTGCTATTGCCCAGTACTGTGCTATCAAAAAGCCTAATTTGCCGCAGGGCTTAGGAACTGGTTCACTTTTTTACAATAACTTCGCAAGTCCGCTAAAGGTAAACAGCGGTTATCTTTATTACCAACCAGAAAAAGCCTGGAACTACGATCGGATAACATGAAAAATTTTGAATCGTATAAAGGAATCACGCTCAATGGAACCTTCTATCCACGCGCTGACCTATTGCCACTGACCAAGAAGGATAAACTTAAAGAATGGGAGGTAGAAATTCTGGAATTTGCCGGACTTCTGCTCGACAAGAATAAAAACATCAAAGTGGAAACTTCTGGCTCCACCGGCAATCCCAAGGTAATTAAGTTTCCTAAATCAGCATTTGCCGTGAGCGCAAATGCCACCAATAATTACTTCGGATTGGGCAAAGAAACCACTGCACTCCTCGCTTTGCCTATGCGCTATATTGCAGGCAAAATGATGGTGGCAAGGGCCATAACAGGAGAGTATAACCTGCTCGCTGCTGCGCCTTCCAGCACGCCGCTCGCAGGCAATTTCACAAGCCAGATAGACTTGCTTCCTCTCACTCCTTTTCAAGCCATGCGCAGCCTGGAAGAAACCCCTGCTGCTTTGCAAAAAGTGAAAGCAGTTTTAATAGGGGGAGGGCAAGTTAGCGAGGCCGTACAAAAAAGGCTGATAACCCTGGGCATAAAAACATTCATGAGTTTTGGCATGACCGAAACGCTCTCGCACTTCGCCATGGCAAAACTCAAAACAGAAGCAGAAATAATATATGTGCCGCTGAAAGGCGTAAGTATAAAGGCGAAGAAAAACGGCAAGCTGAACATCAAGTGGAAGGGAATTACTGATGGCTGGACCGAGACCAACGACTTGGTAGAGCTGAGGGGCGAAGGCTTCGTGTGGCTGGGGCGCAGCGATAACCTTATTAACTCTGGAGGCATTAAGGTAATACCTGAAATGGTTGAAAAACGGCTGGCCCATCTCATCTCTTGCAATTACTTTGTGGCAGGAATACCGCATAAACGACTGGGTGAAGAGGTTGCGCTCATTGTGGAAACCAAATCTGAAGATGTATCAGTTTCCCTCACGGAGGTACAGCATGCTCTTTCTGATATGCCCTTCTGGCAGCCCAGAAAAATAGTGGAAGTGGATCACTTTATTTACACTACTTCGGGAAAGGTGAAGAGAAAAGAAGTTGTAAAAAAATCCCTAAAGGAGAAAAAAGTGGCAAGTTGATAGGTATTGAAGGCGATCACCCCATCCCGGCAAAGCCGACAATCCATCAAAGCCGACACTTCATTGCATTAATTCTCTTCTTCCTTTAGCAAAATCCTTATTTCATCAGCCAGGCGGCGCATGTCAACGTCGCTGGTGCCATCGTAGTATCCGCGTATTTGACGTCGGGAATCGATGAGCATGAAATTCTCGGTATGGATAAAATCCTGCACACCTCCATCACCTTCGTCGAGAACGGCAAAATAACTTTTGCGGGCCAACTCGTAGATGTGCTGCTTGTCGCCGGTAGTGAGCATCCAACGCGCAGGGTCAGCGCCGTAACGCAAACCGTATTCTGCGAGCACTGGCACAGAGTCCATAGTTGGCGTCACAGAGTGCGAGAGAAACATCACTTTGGGCTCATCCTTAAACGCATTCTGAAGTTTGGCAATGTTGGCGCTCATAATGGGGCAAATGCTCGGACAGGTGGCAAAGAAAAAATCGGCTACGTACACCTTGCCTTCAAAGTCTTTTTCGGTCACCACCCTGCCCTCCTGATTGATCAGTGAAAAATCTGCAATGGAATGGTTGCTGTGCACCCCTTGCTTACCCATATCAACAAGGCGTGGATTCACGTCAGCAGGTTGATACACCTTCAATTTTTTCTCAGTTTTGAGCAGGGGATATGCAAAAAACATACCCGCGGTGAGTACAACCAAGAAGAGCAAAAGGGTGAGAAGCCATGTTTTCGATTTCATAATTTGCAAGCGCTATATATGTAGAATGCTGAGCAAGATTACCCATTCTGCACAGGGTCAAAGTTCTCAATAATCGATAAACATTATAAGGATTTCTTGTGCGAAATGTTCAAGTGCAAGCGCACAAATCCAAGGGCAGACTATGAAATTAAGCTTGCGTTTGGATCTGCATTCTTTCCGTTGAAGGAGTAAGCAACAACAAGATGATCCCTATTACAAAGTAAATACCCAATGCGAGTGCCGAGTTCCGCAAGCTGCCAGTTTGTTCATAAACCAGACCGAATGTGAGCGTGCCGAGAACGATCCCTACTTTATCGCACACATCAAAAAAGCTGAAATAGGAAGCATGGTCTTTGGTAGCGGGCAAAAACTTGCTATACGTACTGCGGCTCAGCGATTGTATGCCGCCCATTACTGCGCCCACCAGTCCGGCCAGCAGGTAAAATTGAACCGGGGTGGAGATGCTGTATGCCACCAAACAAACCACAATCCAGGTACCAACTCCAATGAGCAAAGCCCTCAAGTTGCCAATGCGTGCGCTGAGCCATGCAAAGAGAAAAGCACCGCCCACCGCCACAAATTGTATGATCAGGATGCTTACGATCAAGCCGCTGTCTGGCATCCCTTCTATTTCCTTTTTGGCAAAGCTCACGGCCATATACATCACGGTTTGCACCCCCATATTGTACACGAAGAAAGCGATCAGAAAACGTTTCAACCGGGAGGTTTGGCGCAGCTGAAGCCATACCTTCCGCAGTTCTTGATACCCTTTGTACAAATATTCTCCTTTCACCTTTTTCTTGTACACATTGTCGGGCAAGTAAGCGAAGGTGATTTGCGCAAAGCCCACCCACCACAGGCCTACCGTTACAAAACTCATCCTTGCGGCCAGATCACCATCAGGGAGTCCAAATAAGGTAGGGTTTGTAATCATAGCAAGATTCAGCACCAGCAGTATTACGCTGCCTACATATCCCATGGCATAGCCTCGTGCACTCACCCTATCCTGAAAATCGGGACTTGATATTTCGGGCAGGTAGGCATTGTAAAATACCTGACTGCCAGAGTAACCTACCCCAGCCAACATGACGATAATAAGCCCTATGCCCAAATGCTGCGCATCGAAAAAGTACAGACCGAGACATGCAATGCCGCCCAGGTAGCAGAAGAATTTCATGAAAGTTTTCTTCCGGCCTGCATAATCTGCTATACCAGAGAGAATAGGTGTGACAATGGCCACCAATAGAAATGAAGCTGAGAGCGTATACGAATATAAAGCGGTGCTCATATACTCACGTCCCAGCAAACTCACTTTATCGGGAACAAGGTTTTCGTAGAAGATGGGGAAGATGGACGATGTGATAACGAGGGAGTACACTGAGTTGGCCCAATCGTACATGGCCCAGGCATTCACCGTCTTAGGGTTGTCCTTTCGAATTTTCCCAAGGGCCGCAACTGTTGTTTTGTCCATCGTCGAAAATTAGCTAAAAAAAATATTGTAGACGGGAAGCATCAGTAGATGCTTCTTTCTTCGCAATCCGCGATAAGCATATTGATTAATTCGGGTTTGCCAATGCCCAGTGCTGCCGCCTGCTGGGGCACAATGCTGTGCTCCGTCATACCGGGTACCGTATTGATCTCGATGGTGTAAAATGTAGCATCCATCAATTTGTAGTCTATCCGAACCACCCCTTTGCAATCAAAGGCTTCAGCGATCTGCTCTGAAATTTTCTGACATTCCAAATATTGCTGTTCCGGCAGAGATGCAGGGGTTATCTCTTCTGTTTGGTCATAGGTGTACTTTGCTGCGAAGTCGAAGAACTCCTTCTTTGTGCTGATCTCAGTAATGGCAAGGGCCTTGTATGTACCACCTACACAAAGCACCCCACAGGTGAACTCCCTACCGGTGATAAAAGACTCAATAAGCACCGCTGTTCCTTCGGCGTGTGCGGAGGCAACGGCAGCGGGAAGTGCTGCTGCATCATTCACCTTAGATGCGCCAATGCTGGAGCCACCTTCATTGGGTTTTACAAAAAGAGGCAATCCCAGTTCTGCAACCACTGCTTCGGTGTTGAGTGTGTTTGGATGGTGAATCACCACTCCACCGGCTGCATTGAAGCCCATGTTCCTGAGCAACCTTGTAGTGAATATTTTATTGAATGTGAGCGCCATATTCATCACTCCACCGGTGGTATATGGCATGCCAATCATATCAAAATAACCCTGTAGCTTGCCATCCTCACCGGGGGTGCCGTGTATGATGATAAAGCAGAGGTCGGGCCTTTGCACTTTTGCATTTTCCACGAAAGTGAAATCGTTCATATTCATGGGTACTTCCCCAGAATCGGTGAGGGCAACCCATCGGCTTCTATCAACCACAATCTGCACAGGCCGGTATTTGCTTCGGTCCATTTGGGCCATCACCATTGTAGCACTTTTCATAGAAACGGCGGCCTCGCCGGAGTAGCCACCGCACACAACGCCTATGAGTTTTTTCATGGAAGAAGATTTAAGACAAATTTAGCACCTGAAATAGGCACTTTCCAGAAACAAATACTGAAGTATGAACAGGGTGGAATTGATAATTAGCGCAGTATGCGATACGCTTAGTACCCATCATCAATTGTAGTTTCAATTGGATATGGAACGTTTATGTTTTTACAAATTTCACTTACCCTGTTGCCTTGAAACTGTGAACTCCGCCCCTGCTGGTCATTCACAGCTTCCTATTGAAAATAAACACATCAACACCTCACTCCACATAAGGGCCCCCTTCCGCAAAAATCGAATCAGCGATGCTCTTCGAGCCTGCTTCAATCCTTTCAAGTTTTACAGATGCTTCGGCGAGTTCGGTTTGCAAGGTAGCAAGCACCTCCATGATCGCTGGTGTGGGACCGTAGGTTGATCTGCCCAGGCTGAGATAAAGCTTAAAGAACCGGTCACCGATAGTGGGATCATTTTTCTCACCCACCTTGTTTTTCGCTTCGTTGCCCCGCAGTTGCGCCCTGAGCGCTTTGGCAGATGAAGTTACCTCGTTCAATGCAGGTGCGAGGGTGCCTTCAGATGCAGGTGTACGATCCAGCGCAGCACGCAGTGCTACAGTGCGATTCAAGGCTTTGTCGATGCGCAAGTTTACAGCTGAATAATCACGGGCTACAAGATGATAGGCCTCCCACATCGCCTTGCTTTCAGACGCCATAGGATTGTCAATACTGCTGTTGTACAGTGGCACTACATTGAATTCAACCGGTTGAGAAAGTTCCCGCACGGTGCCGTTTTCCGAAAGATAAAGCTGTACGCTGTACCGGCCGGGAGCTGCGAGTATACTGCCCGGCCCCTCATCAGCAGGGTTGTTCAGGCTCACGCCAAATGGAGAAGGCAGTTTTAAATCCCATGCCACCCGGTGAAAACCCTTGTCGGCAGGCCCTTTCACCCTGCGAACTTCAACACCCGATGCGTCCCGAACAACCAGGATGACCGCCGGTGCAATTTCATCTGTTTCGGCTTGCAGGGCATCCCAACCGGGAAAGGTTTTTTGGCCTTCCTTTTCTGCCTTCTGTCTCCTTTCGCGCAATGACATAAACCCCTCGCTCAGGTGGTAGGTTACCACCGCCCCGAAGGCAGGGTTGGGCGCCATAAAGTAAGAGGCTCCCTGAAATCCTTTCGGGTCACCGAAATCCAAATCACCCCGGGGGATGTACCACAGTGCGTCCTTCACCGGAAATATGGTGGCCTCAGCACGGAGGGTTTCTTCGGTGATCTTCCTGAACACTTCTATATCGTCAAAAATATAGATGCTGCGTCCAAACGAGGCAGCCACCAGGTCGTTGTCGCGGCGGTGAATGGCAAGGTCCCGGAAAGAGATCACCGGCACACCGCCTTTTATTTGCGTCCATCGCTTTCCTCCATCGGTGGTGAAGTACAACCCGTATTCGGTACCTATAAAAAAAAGATCCTTCATCACATGGTCCTGAATAATACGCCATACAAGGGTGCGTGGAGGAAGATTTGCCCCAAGGCTCACCCAGCTTTTGCCCTTATTGGTACTCTTGAAAAGGTAGGGTTTGAAATCACCTTCTTTGTGGTTGTCGAGTGCAATGTACACTGTATTCTCATCGAATAGGTCGGCTTTGATATCGTTCACAAAGGCAGTGGCGGGAACGCCGGGCAGCGCAGTAATTTTGGTCAGCGTCCAGCTGCCTCCCCCATCTTCGGTAACCTGTATATTGCCATCATCGGTACCTGCATAGAGCAGCCCTTCCTTTACCGGCGATTCGGCCAAAGATGTGATGCTGCTAAAGTTGCTCATGGCGAGCAGGTCCCATGAATTCTCCCAGCTTTGCTGTTCGCCCATGATGGGCATTTCCATCCGGTTGCGTTTATTGGTGAGATCGCCAGATATGGCTTTCCATGAATCGCCGCGGTTGTCGCTGCGCCACACACGCTGCGACGCGTGGTAGATCCGTGTTGGGGAGTGCGGGCTCACAAGGATGGGTGCATCCCAGTTGAATCGCTCGTATGGGTCACCCTTAGCGGGGTGCGGTTGTATATCGGTTACTTCTCCGGTTTGCATATCGATGCGGGAGAGGGTACCTTCCTGACGCTGCCCGTACATGATGTTGGGATTGCCCGGCTCGGTGGCCGGCTGATGCCCATCCCAATCGAGCACTATTTTCCAGTCCTTGTTGCGAATGCCGTGTATATTGTCGGTGCGCACCGGCCCACCATGGGTATAATTATCTTGTGTACCGCCAAACACGTTGTAAAATGGTTTGCTGTCGTCGAGTGCAATTTTGTAAAACTGGGTTACAGGCAGGTTGTCAATAAACCTCCATGTTTCAGCCCTGTCAAAAGATTCATAGATACCTCCATCGGTTCCTACAAGCAGGTATTCCGGATTGTCTTTCCGAAATACGATGGCGTGGTTATCAGGGTGTTTATTGTCTTCCTTCATTTGCCGGAAGGATTTTCCGCCATCATCGCTGATCTGCATGCGAAAGTCCACGAGGTACAACCTATCGAAATGATGCGGGCATGCGTATAATTCCTGATAATAATGAGGGCCTGTAGCGCCGGCTACTGCATCAGATTGTTTGGTCCAGTTGGCACCCCGGTCAGTGCTTTTGTATACAGCGCCAGTACGTTGATCGAGCTCAATGGCAGCATATACCACATCGGGTTGTTGGGGCGAAATGGCAATACCAATTTTACCCATGCGGGAAGCAGGCAAACCTGATGTGAGTTTTGTCCATGTATTGCCCCCATCATTGCTTTTGTAGATGCCCGAACCGGGCCCTCCACCAATGTAGCTGGCCACTGTACGGTGCCGCTGCCATGTGGCAGCGTAAAGCACATCCGGATTGCGGGGATCCACCGCCAGGTCAGTAGCACCTGTCCATTCATTCACCGAAAGGGTGTTGATCCATGTTTTGCCACCATCGGTGGATTTGTACACACCCCGCTCACCCCCTTTGCTCCAAAGCGGACCCTGGGCGGCTACCCATACAATATTTGAATTGGTGGGGTGTATGATGATTTTTGAAATATGCTCAGAAGTTTTAAGACCCATATTGGTCCAGGTCTTGCCTCCATCATTGCTGCGGTACACTCCATCGCCAAATCCCACATGCCGCCCCCCCACATTCTCGCCTGTACCCAGCCACACTGTAGCGTGATTTGAAGGGTCAATGCTAATGCAACCAGTGCTATATGCGCCGTATTTGTCAAAAATGGGTGTCCAGGTTGTGGCTGCATTTTCGGTTTTCCACACACCACCTGAGCCAACAGCTACGTACCAGGTATTTGGATCAGTTGGGTGAAGGGCAATATCGGCTATCCTTCCGGAAAAAAGCGCCGGCCCTATGCTCCGCATAGACAGACCGCTGAAGTTTTCAGCCTTCCAAAGACTGTCCGTGGGAATGGATTTAGGGGTGGATGGCTTTTGAGCAACAGCTGTAAAAGCGTAAAAAGATACTGCAAGAAGGGCTACAATGGGTTTCATGGCTGTGAATGTATAGAAAAATGTGTGATACCCGGATGTGAACCCGGTTCGTTTAGCAAGGTCCTGCTGGCGTGTAGTAGTTTTCCTATTTTCAGGTGAGTCCCGCTTCACATTGTTAGCACCCATCCATAGCGCTGAGGCCGCATACCACTCATCCCTGCAACATTTCAGTGGATACAGAAATTCAAAGATGTTTCGTCGAAAAAAATTGACCGTTTGCCTAAAATTATGCACTTTTGACAGCATAACCAAAATCTGTGGTAAAGACCCACAGAAAGCTAACCAAAATCACAAAACCATGAAAACACTTGTTATCCTAAAGGGTAGCTTGCGCTTATTCGCAATTGCAGCCCTCATTGCCTTAGCACTACAACCTACAACAGCGACGGCCCAGACGATAAACATCGGACCCAACCAATACGCGTTCAGGTTCACTGTAAACCCTAACTACGGGCTCTTTTTCAATGCTACCAATACCGCCTATGATTTCCGAAATGGACTCGGCAATGCAGTGTGGAGCATCAATGCCGACAACGGACAACTCAGAAACGATCTGTACTTTGCGCCGGGATTCACCCACCGTGTACCTGCCAACAACTGGGCCATCCGCTCAGCTACTGCTCCGAATGCAGGTATATTCTTCGGACCTGCAGATTTTGAGTTTCGCATAGCCAATGGCTCAGCAGGATGGACCATGAATGCAGCTTCGGGGAATTCAATTTTTGGAGGCACTATTTCTGCTCCGGGAGGTAATTCAACGCAGTGGAACCAGGCCGTAGCCTGGGGAAATCACGCATCAGCTGGTTATCTCTCTGCAGAAACGGATCCACAAGTTGGTGCACTGTCTTCTAATGACGTACCAAGATGGAATGGTACCCAACTTGCAAGTTCTATTCTTACAGCAAATCCCAATATTGTAGAAATTAACTCCCCTTCAACCACCACCTTGTTTACACTGAATACCACTGCAGCAGCTGGAAATCCAATGATAAGTATCCGAAGAAGTGGCGCGCAGGTTGCCTATTTCCAGCAGTTTAACTCCGATCTGTACCTCACAAATCAGGAAAGTGGTTCTTTGTTTCTACGTACCGACAACGTGACAAGATTATCAATAAGTTCAACCGGATATGTATCCATAAACGGTGCTCCCAGTACTGTATCACCGTTGTATGTTAGGAGAACCACTACAGGCACAACAGGCGGTGCCATCGAAGCAGAAGTAGATGTTGACACCAACAGTGATGTGCGGGCCGTACGGGGTAGGTCTGTTACAGCACCCGGCTGGGGCTACGGAGTAGAAGGTACCGGTGGATTTTATGGTGTAAGGGGTACGGCCGAAGCTTCTGACTACTCAGGTACTGCTTATGGAGTGGCAGGATTCACTTCTGGAACCGGCGTGGGCACGAGAATCGGAATCTATGGCAATGCAAGTGGCGGAACCACCAATTGGGCAGGCTATTTTGTAGGAAACCAATATGTGAGCGGTGATCTTCGCGTGGGAAATACCGGGGGTGCCACAGGGTACAAGCTGGCTGTAAACGGTAAAATTATATGTACCGAAGCCCGCGTGCAAGCCCTGGCCAATTGGCCTGACTACGTTTTTGGCGAAAGCTACACCCTGATGAGCCTTGAAGATTTGGAAACTTTCGTGAAAACTGAAAAACACCTTCCCGGGGTACCCTCTGCAGCTGAAGTAGAAGCAGAGCAAGGTTTTGACCTCGGCGATATGCAAAAAATAACGCTGGAGAAAATTGAAGAGCTCACCCTGCACCTCATCGAGCAAAACAAACTCATCAAGCAGCAGCAAGCCGAAATTGAGTGGCTGAAATCTCAAGTGAAGCAGTAAATGCTCACTGACTAAAAATTTTAAGTCATGAAAAAAATCATACTATTCATCATCACTCTGGGATTTGCAAGCACAGGCTTCACCCAGACTTTTCACGAAATGATGGATAATCCTTCCGCATATAATTTCTACACCATACAGGCTGCAGCCAATGCCCACTTCGACGAGGTAGGTACCGAAAAAGGTACCGGCTACAAGCAGTACAAGCGATGGGAAGAATTTATAGAACCAAGGGTATATCCATCAGGAGAATTCAAAAACACATCCAGGCTGGCTTTCGATGCCTACCGGGACTATTTGCAATCGGATTACTACCAGAATCTGCCCGGAGCCAAGGTTACCAACGGATATTGGGAATCGATGGGCCCCAGCAATTATACCAACACCAGTGGTTGGAATGGAGGGCATGGTAGGGTAAATGTTATTGCCGTACACCCTGGCAATTCAAGTATCATATTTGCCGGTACACCGGCAGGAGGCTTGTGGAAAAGTACCGATTCAGGTATTAACTGGACCTGCCTTACCGATGGTATGCCGATTATAGGTGTTTCGGGAATTGCCATAAATCCAAGCAATACCAACATCATCTACATCCTTACCGGCGATGGTGACGGTGGCGATACGCCTTCCATAGGTGTAATGAAAACCACTGATGGCGGAGCAACCTGGAAAAGCACAGGTCTTACCTTTAATGAAAGCGAGGGTATAAGGCCTTACAAACTTGTAATGCGCCCGGGATTCACAAATACACTTTTTGCTGTGACCAACAGCGGCATACGGCGAACTACCGATGCAGGAGTAACATGGACCACGGTACAAACCGGAAGTTTTCGTGATTTGGTATTCAAGCCCACCGACAACACCAGGGCGTATGCCGTTACCACCACCACTTATTACAGAAGTACCAATGGTGGCGAGTCCTTCAGTACTGTGGCAGGCACCGGCTTGCCAACATCCGACTTCTCCCGCATTGCGATAGGCGTAACTGCAGACAATGGCAACTATGTGTACCTCTTGTATGGGGGTGGCAGTGATGGCTATAGGGGGCTTTATAGAAGCACCAATAGCGGCAGCACCTTCACCCTTCGCTCCAGCAGCCCAAACATATTTGGCTATGCACAGGATGGAAGTGATACAGACAAGCATCAGGCTGGATATGATATTGCAATAGCAGTATCCCCTACCAATTCTGAAACGGTGATGATGGGCGGTATCAATGTTTGGAGATCCACCAATGGAGGTACCACCTGGGCACCCCAGTCTAAATGGAACCAGGATGAAAACTCAAATAGCAATTCCGTAGGCTACAGCCATGCTGACATTCACTTCTTAGGGTACACAGGCTCCACTCTTTGGTGCGGCTCTGATGGGGGTGTATACCGATCTACAAACAACGGCGATACCTGGTCAGACCGCAGTGCAACCATGCGCAGCATGCAATTCTACAGAATTTGTACGCGCTCAGGGAATGTGATGGGTGGAACCCAGGACAATGGAACCAACTTGTTGAGCACTGCAAGCAGCACGGCTACACACGTTAGAGGGGCCGATGGTTTGGAGTGTATTTTTCACCCAAGTGACAATAACATTTGGTATGCCAGCACCCAGTCGAGTTATTACAGAAGGTGGTCTTTTCTGGGTTTCGAAATTTGGGACAACATTACACCTCCTGCTTTTGGCGACAACAGTCCCTGGAATGTGGGCTGGATCATGAGTCCTTCAAACACTTCAAGATTGTTTCTTGGATATGATGGAACTGTGTACCGCACCACCGATGAGGGTGACAACTGGACCAATATCAATGCAGGTTTTAGCTCTGCAAAAGTGCGTCACCTGGTAATCAACAACAGCAACACCAGCAGGCTCTATGCCGGTTCGTCCAATACATTGCGCAGGTCAGACAATTGCAACGATGCTGTACCCACCTGGACTACCATTAGTACAGGCCTTCCATTCGCATCAGCTTCTCTTACCGGAATTGCTGTAGACAATGACAATTCGAACCGAATATGGGCTACCTTTTCAGGGTATAGCAGCGGCAACAAGGTGTTCTTCAGCAGCAACGCCGGCAGTACCTGGACCAACATATCAGGTTCTCTGCCCAATGTACCTGTGAACTGTGTTGTATTCGAAGAAAATGCTATCGACGGGGTGTATATAGGCACCGACATTGGTGTGTTTTATAGAAACAACACACTGGGAGGATGGATACCATTCACAAATGGCCTACCCAATACCATTGTGAACGAAATGGAAATACGCACAGGGGAATCAACAATCTACGCAGGTACATTCGGAAGAGGAATGTGGAAAAGCAGTTTGTACACTACCTGTCCCTCTGCTTATTCTCTAGTGCCCGCAAATGACCCGAGCAATGCCAACTACACTGGGTACCAGTACTACGAGGCTTCAACCAGTGTGACTTCTTCCCGCACCATAACTGGTGGTATCGGCACGGATGTAACCTACAAGTCAGGTAATTATGTGGACCTCAATGAAGGGTTTTGGGCAAGGGCCGACAACGAGTTTCAGGCAATAACAGGTGGGTGCAACAACCTTTTCTCACCTGTACCACCACCGATAATGGGTGTATTTGTTGGAACTGAAACACCTCAAGAAGCGCTCACAGCAGAAGGAGGGTCAACCCAGGGCCAGGCCCTGGCGGAAGAGCCACTCACCATGGACCTGCTGGCGCGCATGCCAGCCAGGGTTTACCCAAACCCGTTCACCAATAATTTCATGCTCGAAGTTTCTGCCTTCGATGGCGACCGTACTTTCAGGGTTGAATTGTTTGACCTCACCGGAAAAATGGTGAAAGCCTTTAGCACTTACTCTGTGCCTGAAGGCTCGAGGATCAACCTTGAACTGGAGCCCGGTAATATCGTTTCCGGCATATACCTTCTCAGAATTATTGAAGGCGATAAAACCGAAAACTTTAGGGTGGTGAAACAGTAGATTGCTTTTGAAATATCAAAGAAGGCCGGCCATTTTGCCGGCCTTTTTTATTGCGCTTTAGTACTGTTTAAGAATATTGATTGTGGTGTAAGAAGTCAGATCAACTATGCCGGAGATAAATGAGATATCACCAATTCTTGAAAGTGTACCTAACAGAAAATCATAAATTATTTTCTTAAACTTGATATCACCAAATAAACAGGCATATGAAAACGAAGTGCTACATTTTCTTGCTTTGTACATCAGCGGCACTTGGGGCTTCGGCCCAATACAACCAGATTTTCTTCTACGTACCAACGAATGATCCCTGGCCTATTCCACCATTTTATGACGAGATTGTTGCCGCTGATTTTGATGGGGACGGGGTTCAGGACATCCTGACATATTTCACGAGGATTTCAGTCGCTGATCCGATAACAAATACTTTCTCAGTAAATAATTTCACCAACATCTCTGAATTTGGCGTTAAGGGAATTACCGCCGCTGATTTGACAGGCGATGCACTACCAGATATTGTAATGAATACAGAATACAGCACCGTAGACAACCCTGATCTGCACTCGGTAATGCAGGTCAATTCGGGGTCGGGTGATTTGCTGCCTGTCATAGATGTAGTACCTACTTCAAATGGTAACCTGGTATATCAGGGTGCTACAAACCAATTGACACATTCTGATATGGATGGTGATGGCAATATAGATATTGTAAGAACTTCCGGATTTGGTTACGATGGCGAATATTACTCAGCCGAAGTACAGGTACTCCGCAATACTGGCAACCTGGGTGTTTGGCAGTTCTTTCTGGCTGCTGATTACCAGGAATACCAATTTGACCTGACCCACATGGTGCTTGGCGACCTCACTGGTGATGGTCTGGATGATATTGTATACAAACTGCGAATCAATGATTTTGGCACACCTGGCAATTTGATGTGGGTTGAAAACAATAGCTCCCCAGGAGCTGTGAACTTTGCAGCTGCTCAATTGATCACACCTTCGTTCAGATCGCTTGCGATTAAAGATATGGATGGTGATGGATTAAATGACATTATTGGTTTCAACGAATTGAATTCAAAGCATTCATGGATACCAAATCTGGGCAACGGCACATTTGGCGAGCCTCAGATAATTTACAACGGACCCCCGATAAATTTTGGAGTTTATGACCACCTTGTGGCAGAAGATGTGAATGGCGACGGCCATGCAGATGTGGTTATTGGTAAGAGTACATTTCTTCCGCGTACCATTTATGTGATGATCAATGATGGACAAGGACAATTTACCCTGGAAGGAGGTTTCCCTGCGCTTGCAAGTTTTAATAATATTCTGGTTGCAGATATTACCGGCAACGGAATTCCTGAAATTATTGCATCCGTTTACAGCGGAATATATGTTTTCTCAAGGGAGGTGGATTGCACCCCTTCAGCGCCCACCAATCTCTCAGTTGCATATACCGAAGGTGGTGTGCAACTCTCCTGGACTCCATTTGCAGAAGCGGTGCGCTGCCGTGTTCAATCGGGCACAGATATCAATGGACCATACCATTTTATCAATGTAACCGGCAATGATGTTAGTCAAACATTTATACCTGCAAACGCACTTTCGCCCGGCACCACTTATGGCTGGAGGGTGCGCTGTTTTTGCGCCGGCGACCCACAGATACCCGGGCCCTGGTCGGAAATATATACCGGAGTTTATAACCCCACACCTTCTGCCCCGGCTTTGGTTGAGAGCGGTGAATATTTTTCTGTGATGGCATATCCCAATCCCGCATCAGCAGATGTACGCCTTACGGCAAATAAATCAGAATACAAAGTTTCAGTCATCGACCTTCAGGGAAGAACAATCCTTGAACGATTCTCATCAGCTTCTGATTTAATAATCGAAAAAGGATCACTGCCCGCCGGGCTATACATCTTAAGGTTTCAGCAGGGCAATGAAGTGAATTTACTGAAACTTTTAATTCATGATTAAGGCCTGAGGTGTATGGCTTCAGGTCAAGCTATAGAATACCTTCCTCAATTAAAAACCCCCGATTCAGTCAGAACCGGGGGTTTTTATTTCTATCATTTCAATCTTCGTTTACCTCGCTATCATAAACTTCTCCACCTTCACTTCGCTATCGGTGGTAAGTCGGTAGAGGTACACACCATTAGGTAGTGCACTTCCGTCAAACTGCGATGAAACCACCTGCCCGGCTTCAACAGCTAAGTTGAAGATTGTTGCTAAGCGCACACCTCGAATGTCATAAACTTCGAGTAAGGCGCTGCCGCTTGTAGAGGGCTGATATACCACGGTGCTCATACCTTCAGTAGGGTTGGGGAGGGAGTACAGGTTGCTGAGCGATGCGGCAGCGGTCATATTTTCTTTTAAGCTGGCAGGAGCAGCAGCGGCCTGAATCATACATCCTGAAGCCATATCGCCATTGCCGGCTACAAATGGAACACCATCCAAGGTCAGTGCATAGCGTACACCAAGGTCACCGTTCTCCGTGCTGAATAGCATTAGCTCATTGCTTCCCTCAAAAGAAATAAGATACCTGCCATCAATGGTTTTGGCAAGACCCGATGCATTCGCAGGTATGGCACCCAGGTTAAGATTAGGCGCGCTGTTTCGCACAATCACGGCCCGGTTTGGGTTGCGGTTTACTAGTAATATCTCGTTGGGGGCATGGTAGGCGATATCGCCCTGGTTGATATTGCCTGCACCCGAAAACAGGGCACCGGAATATTCATCCAGATTTAAACCAAAGATGGCATCATTGCTGGCGCTGGCGCCATATAGGTTATTGGTTTCATCGCAGGTGGCACCTGTCCAGCCGTTGATGTTAACTCCGGCGCCGATACTCAGGTTAAGTACGGGCGGATTGGCATCCACATTCAGCGTGCGGAACCTCGCTGCATTCTCACGAACCAGGTAGAGCAGGTTGTTGTCGTAGGCCAGGCTCACCTGGTTGGTCACTGATATGATAAAGGTAAGTTCAGCAACAAGACTATCTTCATCAATAGCCATTTCATAAATGTCCGATCCACCATTGCTGTTGTAATTGCTCAGAAAGTAGCGGCATTGTTCAACAGGATTTGCTATGCAAATACAATCAGCATCAAAAGTACCTTCAAGCTCATTTTCAAAGCATGGACTTCCTGCAATAGCTTCACCATTTGGAATGCCCAAACAGTCGGCGCAGGTGCTGTTAAAATCAGGGTCATCTGAAAGTCGGCACACGCCGCATTCATCAATTACTCCCTGTCCACCTGATACACCAAAGCAATCTGCCGGCAACAAATCAAAACCCACAACAACCGGATCATGGTCAGATGACCTGAAAGCACTTTCGCTGTAAAAGCTCTCCACCTGTCCGGGGGATTTAAACTCCACATTGTAGTCGAATACTGCGGGCTCGTCGGCATTTATTTTCCATACAGCCGCTCCAGCGGTTAACTCAAGCAGCGCCTGATTGGCCATAGCATAATCCAGGTATCCCCAGCGGCCTCCAAACTGGAAACTGTATTCGTTGCTGCCATTGGTAGCATGTAGTATATCGGTATATCCGAGGTTCTGGAGTGCCACAATCGGGTCTTCCTTCGCATATGCATTCAAATCGCCAATAATCAGGTTGTAAGGGCTGTTTTGTTGAGAAGGATCGGTTTCGAGCCAGTTGGCCAGAGCAATGGCCGCAGAGGTGCGGGTTTGATTGCAGTTTCCCTGGCCGTCGCCCAGATCAATATCACCTATATCATTGCAATCTGAGCCTTTTGATTTAAGATGATTTACCACTACGTTGATGGAATTGCCGCTGGCTACATCTGCGAAATTCTGCAGTAACGCGGGGCGGTTTCTGGTATCGTCGAAGGTGGGGTCCACACTTGAATCAAGGATCACAGCGGCTCCGTTGGGTTGTGCCAGAGCGGGCTGGTAAATAAAACCAACAGCAATTTCATCGGTGCCAATTTGCGGCGATCCCAGGTCAAGCACAGCATAGGTCCCTTCACCAGCCATTTCATTCAATCCGTTTACAAGATCCTGAATGGCGCTGTTGGCACCATAACCATCATTTTCAATTTCAATCAAGCCAACAACAGCTGCATCCAATGCAAGAATGGCATTGATGATTTTAACCCGCTGCCTGTCAAATTCCAACTGTGAATTCGCACCGCGGGCAGTTGGAAATCCACCTCCCAGGCCATCTCCATTGAAATAATTCAATACGTTGAAGCTGGCTACTTTAAATGAGCCGCCGGTTTCGGGAAGGCTATCCGCACGGGCATTGGCCGGTGTGAATGTCGGGTCTTCGGTGGTATATACGCGATATGCGTTGGTAGAAACTCCGCTCAGGTTGAACCCTGACCAGGCATAAGTCATCACACCCTGCACATTGCTCACTTCATCACCTCCGCGAACCGTGTTTTCGAATAACAAGCCCCCGGTGGGGAAAAGTGTTGGGTCAGGATTTTGCAAGGTGCTGGCATCGTCAATGATGATGTAGTTAAGCATGTTTGAAGCTTCCAGGGCCAGCGCATCTGCACCCGGCGTCTGAAGGTGGGTACCCTGGTACAGTCTGTTGCCAAAAGAAAGGCCAAGTTCTCCACCCCTGCCGATCAGAAAGTTGTTGGTCACAGATAGTGTTTGTGGAAATCGGATCAGCATACCTTCGAAACGCTCTAAAAAGGTGGCATCAGGTAAAGGCAGGGTTATTTCAGTTACCAACGGCAAGGATTGATTCGAAGCTAGAATTTCAACAGACGATACATTCGTCAATTCTGTAAGTTCAAAGAACTCAACTACGGTGCCTTCTACTCTCACCAGGTCGCCTTCGGCTACATCAATTGAGGCTGGGGCAAATACAAAAATACCTTCTGAAGTGAGTTCGTCGGCATCTGCATCGCTATCTTCTTCCTGCACATAAAATCCAGAAGCTGTGGTCTGAAAATCGCCCACTACAATACCTTCGATAACTACGAAACTCCCCACTAAAGACGATGAGAGTCCGCTTCCCTGAATAGCGTGAATAAGGGTTACTTCAGGCGCTTCACCATTCTCGGCTCCTGGAGTCGGGGGCAGCATTCCGTATGTTGAAGTGTTGCGCGCTCCGCCGCTACCGTTGGGTAGGCGTTGCATGGATTCGCCAACAGCGTTACCATTTAAATTTTCATCAACCTGTATTTGTGCTTCGTTGAGCAATACAATTAATTCAGGATCTGTAGGGTCGCTTGTGCCGTAAACCAGGGCGTCAATCAGTCCTTCGGTTGTTATGCCCGTGCCTGTCGGAAAGTTGGCTACCTCACCCGAATACAGCGCTACAGCATCTGCACCGTTTTGAATTCCATTTTCCGTGAATGCAACGAGGTCAACATTTTGTACTAAAGCACTGCCGATAACAAAATATCCATCTGCATCAGTGCTGTATCCGTCGAGGCTGATAGCATTATAGCTAAGATTGTCGCTGCCGTTAAACAAAACCAGCACAAGTCCATCGAGCGCGGTATTGCCATTGCCGCCATCAAACAATTCAACGAATTCTGTTGCATCGGTTCCGGTCTGATCAGCATCTACTTCGTTGATGACAATAATATCTTCAACAACAATTTCCCCGATAACCTGGTTGGCATTGATGGCGCCAAAAGAAGAGGGCAGGTCGGCGCTAACCCATGTAAAGTCGCTGTATTGCGTGCCCGTGCCTTGAAGTTGCATAGCGCTTCCCAAAGCCGCCCCGCTTGATTCGGAAACACCGATATCAGTACCTGATACTCCGTTGGCAGGTCCATTGCTCGCTGCAAAGCTTCCTTCATAGGAAAGAAATTGTACAAGTGTGCCGTTATTAACCAGTGCAATACCGTCAGGTGAACCGTTTTGCAATCCGGGGGCTAAAACCTGTACAGCTCCGTAACCATTCAATTCATTTGGAAGAATAAGACCTGTAAGGTCAATGGTAAGGTAGCTCGCGCCTCCGTTTCCGTTGTATGCCACAACCGACCATCCCGTGAGATTAGTTCCGGCAGGCCCCAGAATTTCAACAGCTTCACCAGCGTCGTCGCCGGCATTGTCATAGTGAATTTCATTTATAAATACAGTTTGAGAAAAAGCTTGTGAGCTCCACAGCATGAGCGCCATGAGAAACGTGTTGAATTTTAATTGATACATAGTGGTGTTAAGTTAGTGATTACCGACACCAAAATAGGAGCACGCATTTGATGTGCGTGAGAACGCATAATTATGCTTTCATTAAGGAAAGAGACCGGGAGTTAACCCGCCAATTAATATGCTCTAATATTTAGTATCCAACAGTAAATTGGTCCTATCTGCTATCCTTATCAGCACTTTAAGTGATGGTACAGCACAGTAAAAGGAGTCGAAAAAGTCCAGATTGATAAAAATCAATTCCCGCAGGTGTTAAACTTTTGAACCTTACCTAACAAAAAAACGCGACCCTCTCAGGTCGCGCTTTCCATGAAGACTTTATTAAGAATTATCTCGCAATCATAAACTTCTCAATCACCACTTCTGCATCGGTGGTGAGGCGGTAAATGTACACGCCGTTTGGAAGTGCTGCACCGTTAAATTCAGCGCGGTATTCCTGTCCGGGTTGTACTTCGGCGTTGAATAAAGTGGCTACTGAACGACCACTTACATCGTACACTTCGAGTGTAGCGCGGGTACCGGTTTCGGTGGTAAAGGTTACTATTGATGTTCCTTCGGTAGGGTTGGGCTGCGAAGCAAGTTTAGCGCCCACTTCTTCAGCATGTACCGGAAGGTTTGTATCCGTAAGTACCATTATGGCTGCGGCAGGCACAGCACATCCTGATGCAAGGTCACCATTGGCAGGGGTAAATGGTGCGCCGTTGAGTTTAAGGTCAAAGCGCACACCAAGGTCACCTTCGGTGGTGCTGCCTGCGATAAGCTTATCGTACCCTTGAACTGAAAGCAGGAAAGTGCCATCAGCACGACGCGCCAATCCGCTTACTCCGGCAGGTACCGGACCAAGGATGGTGTTTGGACCATTTTCGTTTACCAAAAATGCACGGGCAGGATTGCGGCTTACGTGGATCAGTTCTCCGTCGGCGGTGAAGGCTATGTCGCCGCCGTTAACCTGCGCTCCCGAATAGAGACTGCCGGTAAAATTGGTTGGATTGAATCTGTACACTGCACCGGAAGTTTGACTGGCGGCGTACAGCATTCCATCGGGACCATAGGTGGCAGCTGCGAAGCCGCTCAAGCCTACGTTCACACCTATCGGTAATCCGAGA
>JBGTBE010000045.1:0-3277 GCA_041749535.1 Cryomorpha sp. | reverse complement strand
TTTTATAATTATTTGTTATTATTGTATAATATTTTAAACAGTATTAACTGTGCAAGAAAAAAAAGATTCACCATCATTGATTAATATTATTCATAATTCAACAAATAACGATAAAACAGTAAGATACTGTTTTATTTATTTTTTTCTTCTGCAATTTGTTTCTTCCTTGCCTGTTCTTTTTTCTTTCGTTGAGTACTCACAGGGTTGTCATTAATGTAGTCCAATTCCTTGCTCCATGCCCATACACCGCCCGGCACATTTCCACCTTGAAGGACGTTACACTTACACATACCTTTTCTTTTTTTTTGTCCTTGATTTGCGCCAAGCAGGTTTTTTGCTTTTGATATTGAACAGTCAAGGTGTTTGGCTATTTCCGCCCACTTTGATATTTTCTCTCCAAGATCTTGTTTTTGTAGATTTTGCGCAGAATGCAAAACCTCTTTCTCGTACTTTTCCAATTCTTCCGGGAGAACGCACAAAGAAGATGCTTTTATAATTGGCGGAAAAACCACATTTTCTTCTTGTGAAGGTATAACCAAAAGAATTTTTTCCCCATTTTGCCGGTAAACAATATCAGCTTCAACACCTCCATCTTCTTCAATATATACAGAATAGGTTTTATCAATTGTTGCGCCCCCGAAAAGTCCTCGTTTGTTCATACTGGCACAAAATCTTGCATTACCCCATAAGCCTAGGAATAATGAGGCGCAATTGTTGATAAAACCTTGAGAACTGAAGTGCGAGGAGGCATTCGTTGCCAACTTTCTGCTATGGGAATTTAACGAATAGCCTTAGGGAGCCAAGGAACTAAAAGCAGGTGTTTTTGAGAAGATTAGAAATCTCAGAAATGATATACCCATCAAGAATAGGATGATTATTGTCGGAAGTTTTCACTATTTGTTCTCGTAAAACATGGGGAGTTACTATTTTTCAGTCCCATTGGCCGATACAAGACGCACCCCTTCTGTTGAATCAAGCATTCGTGATTCCGGAACGATTTATGCGTTATCCAACACAGCAGTAATCAGGACGTGTTGCGTAATACGTTTGGCAAAGTTTCAATGAAAACCATTTTCCCTGTCCCGCATTGAGGGCAGAGAGACAAATCAATTCCCGTCAATCGCAGCATTATCTCCTGAACAGTCTCCTTCATTTTTTCAGCAAATTTTGCATCTGGGTTTATCAACCGTCGAAGCAGAGGAATACAGATTTTTTTGTTGGCATGGGCCAGAAATCCACAATAGCGGATTTTCATGAATCCAGGTGGAAGGATGTGCAAAAGAAAGCGACGAATGAACTCGCTGGCTGTGACGGCGAGTTCTTTGACTCGGTTTTCATCACTACGATCACGATAGCTGAACGTGACGCCACCATCTTCAATGGATAGGATTCTGTTATTGGTTATGGCCACTCGGTGCGTGTAACGCCCGAGATATTCAAGAACCTGTTCTGGACCGCCAAAAGGTTGCTTTGAATAGGTGATCCAATTCTTGTCCCTTAATGTTTTTACCAACTGTAGAAAGATCTTTTTGTCGGCAAAATCCGAGGCTCTTCCATGGCAGTTTATTTTCCCCTGGCCGTAGGCAATTTCGAGTTTATGCAGATACCTTTTTCTGAATTCTTTTGCCAAGGATTGGATTCTGAAGAGGTATTTGCCTTTAGCCGCGACCCATGTCTTCTTATCAAAGGAGAGAACCCCTGCCGGGATAATACAATGTAAGTGGAAATGGTCCATAAGTTGTTGGTTCCATGTATGCAGTACTGAAATGAACCCCAACTGGCCGATAAGACGCCACTGTGGATCGCCGGCAAAAACCTGAAGAGTTTCTTTGACAGCTGAAAACAATATTGTCAGCAAGATTTTCTTATTAATCAAAATCAACGGATTGAGTTCATGGGGTAAGGTAAAGACATTGTGAAAGTAGGGACATGGCAGGAGTTCTGCTTTTCTGTTGCCCAGCCATTTTTCTTTGACAAGCGTCTGGCATTTCGGACAGTGTCTGTCCCTGCAGGAGTTGTAGGCATTTTGTTTGAAACCGCATTTATCACACGCTTCGCTATGGCCCCCGAGTACTGCGGTACGGCACACTTCAATATGGTACATCGTTTTGGATTGTTCCGCGGACAAGAAATTACTGCGTCGATAATCTTCACCATATTGGCGGAAGATGTCCGCTACCTCATGCGGTATTTTATCTTTTGTCATCGCCACCCTCCTTTTCCGGTTCGAGAAAATCAAGAGGGCTTTTGAGCTCGGCGTATCTTGCCGGGACGATGTGGAGGTAAATTGTGGTGGTTTCTATTGAAGTGTGGCCGAGAAGCTGACTGATGGTGTAAAGGTCATAACCCTTGTAGAGAAGGTGGGTGGCGAAGCTATGCCTCAATGTATGCAGGCTGCACTCCTTTGTGAGACCGATTTTTTTTTAGCATCGTAAAGAATCATTGATACTGAGACACTGGTTATGTGGGTTCCAGGCTTTTGGCCGGGAAACAGCCAGTATTTTGGCAAATACTCTTGCCAGTAAGTTCGCAGTTCACCTAGCAGTTGCCTGGATAACACAGTGTATCGGTCTTTACGCCCCTTACCCTGTTCGACCCTGATCACCATCCTTGATGGATCGCTTTCAATATGCTCAGGTTTAAGTCGAATGGCTTCACTGACTCTCAGGCCGGCACTATAAATCGTTTTGAGCAATACTCGATGTTTAAGGTTATCGATGGAGTTCAGCAGCCTGCTTACCTCCTCCATGGACAGCACTGCTGGTAATTTTTGGCCACGTGGACGCGGTGGCAGCCCGAAACGATCATCAACTTCTCGGTTACAGATATGCCTGTAGAAATAAGTGATACCGGAAAGATATGTTTTGCATGATGACCATTCCAGTTTACGCTCTAGCAAAAGATGCCGAAAGTATTCGCGAACTTGGTCGTCGGATATTTTCTCGGGGGATTGATTGTAATGCTTGGCTAAACATCGTACCCCGCTGATGTAGCCTCGTTGAGTTTCTTTTGTCAGACAATGAAATTTCATGTGCTCTACAAACTTCTCTCGAACAGGATTACTCATGGCCTACCTCCTTGATTAAGTGAATAAGAATGGAACTACTCGTTCTTATCGACCAAGGCGTTGGCTTGATAAAAGAATTTTCAGTTAGGGTTGGGAAAAACAGATGCGTGGATTACGCAGAAAGGTGGGAGTGGGGGGATTCTCCGCGTAGCGGTTCAGTTCTCATTGTTTATCGACAGGTCCTCTTGAAGGCACTAACAATAAAATCAA
>JBGTBE010000044.1:0-24857 GCA_041749535.1 Cryomorpha sp. | reverse complement strand
GTTCGACCCCGATTTTTAAGCATAGATTCATCAATGCCTTTCTAAGAGTCCCTTTAGGAAACCAATGGACAACCGGCATGAATAAATGTGGCTCATATACCTTCCATTTGGCTGGCCATCGATGGATGTTAATCCCACCAGGCTTAGTAATTCGAGCCATTTCTTTAGTCAACGAATCAATATCACTTACGTGTTCAAAAACCTGATCGGAGTATACAAAATCAAAATAAGCATCAGGATATTCCGAAGAATTATTACTTGATATCAAACCAATGCGCTTCTGATGATTCCAACCCTTTGAATCAAACAAATTCTTTGATTGATGTAAGACTACAGGATCGACATCCACCCCATAGACGTCTATACCTTCATTGATTAAGGATGCTAAAAAAGCTCCCCGTCCGCACCCCCATTCTAATACTCTAAATTGAGACCCATCAATATCTGATCTTATGCAACTTTTTAAATAGGGATGAATAAACAACTTCCCAAATTCAGGAATTTCATTCTCTTGCAGTGGCTGAGATTTATAGGACATTAATAGGTTGAATAAATTCTCTTTTAATGAAAATAAATGATACCACCGAATGAAGTGGAATTTCTTTCGATAACCAAATATACCAATTATGATATGCTGAGCAAGTTAACTTATACGGGCGAAATACATTAAGGTAAAAACATCTATTTGACAGAGACATATCACTTTATTGGTTGCTGCGAGGATCGTATAGATGTAAGTATATCACGGTCAATAAACGACGGTAAGTTTAATTTACTCCAATCCAAAGTCATCGAATTGCTATTCTTAGGTGATGTGTTTTTCATCAAAATACCATCATAACCGAGATAATGAGCAAGTGGATCTACAAATTTCATTAATAACTCTTTATCATATTCATTCCATGTAATACTCTTGTCGATTGGATTCAAAGTGTTAGGTTTACTGGCTACTATTTCCTGAAATCTAGACTCAGTTACTCTAGTAGATTTTTGTAGCATGTAGTACACCAAATTTTTGTACTCTGCATAGTCCAAATTCTCTATGCTGTAAATTCTTCTATTTTCAAATGGTATTAATTCAAATTGAAGCAAAACCAATTCATTTATAACCCTCCACCACCATGCCAATTTCCCATATTGGCTTAGTTTCGCCCAATCATTATACATTTCGCCAGTTGGAACAATTCGTCCTAAAAATCGATGCATTCCACCTAAATTTTGATAACCAATTGGCAGGTGATGATTATTCCTAATTACATGATCTTTATATATACCCTTTTTATGATAAGATTTAATCATGGCACTGGGTTCTCTTATCAGTAGAATAAACTTAGGTTTAATAGCTAACCACAAATCCCAAACAGACAAAGACAAGTGTGGACTAGATTCGAATGAAAAAGTATTTTTGACCAAGTCATTCTGAATTTCAGTTATTTTTTGAAATATGAATCCTGTATTATCCACCTTCAGTTTATTCCATTTACAGTATCTATGGAATGCTTCATTTTCAGGATTCCGTTCATGGCAAGCTGAAACATCTTTCTCTAATGATAATAACCTGGAAATAAAGTTAGTACCACACCTACCTGTACCGATTGCAAATCCTACTTTATCATTTAGATTATCTGCCATGTATATCGCTTGCTGCTCCATTAAATTTTTCAGAATTTCCATTGAATGCTGCGACTAGCTTTTGTTCTTCTCTAACACGTATATTATACCACTCCAATCAACAAAATCTATTGAATACTTCATCTCACCAATCTTTGATACATTGAAATAATTCTGAGCGAACTTAAAAACTTCTTGATGGTTACTAGTGTCAATTGATTCAAACTGTCCCGGATTTTGCCACCCCAATTCAAGAATAAATTTCCCCTCATTTTTAATTACTCTGAAACACTCCTTGAAGAATTGATCCAAATCAAAGGCATGATCGAGTGCATTAGTAAATAAAAAATCAAAACTGTTGTCAGGGAATGCAATAGAGTGAAAGTCACCATACATAACATGTTCATTCTTAGAGCCAGGCTCAATATCTATTCCAATGGCCACACTGCCCATGGTTTTAAAAGCACGAACTTCGCCTCCTAAACGAGCGGCAAGGCAAAGCATGGTCGTATTTTTGAAATTAAAAATACTTTGATATCTTTCTACTAGCAATTTTTCATACCCTAAATCATATTTTTTAATACCATCAAATTTTAAGGCTAGCTTTTTACCCTGGTGTTCGAGATACTCTTCATATGAATCATAATTCCTTCTTTTCAAAACAGAATTCTCTACATGAACGAACTCATTTTTGGAACCTCTGTTGAATTTATTCTGTGTGAATACTAAAGAATATATGCGCCTTAATAATTGTTTCATTTCAATTGTTTTAATATGGGAGCAATTCCATACGAATCTGGCCGATTTATTAAAAAGCTGAATGCATTCTTATGTTCGAATAACATAATTTTTCGTTGTCCACCCTTTACAACAGAAACGTGAATGGACACGGTAAATCTTCCTGTGTTTAATTCGGAAAAATCCAGTTCTGACCTATAATAAATCAAGTTAGACTTGAACACAGGCGAGAAAATTTGCAGACTCTTTTGCTGTTCAGGATCTTCTATGGTGAAAAACAGAATCAAATCTTCCTGCAAATCTAATTGAGCATTAAAGTGAAGCGTACACAAAGAATTTAAAGTTTCTAAGTTAGAATTCTCAGGTACAGCTGGAATATCATAAATAAGTCGATCTTCAATAGCTATAGAAAGCTTATTAATAGTGAGTACCTCGGAAAGGTGATACTTACCTTTCTCGCCCTTAAATAATGAATGATATGTGTTAATCACATTTCCAACATCTACAGAGTCAATGATATCCTCAGACTTGTTTAGTAGCAAAGCCCTTGAACATATTTTTTGAATTTGAGACATCGAATGACTTACGAAAATCACGCAAGTATTCTCGAGTATATCACTTATTCGATTGAAACATTTTGTTTTAAAAGCAATATCTCCAACAGCCAACACTTCATCGATGAGAAGCACATCAGGTTTCATTTGGGAAGCAACTGCGAAACCCAACCTTACCTTCATACCTGAACTGTAATACTGCACCGGACTATCAATAAAATCTTCGAGTTCTGCAAAGGCAACAATTTCATCAAAAATGGCATCGATTTCCTTTTTTGAAAAACCCAGCACTGCACCGTTTACATACACATTCTCTCTGCCGGTAAGAATGGGGTTAAACCCTGCGCCCAATTCAATAAGGGCCCCTACGCGCCCTTTGATGGTTACTTTTCCGGTATCGGGTTTTATCAATCCGTTCAGGATTTTGAGAAGGGTGCTCTTGCCTGCGCCATTGCGGCCAATAAGCCCAAGGCATTCCCCTTTGTGCACTTCAAAGTTGATGTCGTTTAAGGCCCAGAATTCTTTGTCGCGCAGGTTCTCGCGGTAAGCGCCATCGGCACCGAGCAATTCTCTGCCCATATCTCCCAACCCATAGAGCAGGGATCGCTTCAGGTCCCGGCAATATTTCTTGGAGAGCTGTTCTACTTTTATTACTGCTTCGCTCATCACATCAGGCATTCATCCGTTCAATCAGTATGGGTAGAGAGAGTTTAAAAACCGTCCACACGAAAATAAGTAAAACCAACATGGCTATGCATACCCACAAAGCAGACCAGGCAAATGCCGCAGGCTGTCCGATGAGCCAGTCGCGGGCGGTCATCACAACAGGGGTGAGCGGGTTCCATAAAAAAACAGTCCTTGCAAATCCGGCTGCGGGTATAGGGAAAACAACAGGCGTGAGGTACATCAAAAACTGCATGGCCAATGGCAATGCCTTGCTAATGTCGCTGTACAACAAACCAAGTGGGGTGAGCAAAATGCCCAATGCTGTGCCGGTAAGGATTAAGGCGAGCACGCCAAAAGGTATCAACATACTATGCCAACCGAAAAAACTGCCGAAAAAAAGCAATGCTCCCAGGCAGATAATAATTTTAATGGCACTGTTGAAAAGCACCTGCAAGATTCCTGATAGGAGCAAAGCCTCTCTCGGGAAGTTGATTTTGGCCAGCATGGGTTTGGCAGCAGTTACCACCTGCAGTGGCATATTGAAAGCCTCACTAAAAATGGCCCAAACCATTGTTCCCGTAAACACATAAACGGGATATGGTATCCCGGTTTCAGCTACCTGCACCACACCAGATGATTGTAAAAATATCCAGGCAAGGGTATTGAAAAGGGGCAGGATAATAAGCCATAAAAAACCAAGTGCCGTTTGCCGGTACTGGGCGCTGATATCGCGCACAGCCAATCTCCACGCAAGGCCCCTGCCCGAGAGGGCATCGCTCCACATTCCCGCAAAGAGCAAATGCGGCTTGCGCAGTGCTGAATCGGGACTGTAAATTTTTATATCACTGTGTTGGCTTCCAGACAATGGTTTCGACTTGTGGAAATGCAGGTGCATTCGCAGCGGCGAAGATACACTTGCAGCCCGTTTTATCGACATCATCCCTTCAATGTTTATAAAGTTAAAGGGGTTTTACGCATCTGTGCATAACATAAAAGAACGGTGGATACCATACACAGGGACTTGTTGAATGTTCAAGAAAGCAGAAGCGATTCTGCCACATTATTCGAACTAACTTGTGCTGCCATTTGTAGGGGTATTCACGGTCCCTTTGTAATAAAAAGTATGCATAATTTTACAGGACACGCGCGCGTATGGGCAGGGGCATAGTTCTTCTTCTTTGTTTGTGGTCTGTTTTTCAGGCGTCAACACTATTGGCGCAACCAAGTCTGGTATTTCCCAAACAGGGCACAGTCATCAACCAAAATCCTTCCTATTTCGGTTGGAATAGTGCAGAAGCTGGTACATCCTACCGGCTCATGGTGAGCAATTCGGCTGCATTCAGCACACTGATTGTAGATGAAACACTGACTGCCAATACCTATATCCCGGCAGTTCAGATTCCGGCAGGAAGCTATTTCTGGAAGGTGGAATCAACTTTCGAGGGAAGTACCCTCGTTTCAAATGTGTATACATTCAACATTGTGCACCCTCAGGATGAACCCGGGTTGGTGTTTTGGACAAATGCCGACAACAGCACGGTAGATGGAAACAACAGGGTAAGCGCCTTAAACGACCTCAGCCCAGCTTCCAACCATGTACTCCAGGCAACAATCACGAATCAACCCCTTCGGGTTGCCAATGCCATCAATGCACAGCCGGTAATTCGCTTTGATGGCAATGACCGATTGCAAACAGCCGCCGCCACCCAATACAATTCTCCCAATAGCATGCTCATCATTTGGAGGTCGGCAACTGCCGGACAAGGGTTTGCCTTTGACGGACAAAATGTTTCGGGTTCCAATTCTATTTATTGGAGTACCAACGAAATAAGGTTCTGGGCCAATCCGCGGATACAATACTCAAAGACGGCCCCTTTCGCCTATGTACTGAATGCCGGCTCATGGAATGGAAGCAATTCTGTGCTATACGAGAACGGGATTTTAAAAGCATCGGGCAACGCAGGCACCAATCCCCTCAATGGATTAAAGGTGGGCATGCGCTTCGACAATACCCTTGGTCTGAATGGTGATATAGCCGAAATAATGTTGTTCAACAATGCCATTGCTTCCGATAAAAGGCAGCTTTACGAAAATTTCCTCAGGCAGAAATATACCCCTTTGGTAGATTTAGGATTGGATATTATACCAAATATTGGGCAATGCCCCGTAAGCCTTGGTGCGGGCCCCCGGTTTGTGTCGTTCCTTTGGAATACCGGCGCAACTACAGAAAGCATCGCAGTTACCGAGTCGGGCACGTATTGGGTTACAGCCACCGATTTATTCGGTTATGCATCCACTGATACTGTGCGGGTGTCGTTTCCGGAATTTTCTATTACTGCTTCAGACCCTTCCTTTTGCCTAACCGGCTCAAATGTGCTTACAGCCAACCTTCCCGGCGGGGATAGTTTTAATGTAACATGGAATACCACCGCTCAAGGTGCTGCAATAACAATAAATGAAAGCGGCTCTTATTCTTATCAGGCCATTGGCTCAGGTGGATGTAAGTATGATTCAGAAGTGTTAACCTTTGACGGATTTGCCAATGAGTACACTCTTGGGCCTGACATTGATGCCTGCACCGGTGAGGCCATCATAGCCATACCTGCTGAGGAAGCCGAGGGATATACCTTTCAATGGTCGGATGGTACTTTTGCCAATCAAACTAATGTGCAGGCGGGTGGCACCTACGAAGTGGAAGTAACCAACCCCAATGGCTGCGTTGCCACAGATGCCATAGAAGTTAACGTAATTGGCGTTGCACCTTCTGTAGAAATTGTACTTCCCGCCCAAGTCTGCGCCATGAACGAGTACAACTTCGCTGCCAACATTCAAAGTTCAGGAGGAGATGACGTAATAGGCTGGCTTTGGAATTTCGGCGATGGCATTGAATCTCTTGAGGAAAGTCCATTGCATACCTACGCAAATGCGGGTGATTATACAATTCAACTCACAGTTACGACCCAGGCAGGTTGTACGAATTTTGACGCTGCCTTGCTTACAACAGACCCAAGTCCCATTCCTGCCTTCGAAGTACTTACCGGTTGTGTTGAAGTTCCCTTGCAGTTTAATGATGCAAGTGAAGCCCAAGGTGGATTTGAAATTACGGGTTGGGCATGGGATTTTGACAATGGTACGTTAAGCAATTTACCGAACCCCCTTGTATCCTACGCTGAAGCGGGAAATTACAACGTGCAGCTAACGGTTACCGCTGCCAATGGATGCAGCCGTGCTACAGAACAATTGTTAGAAGTGGTTGACTCCGCCGCGCCGCCTGAGGCTTTCAGTATTTACATGCCTGCCAATGGAATAACGCTTTCAGGAAGTTTGGTTTCTGTGGCTTTCAATGCATCAGCAAATGCTGATTTCTATATAGTGCAGGCCAGCACAAATGCCGATTTTACGAATATCATCTTGGAAACTACGGTGTTTAACGCCGACCCGCTTTTGCTGAACCTCTTTCCCGGAAGCTACCATTTGCGAATCATCGCAAGTAATTTTTGTGCGCAGGAAGTAATCAGTCCTTCAGTAGCATTTCAACTTATAGACATCAGCCAGCAAGGTGCGCTTTTCTTAAACTACAACGGTGACAACGTTGTGATGGAAGGAGGAAATGTTGCTTCAATCCTTGACCAAAGCGGCAACGGATACCACACTGCCCAGGCAAATGTAAATTTCCGTCCTCAACGTGTATTTCCTGAAGAGCTGAACGGATTACCCGCAATACGTTTTGATGGTACCAACGATAGAATGCTTGTGAATTTTGGCACTACTTATCCACAGCCTGTAACAGCATTCGCACTTTGGAAAATAGAAAGCAGTACTACCAATCATTTTCTTTTCGATGGAGCCACACCCACCGAAAGGATGTCTCTTTATTATTCCTTCAACGGCCAAAGGGTGAGCATACTTTCAAACCCGACTAACTTCTTTGGTTATGCCGCAACCATACCCTTCGCACAGCCCATATTAAACACTGTTTTTTATAATGATGCTTCGAGTTCAATTCGAAAAAACAGCTTATTTCAAATAAGCGGCAACACCGGCAACCTGGGCCTTTCAGGTCTCACCATCGGCAATATACAAGATGGCAGCAGCAGCTTTTTAAATGGTTATTTTGGAGAAATACTGCTCTATCAGGGCATATTGAACTCGGAAACTTCAAGTCAAATTGAAAATTACCTGATGGACAAGTATGCACCACCTGCAAATCTCGGTGCAGATATACACATACCCTATGGATTTTGCGGAAGCACAATCGATGCAGGAGCTCGGTTCGTATCGTATTTGTGGAGCACCGGTGAAACATCCCAAACGATAGAAGTACTTTCAACCGGTACCTATTCCGTGACAGCAGTTGACATTTTCGGCAGGTCAAGCACAGATGCAATAAATGTGACATTTCCAGGCAATTTCCTCAATGATGATTTCGCCATCTGCATCGGAGATACTTTCATTTACGATACAGAACTTACTCTGGATGGCTACACTTTTTTGTGGAATACAGACGATGAAACCCCATCCATCTCTATTTCCGAAGGAGGTCAATTCAGCGTAACTGTGAATGATACCATTGGTTGCAGCTACACCTCGCCAATCGTAACAGCTACCATAGACTCCTTTCCTGTTACCGCAGCCCTCGAACAACTCCCCACCTTCTGCCTCGGCAACACCCTCTTCCTCTCTTCCGGTTTCGAAGAGGCCCAGACCTACCTTTGGTCCACCGATGAGACCACCCCCTTCATTACCCCCCAAACCTCGGGCGCCTACTGGGTAGAAGCCCTCAACGCCAATGGCTGTGTGGGCCGCGATACGGTAGAGGTGGATATTGTGGGCATTGCCCCCACCGCCGCCTACACGGTTACCGCCCCCTGCGCGGCTACGGAGCTTACCTTTGCGGATGCCACGGTGCCCGAGGGCAGCATTGTGACGGCCTGGAACTGGGATTTTGGCGTAAGCACCGCCACCACCCCTGTGGCCACAGCCACCTTCCCCACGGTGGGTGCATACCCCATAGCCCTTACCGTAACGCTGGAGAATGGGTGCACGGGCACCCTGCGCGATACGGTGCAGGTAAACCACCTCCCCCTGGTCAACTTCACCGCCCCCGTGGTTTGCGCCGGCACAGAAGTTATTTACGAAAGTGTGAGCGCGGTCCCCGGGGGCGTGCCCATCACCTCCTGGGAATGGTCCTTCAGCAATGGCAGCACCGACAGCGGCCTCCTGGGCAACACCACCTTTGAGAATACCGGTGCGGCTACCGTAAGCCTCACCGTGGTGAGCGCACAGGGCTGCACCGACTCCCTTACGCGAAATATAGAAGTGCTGGGCAGTCCGGTACCCGATTTCAACTTCAGCACGGTGTGCATTGGCGCGCCTACCCTCTTTACAGAAAATGTGGATGAGAGCGAGAGCGGTCCTGTGTTTTACAACTGGCAGTTTGGCAATGGGTTTTTCAGCAATTTCCCCAATACGAGTCACCTGTACAGCAACCCCGGGGTGTATACGGTAACCCTCACGGCCACGGGCAACAACGGGGGCCTCACAGGCTGCGTGGCTTCCATCACCAGGGAGGTGCCTGTGTTTTCGGCCCCGAATGCTGTGGTGAACCTGCAAGGCGCCTGTGTGGGTGAAGATGCGCTCCTCACCGACCTCACCGAGGCGGTATCACTCGGTGGGTATTCCGATGCCATTGCTACCCGCACATGGCAGGTGGATGGGGTCCTTTCGGGAAATGACAGTGTACTGGTCTACCCGGCTGCGGTCACAGGCATTTTCCCGGCGGCCTTGTTTCTCACCACCGAGGCCGGCTGTGTGGCTTCAGGGGGCGGTGCCTTCGAAGTAAAACCCGTGCCCGAGGCTTTCTTTGAAATCTCCCTGCCCATCGCTGCCCCGCCTTACTTCGCTACGGGCATCAACACATCCACCAATGCGGAGATGTACGCCTGGTTTCAGGATGGGGACTTCATAGCAAGCGGAGGCAGCGTGCCCGACTTCTACTTCCCCGATACGGGTACTTATATTATAGAACTGGCCGCCATCAACAGCTTTGGCTGCAACGATACCGCATCTTTCACCGCTGTGGTCATCGTACCTGAATACGATCTGGAAGTGCTGGCCCTGGAAGCCACCGAAAACGGGGGGCGCCTCTCTCTCAAAGCAGCAGTGCGCAACAATGGAAATGTGCGGGTGGATGCCTTCACCTACGAGGTGCAGGTGGGACTGGAAACCAACCTGCGCAGCGAGGCCATGGCTGACATTGCGCCCGGCACCACGGAGGAATTCACTGTCCCGGGCAATTTTTACGTCAGTACCGCGTACACCATGCCCTATGTGTGCTTGGGGGTGAGCAACCCCAACGGCATCCTCAACAATACGGGTGGCTTTTCAGAAACCGACCTTACCAACAATCAAATCTGCGCGGGCCTCACCCGCAGCGGTCCGGTGTACGTGCCCCCCTACCCCAATCCCGCTACGGGCGACCTCAACCTGGGCATCATCCTTCCGGAAAAGGCGGAGCTCACCTTGGAAATATTCGACAGCATGGGCAAACGCGTGCGCTCCTTCACCCTTTCGCTGGAAAAGGGGTATACCTTATATACCATCCCCGTGTACGATTTCAGCGAAGGGATGTATTTGATCAGGTATGAAACGGGCGGTGATGTGCAGACGGTGCGGTTTGTGGTGGGGATTTGATTCGGAAATATCCATTGAATTCTCTGGGTTGTACCATGTATCAGGTACAAAGTATTAAGCTTTTAAATCGTCATTAACCTGATAATATGCTCTTTACCGGGTTTTTCTCTTTGTACTTTGTACACCGTACTTAATACAGCTTTTTAACTAAATCAACTGTCAGGCCTCAAAGGCGCTGACAGGGCATGTACGGCAGGGGCCGGCCCTTGATTCGCAGCATTTACCTTCGGTGAGATCGTTTCGCAGCATTTACCTTCGGTGAGAGCGCTTTGCTAAGTTGTAATGCTGCGATATTCTTCAGCTGTACTTTACGAAATATGGTCCGTTTTCATAGGTGAAATGCCTTTCAGGCGGGAATTTCTTTCCACTTTTTGCTGGCCCAAAAAGTGGAGTAAAAAGGGCCCCGAAAACACTGCCTCAGGGTGCTGCTTGTCGCACAGGGCCGTCGCGAGCCAGGGCTGCAGCACCCCTCCGGCCGCGCTGTTTTCGGAAAACCTGCCGCACTGCGCGCCCTTGGATTCTTTCTTTTGAGAGAGAAATTCATTATCGATTTGGATTAGAACCGAACTCGCGCATTCCCAAAAACACCAACCCCGAAGGGGTGTCATAGTTTATAGCCCACGGTGCAGCCGTGGGGTATAAATGCGCCTTGTGCATCAGCGCCGCAGGTGGTTGTGATCGGAACAGAAGGTGTGGCTTGCGGCGCAATTAGAGAATGAATTCTAATTGGAACCGAAGTATGTATTTTCAAGTGAAATGAAATCTGCTTTCATAGGTGAAATGCCTTTCAGGCAGGAATTTCTTTCCACTTTTTATTTGCCCAAAAAATGGAAGAAAAGGAATGTGTGTTCTTTTTGTCTTGGACACAAAAAGAACTAAAAAAGTCAGGGCAACATATTGCTGCTTCCCGCCCTGAAGCAACTGCGAAAATCATCCGAAACCGACGCAAGCGCGTTTCGGTGATTTGCTGCAGTTCCTTCATTCACACAGCCGCCGGCCGCCACCATGTTGCCCATGGCCTACGCACTTTTAGGAGCTAACAAAAGATGTGATGCTGTGCTTCGGTTTTGGGAATTGCTTTATGGTGTGAAAGGAAGATTTGCCAATTACAGAATACGGTTGTCATGCTTCAGCGCAGCAATGGCAAGGTTGGTCAGATCCTGAGCGGGGGCCTCTGGCAACCCAGCGGCCGGCGGCTGCGGGAATGCAAAAAACCCTGCAAACAACCGAAAGGCGCTTGTCGTTTGGGCCCCTGCCCACTACTTTCGGATTGTTTGCGGGTTTTTTGCAAGGAGCGGGAGCAGCATTTGGGTTGCCATTGATTTTTGCTCCACTTTTTATCAAGAAAAAGTGGAAGAAAAAAAATGTGTGTTCTTTTTGTCTTGGACACAAAAAGAACCAACTAAGCACCGCAGGTGCGTTCTCAGGAGCACCGCTGAACCGAGCAGCGAAGCAGCGAGCTCACGGGCACCGCTTAAGCGAACAAGCGAGCGTAACGCGAACCAGGCGAATAAAAAAGTCAGGGCAACATATTGCTGCTCCCCTGCCCCCCTCCAAAGGGGGGACTAAAACCTCAGCCGCACACTCAGGTTGGGGGTAATACCCAGGAGCTTGCGGTCCTGCCGCACGAGGGCAATGTCGCCACTGGGGAGTTCTTCTACAGTGTATGTGCGGCTGTATAGATTCTCAGAGTTGAATATGTTTAAGATGGACAGGCCTATCTCCCCGCTCCAGTTTTTGCCTTCCTTCACCCCTAGTTTGTACCATACCGATACATCCACACGGTGGTACATAGGAAGCTTATCACTGTTCAGCTTGCCATAGATCACTTCATATGCCGGAGGACGGGGCAGGCCTGGCTCATAGCCTCCGTAGTTGGGATCTTCGCTCTCGGCGTCCGGTTTTACGATGTCCGGGTCCTCCTCATCGTCCTCACCTGAGCCGGGGGTGCCATCCTGTGCTGTGGCATTGTCGAGTTGCCACACAACATCGTCATCATCATCACCATCACCCAATACGCCATCCTGGCCTACCACCTTATCGAACACCCATACGATGTCCTCATCATCGTCATCATCATCATCGTCGTCGTCGTCGTCGTCGTCGTCATCCCCACCAATCACGAAGATGTCATCATCGGCATCATCCCCGAAAGGGCCGTCGTCCTCATCATCATCGTCATCATCGTCGTCGTCATCGTCGTCATCGTCGTCGTCATCGTCGTCGGGATCATCGTCATCGCGACCGTATTTCTTTTTCACATAGGGTTTGGACATGGCCCGTTTGATCTCTTCAGCGAGTTGTACCCCTATGGCTTTGGTGTAGGGCAGGCCCGACTTCACGGTGTACCCTACGGATATTTGCCACCTGCCCAGATCAAGCGATTGCACAAGTTGTGCCTGGTGTATGCTGTTGAGGCCTGAGGAGAAGTCGTAGAGTTCCAGGGCAGCGATGCGCGCGTCGGCATCCTGAAAGGCGTAGCTGAGCCAGATGCGGTATTTGCCTATCTGCTTGCGTATGGTAAGGTCGAGGCCCCGTATGGTTTCCTGCCCTTCCAGGAATCGATTGTCGAAGTTGATGCCCGGGCCAAGGTTTCGGGCCAGCATGCCATCGAGCTGCTTCACGTACACGTCGGCATCCACGAGCCAACCCTTGTAGGTATAGAGAAAACCTCCGGTGACCTGCGTGTTCGATCCCAGGGGGATGCCCAGGGCAGCATCTGCACCTACCATTTGCTGTTCTATGGTGTTGGTGAAGGTAAACTCCATTTCCTGAATGGCGGTGAGGTACTGGTGGTAGATGCCCGCAGTGCTTTTGAGCACCCACTGATCGCTGAGGCGGTAGCTGGCCCGCACCTGCGCGTCAGGGGCCCACGTTCCGTAGCTTCCGAAGTAATTGGCCCGCACCCCCATGCCTATGTTCAACCCTGCGTCAAACTGACGGGTATAGTCGGCAAAAGCGGCGTGGTTCCAGCTTTGGGTGCTGATGTGTTCACTGACGTTCCGAAGCAGGTAGTTGGTTTCGGCAACGTGGTAATCGATGTCGTAGAAGTTGGTCTGGTACCCAAAGAGCAGCACCTGCCTGCGCCCCACAAGCCAGGTATTGGTGTAGCGCAACTCTGCATTGTCCAGGTGGTTGGAGCGCTGCCTGAAGTCTCCGTCGGCGGGGCTGTCCGTGCTGCGCTCAGTGCGCAGGGCATAGCGCATGTCGTAATTTGAAGTCGTCGCACTCAGCTCGGTACTGAAGATGGGGTTCCAGGTGCGGTTCCACTTGGTGTTGAAGGCCCTGGAGTCCACGTGGTGGTCCTGGCTGGCCCCTGCCCCCAGTGAAGCATTTGAAGCATCGTAGTTCAGGTCGCTGCTGGAATAAAGCATGGAGGCGCTGAGGTTGTCTTTCTGTGTGAGCTTGTGGTGTACCCTGAAATACATGTCGCCAAAGGAGAGGTGGCTGTTATAGGCAAATGATCCTGGAAGGGCATGATCCTGAATGGACTGGGTAAGGGTTCCGTCAAAGACTTTGTCGCTGTACGCGTGGAAGGTTACGGTGGGCAGAAGGTGGTTGTAGGAGTGCCTGAGTGCGGCGGTGATTTCTGTCTTCTTGTTCTTAAGGGGCACCATGGCGAAGAGGTCCAGGTGGGTGAGGTTGGCATTGGCTTCGAAGAAGGCCTTGCCTGTATCGTTCACCCGGGGTCTGGTGAGGAGCAGGCCTGCACTGGCCCCTCCGTATTGAACAGGAATAAAATTCTTGTGCATCTCGGCGCTCCCAATGGTGGAAGGGATGAAGCTGGAGATATTGCCGAAGTAGTGCGCGGGGTGGTACACCGGCATGTCGTCCCAGTAGATGAGGGTACTGCTGCGGTGGCTTCCGCGCACGCTCAGTCCGGAGGCCGACTCGTCCTGCGTGTTGACCCCGGGGAGCATCTGTATGCTCAGGAGCATGTCGCGCTCGGACAGGCCCGGCAGCACATCGAGTTCCTGGGGTGAAAAGCGGTAGGTACCTGCCAGCCCGTCAGTGGTGATGCCCCGGTTGAAGTACTCTTTGATGGTTAGGCCTGTGAGCAGCTGCACGCTGGGTTCCAGGGCCACCTGCAGGTCTTTCGTGCTCCGCTCAGGGATGCTGATGAATGTGGGGGCATAACCCACGTAGCTCACCACCAGCCTTCCGGCAAATGCTGTTTCCACCGTGATGGAGAAATACCCGTCCACGTCGGCCACTGCACCTGTGAAGGTGCCCTCGCGTTGTACCGTGGCAAAGGGCAGGCCCTCGCCGGTGGTGGGATCGGTGATGCGTCCCTGCAGGAGAATGGTTTCTGCTCTTTTGATGCTGATAAAGGCATCGGACACCTGCTCAAAGGACAGGTCCTGCTCCTGCAACAGCATGTGCAAAAAGCTGTTCAGCTCCATGTCGGTAGCTTCTATCTTCACAATGCGGTTTTTCAGATCGTCGGGGGCGTAGGCAAAGTGCACACCTGTGCGATTTCCGATCTCGCCGAGCACGGTGGTGAGTTCTTCCCCGGGGGTGGTATAGGTGATGCGTATTTCCTGGGCATTTGCCGAAAGGCTTGCCAACAGGAGGAGCGTTATAGGGAGGAGCAAGCGCATCACGGTTTTAATCCATTAATAACCAACGAAGATTGCTCTTTGTTCCACACATAGTCAAGATTTAGGGGGTCCAGGGCGAGTTTTACCGCCGCGTCAACATCATTGTGTGGAAAGGCACCCTGATAGCGCAGGGTATCAATGCCCGGGGGCACCGTACTACCGATGCCATAGAGGTACTCCAGCTCGGCGAGTACTTCGCTCAGGGCGACGTTGTTGAACACCGATTTGCCCAATTTCCAGGCAGGAGCGCCGGCGTTGTGCTGCCATTGTGATGTCTCACCTGAAGGACCGATGCGCAGGCCCAGTCCCGGGGTGAGGAGGTGGCTGCGCCCGGCATCGCTTACTGCCACCTTTCCGGTATAGCATTCTACATTGAGTGCACCGAGGTTTTCCTTTACGTTGAAGGAGGTTCCCAGCACCTCCACTTTTCCCACAGTGGTTACCACCTCGAATGGGGTGCCCGGCTCCACCTCAAAATAGGCTTCTCCACTCAGGGTTACCTTTCGGTGATTCTCAAAATTCCACTTGCGGATGCGCAGGGTGGTATGGGTGTGCAGTTCGGCGAGGCTGCCATCGGGCAGTACCACGGTGCTCCTTTCGCCAAATGCAGTGCTGTAGGTCGTTTGGGCAAAAAAGATGTAATATACCGATACGAACAGAAGAAGGGAAGCTGCTGCTGCCAGTGGCGCCCACTTGCGGAAGGGTACCACCCTGCCTTGTGCGGGGGCCGGTGCGGAGGTGGCCAGGCGTTGCTTAAGTTGTTGTAATGCTTCACCGGCGTTGTACGCGGGCGCTTTCAGCATGTCTGCCGCAGCTATAATATCCCTGAAGTCCCTGCCCTCAGGGCTGGACTCAAAGGCCTTGCGCTCAGCATCGCTTAGGCGACCTCTCAGCCACCTTCCCGTATGTTCAGCATTGTTATCGCTCATGGTGTACCATTGCTAATGGGTATAATCCCGGAAGAGGTGTTCACCCTACCCCCGGCTGAAAAATATTTTTTTTCCGGCCCCTTCATATCCCCCTGCATATTTCACGGAGTTTGAGGAGGGCCTTGTGCATGCGCTTTTCTACAGACTTCACGCTTACGCCCAGCGTCTGGGCTATTTCCACATAGGTGAGGTTGTCCATACGGTTCATCAGAAACACTTCCCGCTGTCCGTCGGGCAGCATGGCAATGGCCGATTGCAGCTGCAAGGCCAGCTCCGCATGTTCCATCCTGAAGGCGGGGTCTTCCCTGTCCACTATTTCTAAGGAGATTCCGCTGGCGTTGCCCTGCATCTTCTCCTTCTGCAGGCGTTTCAGCGATGCGTTTTGGGCCACCTTGTACAGGTATGCTTTCGCAAGAGGGGGCGACACCTTCGCGCAGTTTTCCCACAGCACGGCGAAGGCTTCCTGCACCAGGTCTTCGGCATGGGCTGCAAAACGGAATTTGTAAATCAGAAAGTTGCGCAGCAGGGGGGCCAGCTTGAGAAATATGCCATCGAACACCTCAGGCGCGCACACATTTTCACCGGCATCACTCATCGTACGAAGTTGCTCTTTTGGTTGGCTCCCGGGGCTATTCACAGTAAAGTTTTCTGCCCCTCACGGCAAATGTAGAAAGAATGCAGCATTTAATTTTTACCGGGGGTAGGGTAAATGAAAGTTTGTGGATTACACCTTCAAAACAAGGCTCAAAAAATGAAATCCACCTCCATCCTTCGCATTGTAACATTTTCCCTGATAGGCCTTCCCCTGCTCTTCCTCACTTTCAAGATTGCGCAAAGCAGTGACGGTATGGCTGAAGACACGACATCGCCCACCGTCTTCACCCTGGAGTGGGAAGGGGATGTGGATGTGTTGGAAAAAGCCATCTACAGCTACAACGCCGGCGTGGAGATTAAGCAACCGACCGGGGCTGAACCGGGTACCAAGCAACGTCTCACCATCCATTTGGCCCCATCGCCTGCTCACCTGGTATATAACATAGATCCTGGCCTGGCATACAGGCGCACCACCCTGCCCTACCTGACCAACTACCTGAAGGAGGGACCACTCTACCCGCTTTCGCGTACAGAGGGGTTTGTTCCGGACGATGGTGCCACCATGGCGGATGTGATCACTTCCTGCTTTGGGATGGCAAGGGATGCCACGCCTGAGCGGCTCACAGCATTTTCAGCCCTGCTGGGCGAGCCAATGGCGCGAACCAATGAAGGCCTTCTCCGAAGCGCCTACTTCGCGACCCTGTGCCGGCTGGCGGGCATTCCTGCAAAAGTACTGGGGGGCATACAACCCGCGCCGGAGGGGGGTACAGGCATACTGTTCTGGACTGAAGTGAGGGTGGGAAATTTCTGGATTCCTTTTTACCCTGGTACACCCCTGCAGAACGGCATGCGGAAAGCGGGTCTGGTACTGGGTGCCACCCCGGGTGAAATACGGTTTCTTCTCGCCACGCAGGAGCAGATTATGTGGACTGCACGCCGCCCTGACCATACGGAACAAATGCCTTCCCTGCTGGATGCACCTAAGGTTGCGGCGCTCACCGGGTTGCCCCTCTCAAAACTCATGCTGCTGCTCATGCTTCCCCTGGCGGTGCTTGTGGTGAGCATCTTCAAGAATATTGTGGGTGTGAAAACGTTCGGCATCTTCCTGCCTGCACTGATTGCCCTCACCCTGCTGGAAACGGGGTTCATGGCCGGTGTACTGCTCTTCACGGCCATGGTCATGGCAGTGGCCTGTGTGTACCGCCCGCTCAGCTACTGGGGCATTCAGCACAATACCAAGATAGCCCTCATGCTCACCATTGTGGTACTGTCGGCACTCATCGCCGTACGTCTGCTTGCGGCCACCGACTGGGTGGATGCGGCCACGCCCCTTTTCTTCCCCATTGTGATTCTCACCATTGTGAGCGAGCGCTTCGCTGTAAAAGCTGAAGAAGAAAACATGAAGAGCGCGCTCATGCTCTACGGCTCAACCATGATGGTTACGGCGTTGGTGTACCTCATCATCTCATCCGAAAGCATTCAGCAATTCGTTCTCCACCACCCTGAGAGCATCATCACCGTGGCAGGTATCAAGCTTCTGCTGGGCCGGTGGACCGGAATCAGGATCACCGAGTATTACAGATTTTACAACCTCGCCAAATAATCACCCAATGAAAATGATACAAATACTCCGCACAATAAACCGGGACGTAGTGGGCATGAACGGTAGAAACATCGGTCTGATCACACCCAACAACAAGCGGAAGAACTACAAGTACGCAGACGACAAAGTGCTTGCGAAAGAAATACTGCAGACACATGGTATCCCCACGCCCCAGACCTATGCAGTGATCAGCAGCATGGCTGAAATAGAAAGGGTTTGGTCTGAACTGCAACACTACAGCAGCCTGGCCTTGAAGCCGGCGCGGGGCAGCGGAGGCAAAGGCATCATGCTCCTCCGAAATGCGGGGGGCAGGTGGCATCAGGGTGGCAAAGCCATCAGCGATGAAGCCATCCATATGCACATTGCCAATATGCTCTTCGGCATCTATTCCTTTGGCGACAGCGACACAGTGCTGGTGGAAGAACTGATAGAGCCACACCCATTTTACGCGGAGATATACCCCGGAGGACTTCCTGACTTCAGGGTGATAACCTTGCAGGAGAAGCCCGTGATGGCCATGTTGCGCATGCCTACAGCACGCTCAGGTGGCAAAGCCAACCTGCACCAGGGGGGACTGGGCATCGGGATCAACATGGACGCAGGAACCCTGATGCAGGCATACGACGGAGCCAGGTACCACGACAACCATCCGGACAGCCAGGCCCGCATCGAAGGCAGAGACATCCCCCTCTGGAAAGAAATACATGACTTGAGCATACGCACCGCCCGGCATTTTCCGCTCAGCTACCTGGGCATAGACCTCGTGATGGACCGGCACCACGGACCCATGGTCATGGAAGTGAATGTGCGCCCTGGCCTGGCCATACAACTCGCAAACAAGCGAGGACTCAACAATGCCCTTAGAAATCTGAAAAAACCTGTGCTATGAAATACAGAAAACCCAAAACACTCTACCTACTGTTGCTCACTTTCCTATTGGCGGTTGCAGCCATTGACCACTCCATCAAAAGTGACCGTGTAATACAAATTACGGTATCTGGCACACAGAACCCCACATCACCCCTCACCAAGAACCAACCACCCCGATGAAGATGCGAACAATCCGGCAGATTACATTGGCCCTGCTTATCGCGATGCACGGCGGCAGTGCCCTGGCCCAATGGCAATACAACGGCAGTCTGGATGTTGCCAATGGTTTCGAGCGCAACATATTCCGCAATCCTGAAACCCTCATCGTGCCCGGCGATACCCTGGGCCGCCCGGATTTGTGGCAGAATGGGATGTACCAAACCCTTCAAAGCGACAACAGTATAAAACGGGAGCTGAAAAAGGGAATGCTCAGGCTCACAGCCAATGGAGGGGTGGGCGTATACCATACGGACGTGCCTGCCAACCGGTACCACTATCACCTTGGGGCTTCCTACCGGATACGCTACAGCGATGGGCGTTTTGCTGAGATTGCCCCATCCTTTGACCGTGTGAAAAGACAGGGCATTGACATCACCGATATAGAACTGCGCACACCCTTCTCCTACCACAAGGCGGCACTGCCTGTGCACCTGGATTTTTACAAAGGCCGCCGCGTCTGGATACGCACTGAAGGAGGGGTTGTTGGCAAGTTGTACGACCGCGAACTGAACGAGCGCCTGCAGTACGTGGCCCCTTACCTCTTAGGCGAAGTGAGTAAAAAATGGATCGCAGCGCATGGTGCCGTCAAGGCATCCCTGCACAGCCGCGCTGAGTGGAGACGCATCGATGAACGCACCGCATCCATCAATGGTTCCACTGGCGAATTTGCCTACACCGACCGCCTGAGGCACTGGCACTTTTATACCATAGGGATTGATGTGAAGTACAAAAGCCACAACGAGAAGTGGAGAATGGAAGCAGGACTGCACCGCATGGTGCGCATAGAACGGGACCAATTACTAACCTACCACCACACCGCTATGAATGCCAATGTGCACTACAGGCTAAAAAAAACAGGCTTTGGCCTTGCATCGGTGTACGGAGTGCGAAACTACCCCACCCTTGCCCCGGGCCGAAACAACACTACTCCACTGCGATACATATACACCAGACTGGCGCTCACCACCTGGTATGAACTCAACAAACAGCTGAGCATTCACGCATCATACCTTCTCAACAACAGAGACGCGAACAACCCCACCGAAACCATGATCGGTTTCAGGGGATACGAGAACATGCTGCTGGAAGCAGGGCTGAAAATGAACTTTTAACCTTTCGGAAAATGTATCAAACAATTTTCACAACCCAATAGAACCTTTTAAAACTCCCCGTGTTATGATGTCACCGCTCAACAAAAGTCCTTGAGAAGTTTACTCACTTCAGGACGAATCACTTAAACAATTAATCTTTAAATCTTAGAAAATGAAAACAAACACAGTGAACACACTGATGCTTGGCATTGCCCTGGTATTTACCGGTGTTGCCCAGGCACAGAATGTACAGATCAACTGGCAGAAAAACTACGGAGGCACCTCCAATGACATTGCGACCGATATCGTGCGCACGTCGGATGGTGGCTATGCAGTGGCCGGTTACACTACCTCCAACAACATTGATGTTACTGGAGCCATCAGCGGTGAAGACGCATGGATTCTGAAACTCAATGCACAGGGCGACATCGTCTGGAAGCGCATTTATGGCGGCAGCGGCGACGACCGCGCCAACGCCATTGTGCAAACCGGCAACGGAGACCTGTTCTTTGCAGGCACCACCAATTCGGAAAACGGAGACATCACCGCTCCCAAGGGTGGTTTTGATGCCTGGGCGGTGCGGCTCAACAGCAACGGAGATGTACTCTGGTCGCGCAACCTCGGTGGCAGCGACGACGATGCTTTCTTCGATGTGACCCAGGGTCCGGATGGCAACACCCTGCTCCTTGCAGGCGAGTCCAAGTCGGAAATCATGGGTACCACGAACCGTGGCGGATACGATTACTACCTTGCATCAGTAAACCGCAACGACGGCAGCACCAACTTCCAGAAGCAATACGGAGGTAGTGCTGACGATGGAGCCCGCGCAATGATACGCTTCCAGGGAGCTACCTACCTGGTAGGTACCACTGCCAGCGACAACGGCGATGTGGTGGGCAATAAAGGCGGTACCGATGTGTGGCTCGTTCGCGCTGCCAACAACGGCGACCTGACCCTTGCAAAAACCTACGGCGGACCGGACAACGATGAAGGAAACGCCATTGGAAAAGGAAGCGCGCTGTACCTCACAGGGTCTACCCTGTCGGATACCGGCGACCTCAACAGCAACTTTGGAGGCAGAGACTTCTTCGTAGCCAAAGTAGATGCGCAGGGCATGATCAGTTTCGCACGCAACTACGGCGGAGGTGCTGACGATGTAGCCTACGAAATCGTGGGAACACCTGATGGTGGCGCCATCGTGGCAGGCTACTCCGAGTCAGCCTCTGGCAATGTGGCCAACAACTTCGGTGCTAAAGACATCTGGGGAGCGAAAATTGGCAGCAACGGCAATCTTCAGCTCGCGCGCAACTTCGGTGGTGCGGATGATGAAATAGCCTATGCATTTGTTCCTGTATCGGCAACAAGTGTAGTATTTGCCGGCTATTCCGAATCAGATGATGTGAACCTGAACAACAATAAAGGCAACGCCGATTACTGGGTGTTCAGGGTTACTTCCACTTCAGCTGCCAGTATCGGTGCCTTTGCAGATGTTTCTGCTGCCGACGGAGAGATTGCTGCGCTGAGCACGTATCCAAATCCAGCCGTAGATGTGCTTACCATCCAGTCAAGCACCGGACTTACACAGGTGAGGCTGTTTGATATGACCGGCCGAATGTTGCTTTCAGAACCGGTCAATGCGTTGCAGTTTGATATGAATGTATCTGATCTTCCTTCAGGCCTTTACATTCTTTCAGCAGTAGCCGCAGATGGCACCAACCTGACGCAGCACGTAGTGGTGAAGTAACATCTTAACATAACAAAGCGGGCCTATGCCCGTCTTTTCGGGGAGTACAGTGGAGGCGGCCTTTTCGGCCGCCTCTTCCTGTTGAATGAAAGATTTGCAATGAAGCGCATCTACCCCATATGCTGCTTCAGCGCAGCATTGGCAGGGGTGGTCAGATCCCGCGCGGGGGCCACTGGCAACCCAGCCGCCGGCCGCCACCATGTCGCCCATGGCCAACGCACTTTTAGGAGCTAGCAGAAGATGTTATGCTGTGCTTCGGATTTGGGAATTGCTTTATGGAGTGAAAGGAAGATTTGCAATGAAGAGTATCCACACAACATGCTGCTTCAGTGAAGCAAGCACAGGGATGGTCAGATCCCGCGCGGGGGCAGGGGGAATATAAATACCCTAAAACAAAAACTACTTCGCGATCATAAACTTCTCTACCACCTTGGTACCATTGGCGCTGTACTGACATATGTACACCCCATTGGGCAGGTGACTCCCGTCAAAGTTCAGGGTGTATGCCTGGTTGGAATCGGTGACAGTATCGAGCAGCACTTCCACGCTGCGTCCCTGCATGTCGAATATTTCAAGACGGACATGGCCCATGCGGGCAGGTTGGAAATACACGTTGGCGTTGCCATCGTTAAGGCTTGGTACTACCCTAACCTGCGGAGTAACGATTTCCTGAAAAGATGGCTTTGCAATTCCCGCTCCCTCCAGGTCACAACCGGAAGCCATGTCGCCAGCTGAGTGAACGAAAGTCTCTCCTTCGAGTTTAAGGGTGTAGGTGATATCCTGAAAATCGGCCATGTTGTCGCCCACATACAACAAGCTGTCTCCAGCCAGGGAGAGCAGGAAGTTGCCATCGCCAAGGAGGGCAAGGCCTGTGCTGCCTTGAGGCAGTGCGCCCAGGTTGATGTTAGGGGCGCCCGAAACCACCTCATAGGCCATCGATGGGGAAGCGCTTGCAAGGTAAAGGTGTCCATCTGCACCAAAGGCAATGTCCCCGCCTTCGATTTGCGCAGAGGCGAATTGCTGTGTTGTTTCAGTCATTGGGTTGTACCGGTACACCTTATTGCTGGCTTCGCTGGCTGCGAAGAGTTCTCCATTCTCAGCGCATGTTGCACCGCTGAAACCAGAGGCACCGGTGGCCACGATAAGTGAAAATCCCAAATCCCCATTGGGAACACTTATATCCAGGGTTTGATAGAGCGGGGATGTTTCCCGGATGAGATATAGCCTTTGTTCATCAACATTGCAGGCGATGCTCACCCTTTGGTTGATGGTTTTGATAAAAACCATGTTGGCGTGGAGGTTTTCCTCATCGAGAATAAGTTCATAAATATCCGTGCTTCCCACGCCGCTGTGGTTGGCAAGAAAATAACGGCAGGATTCCAGGTCTTTCGGGTCTGAGGCCTTTTCGGATTTGCTTAAAGGCTGCTTAGAGTCGGTCTCCAGAGCAGCAGCTGTGCACACGTTCAAGGACACCATAAGCGCAACTGACAATTGCAACATTGACTTCATCGTTGGGTGTAACATAGGGATAGGTTTAGATAGAGCGTGTTAAAGATAAGGTAAATCACCATTTTCTGTAGACAGATAATCAAACTTACTAAAATGAATTTACTTTAATACGACAATTGCAAAACTATTTACATATTCCTACACGATGCTTCGCATCGTTACTGTTACAATGTGGGTGTAGGATGGAAATTGGCCGAATACACCCATCACTCCCTTTCTAAAAACCAAAAAGACATCACATCGATTCGCAGCATTTACCTTCGGTGAGATTGCTTCGCTAAGTTGCAAAGCCGCGCTATTCTTCAGCTGCTCTTTACGAAATGGATCCGCTTTTATAGTTGAAAGGAACATCTGCCAATGACAGAATCCCATTTTCTTGGTTCTTCAGCGCAGCAATGAACGGGTCAGGCTGTTGATAGACTTCTCGATACACCGCTCGTTCCTCGCGGTACTCGAAGTGACAGCGTTGGGGATGATGGTGTATAATCCTTTCATTAAGTATACGGTCAGTTCGAGTGCTTTGAAATGTCCTTGCAGCTCTTTGCGAGGCAGGAGCAATAAGGATGCGGCATTTCAAAGTGTATCGAGAACTGTAGTAAAGTATAGAATGTGCTGCTACACTTCGCTTCATTTGGAAGCCAAATTCATTTTCTTTGTTGAAATGCCTTTCAGGCGGGAATTTCTTTCCACTTTTTGTTTGCCCAAAAAGTGGAGTAAACTTAGCGAAGCGATCTCATGAGCACCGCTAAACCGAGCAGCGAAGCAGCGAGCTCACGGGCACCGCTTAAGCGAACAAGCGCCCGTAACGCGAACCAAGCGAATAAAAAAGGCCCCGAAAACACTGCCTCAGGGTGCTGCTTGTCGCACAGGGCCGTCGCGAGCCAGGGCTGCAGCACCCCTACAGCCGCGCTGTTTTCGGAAAACCTGCCGCACTGCGCGACCCTGACATTCTTTCTTTAGAGAGAGAAATTGTTTATCGAATTGAATTAGAATGGAACTCACGCATTCCTTAAAAAACACCAACCCCGAAGGGGTGTTATAGTTTATAGCCCACGGTGCAGCCGTGGGGTATAAATGCGCCTTGTGCATCAGCGCCGCAGGTGGTTGTGAAAGGAACAGAAGATGGTACATGCGGCGCAATTAGAGAATGAATTCTAATAGGGACAGAAGGATGTGTTTTTTATTGAAATGAAATCTGCTTTCATAACTGAAATGCCTTTCAGGCAGGAATTTCTTTCCACATTTTGTTTGCCTAAAGCAATGGAAGAAAAGGAATGTGTGTTCTTTTTGTCTTGGACACAAAAAGAACTAAAAAAGTCAGGGCAACATATTGCTGCTTCCCGCCCTGAAGCAACTGCGCAACTCATCCGAAACCGACGCAAGCGCGTTTCGGTGATTTGCTGCAGTTCCTTCATTCACACAGCCGCCGGCCGCC
>JBGTBE010000043.1:0-23869 GCA_041749535.1 Cryomorpha sp. | reverse complement strand
TAAATATCCCGACAGAGAAGCACGCAACAATATTGCTACACATAGAGAATCAAACTCCGCCGATGCGCTCTTCTTAAAATTGGTGCCCAAACGACTCGAAAAAGTAAAAACAGCCCTCGCTGAAGGTGATGTGACAACAGTTAAAAAAACCATTCACCTCATGCGGCCCCAGCTTATCGATGCGGGTATGACTGAGCATAAAGAACTCTTTGAATGGTTTGAGTACTTTGACGTAATAATCCCTTCTGAAACTTGGAAGGAAAGAACCGAATCATTTTGTAACTTAGTAACGCAACATTTGGTAGATATTCGTGCAAAAGGCTGATTAGATGACTACAATCAAGGCAATTATAATAGACGATGATGAGTTCATTCACCATCAACTTGCCGAAAAGCTGCGCCTGCTGTGCCCGGATGTGGATGTGGTTGGATTTGCCGAAAATGCCATACATGGGCTTGCGCTAATAGAGACTGTAAGCCCCGACATCGTTTTTCTGGATGTACAAATGCCTGGTGCAAGTGGATTCGACCTGCTCAATCAATTCGAGAATCCTTCTTTTAGTGTGGTATTCATTACCTCCTATAATCAGTACGCGATACAAGCCTTGAGATACAGCGCTTTGGATTTTCTTCTTAAACCCATTAACGATAAGGAGTTAGTAGCTGCTGTGAACAGGTACCAGGACCGCAGGGCCCCCGGTTTTCTAAAGGTCCAGATAGAAAACCTCATGCACAACCTTGGAAAGGCAGATGGAGAATTTAGGCTGGTAATAGCAACGAGACAGGGAGATGTATCGCTGGCACTAAAACGCATCATCTGGTGCGAAGGCGATAGCAATTACACCCACCTTCACCTGAGCGACCGATCTAAAATTACTGCGTCAAAAACGCTAAAGGAGTTTGAAGAAATGTTACCTGGAGCCGAATTCATGCGGGTTCACAAATCGCATCTGGTCAATATGTCTTATGTGAGCAACATCACCAGTGACGGTCAACTTCTGCTCACGAACAATCTGAAGCTTGAAGTAGCCAAAAGGCGCTTTAAAGATGTAAAGCAGAGTGTTCTCAACCGAAACGCTCAGAATAGCTAGGTTTTGGGAGATGATGTGCGGAAATTCTCATCCCACTCTTTTCTGAAGCGGGCCGTTTCATTGCTTACCCATTGCTCGGTTTTCATTCGAATTTCCTGTGAATCTGTACCAGTGATGGTCTTGCCAAAACCCACTGATACCCGGACTACCCGGTGGCTGAAAGCCCTGAAGAAATGAGGTACAAAAGTATCAGTGCCAATCCATGCCATATCTCTATTCTGGTATTCTATAGCAGCTGGAATAATGCCAAAACCACCTTCGGCGCAGGTATTGAACATACCAGGCTTGAAAGGTAATATATCTGGCCCCATGTGGGTTGTTCCCTCCGGAAAAATAAGCACCGACAAGCCCTCCGCTAGTCGTTCTTTGATGGTGATTCTGGTATTTCTGCGGCTCTCCATACTGTCACGGTCCACAAATATAACCTTCAACGCCCTGCAAGCCTGCCCTACCACTGGCCATGACCTCACCTGCGATTTCGCCACAACAACGTAAGGAATTCTCGATGGTATCAACACTCCATCAATATAAGATCGGTGATTGGACATTATTATACCCTTGTGTCCAGGTATTTCACCGTGATAGGTTACCCTGATGTTGAGACAAAACTTAATCAGACCAATCCCTGTGCTAAAAACCATAAAGCTGTATCGGGGATGGTTGCCAAAAATACGGCCAACTAGCAAAAAGGCAGTTACGGCAAGGGTAATCGTGATAAATGCAATAAACCTAAAGAATGCCAGCACTTTACCCATTGGTGGTAGTGGATGTATTTGACTTTAAAACATCTCTGTAAATATCTAAAAAAGCGCCCTTCACAGCAGCTACACTAAATTTTGTTCTGACACCTTCCCTTATCGCAACAGGATTAAACCCATTTCTTGTGGTATTGAGTTTCAGTATCGCATCAGCCAAAGCGGCTTCATCTGCAGGTTCTATGAGTATTCCGTTGCTATCATTGACCATCTCTGCAATGCCTCCCACATTGGTACTTATTACTGGAACTCCACAAGCCAGCGCTTCTGATATCACCACAGGCATATTCTCATAATTACTAAATTGAATATACGCCTTTGATTCAGCAATAGCCTTGCAAAGAGGCTCACCTGAGAGTGTTCCTGAAAAGAGAACAATCTCTTCCAGTCTTAGAGAAGCAACGAGTGCCCTGCTCATTTTCATTGCTGTTCCATCGCCTACCAACAGCAACTTTATGGGATGTCCTTCATCCCTGAGTCGACCAATGGTACGGATCATTCCTGAAATGTTCTTGTGTATTTCTTCAAATGTGCTGACATGCACAAAATAAGGATCTGATGATTCTGCTCTGATCTGAAATAGATCAAAATCAACCACATTTCCCACAATTGCAGCACGCTTCACCCTAAAGCCATGGTTGAAAATCGCCATTTGTAGGAATGTGGAAACGTTCGTTAAGCATTCTGCATGCTTCAGCGTAAATCCGGTTGCCCACTTACGAATTTTCCCTCTGAACCTACTGGACTCCACATACCTCGTCCAGTGCTCAGTTACAATATATGGCACACCGGTAGACCACTTGAATATTAAAGCCGTCGCAGCAAGACGTGTGAGTACGTGCACATGAATTAGTTGAACTGGGTCTAACCGGTGTACTGACCAGATTTCTTTCCATAGAATTCTGAAAAACGACAGCCAATTTGCAGGAGCCCAGGTACTTTCAGGAAAAGTAATGCAAATTTCATCAAAACCGAGATCCGTACGAACCTCTCGCTCTATGGACTTAGCACCCTTGATGGGCCAAACAAATATCACTGTGGAGTGTACCTCAGGAACCAGCGCCTTAACATGGTTCTGAACAAAAAGTCCAAACATGGGATCGGCACGGTAAGGATACCACCGGGCAAGATGCAATATGTGTGGCTTTTTATTGCCGCCCATCTGATAAGCGTAAGGAAACCCTGCTCAGTTCCACTTCCGAAAGCAATTCTAATCTCCCTGCCTTGTACAACTCTGAAATATTTGAAAGCGAGTCAGTTGATGCTGGACCTTTATAATTCAGATAATCCTGAAAAAGAACACCATTGATTCTTCTGGCTTTTTGTGCAACCCTAAACCTACTTCCACTTTCATCGCTCGCATAGGTATAGGCCAGGTAATCCATACTGAAATCTGCTTTGTCGAACCAGTAAAAGAACACATCATCATGGTCATTGCCTCCACCCTCCTGATCAAATACCACCTTAATTCTATAATACTCTTTTTCATGTATCCATTCTTCCCCATCTAGACTTTTCCGTGCAGCAGCGTCATTTAACGGGAGTGGTAGAAGGGCGAAATAAACCACTGAGTTGATGCTCTCTGCGCGAGAAGTGCTGTCTTTGGGCGTGAGGTTTGCCCAACCCCCATTTACAGATTCACTATATCCCTCGTTGGTAAGTAACCCGACATGGCGGCCAGATTCGGTATGGTACGTTGCAGTATACTTGTAGATTCCATCCTTGCGGGAAACGGTGTATTCCTTGTCGCGAAATGAAAAGCCAAGGGTGAGTCCATCATCTATGTATCCATGAAAGGCAATCGCACTGTCAACCACAATTTCTGCTCTTGAGCGCTTGGCTTCAGTGCTTTCTGGTTTAGATGATGAAACACAAGCCTGAAGAGCAAACAGCACGAAACTTAAAATAGCAGCTACGCGACTAGAATAGACCACGGTCTATATAAAGTTGCTTTAATCGCTGCAATTCTTCTTTGTTCAATACATTATCGGGATGGGTAAATAGATCGAGGAGATAGAGAAAATTCTCTTTACTAACATTAAAACTATCATCTCCTTCCATATCAATTTCCACATTCAAAAAGCCGTCTTCATCTTCATCGGCAAGCAGATTCAGGTCAAAATATCCTCGGTCGTTGATGTACTCTGATGTAAGCCTCACTACACGGGTAACCAATGGCTCCTTTTGGTCGATAAAAAGTGGCCGTAACTCAACCAACTGCTTTACAACTTCTTCTTTTACAATTCCTTTGCTTTCTACAAGAGACTTTAGTGTTGCTATTCGCTTCATTGTCTCTTTGTTTAATACTACTTCCATAGATGCTGTTTATTGAATGAGCAAATCTACGCATTCTGACGTATTAATGAGGCACTTTTTGCTCATTTCAAGGCACACGGTCGAGTTTGCTCACAGGAACTATGGTCTTTACAAACCCAAAAAGTACTGTAGCTTTCGTTTTTGTTATTTCTTCCACAATGCCTACTTGATTGAAGTTGCGCAACTTCACCTTTTCGCCAACCACAATTGGCACTTCGTCAACTATGGTCACAGGCTTCTTCAGAGGCTTATTGGCTTTTTGCTTTTTTATACGCTCCTGCTTATCGCGCATTTTCGCTGCAATGTCTGATTCCTTGATGCGGACTGCTTCCTTTTCACTTGCCATTGTAAGCCTTTCGGTCAGCTCCTTTCTGTTCTTCTTCTCCGACCAGCTGCCAATGAGGGCTTCGAATTTTTTCCCTTTCTCAATAAGTTTTTTATTCTCCTGAAAGTTCAAATCATCCTGCTTTACCTTGTATGCTTCTGCCTCCCGCTGATAATGCTCTTTCTCTTTTCGGATTTTAGCCTTCTCTTCCTGGAGCAAATGTGTTTCGCGGTTTAGGGCATTCTTCTTGGTTTGTAGGGTGATGAGGAGACGGTCTAACTTTACTTTCCTAGCATCGAGTTTTGCTTTTGCGTTTTCTATAAGTGATTTGTCAAGGCCTATCTTCTGCGCCACTTCAAATGTGTATGAGCTGCCCGCATGGCCCAGGTGAAGTTGATACCTCGGCTGCAGGGTAGCCTCGTCAAAAAGCATACACGCATTGGTCATGGCAGGATTCTCTTCTGCGAGTATCTTAATATTGCCATAGTGCGTGGTTATCACACCAAAGGCCCGGGTTTTAGAAAGCTCCTCCAGAATCGTTTCGGCCATGGCGCCACCCAGTTCAGGGTCGGAACCTGTGCCGAACTCGTCGATGAAGAATAAAGTTTGCTTATTCGCCTGCATCAGGAAATGCTTCATCTTGATCAGCCTTGAGCTATACGTACTCAACTCATAGGCTATGCTCTGATCGTCGCCAATATCTACAAAAAGTTGCCTGAATATACCAAAACGGCTATGGTCAGCACAAGGAACAAGCAAGCCACACTGATACATGATTTGAAGCAGGCCAAAGGTTTTAAGTGAGATGGATTTACCCCCTGCGTTGGGGCCGCTGATTACAATAATTCGGCGGTTGTGGTCAAGTTCGATAGCAAGGGGAATGGTTGGCTTGCCCTCTTGCTTGTTTTGCGTCAGCAATATGGGGTGGTATGCATCAATTAATACCACTTCTTTCTCTCTGGAATAAATTGGTTTGTGGGCATCAATTTCGCGGGCATAGCGTGCTTTTGCAAAAGTAAAATCCAAAAAACCAAGCACCTGTTCATAGGTTGATAAGGTGGCGTGGTGTGCGCGGAGCTCTGCACTCAGGCTGCGCAAAATGCGGTACTCTTCGCGTTTCTCCCGCTGCAGTGCTTCCGCAACTTCATTGTTGATAGCCACCATATTGGCGGGCTCTATGAATGCCGTACTGCCTGTTTCGCTGCTACCGTGGAGTGTGCCTTCAATCTGACGCTTATGTTCAGCAACCACTGCAAGTACCCGGCGATCATTGTATATGCTTTCATCAAAATCACGGAGCCAGCCTAACTTCTTGTACTTGCGCACAGCAGATTCAAATGCACGGTTTGCCTTCTGCCTGGCTTCACTTAGCTCTTTTCGCGCAGCTGCAAGCTCTTTGGATGCCGATGTTTTCACAGATCCATTTGCTTCAAGTACATGGTCTATGAGCGCAACAATCACTTTTGAGGCCTCCACCCCTTCCACAATACTGCGGATATGGGGGTACAATTCTTTCTTTTCCGAAAGGAAACGAATCACCGTCGCAGCCACCTCAGCAACCCTTCGCAACTTGATGGACTGCGGACCATCTAATACTGAATTTTCTATGGAGAGCATGCCCAGCTCCCTTGTTATATTTGGAAAGGCATAATCGGGAAAGAAGAGCCCATTGTCAATCACACCCAATGCTTCGGCTGTCTGATCAAGCAATCGTAGAATGATTTCGCTTTCGCTTAGCGGCTGCATTGCCTCCGCATAGTCTTTAGCTCTATTGCTTTGGCACAAGGACACCACCCTTGCAACTACCTTGGGAAACTCAAATCGGTGCAGGGTATCATCAGGGTACAATTTCACAGCGCTAAATTAGAGAATGCGGAGCTATAACCATAGTGCCAATGAAGTGTTCATCAAAGTCAAGAAACAATAAAGGGTATCTACAAGAACTGTTAATACAACTTTCACAAAACCCGAGAAATGGCAACTGTCACAAAAATGTTCATGGAGAATTAAACCAATTCTACGAACCACCATCTATACTTCCGATATGAAAAAGCAGAATCTCTTGGATGATGATTTTTTAAAAGAGATTGCTCCAAAACTTTTTGGAAGCAAGATTAAACATGATGTACAAGCACCACTGGGGTATTTCGAATCATTTGCCGAAAGGATTCAACAGCGCCTTGACCAAGACAAACAAACACCCCTACCCCTACCCAATAAGGTAATTAACATGATAGGCTATAAAAAGCTAGCAATAGCTGCTTCGGTGGCTGCGATCATTGCCATCAGTAGTTTATGGACCAACGATACAACAGAACCCACCGCAGCGCTGGAGTGGGACGAAGCGACGATAGCCGTAGCATCCGAATATCTGAACGAACAAGATTTGTACAGCAGTCTTGAGCCCGGCGATTTGGAATTGATAAACACATCGCTGTACAGTGAAGAGGAAGCACTGGATTACCTTATTGAAAACAGCACTTTGGAAGAACTTGGAATTTACGAATCAAAATAAAAAAATCATATGAAGAAGTACCTGATTATTGCAATGCTGGTATTGACAGCAAATGCTTATGCCCAACCCCATGAAAACGAAACGCGAAGAGAAGAGATAGAACAGAAAAAGATAGCGTTTATCACTTCAAAAATCAATTTAACTACTGCTGAAGCTCAATCATTTTGGCCCGTTTATAATGAATATCAAAATGAATTGAAAGCCATGCGGACGAAAGGAAAAGAAGAGCTGGGACGCCCCTCGGAATGGAAAGGTAAACTTACTGAAGCAGAAATAGACAAGTTTCTGACTGCCAAGTTTGCCATGGAGCGAAAAAAGGTTGATACTGACGAAGCGTACTACAAAAAATTTAAGCAGGTGTTGCCCATGGAAAAGGTAGCACTGTATTATGAAGCAGAAATGGAATTCAAAAAGGAACTGATGCGCTCCATGCGCGATGGAGGACAAAACAGACGTGGTAAACCTGGAGAATAAGACAGTTTGCTTGCGGTGAACTATTTTTGCGCCCTATGAATCACCGCGAAACTTTTCTGAAACTTCAGGCCCAAACCACAGCACACCCAATTGGAATTGAGGTAAGCCATGCCGCAGGATCTTATATCTACGATGTAGACGGCAAGGCTTACCTCGATCTTATTTCGGGAATTGCCGTCACCAACACAGGGCATAGGCACCCAGCGGTGGTGCAAGCCATCAAAGAGCAGGTGGACAAATACCTGCATGTGATGCCCTATGGAGAGTTTATCCAGCATCCCCAAACTATGCTGGCGCAAAAGCTAAAGGAAATTTTACCAGAAGGGCTGGATACTTCCTACTTTGTAAATAGTGGAACTGAAGCAATTGAAGCTTCACTTAAGCTTGCCAAACGTTACACAGGCAGGACAAAAATAGTCTCGTGCCTGAAATCATACCACGGCTCAACGCATGGTTCTATGAGCGTATCGGGCAATGAAAAGAAAAAATACGCTTTCAGACCTTTGCTTCCCGATGTGTATTTTATGGAATTTAATAATCTGGCGCACCTTGAATTAATAGATCAGGACACCGCCGCGGTTATTTTAGAAACCATTCAAGGTGACGCAGGCGTGCGCATTCCTTCCCTGGAATATATGCAGGCAGTCCGCAAACGATGCGATGAAACAGGGGCCCGGCTGATTCTCGATGAGATTCAAACAGGATTTGGCCGCACAGGAAAACTATTTGCCTTCGAGCATTTCGGGATCAAACCTGATATACTGGCGCTTGCCAAGAGCATGGCAGGTGGCATGGCCATGGGTGCTTTTGTGAGTCGCAATGAAATAATGCGTACATTGATGAGCGACCCCGCCCTCGGACATATCACCACCTTCGGTGGGCACCCAGTTTGTTGCGCTGCTGCATGTGCAAACATTGATGCGATACGCTCAGAACAAATGGTACATACATGTGAAGAAAAAGGAGCCTACTTGCAATCATTGATTCAGCATTCTGCCATCAAAGAAATAAGGCGTATAGGTATGATGTATGCAGTGGAATTTGAAAGTGCTGAACTGGTGTACAAAATCGTAGACCGATGCCTGGAAAAAGGTGTGATTACCTTCTATTTTCTCTCATGTCCGGAAAGCTTTAGGCTGGCCCCTCCTTTAAATATCACTCAGGAAGATCTTTTGAAGGCAGGAAAGCTCATTACGGAAGCCATCGAAGAGTGTGCGAACCATTAAGGATTATCAACCCAAATATTGGCTTTACCTAAGGTATGCCGAGTCAATGCAGCCTTCAGCACTGCTGCGTATCAAAATGTTCCAACAGTGAGCATTACCAAGGTGCAACTTTCCTGTGCATCTATACCTTCATCCCTGAGCGCCTTGGCCATCACCGGATTCTCTGCTCCTGGATTAAAGATGACACGGTCTGGTCTTAGTGAAATAATGTAATCCTTCCAGTACTCCTGGTGTCGGGGATGTACGTAGAGTGTAACAGTATCGACCCGTTCCACTGGCACAAAATCTTTATGAATGGCTACCCCATCAATCTTACCCTCGTGCAGCCCCACTGCCACCACTTCGTGCCCTTTGCCCTTCAGGGCGGTAACTGCACGGTGTGAATACCTGTGTGGGTCCGGGCTAGCGCCTATAACTACCGTCTTCTTCATAAAATCCCTTTCTGATTAGAGGATGCAAAGAAACGAAAAAGAAGGGCTGCAAACCAGCCCTTCAAACTTCTGTGTCGCTACCGCCCAAGCAGCGAATCACAGGGTGTGGTCATATGAGAAATGACGCTCAGGCACGATGAACTTCCCTTCCGGAGTGCGAATCATGAGGTAAAACTCTTTGCACATAAAGTTGATGCTGTGGGTGAACCTACGGTTGTTCAGGTAACAGTCCCAAGCGTAGAGTGCCAATCGCTTAAGGGCGCTCCATGAGTATGAGTTTAGTCCCACAGGCCGCGGGAAAGAATTGATGTAACGGTTTGCTTCTGCTAGATTGTTCATGGCTTTTGTTTTGGTGTGATGGGTCAAAATTCCTGCTGCAGACCGTAACCTATTTACGCGCTGCAATCGGTACTGAAAAAGAATTAAATGTGGGTGAGTTGAAAGTAGTACAGGGGCTTATCTGTCGATGGCTCCGACACAAACTTGCGCAGCCTGGTTCTCGCATCTACCCCATGCAGTTGCAAGGGCCCACCCAAAAGCTCAGGAAGTGAGATGGTTTGGGTTTTACCCGGCTTTATGATGGCATCTGCGAGTCGTTCGGCGATTTTAAGTCTTGGAAGGTTTGGAACCCGACGCATCAGCAGAAGATTCACATGCCAAAAACTGCCGCCAAGGATGTACTCGCAAGGTTCGGTACCAATGCTTTCTTTGCAAAGCAAAAATAAAGGTGGGTAGCCTTGTATGTCTGGGTTCACAATAATCTGATGAACCGATAACTGATCAAAGAAATGCTGTTTGCGCTCGAAAAAAGCTTCTCCTAAGTCTATCATAACTATTCGTTTTTGACAAAGCTCAGGGTGCGTAACGTAATCTATTTACGTTCTAAAAAGGACCATGCAAGAATTCATGAAAAGACCATATGATTATCCAAATTCCCTTTTCTACGTAGACATTGTTGTGTCCATCAGCATATCGAAAGCAAGAAAAGTAGTTATTCACACCTTGGCTCAAATGCGTGTGTTGCACTTATCTTAGCAGCATGGAGGCCAACCTTTCCAATGAAATAATCTCGAATGAAAATAGGAGAGTTTTCCCACTCAGTCGGCTGGCCGAAAGCATTTCAGCGCAAATAGCCAAAGCCTTTGAGAAGAGTTATTGGATTATTGCCGAGGTGAACAAACTAAACCATTATCCACACAGCGGTCATTGCTACCCCGCACTCGTGGAAAAGAAGGCCGGTAACATCGTAGCCGAGATTCGGGGTTTTATTCAGAGTGGCCGCTTTCGCGAAATACAACAGAAATTTATTCAGACCACTGGCAAACCGTTGGAAGATGGTGTGCAAATATTGTTTCACTGCAAAGTGGGATATCACCCGCTTTATGGGCTTTCGCTGAACATACTGGACATAGAGCCATCGTATACGCTGGGCGAAATGGCCCGGCAGCGGAAAGAAGCACTTTCAAAACTAAAAACAGAGGGCGTCATTGCAGCAAACAAGGGCCTGAAAATGCCTCTTCTCTTAAGGAGAATTGCTGTAATTTCTGTAGAAACCAGCAAAGGGTGGCGTGATTTCATGAGCATCGTAGACCAAAGTGTGAACAGAAATGCAATCAACGTGCAGCTCTATCCGGCACTCCTTCAGGGCGATGCAGCGGTGGGTAGTATCCTGGCTGCACTAGAGAACATCCACTTGGACAAAGAAAAATATGATTGCGTAGCTATTATAAGAGGCGGGGGCGGTGAAACAGGTCTGGACTGCTATGACAACTATCTAATGGCCAGGGCTGTGTGCAATTTTCCTTTGCCAGTGCTCACCGGGATTGGGCATGCAACAAATTTGACTGTCGTAGAGCAGGTCGCAGCCCGAAACCTTATTACACCCACCGACTTAGGCCGTTTTGTTACCGATGGTTTTCTGGCTTTTGCCGAAAGGCTAAATGCCGCTAAAAGGTGGCTCAAGAACCTTGAAAAGACGATGCTGCCAGCAGAAATCAGGAAGCTGGAATCCATGGGACAAAAATTGGAATTCGCCCTGGGTAACCGACTTAGAAAGCACAAGGATGAACTGGCCAGTGGTGCAAAGGAATTGGAATCGAAAGTGAAGAACACCCTGCAATATACGGAGGCGAGCCTTGCCTTTCGCTATCCGGCAAGGTTGGGTGAAGCGAGTAGGAGCGCGCTGAACAACAAGTTGGTTTCATGCACGGTAACAAAGACCTATCTCGGCGTACTTACATCCAAAAAGTATCAGCAAAGCACAAACCAACTCAACCTGCTCTCCGAAAAAATCAGACTATTGGACCCTCAAAACACCTTGAAAAGAGGGTTTAGCATTACTTTAAAGGACGGTATCCCCATAAAAGATGCATCTGAGCTACAAGATGGAGAAATTCTGGAAACCATCTTTGCCCGCGGAAGGGCATTTAGCAACATTAACAGTACGAAAAATGAGTAAAAAAGCAACCTACGAGGAGAATATTGAAGAACTGGAAACCATCATAAAAGATATTGAAGCCGAGACGATCTCAGTGGATGAAATCGCCACTAAAGTGAAACGTGCTGCCGAACTTATTCGCAAATGTCAGGCAGTGCTGCATGCCACAGGCAAAGAAGTAGATGATATCCTGAAATCAATGTAAAGAGCGCGCTTCTTATAAAGCCATCAAGTGGCTGGGTAAGCTGCTACCGCCAGGTTTAAAAAACCACAAGCCACTTCTCCGGTATAACCCGGTGAAGCGGCTCGTGGAATCTAAAAGTCAGTAAATATTATACTTCGGCCTTTACAGGCACATTCTGCAAGTGCTTGGCAAGAAATTCTTCCATGGCACGGTAAAATTCAAATCGATTCTCTTCATTTCTGAAGCCGTGACCCTCGTTGTCTTTTACGATGTACTGTACTTCCACACCTCGTTCGCGCATGGCAGCAACCATCTGATCGCTCTCGTCCACGTTCACCCTTGGATCCATTCGGCCCTGTGCAACAAATAGTGGGGCTGTGATTTTATCAGCGTGAAATACTGGTGAAGCTGAACGAAGCAATTCCATATCTACACTGTCTTCAGGATTTCCAACCATCTCGTACATCATCTTTTTGTAAGGTTCCCAATATGGAGGGATGGTACCCATGAAAGTAAAGAGATTCGAAACACCCACGTAATCAATACCACAGGCGTACACATCCGGTGTAAAAGCCAGTCCTGCCAGCGTAGCATATCCACCGTAGCTGCCTCCGTAAATGGCTACTCTATCTTTGTCGGCAATGCCCTGATCTACCAGCCAATTCACCCCGTCGGTTACATCGTCCTGCATCTTTCTACCCCACTCTCGGAAAGAAGCTTCCCAGAAAGCACGTCCGTAGCCTGTACTTCCACGAAAGTTCATCTGCAACACTGCATACCCTCTGTTTGCCATAAACTGAATCTCTGGATTGAATCCCCAGTCATCACGGGCCCAGGGACCTCCATGTGGATTTACAACTACAGGTAAGTTCTTCGCGGTTTCCATGGTGTAGCCTGCTGGCAATGTAAGGTACCCGTGAATGGTCAAACCATCGCGGCTTTGGTATTTTATTGGAGTCATGGATGCCATTTGCTCCGGGTTGATCCAGGGAGAAGGGTTTCCAATATCGCTAATCTCACCGCTGCTGCGATCGTATAGAAAGTAGGCTCCAAGAGATTTATCACCATAGGTGCGAACGATGAACTTGTCTTCTTCATCTGTAGTAGATGTGAAGTATACCTCCAAATCAGGAAAGCGGGAAGTTACCTTCCCATGCATTGCTTCAAACTCTTTGTCTAAAAAGTGATACTTATGCTTCTCGGCGGTGTAACTTACAGCAAGCAGTTTCTTATCCTTGCGGCTATAATCCAAACCTGTGACATCGTACTGGGTGTCTTCATAAAGTTTTTCCACTTCCTTACCGGTGGCAGGATCAAAAATCACAATGGCGTTCTTGTCACGTCCCAAATTGCTGGAAGCATAAAGCATCTTGTTGTCAAAAGTGAAAAATAGTGGACTCATTGCCTCTTTAAAGTCAGTAGTAAGTACTGTTTTAAAAGGGGCATTTTCTGTTTCACGGTACAATAGAGAGTTGCTCACCCCATCAGTAGTCATGGCCACGCGCAGCTTGCCCTCATGGTCAGTCATCCATCCAGTGATGTTGCCAGGGTTCTCAGCTATCATCTTCATCTCCCCCGTGTTAATATTGATTCGGTATGGATCGAATATTTGCGGGTTTCGTTTGTTCAGAGAGATAATCATGTGGTCTTTGTCATCTTCCAAATCATCAATAATCTGTGTAAGAACGCCTTCTATTTTAGTCAGAGCCTTGAGATTCTGCCCATCCGCATCGACTGCTACCAAGTAAAAGTTCTCATCCCCATTGTCGTCCTTCAGGTATACTATTCTGTTGTTATTGGCCCAGAAATATCCTGATATATCGCGGTCTTTCTGCTCAGTGATGCGCACTGTTTCATTTGTGGCCACATTCTTCACAAACACATTCATTCTGCTTTCCCACGGAGCGCGGTATGAGTAATGTTTGCCGTCAGGTGAGATTTGAAATGATGACATTTCAGGATTCTTGAAGAAGTCTTCAAGGGGAAGGACAGGAGCCTTTACTATTTCAGTTTCTGTCATTTTTTGGTCTGTTTGCGCGTCAGTGCATGCCGCGAGCACCATTGCACCAAGTGCAAGAGTGAATATTCCATGAATTTTCATGCGTTAAAATTTTGCACAAATATGGCAATTGGAATTTTTATAGATGTTTAAAAATGTGATGAACGGTATAGCGTCCAGGCTAATCATCAGCACCTTGCTACTCCAGCTACATCAAATTAACACATCATATGCCATCTTTCCATTGTCTAAGATTTAATTCCACCCTTCAGCCAATGATTAGAAAGTGGGTAAAACAGTAGCTTCACCGCGTGAAATCCATTCTGTCAGCAATCAAATCCCATTATAACAGAACAGCGAGTGGGCCGTTGTTGGCCGCAATCTGCCTCTGGATTTCTATGCTGGTTGCGTTAAACTACACTCTTGATCTTGAAGACGGGATTGTAGACAAAGAGCCCCTACTCGCCTTGCGTTTGGTTTATATGTTCCTTCTCCATTTTATCCCCTGGCTGGGCGTGTGCGCCTTACTTCGGCTCTTCAGTGCAGAGTGTGGATGGTTTGGGCAAGTGCGATTTTGGATCTTGGCAATTGTAGGCTTTGCCATACTCGCACTGGACAGGTCCATCAGCATTCAGCCACTGGCGGTAAGGCTGTTTGAAGAGCCGGATCGCTTCTTTCTGTCAAGGGTATTGAGCAAGGGAAAAGGAATTGTAGGTATTCTATTGCCTATTGGCCTGCTTGCATGGCTCGTCGAAAAAAATGGAAACAGGTTATGGTTCGGAATGCGCGGTGGGATTTATACGCCCAAGCCATACCTCATCATGCTCGCTGTAACGGCCATATTCATTTTCATTGGTGGATATTTTACCGATATTCAAGCGCATTACCCAAAGTATCTCAACTCATGGGGGCCTGAATTGGCAGCTATAAAACATTGGAATCCAGTGGCAACCATGCTCCTTTACGAATTGCCCTATGGACTGAGTTTCATCTCTACCGAGTACTTCTTTCGCGGGTTTCTGATCATTGGCTTGGCGCGGTACATGGGTCCACATGCAGTGCTTCCCATGGTAGCTACTTATGCGGCATTGCACTTTGGCAAACCACTTACCGAGACCATAAGCTCCGTTTTTGGAGGTTACATACTTGGGGTGCTCGCACTCTACCACCGCAATATTTGGGGTGGTGTGATCATTCACGTAGGCGTAGCATGGCTCATGGAGTGCGTAGCATATATACACAGGGTATGGATGCCTTAGTTTGAAAGGAATCCACAAACTTGATTCTAAACCTCATAATGACCCGATTAATTACCAACAATTTGGTATTGAGAAATTTTTTAGGATCACATTGATAAGTCAAAGTTTGATATAACTTTGAATCGCATCTTAACTCATATTACTATGAATACCGGAATGGTAAAATTTTTCAATGAAGCCAAAGGCTACGGTTTTATTAAGGAAGACGGAACGGACCGCGAATACTTCGTGCACGTTACAGGACTGATCGATAAAATTGCACAGGACGACCTGGTTACTTTTGAACTTAAGGACGGCAAAAAAGGCATGAATGCAGTGAATGTGAAGAGGGCATAGTCCCCACGTCATAAGTATTGTTCCTTACCGAGGAGCGGCCTACAGCCGCTCCTTTTTATTTAAAATAATTGCAAGTTGGCGTCTATGAACATTATAAAATACTGCTGGTACAGCTATATCTGTTAAATTCGGCATTAATTACCCCGCATGAAGAAGCCAAGCATTCTTGTAATCAGCGATTATAGAAGTACCATAGGCATTCGTCCTGAAGCTGAGATTTTTATAGGACTAGCCGCAACGGGATACACTATAGAAGTGATGACTTATGGCGATTCTGAGTATTGCACCCATTTTCGCAAAGCCGGCATCAAAGTTACTGATTGGCACCCCGACAAGAAATTCGACAAGGAGGCGGTTTCCATTATTCGCAACACCCTCATAGAAGGCAAGTACGACATATTGCAGATGTACAATAGCAGGGCGTATTGGAGCGGTATTCAGGCCGCACGCAACCTTCCCGTAAAGGTGGTATTGTACAGAGGGTATCAAGGCAATCTTAATTGGTACTCTCCGGGACTTTACATTAAGTATTACCATCCCAGGGTAGACAAGATCATTTGCAATTCCATAGGTGTGGAAGAAGAATTTCGAAAGAAAAATCCCTTTATAAACTGGGATAAAAAGCTCGTTACAATCAACAAAGGCCATAGACCCGAGTGGTACAGCGATGTGAAACCCGCTGACCTTACAGCATTTGGCGTAGAGGCAGGAAGCTTTGTGCTTACGTGTATTGCAAATTCACGCCGTATGAAGGGTGTGGTATATCTCATGCGGGCCATGCAACTCTTGCCGGCAGGCATGGACATCTACTTGCTCATGGTAGGCAGGGGCTTGGAAACCCCGCGTTTTCGTAAAATGGCCGACCAAAGCGCCTATGCCAAACGAATCATTTTTACAGGTTTCCAACCAAATCCATTGGAAATTGACAAGGCAAGTGATGTGTTTGTTCTGGCCTCTATCTTCGGGGAGTCCATCACCAAAGGAGCCATAGAAGCCATGAGCGTAGGTACCACACCTCTACTCACGAGCATACCCGGCAACCGCTACCTGGCTGTAGATGGGGCGAGCGGACTTGTGGTACCCCCTCGCGATGCACAAGCCCTTGCTTCTGCAATTACTGCACTATACCAAAGTAAGTCTTGGTGTAAGGAAATGGGAGTCAACGCGAAAGAGCGCATCAAGACACATCTGCATACCGATAAGACCATTGAAGAGGCAGACAAGTTCTACACAGACCTCGTAGCTGAAACCAATACGTACCGCAACTTGCCTGATGTGCTCTGAGCGCTTATGATATTTGTACCTTTGCAGCCCAATATTTCAGAATGAAAAAGCGCGTAGTTGTAGGTCTTTCAGGTGGTGTAGATTCCAGCGTAGCTGCCCATCTGCTTTTGAAGCAGGGGTATGATGTTATAGGCATTTTCATGAAGAACTGGCACGATGAATCTGTCATCCTCGCCAATGAATGCCCGTGGATTGAGGACAGCAATGACGCGATGGTTGTGGCACAACAGCTCGGTATTCCCTTTCAGGTTATAGATTTCACCGCCGAATATAAGGCCCGCATCGTGGACTATATGTTTGCCGAATATGCCGCCGGGCGCACGCCCAACCCAGATGTGTTGTGCAACAGGGAGATTAAATTCGATGTGTTTCTGAAAACAGCCATGACCCTCGGCGCCGATTTCGTAGCAACGGGTCATTATTGCCGCAAAGAGGAGATCTTAGCAGATGGGCACACCATTCACCGACTCCTTTCTGGAAAAGATGCATCAAAGGACCAGAGTTATTTCCTCTGTCAGGTTACCCAAGCCCAACTCTCAAAAGCCCTCTTTCCAATTGGTGAATTGCAAAAGTATGAAGTAAGGCGAATAGCCGAAGAAGCAGGGCTTGCAACTGCGCAGAAAAAAGATTCCCAGGGTTTATGTTTCGTTGGAAAGATCAGTCTTCCGGACTTTTTGCAACAGCAGCTGCTGCCCAAGGATGGCAACATCATTGAAGTGCCGGCTGAGGCCGTTGCCCACATTTCCTCAAAGGAAGATGCCACAGCAATGGAGCGCACGGAACCTCACCACTTTTCCCCCGCACAAGGAAAAGTTGTTGGGCAGCACAGAGGTGCACACTACTTCACAGTAGGGCAGCGCAAAGGACTGCATGTAGGTGGAAAAACTGAACCACTTTTTGTAATTGGCACCGATGTGGAGTTGAACGTGATCTACACCGGCATGGGCGAAAACCACCCTGGACTCTACCGCAGCGGCATCAGGGTTGCCCCGCACGAAATACACTGGGTGCGGGCCGACCTTACCATGAAAGCCGGGGATGAGCGGCACTATATGGGGCGCATTCGCTACCGGCAACCCCTGGAAGCTGTGACCCTGCAATATGATGGAACCTGGCTCTATCTCTTCTTCAAGTCACCACAAAGAGGTGTGGCTCCCGGGCAGTTTGCCGCGTGGTACGATGGTGATGAGCTGATAGGATCGGGTGTGATTGGGTAAAGTATGCTCCTTTGCAGGGCGTAGGCCGTGAGCAAGCACTACAACTCATCGAATCCTATTCTCTCTTCGATATTGTATTTCTTCCTGTCTGGAGAATTGCCCCTGATAAGTTCAGCGAGAAAGCCACCTACAAACAACTGGGTTCCGATGATCATAGCAGTCAATGCCACATAAAAGATAGAAAGCTCTGATATATTGCGGGCCACCACGCCCTTGCTTACAGCCCATAACTTATACGCACCAAGATAGCCAAACACGGCAAAACCGATAAGAAACATCACCGCACCCCATGTGCCAAAGAGGTGCATGGGCCGCTTGCTGTACTTAGATACAAAGCTCACTGTGAGAAGGTCCAATGGGCCTTTGATAAATCGACTCAGGCCAAACTTGGTATGGCCATATTTACGGGGCCGATGTTCCACTACCTTTTCACCAATCTTGCGGTATCCAAGGCGGTTGGCAAGGACGGGGATATAGCGGTGCATATCGCCATAAAGTTCTATCTGCTTCACCACATTCCCCCTATATGCTTTGAGGCCGCAATTAAAATCGTGCAGGTGTATGCCACTCATGCGTCGGGTAGCCCAATTGTACAGTTTGGTAGGGATGGTTTTAGATGCAGGGTCATACCTCTTCTTCTTCCACCCAGAAACCAAGTCGAACCCATCTTCTCGGATCATTCTTACCAACTCCGGAATCTCATCGGGTGAATCCTGAAGGTCCGCGTCCATGGTGATGATTACATCTCCACGGGCCGCATCAAAAGCACTCTGAAGTCCCGCAGCCTTCCCGTAATTTCTTGAGAATCGAACGGCGCGTATGTAAGGGTATTTCCGCGAAAGCGATTCTATCACCTCCCAGCTACCATCTGTGGAGCCATCGTCCACAAAGATTAGTTCTGCCTGCAATCCTGAAGATTTCAGCACACGGTCTATCCACTCCGTAAGTTCGGACAGCGACTCCGCTTCGTTGAGCAGGGGTATGGTAATGGAAACCAGTTTCAGATCAAATGGTTTTTGCATCCAAGGAATCACCGGTTCTCTCCTTCTTCAGAAATGCCGCCAGTACAGCACTTATTACAAGGTAAACCAAAATATAAATTCCGAATGATTTGAGCATTCCAAAAGGCGAAAAGCCTTCAGCCATATCTGTTTCAATTTTCATCAGGGTTTCTTCCATCTGAGCTTCAGGCACATTGCCTTCCATCATGTTCTTGGTAAACTCCATGGTTCTGTACGCCATTCTATCCACATACTCACTGTCTATATATGTCACGTACACAAAAGTGAATAATGTTGCAATAACCCCTCCTAAAAGCAAGCCTGTGAAAGAGAGTGTGAAAGCCTCTTTGAAAGTAATAAAGCCACCTTGAAGGGTCCTTTCCTTTCGGATAAATATGACCGGAATAAGGACGATAAATGCAAAGGCCAAAAAGCCGAATATCATGCTTACCATCATGCCGCCTTCAAAAATGGCGCTCAGAAGAAAAATAACTATGGACACAGCAGCAAGGGTAAAAGCCAGGTTGTACGAACTTGATTTCATAGGGCGATTGTCTTTTAAGTTTCAGCAAATATAGAAACTGAAGCACTCAAACATATTTTTATTGGTATATACGGTTGTAATTGTACTTTTGCGCGGGCAAGTCTTACACGACCAGCTCCTGCAAAACTCCCCCAGGCCAGGAATGGAGCAAGGGTATGTGGTCGCAGCGGTGCGATGTGAGTAGCTTGCCCACTTTTTTTTTCATTTCAATGGCTCATAGAGTTGTTCTAGTTACAGGTGGCTCATCCGGAATTGGTTTAGCCACTTGTCGCTTACTGAACCAAGAGGGTTATACCGTATACGGTACCAGCAGAAAGTCAAACCATGGTGAATTGCTCAACGGTATTCCGATGGTGCATTTGGATGTGACCAATTCTGAAAGTGTTAACAGCGCCGTTGCTTACATCATTTCACAGTCAGGACGTATTGATGTCCTCATTAACAATGCCGGTCTCGGCATGGCAGGTGCTGTTGAAGATGCTTCAAATGAAGAAATTCTGAAGATATTTCACACCAACGTATTCGGTGCCATGGAGTGCTGCAGGGCAGTAATTCCCCATATGCGCAATATTGGTGGAGGCTATATTGTAAACATTTCAAGCATAGCTGGAGAGTTTGGGCTTCCCTTCCGGGGAATATACAGCGCGAGCAAAAGCGCTTTGGACCGATTTTCGGAAACCATGCGCATGGAGCTCAAACCCGCCAATATCCACGTGAGTATAGTACAGCCTGGAGATGTCAGAACCAACATAAATGCCAACAGGGTAATAGCAGCCAAAAGCAAACTCAAGGAATCTCCTTACCATGTGCCTTTCGAAAAAATGTACGAGGAGATAAGCCGCGAAGTGGCCACAGCCCAAAAACCTGAAATGGTGGCCCGTATTGTTTTGAGAATTCTTGAGAATCCATCGCCAAGAATGCGCTACCCGGCTGCGACATGGGTGCAACGTTTGTCTATATCGCTCAACAGAATATTGCCAAAGCATGTGTTTCAGTCTATGCTTATGAGACGCTACCCGGTAGAATAATGGCTATTTCTTCATTGCAATTGGTTTTAATTGGCAAACATGCACGGTGTGCAACTGCATTATTCAATTACCTTTGCGGCGCTTTTTAAAAATATAAAACCAATAAAATGGCAGGCAAAACCACCTTTACCATGATTAAACCCGATGCTGTGGAAGCCAACAACATCGGCAATATACTGGCCATGATTACCAAGGCCGGTTTTAAGATTAAGGCTATGAAATTTACACGTCTCAACGAAAGTGAGGCAGGATCATTTTACGCTGTGCATAAGGAGCGCCCTTTCTTTGGCGAGTTGGTTGAGTATATGACCAGCGGTCCTATTGTAGCGGCAATTCTCGAAAAAGACAATGCAGTGGAAGACTTCCGCAACCTGATAGGCGCCACCGACCCGGCAAATGCTGCAGAAGGCACCATCCGCAAAAAATACGCTGAAAGCAAAGCCAAAAATGCAGTGCACGGAAGCGACAGCGATGAGAACGCTGCCCTTGAAGCGGCTTTCCATTTCTCCGGAAGGGAGATTGTGGGATAAGCTACACCGGTTAATAGTATTTCAAAAAGCCACTCCTAAGGGGTGGTTTTTTTTTGCGATAGAATTAAACTAGAATTTAAAACAAGCGAAAATTTCCTAAAACTGACAATTATCATAGCGCACTGATTAGCAACTCCTTAATTTTACTCTATCCAACAATGATAGACCATGAAAATTCTAAAGTACCTTGCATTTCTATGCGTTATTCCAAATCTTTCGGCACAGGTAACTGTAAGCTGGTCCAACTTCCCTGGAAGTGTGGGGGTAGCCTTAGACGCTGCCGACAATGTATACACTGCCAACTGGGACTACAACCCCGCTGGCGACATCACCCTGACCAAGCGAAACAGCCTTGGAAATATCATTTGGGAAACCGGTTTTAACAATACCGATAATACCCGTCACGAAGTGGCTACCTGGCTCGCCACAGACAGCAACGGTGATATTCTCGTGTCGGGAACCATACGCTCGGGATTTTCCAATCCTGTAAACGCAGCAAGCCTGCTGATGAAGTTTGATGGCAATGGCAACCTGCTTTGGCGGCAAGTGTACGAAAGCAGCTTCGACGGATCTTCTACCCGAAAGTGTGTGGTAGACGCCCAGAACAATATCTATGTGCTCGGCCTCGGATTCAGTGGAACCGGCATCGTGACGAAAGTGAAGAAGTTCAGCCCCGATGGCGCAATGATTTGGAACTTCTTTGATTCTGACGGTATCGGTGCTCCAATCAACTTTAAATTCACACCCGATGATGGTATCGTAATTACGGGGCGCGCTATTTTCGGAAGCATAAATGGATATGCCAAAATCGACCTTAATGGAAACCTGATCTGGTCAATTCCGGGTATTGCCAGCCCTACCGTTGGCGATATTGCCGGCGATGCCTTTGGCAACAGCTATATTGTTCATGGCAACAACCCGGCGGGTAGCGTCATCAAAAAGTTATCACCCACGGGTACCGTTATTTGGCAGCAAGCTCAGGCCTTATCCGCTTTTCATGTTGAAGTGGGAACTGATCAAAGCCCTGTAATAAGCGGTTTTCCGGGTGGTGGCTCTGGTGGAGCCGCGTTTATGAAATACGATGCAAACGGAAACCTGCTTTGGTCAAACCTCGACGCTGACGGGCCGGAAAATTTGTTGCTGCACGGTCCTATGCGCCTCGATAACAATAACGCTGCCTACCTGCCCGCTTCCACCCTCTTTCAGATGGCAGTTTGCAAAGTAAACAGCGATGGTACTTCAGCCTGGACGGCTACCATGCCTACAGGCAGCGCTCAGGCAATAGATTTCGGTAGTGATAACAGTGTATATGTAAGCGGAGGTACTACCGCAAGGTTGATTCAAACTCCAAATGCGTGCACTGTCGACGGAGGCCAGGCAAATACAACTTCAGCACTCACCAATCTTTGTATAGGAGATGGAAATCCTGATATCATTCAGCTGACAGTAGTCAACAACCTGGGGGTTGGCAGATTCGGATTGGTTTGCCAAAGCGACCTCGCTGTAATAGCTCAGAACAGTACTGGTATTTTCAATATGGAGAACTTTCCACCCGGCAGCTATTTTGCAGGACATATTTCTGTGAATGCACTCTCGCAACTTGCCGGAATAACCAATATCAGTCAGCTTTCTGGATGCTTTGATTTGTCGAACCAAATTGCTGTAAGCACCCAGGTACTTAATGCAGGAGTATTGACCGCAAATGGTAATACCACCTTATGCAGCGGTTCCCTCAGCTTCACCATTACCGGAAATCAGGGCCCCAACTCCCGCTTTGTACTGCTCAATAATCAAACTACCGAAGTGCTGGCGCAAAATATAAACGGCAACTTCAATTTTGACCCGCTCCCTATAGGTCAATACAAAGTGGTGCACTTAGCGTACGCGAATGGAGTCAACCTTGGCGCTATCATTCCTCCGGCTATTCCGCCTTGTGTGGTTGCTTCTAACCTTATTACAGTAACCAAAGTACCATGTGGCATACAGATGGATATTGCGCCAAACCCAAGCAGTGGGCAGTCGTGGATCACTTTCAGTACTGAAAATGACATGTATTCAACCCTTGAAGTTTTTGATATGAATGGTCGCCTTGTGAAAGTTCTTTTTAGCGGAATGACTGCTGCCAATTCCACCCATCGGCTTGAAATTGACGGGTCTATGCTTCCCAATGGTGTTTACATCTACAGGCTTACAACACCGGAAATGGTAATACAGGAGAAATTCTTGCTGGCGAGATAATTAGCGGGCGATTTGGCCGAGTCATCCTTGAACAACCGGGAGAACCTATCTGAACTCAACTTCCTTTACGAGTCCGGGTAGTATCTCCTGATTGATTCTTGCCGCTATTTTCTCTTTTGAGAAACTGAGTTCCTGCCTGAGAGATGCTGAATCAATGCTAATCGTCAGTTTTCCCTGGTGCAACTTTACGTCGCGGGTGAGTCTGGCCACGGAAGTACCCATCATCTTCTCCCAGTGAGTGATGACAGCCGCCGCGTAATATCCATCTTCAAGACCGTAGGCCTTGAGCATGCGCTTAATGAGATGGTTCAGCGGTTCTTCGTTCTGGTTGCGACTCATATACTTCTCCTTTATTTACTTCAAATACACGCACACTGCCACTGATTTCCTTAAAAATAACAGGCAGCCGCTCTGCGTGCGTATCGGTGATAAACAATTGACCGAAATTGCCTTCACTCACCAGCTTCATCAGGTGCTTCACGCGCACGTCGTCTATCTTATCGAAAATATCGTCGAGCAGCAGCAGGGGTAGCTTACCTGTGATATTTCTAATCACATCAAACTGTGCCAGCTTCAGGGCAATTAAAAAGGTTTTCTGATGGCCCTGACTGCCAAACTTCTACAGGGGATACCCGACAATTCTGCATTTCAAATCGTCTTTGTGCGCACCCACATTGCT
>JBGTBE010000042.1:0-134701 GCA_041749535.1 Cryomorpha sp. | reverse complement strand
GATCAAAAATCTTTCAACTCAAACAGTCCTCTTTTAAAGGAAGGGGGATTATTTTTAAAAAGGCTGTATTTTGGAGCGGAAACCCGCGTCAAACGGGAATATTGATTTTAAGAATTAAACGTCTTGGACAGGTGTGATTCTCATTGTACTTTCCGATATGATAATTATGTCCAACGATGATCATTGGCTGATTTCCGTATACATTTTCTACCAACCACTGCACGTTGCTTGCCATTGCCGAGTCACGTGCTGCCCATCTTTTACTCCAATCTTTGTCTTGGAGAAATTGAAGCATGTATGTCAAATAGGTCAGTCTATTTTCAAGCACAACTGTAGCAAATTGAAGTTCCCTTGAATTGTCCTTGTTCAATGGTGCAGCGAGTTCATTTTTTGTTTGGGCATAGTCGCCGATCAATTGGGTAATGTTGGTTTTCAAAGAGTCATAGACGGCGTTTCTTTTGGCCAATTCTTTTGCGGCAATGCCATACCGAAATTCAAGGTTATTGCATCTTGTTGTATCAAGTTCATACTGTTTTACCAGACGGTTGAGTATATCGCTAAATGACCTACCTGTTCTTTGTACATCAAACCCCGAGATTGAAATATTCTGCGATTTCACATAGTCCATTAAATGGATAAATTCCTCGGTTTGCCATACCCCAGTTAATCCTCTTATCATTTGAGATGGTGGCATTGAATCCATCTTCATATCTGCAGTAACCAGTTCCCCGATTCCTGATTCAAATAGTATCACGTTAATCCCCAAATTCTCATGTAAAAACCTGATCAGTGAATTGCGCAATTCAAATATTTCTTTTGAGCCGTGGTTTAACTCTCCCAGAAGGATGAACCGTTTGTCTTTCACATGTGGCAAAAGCGAATTCCAGTCTGCCTGATCTTGCAAACTGTCAAGACAAAGCGTCGTTGAGTTTTCTTTCAGAAAAGCCTTTTGCTCAACTGTGATGGATTGGGAGAATGATATATTGAAGGCCAACAAACCGATGCATATACCGACTAAATAATAGTTCATAATTTAGTTTCTTAGGAAGTTCAAATACATCGGGATGCCTTCTCAAAAAATCTTTGTCACACCCAAATCTAACCGAATAATTCTTTGCGGATTACGGCAGTGCAAAATTCCCTGGGTAAACTGCAATTTAACTTTGGAGTACCCGGAACACAAACCCTTCTTATAGGCCAGAATACAGCCATCTTATTGTTTTGAAATCTTTTTCAATAAATACCAGGGCTTGCGGAAATCTATGGTGGCAAAAGTGTGCGGATGCACAAGTAGTTAAAATTGGTCAACGAATCATCTAAAGGGCTTAAAGTATTTGATTATTATATAGATATGCAACGGAGTCTGCCGACAGTGGAAGTGGTTTTATCCTGTTTATGCACCTGATTTTATAGAGAATGGTTTGCCTTTACCGGTCTCTATATATGATTTTAAACTGTCGGTAAACTGTTGCCAACCGCGTGAGCAAATGTCGTAACATTCTATCTCTGGATTTAAACCTATGTGCGTAAGTTGAAGTACAACATTGCTGCCACTTTCTGTTAATTCCCAAATTATAGTAGTTCCAATCCATTCAGTTTGGTTTTTTAATTCGGGAATACCAATCAAAGAATTTTCCACATGCCAAACAACTTTTTCGTTGTAAATTAACCCTTCTATTTTCATTGTTTTATACACATTGTCTCCAAAGCGAACAGTAAAAATGTCATCCTTATTCATTGCCGAACCTTCAAACATATCTGTCCACCAAAACGGTAATTCTCTCGTTAAACCTTGGAACAATTTATTTACTGTCGTATTTAATTTAAGCGTGGTGTGATAATCTTTCATACAATTATTTAATGCCTGGATTTTCTTCAAACCATTTTACGATCGATGGCATATTTCTTTCAAAACCACCTGGGATAAAAAAATTCAAAATACAAGATTTCTTATCCGTCTTGTTTGCAAAGTCGTGCATAGTTTTTGCTGGAATTCTAATAAATGTTCCCTTTTCTGCATCCACCCAATTAGCACCAATTAGAAAAGCAGTTGTTCCGTCCAAAACATAAAATACTTCATCATTATCCTCGTGTTGGTGCGCTCCCGGTCCTTCCGAATTTGGTTCGAGCCACCATTCAGACACACTGTATTTATCGTCGGTTTCGTTTTCGTCCGTTTTAAAGATTGCTGTCATTTTACCGCATTGGTAGACTCTTCCTTCTCCTGCTTTTAATAGGATTTGGTCTGATTTGTTTTTGGCGTGCCTCATTTATTTGTTCTGGGATTTATTGAGTATTTTTAGTCGAATTTTGTTTTCTTCAAATTGACGTTCGTGTCAAGTAGGAACAAAGAAATATGTGGGGTATATAATTTCACACAGCTTCAGTCAGTGCGAATGACTTCCGGGTACCGCACAATAAAGGCTACGAAGCGCTCCTCCAGGCATTCGCCCTGCGAATTTATTACCACCTACTTTATGATCGAAAAACTACTCCAAAAGAAATTCATTAAAAAGCCGGGGATTACTCCCCTTCTCCCTTATCCTCTGCCTTTTTTCCAGGTTTAGTAGGTTTATCCATCTTCTCCTCACCCTTCAGATAGTTGGGCAGGTTCATCCCGGCCATATTGAACATATCCTGCAGTGGGGGAACGCTTTGGTAGAGCCCGGAGATAAAGTTACTTGTAGCGGTTTTGCCATCTTTGCCAGCTCCGCCAGCGCTGTCCCACACCGTTACCTTGTCTATCTTGATGTTCTGTATCGCTTCTGATTGGAGTTTCACCAGCTCGGTAAGCTTGTCGGCAATCATAATCATTACAGCGTCCTTGGTATTGGCCCCGGCTGCAGCTACGAGTTGTTTAAATCCTTCGGCTTGCTTGCTCAGGATCTCATAATTCCCATTTGCTTCGGCCTGCATTTTCATAAAGATGGCATCGGCTTCACCCTTAGCGCGTCTGCGAATCATTTCGGCTTCGGCTTCAGCGTCAATCTCCACCTTGCGCTTGTCTATTTCGGCAGGTATTACAATATTGGCTTCTTGCGTAGCCTTGTCGCGGGAGGCACGAGCCTGCTCAGCGGCACGCTCGGCGGCGTAGGCTTCTTCCAGGGCTTTGGCTTGTTTTACTTTTTCGGCAGCTATGGCAAGGCGGTTGGCTTCGGCTTCTGCTTCCCGCCTCGAAGCGTCCGATTTTGCAATATCTATCCTGGAGGTATTCTCACCTTCCACAGAGCGGGCATTGGCTTCGGCCACCGCCACACGTTCCCGGCGCAATGCTTCGGCTTCACCTACTTTTGCCGAGGCTTCCGCTTCGGAAGTTTTGATGCGCTCTTCGCGGCTGGCATCGGCTTCACCGATCATGGCCTGTGCCAAAAGGGCTGCCACACGGGTGCGTTGGTCCTGTACTGCGTTGGCTTCACCAATAGAGCCGTCCCGGGTTTTTTCAGCCACACTCTGCCGGGCATCGTTGATGGCTTTTGCAGCAGCTTCTTTGCCCAATGCTTCTATGTAGCCGCTCTCATCCTTGATGTCTGTTACGTTCACGTTGATGAGCTTCAGCCCTATTTTCTTCAATTCCGCCTCTACATTGCTAGCTACGTTGGTGAGGAATTTATCTCTGTTGTTGTTGATTTCCTCAATGTCCATCGTGGCTACCACTAGGCGAAGCTGTCCAAAAATGATGTCCTTGGCCAGGTCGTGGATGCTCTGCTGGTTCAGCCCCAAAAGACGTTCAGCAGCATTCATCATGGGCTCTGGCTCGGTGGTAATACCAACGGTGAAGCGGGAGGGTACATCCACCCGTATGTTTTGGCGAGAAAGTGCATTGGTGAGCAGCACTTCAATGGAGATAGGCGTAAGATCCAGAAATGCATAATCCTGTATGATGGGCCATATAAAAGCCGCTCCACCATGAATGCACTTGGCCGAGCGACTACCACTGTCTAAGCCCTTTCCCACCTTGCCATATACCACGAGTATACGGTCAGAAGGGCAGCGCTTGTACCTTTTGAAAAGAGAGTAAAGCAGAATAAATACAAAGAGTATCGCTGCTGTAATTGCAATGCCTATAAATCCTGAAGCGTCCATTTCTTTTTGTTGGTATTGAGTAGTGAGTGGTGGGTATTGTGACTAGAGACTAGGGTCTTTGGTGAAAAGTGATTGGTTTTGGTTCTTGGGTGATGGTCAGTTGATATTGTGGATTTCGTTTTTTTAGTATCAGGGGATGGTCTTGTGGCTATTTATGGTTGAGTGGGACAAGTTACATTTTATTACCTTTTAAATAAATAGCCCACCATTTTGTAACTAAAAAATTTATCTAACTACTTGGAATAAAATATTTTAATTTGGGATTTTCTTTAAGCCTGCGAAAACCTGTGCATCTAAGGCTGAAGAGCCCTTCTCTAAGTTCTTAGGAGCCTGCTCAGTTCCTTATAGCGCAATTTCATTTACGAATTGCTCATTTCAGGATGTCCCATAAAATTCCGCTTTCAGTTCTTGAATTGCCCGACTTATACCCACAACTCACTACCTCTTCGTAACCAGTAATATACTGCCGTCAACAATTCCTGTGATCGTAACAAGTGTGCCGGTAGGAAGGCTTTCAGTATCGTTTGTCATGGCTTGCATTTCCCTTACGCCTCCTTTTACAGTAAACTGCACCTTGCCAAATCCTCTGGCAGCACCGGGTACAGTCAGGTATATTTCTCCTACTTTTCCTATCGCTTCCTTTACCTGAAAGGTGCCATCCTCTACCAACTTGCTCATAAAGTAGAAGAGGGAAGCCATGGTAACCATCATGAGGAGACCGCTCACAATGGCGATGCCGATGGTGCTGCCATGGCCCATTCCCATTTGGTGACAACCTATGCCCACCCACCCGAATATGGTGAAGAATCCTATGAGGTTTTTTACGGTGAAGAACTGGAACCCGGCCCCGGAATCTGCGTCCACCTCAGCGTCAATATCGGCATCCAGGCCTCCATCCATTCCCGTGAAGGTGGTGATAAGCAGCACGAGCAATACCGCGGAAAAGGGAATGGCAAATACCCAGAACACCTGCTCAAAGAGTTCTTTACCTGCCCACCATGTTTGTATATCAAGTAGCATCATTACTGTATATATTTAGTGCTTTGGGCGAATGTAGCTATTTTCATGTGTTTCGTCGAACTTTCACAGTCCTTAATCTCAGCCATGTAAAACGAGAAGCTCCCTTGTTTAAAATCTGTGTTGGAGAACCTTGTGTGCTGTGCCCTCATTTCGCCCAAACCCTTATCTTCGGCCTCTGTATGGGGAGCCTAAACAATAGGGTGGCATGGGTCACAGGAGCCAGTTCAGGAATTGGGCTGGAAGTGGCACGCCAACTCAATGCGCAGGGCTGCAAGTTGGTGCTATCCTCGCGCAGGCTCGCCGATCTCGAGAAGGTGCGCCTTTCACTCTCCAACCCAGACCATGCCATATGTGTTCCCTTAGACCTTGAAGATTCAACAACATTTGCCGAAGCAGTAGAAACCGCGTACGCCAAGTGGGGCAGGGTAGACCTTATGTTTCACAATGGGGGCGTGTCACAGCGTTCTTATGTGGTAGATACAGCCATAAGTGTAGACCGGCGCATCATGGAGATAAACTTTTTTGGTACAGTGGCGCTCACCAAAGCCATACTGCCCCGCATGCTCGCGCAGGGTGGGGGGCATTTTGCAGTGGTTACCAGCCTTGTCGGGAAATACGGTTTCGGGGTGCGCTCCAGCTATGCAGCCAGCAAACACGCCCTGCACGGTTTCTTCGAATCGCTGCACATAGAACTCGCCGATAGGGGCATTAAAGTGACCATGATTTGTCCCGGGCCGGTACAAACGAATCTATCGCTTACTGCGCTTGACGGAAAAGGAAATGCCACTGGAGTGATGGATGAGATGCAGCTGAAAGGAATGCCTGTGGATGAGGCTGCAGCCGCCATGATAAGCGCCATAGAGCAGTACAAAAAAGAAGTGGTGGTAGGTGGTTTCAAGGAGCGCCTTTCGGTAAAACTAAAAGCCTGGGCACCCGGTTTGTTTTTCAACATGATCAAAAAGCAAAACCCCCGTGGGGCGGTAAAATAAGCAGATACAATCCATTATGAAAACCCATATATGCGGAATACAACAAGTGGGCGTAGGGACCAACAACTTGCACCGGGACTGGCAATGGTACCGCAAGGTATTTGGAATGGACATCCGCATCTTTGAAGATGCTGCCGAAGCACCCTTGATGACGGCCTATACGGGCGGGCAAGTGCACAAGCGCAATGCAGCCCTGGCCATGAACATGCAAGGTGGTGGCGGATTTGAGATTTGGCAGTATGAGAGCCGCACACCCGTGAGGGCTCCCTTCGAATTAGAACTTGGTGATATAGGTATGGTGGCCGTGAAGATGAAAACGCCAAACGCCGCCAAGGCATTCGAAAAATTTAAGGAGCAGGGGGTACACATCATCACTGCACTTTCACGAAACAGCGCTAATCAAAACCATTTTGTGGTAACCGACAACAGCGGCAACTGGTTCGACATTGTAGAGTCGGCCAATTGGTTTAAGATTGATGGCAGGCCCACCGGTGGAGCTTATGGCGCCATCATTGGAGTGAGCAATATGGAAAAGAGTCTGGCCTTTTACCGGGACATGCTCGGCTTCGACAGCATACTCAGCGATACCACGGGCATACAACCCGACCTTAACGGCATGCCCGGCAGCAACCGAAAAATGCGCAGGGTAATCCTCACCCAATCATCTCAGGATACAGGCCCTTTCACCCCCCTCCTCGGTGAGAGTCAGATAGAACTCCTGCAGTGGACTGAGGGCACAGGCCGCAAGATATTCGAAGGGCGGTACTGGGGCGACCTGGGCTTTATACACCTCTGCTTTGATGTGGTGGGCATGGGCAGCCTCAAGGAAAAAGGACAGAAACTAAACTACCCATTTACGGTAGACAGTGCCGACTCATTTGATATGGGCAAGGCTGCCGGCCGTTTTAGCTATGTGGAAGACCCCGACGGTACGCTTATAGAATTTGTGGAAACACACCGATTGCCAATCGTGGAGAAGTGGGGTTGGTACATCAATTTGAAGAACCGAAAACCTGGAAAGCCACTTCCCAACTGGCTGTTGAGTTGTTTTAAATTCAACAAGGTGAAGGGGTAATCTTCCTTTATCACCCGTTTCTCAAGCTGGATTTTCTTCAGTGTCTTTTGCGATTTTCTTGTTTTTGATAAACCAAAGTCCGGCAGTGGCAAGTGCGATGGTAGACAGTACAATAGCCGTTCCCTCCAGCCCGGCATGCCCTTCTATCATTAACACGAACACCACAGGAAGGTGACCTACCAGGGTTATCAGGCCTATCCAAGTGTTGGGATAGGAGGTGCCGTGTCTGAGCACAATACTAAATATAGCGGGCACCAGTAGTATTTCCGCGGCAGCAAAACCTGCACTTACCGAAAGCACGGAAATTATAGACAAGGCAGTGCCAGAACCCATACCTGCAAAGCCTGCAGCCTCTATCCCCGGCACCAAAATAAGTATGCCAAGGATTGCGCCCACACCTATGCGCATCGCGGCATTTCCATGATCGCGGGTGAGCATCCATGCCCCGGCAAGCAACAACAGCAGGATGAGCATTTTCTCATAGTACTGAAACCAGAAGTTAAGCAAATTGTCACTGAAGCCTGCTTCTAGCTCCACGCCAGCAAACTTGTCGAACCTCAATTCGCGGATCATGTAGAAGAGGGCATAGGTGGCAATTGCGAGCAAGGGCAGCCACGCTATCCCTGTATGCTTCTTCCCGGTATAAGACATCTCCGGAAGGTAGGGCTCAGTAAAAACCCGGCTGATGACCAGGAGATAAATGTGCCCCAAAATCATCACAATGCCACAGAGCATTAAGCCCTGTCTCCACCCCACATATTGCAAAAGAACACCAAACAGTATGGTGCTGAGCAACATGCCTGCATACATCGCAGCGGTATATACGTGCATGCCGGCCAGCAGGAACTGCTGCCTGCCACGGTAATAACGCCCCAGTGCGGTGTAGGAGGCAGGATTGTAAAAAGCCGCTCCGCCAAGTATTAAACAACCTCCTGCGAGGTCGGTGTACCAAGTGCCGAAGCCCAGCACAAAGTACCCCACCGCAAGTGAAAGCCCTCCCCAAACAATAGCATTGCGGGTATTCACCAGCAGGTCGGTGAGCAGCCCGCCCAAAACAGGCGCGAAGACAAATGCAAATAAGAGCCAGTTGTACGTGCTGAAGCTTTCAATCAGTGCCCCGTCACCGTAACGCTCCATCAGGTAGTAGATGAGCATGGTTCGTGCACCCCAGTACGCAAAGCGCTCAGCCCCCTTGCCTATGGAAAAGTGCAGCAGGGCAGAGGGGTGCGGACTTGTAAGCGGGGGAAGCGCCTGCTCGTCAATTACATCGCCCTCAGTGAGCCCTCCATTTCGGGTCACAAGTCCTGCAATTTTTCGGGGTTCTTGCGCATCCATTCATCCACAATTGCCTTTCGGCCAATGAGGCGTGTTATAAAGTCCTTGCGCAAATCGAGGCCACGGGCAGGTGAGTATTCGCGCCCGTAGAAAATGATTTGAAGGTGCAGCTTGTTCCAAAGCCTTTCGGGAAACAACCGCTTCGCATCGGCTTCGGTTTTCTCTACATTTTTTCCCGTGGTGAGTCCCCAGCGGTGCATAAGCCGGTGTATGTGGGTATCAACCGGAAATGCGGGCACGCCAAACGCCTGTGACATCACTACAGAAGCTGTTTTGTGGCCCACGCCGGGCAGGGATTCTAAATACTCCCAGCTTTGTGGCACATTGCCACTGTGGTCGCGCAGCAACATGCCCGAAAGGGAGTGTATGGCCTTGCTTTTGGCGGGGGAGAGGCCACAGGGCCTGATGATATCTTTTATTTCTTCTACGCTGAGCTTCACCATATCAGCAGGTGTGGATGCTTTTCTAAAAAGGGCAGGGGTCACCTGATTTACCCGCACATCGGTGCATTGTGCCGAGAGTAGCACTGCCACGAGGAGGGTGTATGGATCAGTGTGGTCCAATGGCACGGGAACTTCGGGGTATAGCTTTTCGAGTTCTTCGGATACCCAGGTGGCTTTTTCCTTTTTTGTCATGGGTTGTATTTTGGCTATGCCAGCCTGCTGAGTTTTATATAGTGTAGGTCGCCAGGTCAACGGGGCTAATTTCGGGATTCTGCCAGAAAAACAAGGTTTGGGTGAAGAAGTTCTTCCTACTTCTGGATGGAGCATCTCGGGAAGAAGAGTAGGGAAGTAACTTTCTGTTTTACTGATGTTCTCGATACATCCCTCTGAAAAATCCTGAATCCCGAACTGACTTCTGTAGTAGAAAACAGCGGAAACTCCTTTAGACTTGTACATCCGCAACCCAAGTGGTAGATGTACCTTTGATTACCCAAGAACCCCACATGACAAAAGAAAAGATTGCAGAAATGGATGGTGCGCTGGTAGAAGCGTCCAAAAAGATCAGGGTACTCACAGCGCTTGCATGGCCGGCGGGCGTTGAAGAACAATTTCTTGAAACCCGCCAAATACGTACCCGGCTGGGCATCTGATTTGCGAAGGCTGGCCGCGATTATAGCTTTCAGCTCTTTTATGTCCACCATCAACATTGATAATGTACCCTTGCAAAGGGTGGTGGAGCTTGAAGATGAGCTAAAGGAAACGGAAGGATTGTAACAGACTCCAATCGTCTGTCACCATTTAAAAGCCGCAGTGCGCTTGTCCTTATGGATCAGCTCGGTGCTTACATTTCCACCCTGTTTCACATGCACCACGTGGGTTTGCGATGGGTAAACTTCCATCAGCAGTTCGTTCATCATCACTAGTGAAGTGTATGGTTTTGTAGATGCCGACTCCAGGTAAATCCAGGTAATGTCAAGCTCGGTTTCGCGTCCCACGGGTGTGAGTGTGGTGGCCGAACTTGGGCTTTTACCAATGTTGAAGTGTTTCGAAACATACGCGAAGACCAGGGAATCGGCATTTTCTTGTTCCTGCTCAGTTCCGAGCTTCAGGTTGTTGCCTGTGGCCTTCTCAATGGCCAGTTCCAGATCGTCCGTGAATAATTTGATACTTACCTCGTAGGTTTTCGCCGATGAATTGTACACCACCTCGGTAAGGCCTACATAGAAATCATGCCTTTTGCCGGAAGGCAAGAGTAGCAAGCAAGCCACCAGGGAGAGAGGGTACCACATGCTCATACTGCAAAAATACCCCACTTAAGCTGCTTTGCAAATATGGGGCTGCACAACTTCGGGTCCCCGGGGAACCCATACAACTGGAAATGCTGAACTATTCAGCCCTACGTGGTGAAAAACTATTTTAAATAGGAGGGAATGCAAGGCAAATGCGCAGCAACTTTGACAAAAATCAGATCAGTGGATATTTTTTCTACATACTTCGAGTTGGGCATCCGTCATATTGCTGATGTGGACGCGTACGACCATATGCTCTTCCTGCTGGTACTTATTGCAGTGTACCAACTTACCGACCTCAAGCAAATACTTATCCTCGTTACCGCTTTCACCGTGGGACACAGCCTTTCACTTATTCTCGCTGCAACGGGTGTGGTAAAGGTAGATGTTGCGCTGGTGGAGTTTTTGATCCCTGTTACCATATTCATCGCTGCGGTTACAAACCTTATAAGGGCCCGTCGGCCTTCCAGTATGTTTTGGTCCTATCTGCTTGCGTTGGTTTTCGGGCTGGTACATGGGTTGGGCTTTAGCAACTACCTGCTCACTTTGCTTTCGGGCAGCGAGAGCGTGTTGGTTCCCATGCTGGCCTTCAACCTGGGCATCGAAGTGGGTCAGATCGGAATTGTGGTGGTGATCTTGCTTGTTTCGGTCATCGCTTTTCAGTTGTTTCGGTTCAAACACCGTGATTGGATTCTTGTACTTTCGGGTGCTGCAGCGGGTGTAGCGCTGGTGATGCTCAAGGATGCTGCTTTTTGGCAGTAGGCGTTTTATGAACCACTAAGGCGTAGATGGTTTGCAAAAAACTGCGAACTTTACACACCTATGAAAAAATACATTTTCTCTTTAGTTGTGGGCTCAGTTGCTATTTCTGCTGCTGCGCAGACCGAGGAAGGCAAAAACAAATTCGCGCAGATGCACACGGAGCTGCCCACCCCAAATGTGTACCGCACCGCTTCCGGCGCTCCGGGTCCTCAGTACTGGCAGCAGCAGGCCGACTATAACATTTCCATTCGTCTCGATGAGGACAACCACACCGTATATGGGGAGGAGACTGTGACTTACTTCAACAATTCACCCGATGTGCTCACCTATATATGGCTGCAACTCGACCAGAATATGCGGGCCAAGGACAGCGATACTTTCAAGATAAGTCAGAGCACCCTGGGGGACAGTATTTCTCAGAGACAAATGGACCGCTTGACACCCTGGTTTGATGGGGGTTTTAAGTTGGAGATGGTACAAGATAATAAAGGCAATGACCTCCCGCATACCGTGGTGAAGACCATGATGCGCATAGACCTGCCGAAGCCCCTGGTTCCCAACAGCGCCTATACCTTCCGCATTAAATGGCATTACCTGATCAACAACAGGGGGCTCATGGGAGGACGTTCAGGGTACGAGTTTTTCGAGAAGGAGAATAATGCCCTGTACACCATTGCTCAGTTCTACCCACGCATGGCGGTGTACAGCGATGATCAGGGATGGAAGCACAAGCAGTTTCTTGGTTCCGGGGAGTTCACCCTGCCTTTTGGCAACTACGATGTGCGCATCACAGTGCCCGCCGACCATATGCTCGGCGCCACAGGCGAGCTGCAGAACCCCAGAGAAGTGCTTTCCGATAAGGAGATAGAGCGCTATAACAAAGCCCGTACCGCCGATAAACCAGTGATAATACGCACGCAGCAGGAAGCGGAAGATTTGGAGAAGGGCCGCGCTACATCCACAAAGACCTGGCACTTCAAAGCCAACAATGTGCGCGACTTCGCCTTTGCCACTTCCCGAAAACTTATCTGGGATGCCATGGGCGTAAAATTCGGCGACCGCACCGTGATGGCCATGAGTTACTACCCCAAAGAGGGCAATCCTCTCTGGGAACAATATTCCACGAAAGTGGTGGCCCACACATTGAGGGTGTACAGCAAGTATACCTTTGATTATCCCTATCCGGCAGCCATTTCTGTAAATACGAGTAATATAGGGATGGAGTATCCCATGATTTGCTTCAACGGGGGGCGCTGCGAGCCTGATGGCACCTACTCCAAACGCACAAAATATGGCATGATAGGCGTCATTATGCACGAGGTAGGCCACAACTATTTCCCCATGATTGTAAACAGCGATGAGCGTCAGTGGACCTGGATGGACGAAGGGCTCAACACCTTTGTCCAGTACCTCACTGAGCAGGAGTTTGAGCGTGACTATCCCAGCAGGCGTGGGGAGCCGCGCAATATTGTGGACTACATGACGGGCGATCCGGCAAAGCTAGAACCCATCATGACCAACAGCGAAAGCATACATCAGCTGGGTAGCAACGCCTATTCGAAACCAACAACAGCCCTCAACATTCTTCGGGAAACGGTGATGGGTCGAGAGCTTTTTGACTTCGCCTTCAAAACCTATGCGAACAGGTGGAAATTTAAGCACCCAGAGCCTGCCGATTTTTTCAGAACTATGGAAGATGCCAGCGGTGTGGACCTTGACTGGTTTTGGCGGGGTTGGTTTTACTCAACCCAGAAAGTAGACCTATCGCTCGATTACGTGAAATGGGCACAGATGAGCACTCCGGTAGCCGGGAGCAGTAGGATGGAAGCCACAGAAAACGATGCCCGTGAGCACCCCAGCATTACCAAGATTAGAAATGAGAAAAGTATTGCCATAACACTTTTAGAAGCAGACACAACGCTTCGTGATTTTTACAGCACTTACGATGCGAAAAAGGTAACCCAAACAGATGAGCAAGATGTCGCGAAAGAGATAGAAAGTACAGGTGATACCACCGCTGATACCACACACGGCGACAAGCAGTTTTATGAGTTGGGTATCTCCAATGTAGGTGGGTTGCCCATGCCAGTGATCCTGGAATTTACGTATGAGGATGGGAGCACCGAAATACACCACATACCAGCAGAGATTTGGAAAATGGGCGATGCTACTGTTACAAAAGTATTCATCACCGATAAACCCATCAGAAGCGTGGTAATGGACCCGTACTTGCAGATCGCAGATGTGGACTTGAGCAATAACACTTGGCCAGCTGGAGCAGATTCAGCGCCTACGCGAATTCAACTGTATAAGGACCGCAGAGATGGAAGGGCAAGCTCAAGGCAAAATGAAATGCAAAAAAGCAGAAGGGGGCAAGAATGAATAGTTTCGGAAAGGAGATGGTATGAGTACGCACAGCATGTGGTATCTGGAGGGCATCAATCTGTTCGGCAGGTTTTGTCCGCTCAAGTCGAAGGAGAGTGAAGCGCTGACGGTACCCCGAAAATTCAAAGCGGGTGAAATGATCTATCTATCTAGTGACCCTGCCAGGTATATTTATATTGTACTTTCAGGAAGGGTACGTATAGGGCGCCAACTGGAGAATGGAGATGAAATTACCAAGTCCATACTGGGAGAAGGAGAAGTGTTCGGTGAGCTCTCAATCATAGACCAGGAGATGCGAAATGATTTTGCAGAAAGCATGGATGCGGATACCGCATTGTGCCTGATACACATCGATGAGGTGAACCACCTCATGCACACTGAATCCGACATGAGCATTCGCATCATAAAATGGATAGGGCTTAGGCTGGTTCGACTTGAGCGGAAGATTGAGCTGCTCACTTTCAGAGACGCCCGTACAAGGGTGATTGAATTCCTTAAAGATGCGGCTGCTTTCAAAGGCAAACCAATCGGAACCGAAACCCTCATCAAAACGAGGCTCACCCACGCTGATATTGCCAAGTTAACGGGTACATCGCGTCAGACCGTCAGCGAAGTGCTGAACAACCTCAGGGCAGAAGACCAGATTTATTTCGAGCGGGGTAAGATTTTGATTCGCGATGTGAACGAATTGAGGTGATTCAACCCATCATTCGCTGATGCCAGCTCTGAGAGATGGGCAATACCCATTCAGTGGCCATGTCCTGAAGGTTTGACACAAGGTTGTTGAATACCAGCGTTTCATCATTGATCACCCCTTCTTTTTTCAATTTGGGTAAATCGTTCAGGTGGTATGTTTTTACTTCATTCCCGGATAAGACAGCCACATCGAGGCGGTTGGTGAGCGATATGCCCAGCTTTTGTTCTATGTTCAATATAAATCGCACTGAACCATCTATGCTGCAACCACTTGCGCCGTAGGCACTTTCATCCACAAATAAACAAATGAAGCGCTTATAAAAAATGCGGAAATCGGTGCGCAGTGCTGCCCCGTGGGCTTTCCAGTTTTTGGTAAATATGTCGCACTCCGTATTCAGCCAGGTGAGTTCTTCGTTGGTAAATGCCCTGCTGCTTTGGTAGATCCACACCCTTGAAGTAGGGTGCAGGGCGGGCAGGTCAGTGTGGAGTAGGTTGGTTGTGTTCATCACAAATCGGCGGCTTGGGCAATGAGTTCTGCCACATCCATTACTTTGGTTTCGGTCTCTTTGTTGAAGTTCTTCACCCCGTCGGTCATCATGGTATTGCAGAAGGGGCATCCCGTGGCAATGATCTGTGGTTTATTTTCAAGGGCTTCTTCAGTGCGTTCTATATTCACTTCTTTGTTGCCTTTCTCAGCTTCCTTAAACATCTGTGCACCACCCGCTCCGCAGCAGAGTCCTTTTGATTTGCACCTGCGCATTTCCACAAGTTCTGCATCAAGTTTTTCCAGAAGGGCACGTGGTGCTTCGTACTCTCCATTGCCCCGGCCCAGGTAGCAGGGGTCATGAAAGGTGATGCGCTTGCCTTTGAAAGCCCCTCCTTCCACCTTCAATCTACCTTCATTCATAAGACCTTGGATAAATTGTGTGTGGTGCAACACTTCATAGTTTCCTCCCAGCGCAGGGTATTCGTTCTTCAGGGTGTTGAAGCAATGGGGGCACCCCGTCACGATTTTCTTTACCTCGTACCCGTTTAGCACCTGTATGTTCAGCATGGCCTGCATCTGAAAGAGAAACTCGTTGCCAGCCCGCTTTGCAGGGTCGCCTGAGCAGCTCTCTTCGGTGCCCAGTACGGCAAATGAAACACCGGTTTTATTGAGAATTTTTACAATCGCCCGTGTGATTTTCTTAGCCCTATCGTCGAAACTTCCGGCACAGCCCACCCAGAAGAGTACTTCCGGCACTGAGCCGTTGGCAAGCATTTCAGCCATCGTGGGCACTTTTAAGGTTTCGCTCATGGCAAATGTCTTTGTCGCATTATTTTTCTTCGGCCCATTTTAGTCTGTCAGCCTGGGCAAAAGCCCAGGGGGCGCCGTTGTTCTCAATGTTGTTGTACACAGCAGTGAGTTCAGGGGGCGATTTGCTCTCCTCCATCACCAAATACCTGCGCAGGTCTACAATTATTTCCAACGGACTGATGTTCACCGGGCAGGCTTCTACACAAGCATTGCAGGTAGTGCAAGCCCAAAGTTCTTCTTCGCTTATGTAATCTCGGAGCAGGGACTTGCCATCATCGTGGCCCTTACCATGTTTGTCAATATTTCTGCCTACCTCTTCAAGCCTGTCCCTGGTATCCATCATTATTTTCCGGGGTGAGAGCAGCTTTCCAGTAATGTTTGCGGGGCATTCGGATGTGCAGCGCCCACATTCCGTACAGGAGTATGCATCCATCAGATTTTTCCAGGTGAGGTCTGTGACGTCTTTGGCGCCAAATTTTTCAGGTACTACATCTGCAGCTCCTTCAGGTGGTGCAGCGTAGGGGTCGGCATCCGGGTCCATCATAAGCCTTACCTCCTGCGTTACCCGGTCCATACTGCTCAGTTTTCCCATGGGGTTCAGGTTGCTGAAGTACACATTGGGGAATGCAAGGATGATGTGAAAATGTTTTGAAATGGGCAGGTAATTGAGAAAAAGCAGGATGCCCACAATGTGCAGCCACCATGCGGTGCGCTCTACAGCTATGAGTCCATCGTTGGTAAGATTCTCGAACAGTGGGGCGATATAGCTGCTCACGGGGAAGGAGCCCGCCAAAGGGTAGTGGGGGTCACCACGCATTTGCAGGAGGTAGTCGGCTGCATTCATGGTGAGAAAGGCGCCCATAAGCACAATTTCTACAATCAGGATGATGTTGGCATCGTTTTTTGGCCATCCCTTCAGTTCCGACATGGTAAATCGGCGTATGTTGCCCACATTTCGCCTTGCGAGAAATACCACACATGCCACAAAAACGAGCAATGCCAGAATTTCAAAACTGCCTATCAGGAAGTCATAAAACCCGCCGAGGGAAGCAAAAATACGGTGTGTTCCGAATACGCCATCAATGATGATTTCGAGCACTTCGAGGTTGATGATCACGAAGCCCACATATATGAAGATGTGCATGATACCTGCCAATGGGCGCACCACCATTTTGGACTGACCCAGGGCCACCTTTGTCATGATGGCGAGGCGCTCTGCTTTGCGGTCGTTGCGGTCCACAGGTTTGCCAAGCATGATGTTGCGGCGTATTTTTCTCACCTGCCAAGCAAAGGCGCCGCCTGCTGCAATGAGTATGAGGAGAAATACAAAATTTGATATTCCCATATTCAAGTTATTTACCCGAATTCACATATTCTTTGAGCTGCTCCATTTCCTGCCGGGAGAGCTCTACTTTTTTATTTTTCTTGCCGAACAAAGAAACTTGCACATATCGGTTGGGATTTATGCGCATATCTTCCAGAAGTAGGTCCAGATTGTTCGAAGCCATGTTGAGGTTGTTGTACAGGGAATCGTTGTTGAGCAGCATACCCAAAGATCCGTCGCCGCTGTTTATTTTTTCGATGGCAGTCTTCAGCTCCGAGAGGGCTTCGTTTGCGGAATTGATGGTGTTGGCGATTTCGGCTTTGGCCAATTGATCGCTTATGGTGTTGAAATTTGTCAGTATGGAAGAAAGGTTCTCACTGTTGTCACTTAGTGTTTTGGTGAGGTTGTCTATATTCTGCAAAATGGAACTTATCCTGGATTTTTCTTCTTTAACCAGGGTATCTACCCTGAAGGCTGTTCTTTCCAGGCTTGCAATTGCATTATTAATTCCCTGAAAACTCTCGATCAGGTTCTGTTGTGAATCGGCATTCAGAATGGCTTCCATCACCCTGATTACGGAATCAACAGATGAGATAAGGCCTTCAGCCTTTACTTTTATAGGCCTCAATTGGGCATTTACTTCTTCTACCAGGTCGCCTTCTATAGTTGGGGTGAGGGTATCTCCAGACTGGGCCATGATACTGCTTTTTCCCAATCGTATATCTATTTGCATGCTTCCCAGCAGGTCAGCGCTTTTTAGTGCCGCCTTGGAATCTTTTGGTATGGCCACATCCTCATATATGGTCATGCTCACGATAAGGCCGCCACGGCCACCATCTATAAGTTCTACACTGCGTACCTGACCTATTTTGAATCCATTGAGCACCACGGGATTCGATGCCTGAAGGCCATTTACCTTTTCGTAAATACCGTAGTACATCACAGGCTTGTTGAATACGTAAATGCCTTTCAGGAAATTAACGCCTATGTAGACGAGGACGATTGCCACCACGACCACAAGCCCTATTTTCGTTTCCCTGTTTAGTTTCACTTAGGTGATTATTTGGTTTTGCCCGTTGCCTTTTTTATAGCTTCATCGAGTGGTATGCGCTTGTTATCAGCGTCAAATGCCACCACAAAAGCTCCTTTGTATCCGGTTTCGCGCACAGTTTTCTGCATATTCTTGGCTGCTTCATACTCATCAGCTGCGCCCCAAAGATATTTATACATTTCGTTATCTCTATACTCCTCCACGTTGTTGAGCCCATTAAAATTCTCGGGTTTCAATGCCACCGGGTTCGATGAGGAGAGCAGCTGTACCTTAAATATTACATCACTGTTTCCGCTAGTCACCGGAGCATCAATGGTCTGTGCAGGCTTGGGGTCGGGGTTCTCCGCATTTGTATTGGTCTCATGGGTTTGTGATGTACCCACTGTGGCTTCCAGGCTTTCAATTTCTGTTTTGTATTCTTTAAATGCCCTGTATATGGCCGATGAAACATATTCTTGCCCCTGGGTACTCACCAAAAAGTCTTCTTCTTCTTTGTTGGTGAGAAATCCCAATTCAATTAAAACGCTGGGCATGGTGGTGAAGGAGATGACCCAAAAAGGAGCCTGCTTCACCCCCCTGTCCTCGCGCCCTACGCGGGTGCGCATCTGGTCCTGTACTTTCTTCGCAAAGCGCAGGCTCTGGTGTATGTGTGCATTTTGTCGCAAGCTGAGCTCTATAAGTCCTTCGGGGGAGTTGGGGTCAAAATCTCCGTAGTGTTTGTCTCGGTCGTCTTCCAATAGGATGGCCTGGTTCTCCCGCTGGGCCATGCGCAGGTTTGCATCTGTTTTTGCAGCTCCCATTACATAAGAGCCGCATCCCTTTGCTCCTTCTCTGGTGAAGGCATCGCAGTGAATAGAGATGAAAAGATCAGCAGATTTTGTGTTGGCAAATTTAGTGCGCTCGTGCAGGGGAAGGAACACATCTGTATTGCGCGTGTAAAGCACTTCAACATCTGGAAAGGCGGTCTTAATGTAATCGCCCACTTGCTTTGCTACGTTGAGCGCCACCGTTTTCTCAGTTACTTTGTACCTGCCAGTGCCCAGATTGCCAGGGTCTTTCCCCCCGTGACCGGCATCGATTACCACCCGCCTTAGGGCTTTGCCACTTCTAGGTTTTGGCATGGTTGATGCTGCGATGAGCAATCCTGTCGCGAGCACTGTGGAGCAAAGCAGCCACATTCTCCAAGTTTTTCTTTCAATATGATGCATCTTTGAGCCCATTGTTTCCCTTGCTAAATCCTTAGTTTTGGACTTTAATCATTGTTTGGCAATCAGTAAAATTATACATAAGCGCCCAGCTAGGATTGCACTTATACGGTGTTTTATCCTTGTATTGGTGTTCATAAATGCCAGCCTTGCTTTTGCACAAATCACGCCGGAAAACCCATCTGCTGATACCACCCTCATACAGCTTAACGTTTTGCCCCCGGATACCATCGCAACTGATACCATTCCTCCCGACAGCAATGTGTACCGTTCGCCCATTCAAACTGAAGTGGTGCTGGACGCCCGAGACTCTATAGACAACGATGTGGTGAACAAAAAGGTATATCTGTATGGAGATGCAGTAGTAACCTACGGCACCATATCGCTCAATGCCGCATACATCGAATACGATTTTGCAACATTTACCGTAACGGCCAGTGGTGTGCAGGATTCCCTGGGTGTGTGGAGCGGGTTGCCCAAATTTAAGGATGGGGCCAATGAGTTCGACGGGTTTACCATGCAGTATAATTTCAAGAGCAAAAAGGCCTTTGTGCGGCAGGTATTTACAGAAGTGATTGAGGGTACGCTCACGGGAAAAGATGTGAAGATGGTGCAGGGTGGTGACGTAATATATGTTCGGAAAGGGGAGTACTGCCCCTGCGAGGATCCCAATGCAAAAACCCGGATCAAGGTAGGCAAACTAAAGCTCATCAAGAATGATAAGATCGTGACTGGGCCAGGCTATCTCGCACTGCATGGGGTTCCCACGCCGCTGGTTTTTCCTTTTGGTTATTTCCCGAATACGGACAAGAAGCAGGCAGGCATCATCATTCCCGGATATGGAAATGGGCAGGAACAAGGATATTTTTTGAGCAATCTCGGTTTTTACCTGCCCATCAACGAGTATGTGGACAACAAGATTCTTGCTGACATCTATTCTCGAGGTAGCTGGGCGCTAAGAGATCAGGTGACCTATAAGCGAAATTACAAGTACACGGGCAACCTGGATGCACAATACCTGGTGCGAAAGCTGGGCGATAAAGAATTGCTAAACTACTCTGAAGACCGTAGCTTCTTTGTAACGTGGAGGCATATTCAGGACATAAAAGCCAAGCCCAATTCGAATTTTTCTGCCGATTTGAGCGTAGGTAGTTCAGCCACTTTCAGAAACAACCTCAACGCCAATCAGGACGACTTCCTTACCAACACCTTCAGAAGTAACATTACCTACCAAAAGCGTTTCTATGACTCACCCTGGAGTTTTAATGTGAATGCCGGCCACGATCAAAACTCTAACAGCGCAGGCGATCAAGGTGCTGTGTACAATTTCACCATTCCCGAAATCACCATTAACAGAACGCGTACATTTCCCCTGGCAGGTCTATTTAACAATGGCACGAAGCAAAGGTTTTATGAGAAGATAGGGCTCACGTATGGCAGTGCTTTCCAGAACAGGCTTACCGCCAATGAGAGCGAGATTTCTCTGAACAATCTGGACAACCTCATGAAAGATTTTCGAAACGGAGCACGGCATACAGTTGGGCTCAGCACTTCATTGAAAGCAGGGCCCGTAACTATCAATCCGAGCTTCTCATACAACGAGCGCTGGTACTACTCTACCTTGTCCCGAACATTCGATCCAGATTTACAGTCCTATGTGCAGGATACCATCATAGGCTTCGACCGAAACAACAACTGGAATGCGGGCGTCTCTGCCACCACCAAGGTGTACGGAATGTACTCCTTTCGCACAGGACGCATCAAAGCCATACGCCATACCCTCACGCCATCAGTTGGGTATTCTGTGAGTCCAAATTTTGATGCGAGGGTATATGGTTTTTATGGTGCCGATGGAAGTCTGGGCAGCTACTCACCCTATGACGGGGCAGTATATAGTGGGCCACCTTCCGGTGCATCGAGTCTGATAACATTTAGCCTGGTGAACAACCTTGAAGCCAAAATGCTTTCGCGCAGAGACACGGCAAATAAATTCGTAAAAGTTCCCATTATCGAAAACATTCAAGCCAACGGCACCTACAACCTTGCTGCCGACTCGCTCAAGTTGTCAACCATCAGCCTGAGCGGGCGCACCAAACTTACCAAGTACGCAAACATCAACGCAAGGGCCGTTTTCGATCCTTACTCATATGTAGCAGTGCAGAATTCAAGTGGCACTGATGCAAGCATTGCCCGCGTAGACCGCTATCTGTATAATTCCACCGGCAAGCTGGCATCTTTTGAGAATGGAACTGTTGCTGTGAATGCAAGCGGCCTCAGCAATGCCATGTTTAAGCGGCAACCGGGTGCATCAACTGCCACCACCGAAGGAATGGACGAAAACGGGAAACCACTTGAAGGACCGGATGCCAAAGGTGGCGGTAAATTCAGCATTCCCTGGAATGCCACTTTCGGATACGCCCTTGGGGTGCGGAAAGTAAGAGAGAGCATTATGCTCGCTGAGGGTTTTGGAATAATTGATACCCTTGCAATTACCCAAAGTATTCAGGTAACTGGTGGATTGGAATTTTTTAAGAAGGTTAAGGTAAATATAAACTCTGGTTACGATTTTGAAACCAAGGAACTCACACCCACCACCCTCTTTTTCATTGTAGATTTAAATTGCTGGGAGTTCAACGCAAGGGTGGTGCCATTCGGTACCAGAAAGAGCTTTAATCTCAGCCTTTTTATCAAATCATCCATGCTCCGCGACCTGAAACTCGAAATGAACAGAAACCTGGGCGGCGACCAGAATTTCTTCTTCTAATGCGCTGGTTTTCGGCAGTCTTGTTCAGGAATTTTTCCAACTCTTGAATGGCTCTGTCCAGAATACACCTGCCCCTGCAAATGCTGCGCAGATGGCGAGTTCCCTGGCTGTGAGTACCGATAGCTCAAAGAGTATCCTTGCCATTGGGGTGTACAGCAACGTGAAGAGCATAGCAAGTGAAATACCAATAATTAAAGGCAGTAACCCATTCTTTCGGCGTATGGTTTGAAAGATGGACTTTGTAAACGACCTGTTCACAAGGGTGAGAAAAATATTGGATAAAATAAGGGTGGTGAAAATCAAGGCGCGACTCTTCGTGTCGTCAAACCCTGATTGGTACCCATAGAACCCGGCAAGCAGACAAGCTGCTGTAATCATGATTCCTTGCAGTATTGTGAATCCGAGTTGAGAGAAGCTCAGCAAATTCTTACCGCTTCCTTTCAATGGATGTTTAAGGTCACTTTTCGGAACAGGATCGTTTTCATATATAATGGAGCAGGTGGGCCCCATGATGAGTTCAAGGAAAATCACGTGCACTGGCGCGAAGAGCAGTGCAGGAAGCCATCCGAAGAAGATGGGCATGGTGACCAGCAGAATTATGGGTATGTGTATGGAAATGATGTAGCGGATGGCCTTGGTGAGATTCACATTGATTCTGCGCCCTAGAAATATGGCATCGGTCATCTTGGAAAGATCGTCCTTGGAAAGTACAATCCCCGCGGCACCTTTGGCAACATCGGTGCCTCGTTTTCCCATGGCTATGCCTATGTGGGCAGCTTTGAGCGCCGGGCCGTCATTCACCCCATCGCCTGTCATGGCCACAATTTCTCCATTGTTTTTAAGTGCTTCAACCACCCTGAGTTTGGCACTGGGCGATACCCTCGCAAATACACTTACCCCCTCGATGGCTTTGCACAATGCGGCATCATCAAGCTTGTCAATCTCGTCGCCGTTCATGGAAGCGTCGGCTTTGATTCCTGTTTGAGCAGCTACAGCAAGGGCCGTTTCTTTGTAGTCGCCAGTTATCATTTTTACATCTATACCAGCGTTGTAGAAATCCTGTATCACACCGGCGATGCCATCAACCGGGGGGTCGTAAAAGGTGATGATTCCGAGAAAGGTAAATTCGATTTCTTCCTGGGTTTTGGGCAGTGATTCTGCAGCAAGTTTTCCTTTTGCCACACCGAGTACACGCAACCCTTTTTTCGCATAGTTGAGCCCCTGCTGCACCAGCATTTCCCTCACATCAGAAGACAGGTGGCACATGTTCAAAATACCTTCTAGTCCTCCTTTACAGCCTATCTTCCACTCCAAGGTATTGTTTTGGAATATGTGGGTCATCACAGGTGGTTTTCCCGAAAGGGGAAATTCACGGACCATCTTGAATTCAGGTCGCAAGTCTCCTTTACAAAGCTTCGCATACAAGTCGTGGATGGAAATCTCCATGGGGTCAAATGGATGCTCCTCACTCGCCCACATGGCGTATTCCAGCACCTCATCCGCTTCAGTGGCTGTTGCATATTTTATTTCGCCAAGTGAAGAAAAGCTATACGCACTTTGCACCTCCATAAGATTCTGGGTGAGCGTGCCTGTCTTGTCCAGGCATATCACTGTAGCTGAACCCAGGGTTTCTACTGTTTTAGGGCTTCTGGCTATCACTCCATATTTCAGAAGTCGGTAGGCACCTAGCGCCATAAAGGTGGAAAGTGCCACGGGTATTTCCTCTGGTAAAACCGACATGGCCATGGTGAGTCCCTGGAGCAGACCGTAAATGATGCTGCCATCCTTCCACCAATAATAAGCCCATACAAATACGAATGCCAAACTGCCGGCAATGACCATGGTTTTCACGAACCGGTTTACCTTTTCCTGCAAAGGGGTCTTTTCCTTGCCAGATTGTGCCACCAACGCGCCAATACCTCCCAGGGTGGTTTGCTTGCCCACTGCAGTTACTTTTGCATAGCAGTATCCTCTCACTACCAAGGTTCCTTGCATGATGGGGTCAGGAGCAATTTTTTCTACCGAAACAGACTCTCCCGTAAGGATCGCTTCATTCACGCTGAAATCATAGGATGAAAGTATGCTTGCATCGGCGGGCACCACAGTTCCTTCATCGCATATTATTACATCTTGCGTAACCAATTCTTCAATGGCTACTTCGGTGATGGCCGCATTGCGAATAACCTTTACACTAGATGCAGTAATGCGGCCAAGGGCCTTCACTGCCCGCTGGCTTCTGAAATTTTGAAACACATCGATTCCTGCTACAAACAGGAGTGCTGCGAGCATGGTAAACCCTTCAGGGAGTTCCTTGAGCAAGAAGTAGATGATGCATGCCGCCATAAGCAGCAGAAACATGGGCTCTTTAATCACCGAAAAAAGATGCTGCAAAAACTGTCTTTGTCGGTGGCCGAGTGCATTGGTACCGTTGAGCGCGCGTTGGGCTACTACATCTTCAGCTGAGAGGCCGGCATATTCTATGTGTTTGTGATTGAAGTGTGGTTGTTCCAAGTAAGCGAAGGTGCACAAAGATTTGAATATTGAAGGTCTCGATGCGAATTATTTCTAACATCTATCACTGTGCAGAATGGCTGCAGCCGAATTTGGTTTACCAATCTCTGTCGCACCACCAGGTACTGTTTCAGCCTGGTAAATGTCCTACAGTTTTAACTTGAGTTAGCAGCAACCAGAATCGGACCCACAGCAGGCTACAGATTCCTTTTTTGCTGCTATGGCTTCCGGCTTCTTTGCTGGCAAACCACAATTTTCCTTGGCCAGGCAATCGGTGTGCAGCGGGGTGAGCATGAATTCGGTTCCGTCGAAATCAAGACCAAATTTTTGTATGGTTTGCCCCTGGTATTCCACTTCGATATCCAGGTCAGCAAGGCCCAGTTTTTGCTCCGACAAGTTCACTATTTTAAGTAGCTTTTCAGGGTGTAGCCTGTGGTTGTAATCATTGGCGTTCCACAGTTGAAAGTTTATTACTTCTTCTTTTCTGATGTTGCCACCGCAATCTATAAAGTGCTTGTTCACTTTGCCTATTTCTGTTACGTGAAAATGCGCTGGAACCAATGTCCCGTCGGGCAGTTTAAATCCGATTGTGCGAATGCCTTGCAATGCGTGTTTTACTTGTGAGAGTTTCATCTGGTTAATTTTTAAATTGTAGAATGCTGTTGGTTTAGGATTATGCACTTAGCGAAAGGCACAAAATTATTTTGCTTCATTAATACATTGCAATATTACGATTAATAAAGGAACGGGTGCAACTATTGTGAAAGAATTTTAGATAATGCGGAATCTATCCGAATTTATTTAGAGAACGACTTGACCTTTACCCTGGGGGCAAAAACATTGTCAGGTTGCACCTTGCGGAAAATGTCGTCCTTATCAACCGGGCGCATGGTGTGGTACCAAATAAAGCCATCAAAGTAAGCTTCTTCAGGATCGAGTAGGGGTAAGGGTATAAATCGCCCGGATGGTTTGGTGAGAAAACGTATTGTTTTCACTTTCTTATTTTCCATGTAGATGGCAATGTTGCTGCATATGGAAATGTACACGCCAATGATATTCTTAATGGACACAGCGAGGCTGTCTGTGGGGTTGGTTTTGGCTTCCTCTTCGGCATAGTAAAGGGATTGCCCGTTGCCTTCTATCACGGTTTTGTACAGTTCATTGTCCTTGAAGTAGCCCGTTAATCGCCGCCCTTTTATTTGTTGGAACTTGGTACTGTCCATTTTCTCAGCCATGTAAGCATTTTGAAACACGTACAGGCGGTGAATTTTGTTTTGCCTGGTGGAGATCTCCATGGTATCGCCTGTAATCTGGGTATTCGCGCTCCACAACACCGGGGTGCGGTACATATATATCATACTATCTGTGCGGGCGTATACCACTGAGTCGGCCACACCCTGAAGGTCATTTCTGAAAAACCGTACGGATGGGTACGCAAACACCCTCCTTCCGGAAATGGTATCGCCGGAGGCCAGCAGGGTATCTGCAGCCATGTAAAGGGTATCGGTTTTGTCAAATTGAATAAGGTGGGCTTTGCCAGTCATGAGTGAGCGGCTGCTGCTTTCGTACATAGTGCCGAGCTGGCCTTTGATGATGTAATTGGCTTCACGGTCGAAAACGGACACATTCCGGTATCCTTTTCCTACACCATTGTTTCGGTCATACCAGAGACTATCTCCCCGAAGAATCTGTTTTCCATTGTCTATGGATGCGTTTTCATTAAATTGGCTAATGTCGCTTCGGGTGTCGTACCATCCATTCTCACAGTATATGGTATTCTCTTCGGAGTAGATATAGGTAGGCCCCATGAAATAGGCCGTTTCCCGAATGTTGTCGTAGTTGAGGGAGTCTGTTTCTACGCGGTATTTGGGATTTGTGAGTTTTACCTTTTTGCGGAAATAGAAGTATTTAATTTCCGCATTGTAGCGGCCTTCCAGGCTTTCAAGTTCATTGGTATTGGCAGCTGATACAATTCTACCACCTTCATAATACACCGCTTTGCCTGTGCGCCGGTCGAAGTCCAGCACATTAGTGGTGAGGGTCATCTCACCATCTTTGAGCACCACATTGTCCCTCACCTTTACAAACTGTGTATTGCCATCGTAATAAAGCTTATCGCTGAGAAGTTCCAGGGTATCGCCTTGCAAAACGCGTACGTTTCCGAAGGCGTCGAGGCTGTTGGTACGGTTGTAAAGATAAGCGCTGTCGCACCACATCAAGGCTCCTTTATGCCTGAAGCGCACATCTCCGATGAGCCGCTGTGCGTCAATGCCCATGCTTTTATCGAACTTCAGGTCGCGCGCGCCGAGCAGCTCAATGGTATTGCGAGGCTGCGCAAATGCAACTATTGATAGCAGGCAGAAGGTGAGGGTGTGAAGAACTCGCCGAATAAGGGTTGGGTTGTGCATTTGGCGGGCTGAGCAAAATCAATGCCGCACTCAGACGGGCACTGCTGAGCGCAGGATGGTTTGTTTTCTATCGGGGCCAACGGATACCACCGTGATAGGCGTTTGAAGTTCTTTTTCAAGATAGGCAATGTATGTGCTCAATTCCTGTGGGAAATCTATTTCCCTGTTCAGCCCAGTAAGATCAGTTTTCCAACCTTTCATATCGGTGTACACAGGTTCTACTTCACCAAGTTCGGCATCGTAGGGCAGGTAATCAATCTTCTCGCCTTTGTACTTGTAGTGGGTACATATTTTTATCGTATCGAAAATAGAGAGTACATCGGCTTTGGTCATGTTCAGCTGGGTAACTCCATTGATCATGATGGCATATTTCAAAGCGGGCAGGTCTAGCCATCCGCAGCGACGAGGCCTGCCGGTGGTGGCGCCAAATTCTCCTCCCTCTTGGCGCATGCGCTCACCAATCTCATTGTCAAGCTCTGTGGGAAACGGGCCACTGCCCACGCGTGTGCAGTATGCCTTGAAGATACCTATTACCTCACCTATGCGATTTGGGGCTATGCCAAGACCGGTGCATGCACCGGCTGTTACCGTATTCGAAGACGTCACAAAGGGATAGCTTCCAAAATCTATATCTAGCAGACTGCCCTGCGCACCTTCCGCCAATATGCGGCTTCCGCCAGCAAGCTTTCGGTTCAAAAAATGCTCAGAGTCAATGACGGTAAGCTTTTTCAAATGCTCCACGCCTCGAAACCATGCTTCTTCTTTTTCGGCAAGGTCATAGCTGAAATCGAACTGTTCAAGAATTCGCTTGTGCTTGTTTTTAAGGGTGTTGTACTTCTCCATGAAATCGGGTGCAAACAGGTCTCCAACACGAAGGCCATTGCGCCCTGTTTTGTCCATGTAAGTAGGCCCGATCCCCTTCAGCGTAGAGCCAATTTTCTTCGTGCCCTTCTCAGCTTCCGATGCTGAGTCGAGTATGCAATGTGTGGGCAGAATGAGGTGCGCCTTTCGCGATATGAGCAGGTTGCCCTTTATAGAAACGCCCATTTTCTCAAGGGCATCCGTTTCTCTTTGGAAAATGATGGGGTCAATGACTACGCCATTGCCTACAACATTGAGTTTGTCAGGGTGGAAAATTCCCGAAGGTATGGTATGCAGTACATGCTTCATGCCGTTGAATATAAGCGTGTGTCCGGCATTTGGCCCACCTTGAAAGCGCGCGATAAGATCGTAGCTTGGAGTAAGAACATCTACAATTTTACCCTTCCCCTCGTCGCCCCATTGCAGACCGAGCAGTACATCTACCTTGTGTTGCATTTAACGACTTTCGCTTAATTCTTGAAAATACAGAATTGCCTCATCCATGTTCTTCATCATGGTGAAAACTGAGCTCAGTTTTGTGACACTGAAAAGCGCGTCGATGCGGGGCTTGGCTCCTACAATGACAGCTGCGCCACCTTCATTCTTTGTTTTATTCATCAGGTTGATGAGGATGTTGAGCCCGGTGCTGTTCATGTATTCCAGCTCAGCCAGATCGATGATGAAGTGGTGGGTACCATCTTCAAGTTCCTGTTCTATCTCTACGCTGATTTCTACAGCCTCTCCTTTGTCAACCAGTCGGCCAGCGAGAGAGAGAGTTGCAAGCTTGCCATTTTTAGTTATTGCGTAACTGAATGCCATGTTTCGTTTGAGTAGTTTGAGTAGTTTGAGTAGTTAAGATTGTTTGTTCGGTTCAGTATTGGTAGTTTCATTGCGAACCGCGTAAAAGTACAAACTATGGTGTAATACCTTCACTTTAAAAATGTCTTCAATGGTCTTCTTTATCGATTCGATACGGGGGTCACAAAATTCCAGCACATCTCCTGTGTCTGTGCATATTACATGATCGTGTTGCTTGTAATCATGCGATTTTTCGAATTGTGCAATGTTTTTGCCAAACTGATGCTTGCGCACCAAGCCGCAAGCTAGAAGCAGGTCTATGGTATTGTATAGGGTGGCGCGGCTCACGCGGTAATTTTTGTTTTTCATTTTAATATAGAGCGACTCTATATCGAAATGGCCTACATAATCATAAATTTCACTGAGTATGGCAAAACGTTCAGGTGTTTTTCGGTGCCCGTTTTGCTCGAGATACGCCGAAAAAATCTGACGAACTGTTTGTTGTGTTTCTAGTTTTGACCCCATTGAGTTGTGCCGCAAATGTAGTTAAATCATCTGAAAGTGGCGCGAATCAGAAGTCGTTTTCATTCATCTTACCAGCGGTATCGCCGCGTGTTACAGTAAGCACACCTTCTACCTTGCGAAGCTTGCTCATCAGGTTGTTAAGGTGGTCCTTATCGTACACATACACGCTCACCCTGCCATCAAACACCCCGTCGTTGCTCTCAAAACTTATTGCTTTCATGTTCACGTTGAGGTCGGCTGAGATGGTTTGGGTTATGTTGTGCACAAGGCCTATATCGTCTATACCTTTGAAGAATACATCGGCCACAAATTCATTGTCTTTCTGACTTTGCCACTTGGCCCTGATCACCCTGTACGCGTAGTTGGAGCGGAGGGCCACAGCATTCGGGCAATTGTTGCGGTGTATTTTTATACCCTCATTAATGGTTACAAATCCGAATACATCATCACCTGGAATGGGATTGCAGCAGGGTGCAAGTTTATAGGGAACATCCTTTTCGTTGTCGCCGATGATGAGGAGGTCTTTGGGTACCTTAGAACCTGTTCCTTCCGCTTTACCTTGTGGCAGCGGGCCCGGTTGTTTAAGGTTGTTGAAAATAAGCGTGCCGTTCTCAACAGTATATCCCTTTATTTTTTTGAGCGTTACCTTGCCTTTGGCAAGGTCATGGTACAGATCTGTGGCTCCCTTATAATTATAAAATTGTTCCAGCTCAGAGACGTTTTTACTGTTGAATTCCACGCCCATCGCGTTGAATTTGCGCTGTACCATTTCTTTACCCAGGCTTGCTACTTTCTTGGTTTCTTCCTTGAGTGCCTGCTTTATTTTGCTTTTGGCTTTCGCAGTCACCACGTAGTTCAGCCAATCTTCTTTGGCTTTTTGTTTTTTGGAAGTGAGAATCTCTATTTGGTCACCGCTTTTTAAAGGATGACTCAGCGGTACCAGCTTGTGGTTTACTTTCGCGCCTATGCACGACTCACCTACCTGAGAGTGAATCTCAAAGGCAAAATCGAGTGCGGTGGCATTTGATGGGAGGGACTTAAGGTCGCCCTGAGGGGTAAAGACAAAGATCTCGTCGCTGAATAGATTGAGCTTGAAATCATCAATAAAGTCCAATGCCCCGCTGCTGTTGTTGTCCAGCATTTCACGAATACGTGCAAGCCATACATCTATACTTGAGTCGGCTGTTTCCTGCTGGGTTTTGTACTTCCAGTGGGCGGCGTAGCCTTTTTCCGCAATCTCATTCATACGTCGCGTCCTTATCTGCACCTCTACCCACTTACCTGTGGGACTCATCACTGTGGTGTGGAGCGATTCATAGCCATTTGCTTTTGGCGTACTTATCCAGTCTCGCAGCCTGTCGGGGTTTGGCTGGTAAAAATCAGTGACCATGGAGTAAACCCTCCAGCAATCGGACTTCTCGTGGTCGGGTGGTGTGTCAAGAATAATTCTGATTGCGAAGAGATCGTAAATTTCTTCAAAAGGAATTCCCTTTGAATAAATTTTATTCCAGATGCTGTGTATGGATTTGGGGCGGCTCTTGATTTCGTATTGAAGACCGGCTTCATCCAGCGCGCGCTTTATGGGGAGTATAAAGCGGTTGATGAACCGGGTTCGGATTGGCTGGCTTTTTTTAAGTTTTATTACAATGTCATCGAAGGCTTCGGGTTCATTGTACTTAAGGGCAAGGTCTTCGAGTTCAGTTTTTATGGAGTAAAGACCGAGTCTGTGGGCCAGGGGAGCAAAGAGATACTGCGTTTCACTGGCTATTTTCAGCTGTTTGTCTCTGTGCATGGAATCCAAGGTCCGCATGTTGTGAAGGCGGTCAGCCAATTTTATGAGAATCACCCTTACATCGTCGCTGAGGGTGAGTAGAATCTTCTTAAAATTCTCAGCCTGAATGCTGGATGTATGGTCTACAATGTCGCTTATCTTGGTAAGACCATCGATGATTTGCCTCACCTTGGTACCAAACATATGCTCTATGTCCTCGAGGGTAAGATCGGTATCTTCCACAGTGTCATGGAGCAGGGCGCATATGATGGCCGTAGTGCCAAGACCTATTTCTTCGGCTACAATCCTGGCTACACTTATAGGGTGGTATATGTAGGGCTCACCGCTTTTTCGGCGCATGTCCCGGTGGGCATCAAGTGCGAGATCAAATGCTTTTCTGAGAAGTTTTTTGTCAGAATTGGACTTAGAATGCTTCGCAACCCTGAGCAGGCTCCGGTAGCTGGTAAGAATTTCTTTTTTCTCCTTTTCTAAATCAACCTTCATCCTTCCTCCGCTGATGTATCAAACCTCTTTGGCTGCCAATACCCGACTTCGCACCTCTCCAAATCCCACCCGCACTCCATTTTTTTCACAATGTCCCCGCATCGTTACAGTGTCACCATCATTGATGAATTTTCGCTCGCTGCCATCGGCAAGGGCAATAGGTTTGGACCCTCGCCAGGTGAGTTCGAGCATACTGCCGTAGCTACCGGGCTCTTTGCCAGAAATGGTGCCGGAAGCCAGTATATCTCCGCAGCGTATGTTGCAACCATTTACGGTATGATGGGCCAGCTGCTGGGCCATATTCCAATACATATATTTGAAATTCGACCGGCACACCACAGTCTCGGATTGTCCTTCGGGCACGATGCCCACCTCAAGCTGCAGGTCAATGTTTCGGTTGCCATCAGAATGCAGGTAGGGAAGCACAGGCGGGTCTTGGGCAGGGCCGCTTACGCGAAATGTTTCCAGCGCGTCAAGGGTCACAATCCATGGTGATATGCTCGATGCAAAGTTTTTAGCGAGGAAGGGGCCGAGTGGCACGTATTCCCATTTTTGAATATCCCTCGCCGACCAGTCATTGAAAAGCACCAGTCCAAATATGTGGTCTTCTGCCTCGCTGGTGCTGATGCGCTCACCGAGTGGTTTGCCATCGAATGTTATAAATGCCACTTCCAGTTCAAAATCCAGCTGTTTGGTGGGGCCAAATACAGGTGGCTGGCTGTCGTCTGGGCGGGTTTGTCCAAGGGGGCGGCGCACGGCTACTCCTGAGGGGATTATCGATGAACTGCGTCCATGGTAGCCTACAGGCAAATGCTTCCAGTTGGGCAGGAGTGCATTGGCCGGGTCTCGGAACATCATGCCAACATTTGTAGCGTGTTCTACACTGCTGTAAAAATCTGTGTAATCTCCAATCTCTACTGGCAGCTCCATGCTCACAGCGCTTTGGGCACGAATCACTTGCCTTCGGTGCGCTTCATTTCCCGCAAGGGTGGTGTTTTTTTCATCAAAAATATCTGAAAGTTTATTGCGCAGGTTGCGTATGGCTTGCTTCCCTGCCTTCATCATTGGATTCAGAAATGGGCCTGCGAACTGCTGGGGTTCGAACCCCGAATCCTTCAAGTATCCGAGGGAGCTCAGCGCGTGAAGGTCGGCGATTTCGGTTCCAATGGCAACACAGGCATGCTTCTGCACACCAGCATCTGAAAAAATACCGAAAGGAAGGTTTTGAATTGAAAAGTCACTGTCAGCAGGTACATTTATCCAGCTGCGCCTCACAGGGTCATTGGCACGAATTGGTTCTTGCATGGGTTCGTTTCAGTGATGTACAGATTGGGTGGTCGCAAAGAGAGGATACGCATGCATCATCTGGTTTACTTCTTCCTTAATGGCTTTGAGGGCGGCATCATCGCTGCGGTTCATTAATGCGCGGTCTATGAGTTCGGCTATGCGGTCCATGTGCTCTTCGCGCAGGCCTCTGCTGGTGATAGCGGGCGTACCTATACGCATTCCGCTGGTCACAAAAGGCGATTTATCATCAAATGGCACCATGTTTTTATTCACGGTGATATCGGCTTTTATAAGCGTGTTTTCGGCCTCTTTGCCGGTGATATCCTTTGAGCGCAGGTCTATGAGCATACTGTGATTGTCCGTGCCACCTGATATGATGTTGTACCCACGTGCCATAAACGAATCTGCCAGTTTCTTAGAGTTGGCAATTACTTGCTTTCCGTAAGCCTTGAACTCATCGGTAAGCGCTTCGCCAAAAGCAACAGCTTTGGATGCAATAACGTGCTCCAATGGTCCGCCCTGTGTACCTGGAAAGACTGCGCTGTCCAGCACCGCTGACATGGGTCTAAGCTCACCTTTAGGAGTTTTGAGTCCGAAGGGATTGTCAAAATCCTTGCCCATCATAATTATTCCACCCCTTGGACCGCGAAGGGTCTTGTGCGTGGTAGAAGTCACGATGTGGCAATACGGCATAGGGTCGTTGAGTAAACCTGCTGCAATGAGGCCAGCCGGATGAGATATATCAGCAAGCAAAAGCGCGCCAATCTTGTCGGCTATAGCACGCAATCTTTTGTAATCCCAATCGCGGGAGTATGCGGAAGCTCCGCAAATGAGAAGTTTTGGTTTCTCAACCATTGCCTTCGCTTCCAGCTTGTCATAGTCAATGCGCCCAGTCTCGCGCTCTACTCCATAGAACACAGGATTGTACAACTTCCCGCTAAAGTTCACAGGGCTACCATGGGTGAGGTGTCCACCATGACTAAGGTCGAATCCCATAATTTTATCACCCGGTTGCAATACTGCGAGCATTACAGCCGCATTGGCCTGCGCCCCGCTATGTGGTTGCACATTGGCCCATGCCGCATTGAAGAGCTTTTTCAATCTGTCAATGGCAAGATTCTCAGTAATATCTACAAACTCACATCCACCGTAATACCTCTTGCCTGGAAGGCCTTCTGCATACTTATTGGTCATTACTGAGCCCATAGCTTCCATCACTTGATCGCTTACAAAGTTCTCAGATGCAATCAGTTCTATGCCTTCCATTTGCCTGATTTTCTCTTTGGCTATCACATCAAATACGGCAGTGTCTCTTTTCATATTTTAATCGGGTAGATTTCTGCCAAAAATAAGAAAATTGGCTGGGCTTGGAGGCTTCAACATCCGTGTTCCGGTTCTTAAATTTTTAATACCTTCCTACCGTGTTAAAAATGGATTTTTAATGGCTAATCAATTAGGTGATAATCCGCATTCATGCTTGTTTTGCAAGTCTCAACACAGATCCATTTTTGGAACCTTAAGTGGCGAAGATTCAGAGACTTTGAGCCAGGCTAAAACGTGTACGTGCTACCGTAAAGGTCAGGTTCTCTTCCATGAAGGCACCCGACCAATGGGTGTTTTTTGTGTAAACACAGGACGAATAAAAGTGTATTGCACGGGTATGGATGGGAAAGAACAGATAATAAAAGTTTCTGCAGCCGGCGATATTTTGGGTTACAAGTCATTGCTTTCCGACCAGCTATACCAACTTACAGCCGAGGCGCTGGATGATTGTATGGTTTGTTTTGTGCCCAAGGATGATTTTCTTTTAATGGTGCGTCCGGGTACAAAGTTCTATTTGGATTTACTCCAGCATGTGTGCAGTGAAGCGAATGTTATGGCTATGAAGATGACCCAGCTGGCACAGCAGAGTGTGAGGCAACGCCTTGCTCTTACCTTGCTTATGCTCAAGGATACCTACGGTATAGAGCAGGAAACAAAGGGCGAAATAGAAATTAACCTTTCCCGGGAAGACCTTGCAAACATCGTTGGAACGGCGACCGAATCACTGATTCGCTTGCTCAATGATTTTAAGAAAGAAGGTCTTATCGAAACCGTAGGCAGAAAAATCAAAATCCTTGAGCCAAAAGAGCTCCTTCTGGTTTCCCGAAGGTAGGTTTCCTGACAATTATCAGTTTAACGGTTGATGTAAATCATACTTCCGGGTTTCAGTACTGCCGATCTTGGCAGCTGAAAATTCAGATCGGGATGAATGATAAAAACGTGCTCATTGCCCTGAATTCACTCAGTGAAGGCGAGGGTGTCCTGCGGTTTATAACAGTTTATTTATCAGGTCGTAACCTACGACTCACGCTCTGTATTTTGCATGAAAAGAATGAAAACGCTGATGCCAATGAAAGCTTGCTGCTTACATTCACAACCATCTGTCAGCACCGCAACATCCCCCTCACCATTCGTCACTTTTCAAAGGGAGTGCTTAAGAATTTGGAAAAACAAGCAACCTATTCCGACCTCCTTATTATGGAGAAGAGCACACTGCTTCCACTTGCCGTACGCGATGAATTTGGGGTGCATGGTTGCTCTATCATAGTAGTACCGGCTTATTTCAAGGTCATTTCGAATGTTTTACTCATACACAACGGCACACAGGCATCGCTCAAAAGTGTCAAGGAATTTTTTCAATTCTTTTCAAGGCAGATTGTTGATTTGACCCTCACCTTGCTTATGGTAACTCCCGTAAAATCAGCTGATATAGAAGCCCCTGATGAAATCATGCTGGTGGAATACCTCAAGCAATACTCAAAAAACGTAGGAATACTGAAAGTACGTGAACCACTCACTGATAAACTGCTGAAACCTATACCTTATAATCAGTCTACCCTCGTAGTGGGTTCGCTTCAATATTTACTTTCCCTGTATGGTGAGAACAGCCGATTCAAACCCCTCTTTGATGAGAAAGCCACTTTATTTTTACCTGCATATTCCTTGTGAGTCAACAATCCAAATTAACCAATACTGCCGCTCATGTGAAGTGCTTTCACTGTGGTGATTCCTGCGAGGGTGAGCGCGTGAATTTCGAAGATAAGTCATTCTGTTGCCATGGATGTCAGAGCGTCTACCAACTGCTCAATTCCTGCAGTTTAGAAAGCTACTACACCTATGCGCCGAATCCAGGTATCAAGCAACTGAAGGCGCCGGTAAGCGATTCCTTTGCATATCTTGATGAAGAAGGCATACAGGAAAAGCTTCTTTCTTACAAAAGTGCAACCCTGGCTAAGGTCCAATTTCGGCTTCCTTCTATGCATTGCGCATCCTGCATATGGCTCATAGAGCACTTCTATAAACTGGTGCCTGGGGTGATTCAGTCCAGGGTTGATTTCACAAAACGACTGGCATCCTTTGACTACAATCCTCAATTGCTTTCTCTACGGCGGCTTGTTGAGCAGCTCTCCGCAGTGGGCTACGAGCCTCAGCTATACCTGGATTCTACAAAATCCAAAAAGTCAAATACGTACACCAAGCGCATTCTTCTGCAGATGGGGGTTGCGGGATTTTGTTTTGGAAATATTATGTTGCTGAGTTTTCCGGAATACCTCTCAGTTAATGCTGACCCAAATGATATTTACCGCAGGTTTTTTGGCTATGTAAACTTCGCCTTGGGCTTGCCGGTGTTACTTTTCTCGGCAGCCGACTACCTGCGTTCTGCTTGGCAGTCCATCATCCAAAAAGAAATCAATATGGATGTGCCAATAAGCTTGGGTGTTTTGGCCCTGTTTGTAAGGAGTACCTATGAAATATTCATTTTGGGGGGCGGGGGATATATGGATAGTCTGTCAGCACTGATCTTTTTTCTCCTTATCGGGAAATGGATACAGCAGCGTACCTATGACAGTTTATCATTTGAGCGTGACTACAAATCTTACTTCCCGATTGCCGTACATCGCGTAGAGAACGGAGTTGAGAAGCCCTGTAGCATAGAGCAGCTAAAGCCAGGCGACAAATACCGTGTGCGAAGTGGAGAGTTGGTGCCCACAGATTCGGTGCTTGTAGAAGGTGAAGGATCAATTGACTACAGCTTTGTGAGCGGTGAGAGTGAGCCCGTCTCTGCCATGCCGGGTGCCAAAATCTTTGCAGGCGGACGTCAAGCAGGACAATCTTTACTCCTGGAAGTGTTGAAAACAGTAGATCAAAGCTATCTTACCGCGCTTTGGAACAACAGCGAATCAGGCAATAAAACCCACCATCTCGCATCATTTGCCGATAGGGTTGGCCGAAGGTTTACCTATGTTGTTTTAGCTATTTCTATGCTGGCGGCTGCATATTGGATGGTCAATGATCCACCGGTTGCCTGGGATGCGGTGAGTGCTGTGCTCATTGTAGCCTGCCCATGTGCGTTGGCGCTGAGTTTTCCTTTTGCCTTTTCCAATGCAGTGAGACTCTTGGGCAGGCGTGGATTCTATTTAAAAAATGCTTCATCTCTGGGGAGAATGGCAGAAGTGGATACCATTGTTTTTGACAAAACGGGCACGTTAACGCACGGCGAAGATGCACGCACAGTCTACATTGGTCGGAAGTTGTCAGTACTTGAGAAAAACTTAATTTTTAGTATTGTAAGCCAATCAGGACATCCGCTCAGCAGATTCATTTCACGTACCCTGCAAGCAGAATGCACGCCTGTTTCATTGTCAGTTTTTTCAGAGTTGCCAGGGAAGGGCATTATGGCTGGGTCTGGGCGCGATGTGTACAGAATAGGTACACCGGCGTTCGTTGGAGCCCATCCAAGACAAATAAATCCCCTTGCCAGTGAAATTCATGTGAGCATTAACGGAATATCCGCAGGCTTTTTTGAGGTGAGCAAGAACTATCGCCCAGACCTTGGCGCGCAAATAAACCAACTCAAGAAAAGATACAAACTATACATGCTGAGTGGAGACAACGCAGCGGAGCAGTCGGTAATTCAGTCCCTCTTTGGGCAGCAGGAAGGCATCTACTTCAATCAAAGCCCTTTTGACAAGGAGCAATTCATCATTGCATTGCAAAAAAAAGGTGCCATTACAGCCATGATTGGCGATGGTTTGAACGACGCAGGCGCGCTACGCGCCAGTGACATGGGCATCTCTGTGGCCGATGATGTGTTCAGGTTTGCACCAGCTTCCAATGCCATTCTGGCATCGTCAGGCTTTGCCTGTTTACCCGGATTTTTTAGATTTTCTCAGGCCACCCTTCGCGTTGTCAAACTCAGTTTTGTGCTTTCATTTCTCTACAACGGAGTAGGGGTATTTTTTGCTGTATCCGGATTGCTTGAGCCTGTGATTGCCGCCATACTTATGCCTCTGAGTTCTATTTCCGTTGTGGGTTTTGTTACGCTGGGTACCACATTTTATTATAGGAAGTTCTTGCCGAAAACTGATAAAAGTCATGTTCAGTATTGACCAACATCATAATACTTCGCTTTGATCATACGGTTCTTTGCATCTCTTCGCACACCTAATTTTTATGGAAGTACTTCTTTTATTGATCATCATAAGCTTGTCTGTAGCACTGGCATTTCTTGCCGGATTCATATGGGCGGTGAGATCAAGACAGTTTGATGATGATTATACACCTTCGGTTAGAATGCTCTTTGATGAAGACGAAGAGGAAAACTCCGGTGCCCAACCTTTCAAATAATATGCAACATGAGGATTGAAAAGTTCTATTATGACAATCAGATAGTTAAGATGTTTGCATATGCCACCCTGTTATGGGGAGTGGTAGGAATGCTTGTAGGTCTTTATGCTGCATTACAGCTCGTGTATCCGGAGCTTACGGGTGGTATTCCTTATACCACATTTGGACGTATTAGGCCGCTACACACCAACGCGGTAATTTTTGCATTTGTAGGCAACGGACTTTTCACCGGGATATATTATTCCTTGCAGCGACTGCTTAAAGCAAGGATGTGGAGTGATAAGCTCTCCATGATAAATTTTTGGGGGTGGCAATCTATTATTGTTGCAGCAGCGATCACCCTTCCCCTTGGTTTGACAACTTCTAAGGAATACGCAGAGTTGGAGTGGCCTATCGACATCGCAATTGCAATTGTATGGGTTGTTTTTGGTCTCAACATGATGATGACCATTGTGAAAAGAAGGGAGCGACACATCTACGTGGCCATCTGGTTTTACATTGCCACTTTTGTGACCGTAGCGGTTTTGCATATTGTGAATTCATTCGAGCTACCGATTTCCATTTTTAAATCGTACAGCTGGTATGCCGGGGTTCAGGATGCCCTTGTACAATGGTGGTATGGCCACAATGCCGTAGCATTTTTTCTCACCACTCCCTACTTGGGGCTTATGTACTATTTCATTCCTAAAGCTGCCAACAGGCCTGTATACTCATACAGGCTCTCCATAATACATTTCTGGGCATTGATCTTTCTCTATATATGGGCTGGCCCTCACCACCTTCTGTATACCTCACTTCCTGAATGGGCCCAGAGCCTGGGTACCGTATTCTCGCTTATGCTTATTGCTCCTAGCTGGGGTGGTATGCTCAACGGATTACTCACCCTTCGCGGTGCCTGGGATAAAGTTCGGGAAGAGCCAATGCTCAAATTCATGGTGGTGGCAGTCACGGCCTATGGTATGAGCACTTTTGAAGGGCCACTGCTTTCCATAAAGAGCATAAACGCCATAAGTCACTATACCGACTGGACCATTGCACACGTGCATATCGGCGGACTAGGGTGGAATGGCTTTCTCACATTTGGTATGATGTATTGGTTGATTCCAAAATTGTTTAGAACAAAGTTGTACTCGATAAGACTTGCCAATATGCATTTTTGGCTAGGTACCCTGGGGATTGTTTTTTACGCATTGCCTCTTTATTGGGCAGCGTTCACCCAGTGGGCCATGTGGCAGGAATTTACCCAAGACGGATTTTTGGTGTACCCAAACTTCTTGGAAACTGTAACGCAAATACTTCCAATGTATGGATTGCGTGCAATAGGCGGTCTTCTATACTTGACAGGGGTATTTGTGATGATCTACAACCTGCGTATCACTGTGAAAAATGGTAATTTTCTAAAGGACGAGGCCGCTGAGGCAACAGCCCTCGAATCCACGTTTGTTCCGCATGGAAATGAGCATTGGCACAGACCGCTGGAGCGAAAACCTGTACAATTCATGGTGCTGTCTTTGGTGGTGATCCTAATTGGTGGCGTCATAGAAATGGTACCTACCTTTCTGGTAAAGTCCAATATACCCACCATCGCAAGTGTAAAACCATATACCCCCCTTGAGTTGCACGGCCGCGACGTATATATTTCAGAAGGATGCAACAATTGTCACTCACAGATGGTGCGCCCATTCCGGCACGAAACGGAGCGCTATCAGGGCGAGTATTCAAAGTCAGGAGAGTATGTATATGACCACCCATTTTTATGGGGTTCGAAAAGAACGGGTCCTGACCTGCACAGGTTAGGAGGTAAGTACCCCGATTCTTGGCACTACAACCATATGATAGAGCCCGAAAGAATGTCGCCTGGATCTATAATGCCAGAATATGGATGGCTCTCTACTACAGAACTCGACACAAGCACCACCGTGGCGAAGATCAACGCCATGCGCACCCTCGGAGTGCCATATGCCGATGGTTATGAACAGATAGCCAACCAGGATGTAATAGCCCAGCAGCAAACAATCGTCAGTAGCCTTGCCAAAGACGAAATTATCGCAGCACCCAATACCGAGTTAATTGCGCTTATCGCTTACCTGCAACGACTTGGTACTGATATCAAACTTCAGAATCAATCAGCCGAAAAATAGAAAGCCATGCTAAAATTCATTAAACACAATATGGATACCATTGTCGGAATAGAGATTTTTCCGCTGATATCGCTTGTTATATTTTTCGGATTTTTCATAGGGCTGCTCGTGTATGTGACGCGATTGAGCAAACCTTATATAGAAACAGTTGGTGCGCTGCCCCTCGATGATGAATCTACTGCCTCCACTTCACAAAACCCAATGCCATGATTAGGAATTCATTTCTATCATTGATAGCTCTTGTGCTTCTCACTACACCGTCTTTTGCCGCTGTGCTGGAGCCCGTGAAACCATCAATTTACGAAGGGCCAAATTTAGCGCTGGCACTGGTCGCGTGTGTTCAACTTATCGCCATACTTAGCATAGCAGCGCTGCTGCGCAGACTCACACAGAATACCGACTATTTTGTAAAGCTCCGCAAAATGAGAGATGCATCCAAGGCCGGCAATGCTGCCCTCATTCTCGGTGCTATACTTGCTTCTACAAGCCTTTCAGCCCAGGCTGCAGATGCACCGGCTTTCCCGGATATCTTTCGGAATGAGAACACCATGATGCTATTGGGGCTCAATATACTGCTGCTCATCGTATTCATCTATCTCACTACTCTTCTCAAGCGAACCATTGCCATGCTGCTGCCCGAAGTTGCTGCAGAAGCAGTTGATGAAATAAAAATAGATCCTGCGCAAAGCACCATCATGGCAGCTTTGACAGATGCTGTCCCCCTGGACAGGGAATACGAAGTGTTGCTGGACCATGAATACGATGGAATTCGAGAGCTGGACAACAACCTACCTCCATGGTGGGTATGGATGTTCTACACTACGATCATTATTGGAATTGTGTATATGGTATGGTACCACGTGCTGCCTTTTGGAGAAAACCAACAAGAAGAGTATATAGCTGAAGTGCAGCAGGCTGAAGAAGACCGATTGGCATATATAGCCATACTTGGAGAATCGGTTGATGAAAGTTCCGTAACATTTCTGGAAAGTCCCGAAGATCTGACAGCTGGAAAAGCGATTTATATAGCAAATTGCCAGGCTTGCCATGCGGCAGATGGCGGTGGTGGTGTAGGTCCCAATTTTACAGATAGTTATTGGCTGCACGGTGGATCAATAACAGATATGTTTAAAACCATAAAATACGGGGTGCCCCAAAAAGGGATGATTTCCTGGGAATCGCAGCTCAGACCTAAAGAAATGGCACAGGTAGCTTCTTACATTAAGACATTGCGTGGCAACACTGCAGCAAACCCTAAAGAACCCCAAGGTGAGCTATATTCTGAATCAGTATCTGATTCAGTTTCACCTGCCGCGACTGACACTACAAAGCAGATACAATCCACAGATTCCACCAGCACGATTGGGGACCAACCCAGGGAAGATATCATAATTACTGAATGAATTCTCCCCAAACGACACCTGAGAGCCCTGAAGGTTTTCGAGATAAACTCTCAACCCTTGATGCATCAGGGAAGCGCAAGTGGATATTCGCCAAAAAGCCCAAAGGAAAGTACACCAAAGCAAGAAAGTGGGTAAACCTTTTTTTACTCGTTTTCCTATTCTCCGCTCCATTTATTAGAATCAGTGGCGAGCATCTCGTGATGTTCAATTTGATAGAGCGAAAATTCGTCATCTTTGGAAAGATATTTTGGCCACAAGATTTCTTCATTTTCGGCCTTATGGCTATCTCACTCGTCATATTTATCGGGCTATTTACAGTAGTGTATGGCAGGCTTTTTTGTGGATGGGTTTGTCCCCAAACTATTTTCATGGAAGGTGTTTTCCGAAAAATTGAATATTGGATCGATGGTGATTGGAAGCAGCAGATGAAGCTTAAAAGAGAGGGGTGGACCACAGAGAAAATTCTCAAACGGGTTTCGAAACACCTCATCTTCTTCACTGTTTCATTTCTGATTGCAAATACTTTTTTGGCGTACATTATCGGCACAGAGGCTTTGACAGAAATCATCATTTCTCCTCCTTCGCAACATATAGCAGGTCTTGCTTCCATATTGGTTTTTTCCGGGATTTTCTACGGTGTGTTTGCATTTTTCCGTGAACAAGTATGTACCAATGTTTGCCCATATGGTAGGTTACAAAGCGTATTGCTGGACAGAAATTCTGTGGTGGTAGCCTATGACAGGGTAAGGGGTGAAGAGCGCGCCAAAATCAAGAAAGGCGAAGACCGCTCAGCTGCAAGCAAAGGAGATTGCATAGACTGTGGGCATTGTGTGCAGGTGTGCCCCACCGGTATAGATATTCGAAATGGCACACAGCTGGAATGCGTGAATTGTACTGCATGCATCGATGCCTGCGACGAAATGATGGATGCAGTTGGGCTCCCCTTAGGCCTAATAAGATACAGCAGTGAGGAGCAGATAGAAACACGAAAGCCATTCAAATTAACATCAAGAGCCAAGGCTTATACAGTGGTTCTGGCTGTGATTATCGGTGTGGTAAGTACACTTCTCGTTTTGCGCACTGAAGTGGAAATGAGTATACTTCGTACACCGGGAATGCTCTATCAGAAGAACGATGATGGGACCATTAGCAATCTGTACAACTATAAGATCATTAATAAATCGAACCGCGATATGAAAATCTCACTTGTGCCCTTGGAAGAAGGGTACAGGATAAACCTTGTGGGGAAACAACCTGCTCTCTCAAAACAAGCTGTGGCTGAAGGGGCATTTTTTCTTTCGGCGGCATCAGAGCGCTTTAAGCTGGGGAAAGTACAAACCAGCCTTGGCGTATACGATGAGGGTGGAAAACTCCTTGAAAAGGTCAAAATTCGAATCACAGGTCCACTTTAATTCATCGAAAATGAAACTCCACTTCGGACATAAAATCGCCATTGTTTACGTAGCCTTCATGATCTTCATGCTGAGCATGCTTTATTTCAGCATGCAAATGGACCATGAGCTGGTTACAGATGAATACTATACCAAGGAACTTGCTTTTCAAGGTAAGAAAGATGCCTGGCACAATATGCAGGCAGCCTCCTTCAGTGTTGATATAAGAACTGCTGATAAAGTCGTCTATATCGAGTTTTCAGGCCTCTCTGATATATATGCTGTTGTTGGGGAAGTGACGCTATACAAGCCTGACAATGCAGACCTTGACGAATTGCACGAACTTAAATTGGATGCAAGTGAGAGCATGGCAATCGCCCCTCGTGGTGAGCATGGCCGCTATAAAGTAGGAGTGAGGTTCTCCATGGATGGTGAAGATTACTACACTGAAAAGGAGATTGTGCTATGATGATTCTCCCCGCACTCGGCCTTGGTATTGCCGGTAGCATGCATTGTGTGGGTATGTGTGGACCCATTGCCCTTGCAGTCCCAGTAGGTGAAGGCAATGCGCTTCATAAGATTGGTGCCTACTCCTTGTACCATGCAGGCCGCATTGGAGCCTATGCTATTCTTGGGTTTTTGTTCGGCACACTCGGTTACGGACTTAGCACTACAGGTTTTCAACAAGGACTCTCAATTTTCGCAGGTTTATTCATGCTGGCCTTTATATGGTTGCCAAAGTTCTCGATCCTCAGCAAGCTCGGCAATAAAGTGGCAGCCATGCAAAGCAACGTACTCGGATTTATGGCCCGATTCCTTAAAAGTCAACGCGCTACGGCGCTCTTGGGTCTGGGATTCTTTAATGGCTTGTTGCCCTGTGGTCTTGTGTACCTTGCACTTGCTGGTGCCTTGGTTAGCTACGAACCTATAGCCGGAGCATTGTTCATGGCTTTGTTTGGTCTCGGCACAGCTCCTGCACTGCTTTTGGTAGCCCTTTCGGGAAGTGCCCTGGGTGCAAAATGGAGATACAAACTCAAAAGTCTTGCCCCTGTTTTGGCGACGATAATAGCCATCTTATTCATCATCCGCGGTCTTGGCCTTGGCATACCATTTCTCAGCCCTGAAATAGGCCATGTAGTTGCTGCGGAGCAACAATGTATTCCTTGAGAATACCCTTTTTTAATTTCAAATAAATCACCATCACTTCTGAGACGGGCACCTTCGTGAAAAGCAGTGCAAACTTTTATTTGATCCTTTACTTTATAATCTTCCCGGTGCTTTAGACCAGTAACAATTTGATAGCATTTAATTGAAGTTTGCTTCACAAGGTTGGCAACCCTTGCATACTACCTTCGTCTAGAAAACGCAAACAGACAATTATGACTTCCAGGCCTACACAAATGTACTTTTTGGATATGGAGAATGCCAAGAGTATAGCGCCTGAAGATTTTGGAGTGTATACCCTCTTCGATTGTAATTACAATCCTGTATATTTCGGAAAAGCGGAAAAGCAAACGTTGAGAAAGAGGCTCATTCAACATATTCAGTCCTGCGATGAATGTATGAAATCTGCTTGCTTTTTCAGTATAGAAATAGTGAGCCATCCGGGCAAACTGGTTCAGAAAAAACTCAGAGAGTTTGAATCCATCAACGGCAACCTGCCTGAATGCCATGAAAAACTTGTTAAGAATGCTGAGAATATTGCCAGAATGCTTGCAATTGATGGTGTACTAACCACTGCATTTTTAAACTGAAAATCTCCAAATTTAAGACTACCCAAGCTTCTTTTTCTTCAGCCTGAGAGAGTTTCCTATTACCACCACATCACTGAAAGCCATCGCAAGCGCTGCAATCATTGGGTTTAAGAATCCAAATGCAGCTATGGGTATTGCTACTACATTGTACGCAAAGGCCCAAAATAGATTTTGACGTATGGTGAGGTAGGTATGTTTCGCAGTTTTAAAAGCCATTGTAAGGCTATCCATTTCATTGGAGTTCATGATTACAATTCTTGCTGAATCAAAAGCCAGGGATGAAGCACCACCCGGCGCAATACCTACATGTGCTCTTGAGAGCGCTGGCCCATCATTTACACCATCGCCCACCATTGCAACTCGATTATTAGCTGAGAACTGTTCTAGCTTATACAGTTTTCCTTCAGGATTCACATCTCCATACCATTCTGTGATGCCAAGCTGCCGGGCAACTTCTTCCACTTTTTCTGCTTTGTCGCCAGAGAGAAGAATTACGCGCAAACCCTCTTTCTGAAAGAAGTGAATCATTTCCCTGGCACCGGGTTTTATCCTGTCGGCAATGGAGAGCCATGCTTCTTCCTTTCCATTGATGGTAAGGGCAAGATCTGCATCATTTCCTGGAGCCGCTTTTCCGAAGGCTATCACATCTCCATTTTCCGCAATTCCGCTCATTCCTTTGCCCTTGGATTCGGTCACCGAAGTGAGTGTTTCGCCCACAGTATCTGTCCAATGTGCCACAAGTGATTTGGCGATGGGATGGGAAGATCCTGACTCAAGAGATTTGATAAGTGAAATGGCCCGCCCGCCGATGTTGTTTTTAATGATTTGAGGACTAAAAGCACCGGTAGTGAGCGTTCCGGTTTTGTCAAAAATGATGATGTCAGCTTTTACAAATCTCTCAATGGTGTCACCACCCTTTATCAATATACCCTGTTTGGCAGCCCTCCCGACTCCTACTACCACAGCAGTTGGAGTGGCCAGTCCCATGGCGCATGGACATGATATTACGAGCACCGCAATGGCATTCATCAGCGATTCGGTGAGGCTTACGTCAAAAGCAAAATAAGAAATTGTAAATGTCAATACAGAAACAATCAGCACAGAGGGCACGAATACCGCGCTCACTTTGTCGCCCAGTTTTTGAATATCGGGTTGCTCCTTTCGCGCCTTTTTTACGAGTTCGGTAATTTTCTTCAGGGTTGAGTCTTTTGCTTCAGCTGTTGCCCTTACCCGTACATTTCCCGAGATGATCACCGTTCCGGAAAAGACAATACTATTCAGCTCTTTTTGAACCGGAGCACTCTCTCCAGATATAGCCGATTCATCTACAAGTGCTGTTCCCTCAATTACTTTCCCATCTGTTGGAAATCGGTCCCCTTCGTTCACCTGAAGTAGATCACCTTCTTTCACCACATTGGGGGTGGTAAGAAACAGTTTTTCCATGCCTGCGACCCGCAGCACAATCCTTGCAACCAAGGGCTCCAATCGGCTCAACTCGCCCAGGCTGTGCGATGTTTGCTGAATGCTGCGATGCTCCATTACGTTGCCTAGCAACACAAGGGTAATGATGGTTGCAGTGGTTTCAAAATATAAATAGCTGTGCACGGTATCAGTGCCCCAAAACAATATTGTACCGGCCAAACTGTACACAAATGCAGCAGTAGTACCGATGAAAATAAGTACATCCATGTTGGTATACCTGGCCTTGATAGAACCCCAGGCTGATTTTCCGAAGTGGGTGAATCCCAAGATGTAAACAGGAACACAAAGCAGAAGCTGAACGATTGGGTCGTTGATCCACCAATGATCTGGGGCGAACATGTGCATGAAAAGGGGCACAGTGAAGACTAAGGCAAAAAGAAACTTTTTTTCTATGGTGCTTGCCGCTTTAATTTCATCAGAGTGTGCGCCGCGTACAGAATATCCCAGATCTTCAATTTGATCTATAGCAAGTTGTGCAGATTTACCATCTACAAGCGTGAACGATACTTCGCCCTCCATAAAATCCGTATCAGCATCAGCAAATCCTTTTGAGCGAAGTGATTTTGTGATGCCCTCCGCACAGTTGTTGCAGGTCATGCCGTCTACCTTCAGCAGGATTTCGTTGTGTGCCATGGTGCAAAAATACGCTATACTAATTAATGGCTCTGAATTCGGAGAGGGTTTGATGACGTGGGTTAAAGGAATTGAAGATTAATTATCGCCAATAGTAAACAATACTATATATTTGCGTGTTTTACACGCAAATTAAGTATAATGCCTACACAACTCACAAACGTAAGAATTGCCGTAAGCGAGAAGGTATACCTCAAGGATCCATCAACTTCAGAATTGGGAAAGATATTGCTATTGAACGCATTGCCCTTGATAGATTCCCTTGGACTGGAGCGATTTACCTTCAAAAAGTTGGCCACAGAAATTGGTACCACAGAAAGTGCCCTGTATCGATATTTTGAGAATAAGCACAAGCTTTTGCTCTACTACACATCCTGGTATTGGGGATGGATGGAATACAGCCTGGTGTTTGGCACTGCAAATCTACCTTCTGCCGAGCTGCGCCTCAATAGGGCCATAGAAATAATAACCGGGCACTTGCGGGAAATGAACAACCCTCCTTTTGACTTACAAAAGCTCGAGAGGGTGATTATTTCAGAATCTTCGAAGGCATATCTAACCAAAGAAGTAGATATGGACAATAAAGAAGGTCTTTTCGTTCAGTTCAAGTCTTTATGTAATCGGGTGGCTTCACTCATCGAAGATTTTTCTCCGAACTATCCTTATGCACATTCTCTGTCTTCCTTGCTTTTTTCATCTCACCTGGACCAGATATACTTCGCACAGCATTTGCCTTCACTAAGCGACATTGGTCACGATCAAGTTGTGGGAGGTGAGTTTTACAAGCAATTAATATTTAGAACAATAGATCAATGGCCAGCAAAATAAATCACTATAAACCTGTAGAAAGATTGGGTAGATTGCTGCGCACCGAAAGGAAGCTCATCTACCTCGTGTTGTTTCTTGCTTTGGTCAATGGAATTATTGTCCTTACCCTACCGCTTGGTATCCAAGCCATCTTGAACTTTATCATGGGCGGCAGGGTATCCTCTTCATGGGTGTTGCTTACTATTTTAGTAGCGGTTGGCATCGCACTATCCGGGATTATACAAATTGGGCAACTCACATTGACAGAGAAACTTCAACAAAGAATATTTACAAAATCGTCTTTTGAGCTTGCCGTTCGCATTCCTCGGATCAAGCTTGAAGCCATGCAAAACAGGTACGCGCCTGAAATGGTTAATCAGTTCTTTGATACTGTTAATTTGCAAAAAGGAGTGGCAAAGTTGCTGGTAGATTTCCCAACGGCTGCCCTGCAGGTGTGCTTAGGTTTGGTCTTGATTTCGATTTACCACCCTGCATTTTTCTTTTTCTCTCTTGGGGTGCTTATTCTGCTTTATCTGTTGTTCAAATTCACTGGCCCTCAAGGAGTAGTTACTTCTATAAATGAATCTTCAAAGAAGTATGAAGTAGCCCATTGGCTAGAGGAACTTGCAAGAACCATGGGTACCTTTAAACTGGCGGGAATCACTGACCTTCCCTTAGTCACAGTGGACAGGCTGATAATGGGATACCTCAATTTTAGAAACAAACACTTTGGTATACTTATCACGCAGTATAAAGCCATGGTGGCTTTCAAAGTAGTTTCCATAGTGGTTCTGCTCATTACAGGGAGCTTGCTACTTATAGAGAATGAGATAAGCCTGGGACAATTTGTGGCTGTAGAGATCATCATCATTCTTATAATGAACTCCATTGAAAAACTCATTATAGGATTAGAAACAGTTTACGACGTGCTCACATCTCTCGAAAAAATTGGTGCCATTACAGACCTTGAAATGGAAGAAGAAAAGCAGAATGCACCTCAAATTCCGCTTGAGCAGCATGGCTTTGACATCGAAGTAAACAATCTCAGCTTTCGATATTCAGAGAAGAGCCCGCTGGTAATCGACAGGGTTTCCATGCGCGCTGAGCCTGGACAAAAGATTGCGCTTGCTGGCATACAGGGGGCGGGCAAGAGCACCATCATGCAATTGCTCACAGGTGTGTATGAAGATTACGACGGAAGTATCTCCTTTAATGGTTTTCATATAAACGCTTTGAGAAAAGATTACCTGCGCTGCGATATTGGCGATAACATTTGGCAGGAAGCAATATTCAGGGGCACATTAAGAGACAATATCACACTTGGCAAAAGCAAGATTACCGACACAATGGTAAACCAGGCCTTGGATGTAGTCAGTGCGTTGAGCGAAATTAATTTTCTTGAAGATGGTTTGAACACCCAGCTTTTTCCTGAAGGAATGAAGCTGCCCCGCACACTTGCAAAGAAAATAATTCTGGCGCGAAGCATCGTTGCCAATCCGCGACTTCTACTTCTGGAACTCGAAACCAACTTCCTGCTTAGTGCGGAGGAAAAGAAATTTTACGATTATGTTTTTGCAAAAAATTGGACGGTCATCGCCTCTACCCGTGACGAAGGATTCTTGAGCAGAGCGGACCGTATTCTGTTCTTGAAGAATGGCTCGGTGATATTCTCGGGAGACTTTGGTGCATTTAAACAATCAGAACATGCTAAACTTATCGGATAACAGAATTGACCAAAGTCAATACTTAGGAAATTACCTCTCGCTCTCAGCTGTTGCCGACAGGGAAAAGCCTTTGAAGCTCTTGAGAATTTTCGTGGTCATCCTTCTCATCATGCTACTTGCTCTTTTTTTGCCCTGGACCCAGAATATGAGGGTTCCTGGAAAGCTAACAACACTGTATCCTGAGCAGAGACCGCAAACGGTACAGAATGTGATCCCAGGACGAATAGATTCGTGGTTTGTAAAAGAAGGAGATTTTGTAGAAGTAGGTGATACCATCGTGAAAATTACTGAAGTGAAAGATGCATATTTTGATCCGGCCTTGTTGGAACGCACCGCTGAACAAATTGAGGCAAAACAACAGGCTGCCATCAACTATAATCAGAAGGCGGAAGCCCTGACTTCGCAGATGGAAGCACTCAGCTCTACCCGAGCGAATAAGCTGGAGCAAGCCAAAAATAAATTGGAGCAAACCAGACTCCTGGTAATCTCAGACAGCATGGCGGTGCAAGCCAGCAAACTAGACTATCAAATCGCCACCCAGCGACTTCAGCGAATGGAGGAACTATACGAGCAAGGACTCAAATCTCTTACCGATTTGGAAGCCAGGCGACTGCTTTTGCAAGAGCACCAAGCTGGGTTAATTTCTGCCGAGAATAAACTCCTCTCATCCAGAAATGAACTCATCAATGCGGGCATTGAGCTGAGTGCAATTGCAAATGATTACAAGGAAAAACTTGCCAAGGCCCAGTCCGAAAGAAATACTGCCATCTCTACCTTCTATGACACACAGGCGGAGATTGCCAAAATGAAAAATCAACTTTCCAATTATCAGGTACGACTGGACAATTACTTTATTAAGGCCCCCGTGCGTGGCTACGTCACCAAGGCCATTTCCCAGGGTATTGGCGAAACAATACAGGAAGGAAGCAAAATAGTGAGCATCATGCCTGCTACGTATGATTTGGCCGTAGAAATGTATGTGGAGCCTATTAATTTTCCATTATTGGAAAAAGATAGGACTGTTCGGCTTGTCTTCGATGGATGGCCAGCCATCGTATTCTCCGGATGGCCCCAACTGAGCAACGGGACTTTTGGAGGGAAAATATTCGCAATTGACAACTTCATTTCACCCAATGGTAAGTACAGGATTATTGTGGTACCTGATACGAAAGAGAATCCCTGGCCCGGAGAATTGCGCGTAGGGACTGGTTCGAGCGGTATACTGCTCCTCAAAGATGTACCGCTTTGGTATGAGTTGTGGCGTCAGTTAAATGGATTTCCTCCCGACTATTATATCAATGATCAGAAAAGAGATCCAAAAACAGGAGAATTCATTGATAATCTTCAAATAAAATGAGGCAATTGTCTTTGAATATATTGGCCTTCATCCTTAGCCTGTATGGTATGGCCCAAGTTTCAGAGTTGCCAGATAGCAGCGAAGATGTTGGAAATTCCACTGCAGAGATGGATTCTCTTTACCATGTCAGCGATTCGCTGCTCAGTTATGATAGTTATCTGAACTGGGTGGCAGCGTATCACCCCGTTGCGAAGAGTGCCAATCTAGGTGTAGATTTTGCGAAGAATATGCTAACTTCATCAAGAGGTGGTTTTGATCCTAAACTATATGGTAACTACAGGACGAAACAGTATAGCGAAACTGATTATTATACTGTGCTGCAAGCTGGTGTCGAGATTCCCACATGGTTTGGCTTGAGCCTACAGGGTGGGTACGAAGACAACCAAGGCCTCTTCCTGAATCCCGAAGCGACCGTTCCCCCTCGCGGCCTTTTCCATGCTGGCATTACAGCCCAGCTCGGTGCAGGCTTGCTCATGGATAGCCGCAGGGCTGCTTTAAAGCAGGCCGAGCTGGGTTTCGAAATGGGATTAATTGAGCAAAGAATAATGCTCAACCAACTGTACCTGGAAGCTACCGCCGCTTATTATAAATGGTCCAATGCAGACCGTGCCCTTGAAATAGCTGAAGATGCGCTTGACCTGGCCAGGTTCAGGTTTGAAGGGGTTCGCGAGAGTTTTGTGTTCGGCGATGTGCCTGCCATTGATACCGTAGAAGCGTATACCCAAGTAATCTTGCGGTTGTACCAACTCAAGGATGCACAATCTGCATGGGTGGAAGCTGTAAATATGGCCAACGTTTATCTGTGGGATGCTGAAGGAAATCTTGTCAATCTTCCTCCTGGAGTGAGGCCCATCTGGGAAGAGCTCTCGGATGCCCGACTTTCGGTATTACCTCTGCAGATACCATCTGACCACCCCGAATTGAACTTGCTACAAAATAAAAGGGCACAACTTGATTTTGAACGAAGGCTGAGTGCAGAATACCTCAGGCCTGTGATAGAATTGAAGTACAACATCATTACCGAAAATGTAAGTCCCGCTCCAATTGACGAATACTTTCAGGATGCTACTTTCTTTGAGAATAACTACACTTTCGGAGCGAAAGCAAGTTTCCCACTGCTTATTCGGGAAGCAAGGGGCAAGCTGGGAATGGCCAAAGTGAAAATGGAATTGGTAGACCAGGAGTACCTCGACAACAATGCAAAGCTCAATGCTGAACTGAATGCCCTTCTCGTTAGGATGTCGAACCTGAGAGACCAGATCAGGCTGTACCAGACAAACGTCTCCTTGTTATCGCAACTTTTGGAAGGGGAGCAAACCCTTTTTTCGCTGGGGGAGAGCAGTCTCTTTGTGGTCAATACGCGTGAAACGAAACTCATAGAAGCCAGGAATATATTGAATGATCTCATCCTCAAGTCGCACTTGCTTTATGCAGAAATCAGGGTAGTAGGCGGTGAAGGGTTCTCACTTGCCAATTGAAAAAAGTTGAAGTTTACGAATGGCTGTAATCGATAAATGAATTACATTTGTCGCCTGAATATATACGGTGGTTGTAGCTCAGCTGGTTAGAGCGCCTGATTGTGGTTCAGGAGGTCGTGGGTTCGAAACCCATCTTCCACCCACCAAAAACAAAAAGTCACCCGCGAAAGCGTGGTGACTTTTTTCATTCCTTCCTGCGGCTGAGCTTGCTCAGAGCCGGAGGAAGGAATGAAAAAAGCAGCGACAGCAGGTCGCTGACTTTTTAATTTTGAGTGAAGGCTCCCCCTCAGGGTTCGCCGCGCCAACGGCGGGGCAACACAATACACGTGAATGTTTCATACAGAATCGGCTGAGCTTGCTCAGAGCCGCAGGAAGGAATGAAAAAAGCAGCGACAGCCGGTCGCTGACTTTTTGATTTTGGGTGAAAGGGGAGATTTCGCTGGCTTTTTTTTCAAGTGATCGCTTAAATTGATCGTCGTTTTTAGTGCAATAAAAAAAAACCGCTGAAATAAATCCAGCGGCTTTTCATGTCTTCAAAAGAAATCTTATTTCTTAAGATTTTCCATTTCTTTCTCGAAAGTCTCTTTAAACTTTTCGTAGTCATAGTCCACGCGCATGCGCTCATCAGACGAAAGTCTGGAATTCATTGCTTTCAGTAGGTCCTGACCGCTCAACTCAAGTGCGATATAGTATTTATAATTATTGTTTTCAGTTACTTTCACAGCCTTCTGGCAAATGGTTTTGGTACCGTTCAGTTCCTGGTCAATCACCTCACGGGTGAGTCCTTCGAATCTTTCTTCTACTTCTTCGCGGTTGTTAAACTCACGGCTGTTTACATAATTGTCAATGGTGCCTTTTATCGTAGTGTTGATGGCGGATGCAAGGTCAGCACGGGCGTTGCTGTAGGCTTTTTTCTTTGCTGTAGCCTGGTCCATACTTTCGCCAAGGCCATTGGAGCGGAAAAATTCATTGTTGCTGAAAAACTCTGGACCTGCACAGTATTCGTTTATCAATACTTCTCCTTCAGGAGCAGCTACTTCTTTGTTTTTCTTACAGGAGGTTGTAATTGCAGCTAGCAGAATGATCATTAATGCGGGCCTGATGAAATTTCTTAAGTTGATGTTTGATGCTTTCATGTTGTTTTTGTTTTTGTCTTCGGGGTTTAGGTTTCAGAAATTATGCCAAATTATTAAGTTGCTTAAAACAAATCACTTGTAAGTTTCCTCATGAGCTCAGATTCTATGTTGCGGGTGTAATTTTGATAAGCCTTCATACCCGCTCTTTCATAATCTAAATCTACTCCTTTGAGGTCGCTGCGGCTTACCTTATACACATTTTGTTTTGTTTTGTTATCCACCACACCAATATTTAAGGTAAGGAGACTGGTTGCGAATCCCTGACTGATGTTTCCTGACCGGGTGTTGGCCTCAATTCTCATCAAAAGATCAGCGCTTTGCTCGTTGGTGGCAAATTGCACACCGCGCCTGCCCAGCGAGGTCATTATCGCTGCCGAGATGACCCCATCTGTAGCTTTTCCAAGGTTCTTCTCCTCCGAAATCATATAAACTGTGGGCGCCTTATGCACTATTGGTTTTTGAACAGAAGCACCACGAAGCGAGCTGGTAAGCTTCTTCATAAACTGATCGTTCTGAAAAGGCTGAAAGAGTTGGTCGGTGTCTATAGATACGATAATGCTGTTCGATACCCGCTCTCTGTCTGCTTCGTCGATGGGAATCAGGCACCTTCCATCGGCATTGGTGCTTGCCTTGCCCTTAAACCTGCCGTAATTTCCGAAATACTCGTATACAATCGGAACACCTTCAAGTGGCATTTCATTTTTGTAAGAAGTGATGCGCACTTCAGCACTGCTTCTGAACCTGTTCTGATAGTTCAATTCAAGGTCGTTCTCAATGGTAATTCTGCTATCGCTTATCAGACTTCTTGCCCCTTCAAAAAGCTCATTGTCTAGTAGAATAGTTCTGCCTTGATAGTCTACCTGATTGTTTTCACCCCAGTACATTTCCAGAGCTTGCAAACCCTTTAGGTACAAATCTGCCGCAGTATAAAACTGTGCGCTGCCTTCTGCACTTTGGGCTTTTGCTAAAAAATCCTTGGCCAATTCCTGCGCGCCTACTTGCTTTTCCCTCTGCTGCTCTGCATAACCTTCTTTGTTGAGCCTGTAATATACCCAATAGCTTGTAGCGTCTTCCCAAGAATCCATGGCCTCATAGTCTTCGAGATTCAGGTTGGAACTTATGCGTATCGTTTCTTTAAATTCCTGTTCTATTTTGTAGTCGCGCTCCAAAGTATAGAGAAGGGAATTTGTGTTTACATTCACTTTGATTTCAGAAGCGAGATCGCTGAGTGCATTGTCGCGTGCAGCCTTTTGAAAATTGCTCGCAGGGGCCTTTTGCGCGACGCCAATCCCAACATAATGCATGCTGGATATGGGCCTTGATGTTACCCAACCCGGTGGTGGGGGATACGAAGTTTCAACGGTTTTCTCTTTGCTTTTACAGGCAGAGAATAGAGCGAGCAATACTATAATGTTGAGGTAAAAGAACTTCATTCGCTCGCCAATTTTGAAGTCAGTTCCTGGGTCAATTCTGTGGCAATTTGCATAAATGCAACACCCGAAAGTTCATCGATAGATTTGATTTCCCGGTTTGCCCTGAGCATTGATAGCAACACATTTTTATCTCTTGAAGTTCCTACAGTGCCCTGCTGAGACATGGGAAAAAGATTTGAGGCTTCTCCATCATAAGTTGCAAAATATACTGTGCTCTCTATGTTGCGTTCTACAATGCGCGAAAAGAGTACTTCGCCTGATTCTAGTGAAACAACCCGGTACTGAAATGAAACTGATACGTCATTTTTATTAGAATGCTCACGGTATTTCACTGGTTTGTATCTCGTTTCGAAATAGTGCTTGTCCTCTGCGCTATTGTATAGTTTTACAGTGTATGATTCAAATCCGTTTTTCTCCACTGTGCGCATCTTGCCGGTAGTGGTTTTGTAGCTGAGCAAATTGCCCGATATAATTGCTTTTGCACCCAGCAAATTGCCAACTTGGGCAGCGCTTCCCTCATCTACCACACCGCTTAAACTTAGTCGCTGTTCTTTGAGAATGATGTCCATATTGTCCCTCTCCACAATGCGCAGAAACGGATCGTTTAGATTGGAGAGCTCATTCATTACAAATGCCTGCACCCGCTTTTCGACACCTTTTATACCTGTGGCATTCTCAAATGGCAGCACAGCCACCGGATATCTCCCCAGATTCAAGCATTCTTCGCGAAGCAGTCCGATGTCCTTGTAATTTGGATCATCGCTGTATATCTTTTCAAATTCATAATAAGCTTTTCGGTAAGCCCTGGAATCAAAGTAGCCTGTTGCAGCTATATAGAGAGGTTCATTGCGCGAAATTCGCTTCAAATCTTTAATGTCTTTGTAATCAGGGTTCAGTCTGGCTATTTCCTTAAAGGTTGCATTTGCTTCATCAAAGCGTTTTTCAGCCATGAGCTGGTTGCCTTTCTCATACAAATCTTTTATCACGACCTCTTTGCTTGCAGTAAAATCCTGCTCCATATAGTCGGGAATGGTGAGATTCACCCCCAGCTTTGCCACTTTCTGGCTATATGCCTGGGCTCTTTCGAAATTGCTCACCGCTTTTTGATGGTCGCCCATTGCGCGGGCTCGAGAGAATTCATCGAGTTTATTGTTCAAAGACCGCTGCCCCGCCTCGGTAAGTGCTATGCGCGCATCAATATTGTTCCTATTGCGCATCAGTGAATTGTAGTAGTACTCAGCTGCATCCTCGTGAAGTCCGGCTTGTTGGAGTTGATTGCCACGTTTATAGAGTGACTTAGACCCGTTGCAGGCGCCGAGCAGCAACACAACAAACAACGCTAGAACACTGCGTTGCAGCATAGCTGAAGCAGAAGGAGCAAATATGTAATTACTTAGTTTCAAGGAATTCGTTGAGTTCGTCTATGGATGTTTCAAAGGTAAAAGCATCATTGAGCTTCCAGTAGTTTTGTGGGTCAGAACAGCGCGTGTATGCCGCTTTCGCGAAATCGAGTTTACTCTCCTCGTAGGTGAGCAAATTAACTATTTCCACTATCTGACTTGCGCTCATGCATGTATTTCGAAGCACTTGTTTAGCCGTTGTGGTTTTGCTGTCTTCAAAATTTTTCGAAGCCAAAGATGATTTTAAATTTGAAAATTCAGCGGCAGCCATTGCACTGCAATCGTCCACAGGTGTTGCAACAGGAGTGGGTTCACTTTGCGCTGTGAGTACTTCTGTGCTTTGGCATCGTTGTACATTGTTTGTAGGTTCGTTGGTGTGCACCATGGTGGCCGTACCTTCTTCGCCATCAATCACCCGTACATCGATTCCCACCTTCACATCTCTCGTTACGATGTCCATTTTCAAGTTTTCATCTGCGCTTCTCGCAGTGGAAGAAGTGGTGACTGTGGTCAACACCAAATTAGGGTCGGGGGTAGATTCTACGGTCTTGATATTTTCATTTCTGTGGGTAGGAGATGACTGCAAAGGTGAAGATTCTATAACGGTAACTGTAGGTGTTTGAATTTCACTCGCCAGGGCAATGGGCTCTCCAAAAGGCCTTAGCACGTATCCTTTCTTTATAAGCTTTACCACTGCGCGCTGCGCTGTACCTGGCACGGTCATTACATTCTGACTCACCGTACCTAGACTAAGGTCGCTGAACTGGACTCCAACTCTTTGGTATTCACCAGTAAGACCGGTGGCTTTTACATTGCTTTGAGGCTCCTGATTCATTCTCACACCATTTACAGTAAGTATGAATGACTCACCATTTTCAGTAAAAACTTCCAGATGAGAAGTGTTCTGGGCATTTGCGATAATGCAAGATGCTAAAAAACAAGCAGATAAAACGGAGATGATAAAATTTCTCATAGTTGTTTAGTTAAACGAATGTAAATGATGATTTGCATGCTTACAAGGGATATGCCAAAAGCTTTTGAGCCTTGTTGCCAATACTATACTGTTCGAAAATAATTAAGGTTATATTTCTTTTTCAGAAATGAAGAATTTTACCTTCGCCAAGGCAAAATAGCCAACAGCTATGAAAAAGATATTACTCGTGGGGGCCGGCAGGTCATCCGTAGCTCTGATAGAATACTTAATAGAACACGCAGCAGCGCTCGATTTAGAACTTACCATCGCAGACGCAAATCCTCAAGCTGCAAAGCAATTGGCAGGAGATCACAGTTGTACTGAAGTGGTGCGCTTTGATGCCGCAGATTCTTCACGGCGCGCTGAGCTCATTTCTCAGGCTGATCTTGTAATAAGCATGCTACCTGCGTTTATGCATCTGGACATTGCGCGTGATTGCCTCAGGTTTAAGAAGAACCTCATCACTCCGAGTTATATCTCAGCTGAGATGAAACAGATGGCGAGCGATGTAGAGCGTGCAGGTATAGTTTTCATGAATGAATTGGGCGTAGACCCCGGGATCGATCACATGTCGGCAATGAGACTTCTGGACAATGCCCGCGCGCGAGGCGCAGAGATTACTTGGTATGAGAGCTTCACCGGAGGGCTTATTGCTCCCGAAAGTGATGACAATCCCTGGAATTATAAGTTCACATGGAACCCTCGGAATGTGGTACTTGCAGGGCAGGGAGGAACTGTGAAATTCAAACACAACGGGCAGTTCAAATACATACCATACCACAAACTCTTCAGGAGAACAGAAATCATAGAAATACCGGGATACGGAAAGTTTGAAGGATATGCAAACCGCGATTCCTTGAACTACCGCGACATGTACGGTCTCAAAGGAGTACCCACCATTTATAGAGGCACTTTGAGAAGGGTAGGGTTTTGCAGGGCATGGGATGTGTTCATTCAGCTCGGAATGACGGATGACTCCTTCCTGTTGGAGGGAAGCAGCACCATGACGCACAGACAATTTACAAACAGCTTTCTAAAATACCATCCTTCTGACAGCGTAGAGCTAAAACTCATGCACTACATGAAAATGGACCAGGACAGTGAGATTATTGATAAGTTGGTGTGGCTCGGAATTTTTGACGACACGCCCATAGGCTTACCCGATGATGCATCGCCCGCTAGAATTTTACAACAGATCCTCGAGAAGAAATGGACACTTGCTCCTGATGACAAGGATATGATTGTGATGTGGCACAAGATGCTTACACGTGAGCCGGGAGAAATGGATGAGCGCGAATGGCACAGCAGCTTGGTGGTTATTGGCGAAGAACAGCCACGCACGGCTATGGCCAAAACCGTAGGTCTACCCGTTGCCATTGCCGCAAAAATGATTCTTACCGGAAAATATGCAAAAGCAGGTGTTCATATGCCCATGTCAGCAGAGATCTACAACCCAATACTCGATGAGTTAGAAACCTACGGAATCAAGTTCACCGAAAGTGAGGTACACACGAGCGTCAGGAAGAGTTAAGGAAGCACTACTGAAATTGCTGCAGAGGGCTCGATGCTTAGGTTTGGAAAGGCAAACGAACCATTGGGTCTTTCCTGGCTGAAATCAAAATTCGAATCTCCATAAACAGCTACGTACAAGGTCTGTCCGGGCACCACATTGAGTTCCGAAAGCACAGAACTGTCAATCGTTGTTGTGAAGGCAGCCGTGGTTGTGGTTGCGTGCTGCTGAAACTCATAATTATCCTTGGAAACCGTGGACGTTCTGGCCAAAAACACCCTGTAACCCTTGGCTTGTCCAGTGGGTGGAGGTCCTGGTATAATGGTGCCGCTCACATCAAGGGTATAGGTAGTTGTGCCTCCATTTACATTGGTAGTAAGGTCGAGATTCAATCCGCTGAAAGAAGCATTGGCTAATTTGGTGAGGGTTGGGGTAGCCATTTGCTGAAAGCCACCGATCACTTCAAATACAGGACTCGTGGTGCTGATTAACACGTTGCGCGCAATGATGGTGCCGCACCCTGTTTTTTTATAAGTAATGGTATATGAACCTACCGGAGCTCCGCCAACCTGCCAATAGCCCACATTGTCGGCATCAAGGTCGTAACTTCTGAACCCTGTTTCGAGCAGTACACTTATGCCATTTCTCTCTTCGTAAAGTGGTTGTCCAAATTCATTCTGGACAAGTACCTTGCCCTGAATACCTGTCTGATCAGGGAAATCATCATCCGAATCGTTTTCATTGCAGCCGGCTATAAATAGGGAAACGGCTATAAATGGTAGCAAAAATGGCTTTAGTGTGATGCTCATGTGTGCACAGAGGGACTTGAATTACGCCGCAAGATAAAACAAATGTAAATAAACTAAGCCCGGTATTCTACGAGATACCAAGAATAAGGTGTCAATTAAACAACCTTATCGGCCGGGTGATTCTCTGATAAATACTGAGGACACTACATATTCAAGTAGAATGCGGCCGTCAGTTGCCTGTATGATTCACTATAAGTATGTCTTCCACTTTCTTCAATAACGAGTGGTGCCGTGATTTCAGGGATACTGGTTTTCAGACTGTACTCAAAAAGTACCCTATGCGCTGCCTTGTAAGGGGTAGGTTGCACAATGGTTTTGCGTTTCAGGTGCAAGCCACTTGATCCTATGTGTTTTTCGAATTCCAGAAAGGCATCCACAGGGTAAATACCAGCAATTGTCCCACTACTGCTCAGCCATCTTGATGCTTCAGCAAATTGTTTTGGAAGAAATGTGCGCTGATGCCTGGCTTGATTTCGCCCTTCGCTTTGCGCAGAAAGGCTGTTGCTGAAAAAAGGTGGGTTTGATACAATCAGATCGAATTTCATTGATGGAACGAAATGGTTGATATCATCTCTGCCGATTGAAATTCTATTCCGGAATGGAGAATTTTTTACATTCAATTCAGCATCCATTGCCGCTTCATTATTCGGCTCTATGGCTGTAATGAAAGCATGCTCAAACCTTTGAGCGAGCATAAGGGCTATCAATGCAGTACCTGTGCCTATATCCAAGATTTCATTCCCGGCAGGCTCACTGCACCAAGCTCCCAGAAGTACACCGTCTGTGCCTACTTTCATAGGAGCGCGCTCTTGCGCTATAGTGAATTGCTTAAAGCGAAACGGTCGACTCACAAGCGGTTCATTTCGAGCAGCTCTTGAGGGATGTGCACGTGCACCACTTTATTCGCTTTGTCAACCCTGATCACAAATTGCTCATTCAAGGGTATCAGTACTTCATGCGAGTCATTGAACACCTGCAATAAGGTATTCTGTGCGTAATCGAATACCTTTTCCACCTTCCCAACATCACCATGCACATCGTCAACAACCCTCATGCCTTCTAGTTCATGAAGATAATACTGATCATCAGGGAGGGGAGGTAATTTTGCCAATGGCAAATAAAGCTCTTTGCCTGATATGGATGTTGCATCATCCCGGTTGTCAATACCATCGAGTTTTACATAGGCAAAGCCCTTCTCCTTGATCTCAATTCTCTCTATGAAGAACGGGTGCAATTGCCCGTTAATCTCAACCAGAACCTGCTTTAATTTGGCGTAGTTCCATGGATTGTCAGCATCTATAAAGAAAACCAACAAGCCTTTAAACCCATGAACTTTAGAGATATGCCCTAGATAGAAACAATCATTGTGGGTGATATTCATAAAAGTGGTATTGCTGTTAACTAAAAATCCCCTGTCAAGTCACTGATTAGGTGAATGTCAGGGGATTTAATCACATATAAGTCCGGTATGTTAAAACCTTATCAGGCCTTATCTTCTTTGGATTCATCTTTTGCAGCTGGTGCTTCTTCAGCTGGTGCGTCTGCAACGGGTGCTTCTTCAGCTGGAGCTTCTACAACTGGTGCTTCTACAACTGGTGCTTCTGCAACCGGTACATCTTCAGCTGGTGCTTCTGCAACTGGTGCTTCTGCAACTGGTGCTTCTGCTACTGGTGCTTCTGCTACTGGTGCTTCTGTAGTTGTTGCTTCTGCAACTGGTGCTTCTGTAGTTGTTGCTTCTTCAACTGCTACTTCTTCAGATGGAGCTTCTGCTTCTTCGACTACCGGAGCATTGGCGGCGGCAAGTGCAGCAGCGCGGGTTTTATTCACTTCTGTTTCAGCTCTCAGGCGATCCACAGATGCTTTAGAGGCTGCTTCAGAAAGACCCTTCTTCTTGTTGTCAATTTTCAGGGCTTTTTCTTCCAGCCATGCGTTGAATTTCTCAACAGACTGTTCTTCGGTAAAAGCTCCTTTCGCAACACCTCTCATTAAGTGGTTCTTATAAAGCACCCCTTTATAGGATAGTATTGCTCTTGCGGTATCCGTTGGCTGGGCACCGTTGTTGAGCCATTTTGCCGCTCCATCTACATCAATTTCGATCGTGGCAGGATTGGTGTTTGGATTGTAAAACCCGAGCCTCTCAATGTATTTTCCATCACGTGGAGAACGGGCGTCGGCTACCACAATGTGAAAGTAAGGATGGCCTTTTTTTCCGTGGCGTTGTAATCTGATTTTTACTGGCATTTGAACATTAAATTGTGAAGTGCGAAACTTCAGGTTATTAATTAGGGGCGCAAAGATCAGATATTATTTTGGATTATAACACCATTCATGCGCTTTTTCTTTTGGAGCCCAATTTCTACCCATTTTTTCGGTGAAAGCATACACCCATTCATCAAACCTCATAGCATATTGTTTATGAGTCTGCACATTGGTTTACTTCAACTACCACGTTAATTTAAGTATGGAAAAAGTTTGAATGTTTCTTGGCAGTTTGGTCGAAATTATGTAGGTTTAATATTGATAACCAAATAATTAACCAAAACAAACAACCATGAAAATAACTAGACTTTTACTCTTTCTGACCACGGCATGCCTGGCCTGCCAATTATCTGCGCAGTCATTCGGTGGAATTACAGTACTATCTGACAACGCAGTGATCAATGGAAACTCCCATGCTGACGACGGCTGTGCAGCAGGCTTCGATGCAGACATGTGCATCACTCCTCCCGGACCGCTAAATCCCAGTCCAGTGATAACTGCATTACCCACGAGTGTGGCTGCAAGGTACTGCCTTACCCTCTCAAAGCAGGACGGTTCTTGTTTTCAAACTACCGGCCACGTTGCAACTGGTTTTGAATATGGGGGATCCAATGCTGAATTAATCGCGCAGTGGCAAGTATTCGCAAATACCATGCACCTCTCTCAGCCGTTTTGTGCGAATCCTTATATGGCATTTGGAATAAGCGATGGTGACTACCAACTGGAGATGGAGATCCCATCAGGCATTCATCCGCCCGGTACTTTGGTGCCTCTTTACTATGATTATACCGGATGGTTTGCTGCATATTCGGAACACGAGAATGTTATCGAAGATCCAGCTACTGCAACCGTTACGGAATTTTCTATCAATGGTGTTGATATGATGCAAGTAGGTGGATTTCCAACAGCATTCTCATCACCTCCTGGCAATGGAAATGCAAGACATCTGACTTTGAGCGGTTGGTTGGCAGTGCCCACCAGTACACCATTTACCCTGGTAGTAAAAGCTGATGTTTCTGCCACTATAAACGCCCCAGCCAAATGCTGTAACGTGGATGCAGCATGCGACCTTAGACAATACGATGGAAACGGGGCTTCATTTTTTGGTCAACTATCTTTATCTGCCTCAGGTCCGATTATTCCCAGTTTCCCACCTTCTGGTACCCCGCCTGCTCTGAGCTTTTTCTCAGTAGACATTGGCAGTGCCAGCGAATTAAGTGATCCATTCGCCTCAGGCACCGAATATTTTGATCCTGCAGATGCATACAGGATCCAAGGACCACTCTTACCTCCGGGAGGTGCCAATGGAACACTTGATGACGGGTTTTATATATCTACTGATAATTTTCCAACGCCCCCTGATCCTGTAGTGCCATCGCTTACTGCTGCACCTGTTGGCTCCGGCTTGCCTCCTGGATTGGTGCAATCTGGTTTTCTTAATCTTGATGGCCTGGATAGAATCGACTTTTTGGTACAAGGCCTTCCTGCGGGACAAGTTCCTCCCCTGTTTCCATTGCCAGCTTCCGAATGCGTTTACAGACCCAGGCATGTATACATTTCTTTCGATGATGATAGTCCCGGACATTATACAGACATTTTCCCCAGTGTGCCTGCCAATTCCACTTATGCTTTTACCGGCGAGACGTATGGCTCAAATGCTACGCGCGATGAAGTGGTTGAGCTGTATGTGTCCAGTCCTATATTGGGCGGTATAACCACAATGCTGAAACTGGCGAGGGAAACGGATATACACCAGAACCTTGCGCCCAACCCATTGCCGCTTGGGCCCGATCCGCAAAATGATGACTTGGATGCATTGAACTTTGGCTATGCAAATACCACCTGCGACAACTGGTATCTCTCAGTAGATCATCAGGCTATTGGAACAGATGCCACAGGAATTTCTTACGATCCGGGTGTAATATACAGGGTGTCACCTGCTCTTGGGGTATTGGTGCCTGCCATCCTACCTCCAGACTTGGGAATTCCTCCGGGTACGGATATCGATGCATTTGAGTTCGTCAGGATGTACGACCCATCTGTGAATCCCGCCGGAGATATTCTGGGGGTACTTTTTAGTGTGGATGTGGATGATCCACTCACACCAGGAATCGATGAGTCTGGAGGGCCTGCTTTTGATCCACACACCATTTACATTTCATATATGAATGGTATGAACACAGTTTTTGATCCGGATTTTTCCTTTCCCGGAAATATTGATGCCATTTCAATTCTCCCTAACTCCTTGGGCTACAGCATCCCGGGAGGTGCCTGCAACCCTTACAACTTTTCAAACCCACCTCAAGGCTTTAATCTGAATGTTGTTCCCAACGGTGTGGTATTTAATTGGGGCGCATATCCATTTGCCAACAAATGCAGATTAAGCGGTAATAAAAATACCTTGCCAAATGATGTTTCATTTGTGGTGAATAATGCAAACCCTCCCGCATTCAATCAGTTCTTTATACCATTCTCACAACTTCAAAGTGGTGAAACCTACCGAGCGAGGGTTCAATGCCAGTGCTCAGCCAATATAAAATCACCTTATACCGGCTACATGTTCTTCACCGTACCTGCACAACAAGATGGTGGTGAAAATGGTGATTTCTTCGAAAATGGATTTGAGACAATCGAATCAGAGAAGCCAAGAGTAAATGTCGCAGCTTATCCAAATCCAGCTGCCGATTTCGTAATCGTTACGGCCGATTTGCTTGATGATGAAACAGTATCGGTAAGCATCATTAATACACTGGGACAAGAAATTTCAGCCGAACGAATACCAGCGGGAACCCTCCAACAAGGCTACAGAATTTCCACTACCCACCTCTCTGCAGGTTGGTACGCTCTGAGAATTATGTGGGGAGACCACATGGAGACCATAGCGCTTAGGGTGGAGAAATAGCTTGATCCGCAATTGGTTTTTGGATCGCACAGAGGTTCGCGCAATGGGCGCGGACCTTTGTTGTTTTGGATGATGAAGCTAAATCAGTTGCGTTTAATTCCGAAACTTTATTCACTGTTCTACACCGTTATTTACCACGTTGCTTCAAGTGCTACCTTTGCTGCAAACCATTCGAATGATACCTTTCTCTCCTCCGCGTATTGACCAGAAAATAATTGACGAAGTTACGCAGGCATTGCTTTCAGGCTGGATCACTACCGGTCCACGCACCAAGCAGTTTGAAAAAGAAATAACAAAATATACTGGCGCTAAAACCACTGTGTGTTTTGGGTCTGCAACAGCTGGTCTCGAACTCGCTCTTCGCTGGTTTGGTATTGGGCCAGGCGATGAAGTTATCATTCCAGCCTACACCTACTGTGCCACTGCAAATGTGGTAATACACTGCGGAGCTACACCCGTGATGGTTGATTGTCTTCCTGACAGTTTTAATCTAGACCCTGCTGAAGTGCGCAAGGCAGTAAGCAGTCGCACCAAGGCCATCATTCCGGTAGATATTGCAGGCACTCCTTGCGATTATGATGCGCTGCTTGATATTGTGAAAGATGCTGAACTATCAAAACTGTTTAAACCGAACAGTGCTATCCAACAAAAACTGGCACGCATCCTGCTAGCTGCTGACTCCGCCCACGGCTTTGGCGCTGTGTACAGAGGCCAAAGGCTCGGCGCTATTGCTGATGTTACCGGATTTTCCTTTCACGCGGTGAAGAACCTTACAACTGCTGAAGGTGGGTGCATTTGCCTGAACCTTCCCGATGGTTTTGATCACAGTGAAGCGTATCAATGGCTTACTACCATGAGCCTTCACGGCCAAAACAAAGACGCCCTGGCCAAAACGCAGAAAGGCGCATGGCGGTATGACGTAATCGCGCCGGGTTACAAATGCAATATGACCGACATACAGGCTGCCATAGGATTGGTGGAATTGGGAAGGTATGATGCCGAAACAATTCCAAAGCGCAGATTGCTCTGTGGTTTATATTCCAGCGCTTTTGCGAAACACAAATGGGCCATCAAACCTACCTTTACGGATAGCAAATCAGAGAGCTCATACCACCTTTATCAGCTGAGAATAGCTGGTGCAACCGAAATCCAGCGCGATGCCATTATTCAAGCCATTGCTGAACGAGAAGTCGCAGTGAATGTTCACTTTATACCTCTGCCAATGCTTACCGCTTACAAAAATCTCGGGTTTAATATGGACGCGTATAGCAACGCTTTTGCGCATTATTCAAATGAAATAAGCTTGCCTCTATATTTCAATTTGGGTGAAGAACAAGTAAATAAAGTGGTGCAGGCGGTGGTTGAAGCTGTAGAATCTGTGATGGGTAAATGATCAAGACTCTTTTTGATAGAATTGCCTCCCTAATTGGGCTTATCCTTCTAAGTCCACTTCTGCTCATTTTAACGCTTGCCGTGCTGTTCGATTCGCCCGGAGGCGCTTTCTTCATCCAGCAAAGAGTGGGAAAGAAGGGAGAATTATTTGGGCTTTTCAAATTTCGCACCATGCGACCATTGTCCGAAACAGACGGAAAACTCACGATAGGAAACCGAGACCCTCGCATCACTGCCGTGGGCTATTTTCTCCGCAAATACAAGCTTGATGAGCTGCCACAACTTTTCAATGTCTTTATTGGAGAGATGAGCCTAGTAGGGCCCAGACCAGAAGTGCCAGAATTTGTAGAAATGTACTCCCCAGCTCAGAGAAAAGTACTTGATGTAAAACCTGGAATCACCGATTATGCATCCTTAAAATACTTCCACGAAAGTGAACTGCTTGCTGAAAGCGCAGACCCCAGAGCCACCTATATAAATGAGGTGATGCCAGCCAAACTTGCATTAAACCTGGAATATTTGGAAAGAAGAAGCTTTATAGAAGACCTGCACGTGATCTTACTCACAGTCAGGAAAATATTCCACTGAAGGATCAATCCAGGGCTTTGCTGAGATTATTAAGCTCATCAACCTTGTCTGGATACCCCAGGCGATCGTAAGAAAATATAAGGTTATTGATAAGCCGTCTCAAAATGGTACGGTAATCACAAGGATTGTAGTATTCTTCGTGCTGAGGTTCTTTTATTTGCTCCAAATAGGAAGTAATCTCACTCCGGTGCACAATGGTGCCGCTTGTAAATGCATTGATGTAAAAGAGCACATCGTTTTCGGTTTTGCCCGCTTCGGTTGGGTTTTCGATATACCGCATGATGTTGAACTCATCCGCGTAGGCGAGTATAAAGTGATTCGGCAAGTTCACACCGTATATGGGCACTCCAAGGCTTTCAGCAAGTATGATATAGAGGATGCTCAAGCTGAGAGGATTGCCCTTTTTGGTTTCCAGCACACTATTTATGTATGAGTTCTGGGCGGCGTGGTAGTTCTTTTTATTTCCGCGAAACCCATGTACATCATACAGTATATGGTTTATAACTTTTACTTTCTCGAAAGCGGTGAGTTCATCGTTCAGTTCTATCCATATATCCTGTCGGATGCGGGCCAGATTAGATTTTGCTGTGGCCTCATCCATATCTGGGTATTGGTACCTTGCCACGAGAAGGCTTCCTTCAAAAAGGTCTTTGGCTCCATCCCGGTTCCATCGCTCCAGCGCCTTGTATACCGATTCATACTGTATAGAGTGGATAATATCCTCTATACGCTGTTGAAAAAGGTGTCCAAAACTGCTTATTTCCCACAGATTCTCTAGCCTTGGAATTATTTCTTCTCCACATTCCAGAATCCGCTCTCTCACCTGCAGGTATATATGCTCATCCGGATCGTCGATCAAGTTGAGAAGGGCTTCGAATTCTGTAGATGTCATCACGCTGTTCATACGCATTCTGCCAGCTGTTTGTTGTGCCCTAAAATTACCTGCTCAAGCTCACCATGGCTCGGGTATGCTGCGTAATTATTAGCATATCAATGTTAATGGGCTGTGAGGCTCTCCAACACCTGGCTTATAAGACGTTTGATAGGTGCGTGGTGATCGCTGAGAAACTCATTTCTCAATCTATTCGCTACAACAGTACAAACAGTAGTGCAACGATGCCCCATCATAGCGCCCAAACCAAACAGCGCTGAACTTTCCATTTCGTAATTCGCAACGGGTATGCCGCGAAAGCGAAGATTGCTCATGGACGCGTTGAGGCCAGTCATGGAGATGGGCAGCCTTAACTTTCGGCCCTGTGGGCCATAGAATCCACAAGCAGTGATGGTAATACCCTGGTGGTATCCATCCTGAAACAAGGTGCCGAGCTCCTGGTCACTTCTCACCGAATAGGGCGAAATACCCTTTAAGTTCCACCCGGTATGCTCCATATAGGTTTTGGTGAGTGCTACTTCATCCTCATCAAACTCAGACTTGTAGTAGTGCAATACCCCATCCAGACCTATGGCATATTTGGAATGCACGAAACTACCCACTGGTATTTCTGCGTTAAGAGCTCCGCAGGTACCCAGCCTCACAATTCTCAATGAGTCTTGCTGCTCCTTCTGGCTGCGACCGCTCAAATCAATGTTTACAAGTGCATCCAGCTCATTCATCACAATATCTATATTGTCGACCCCAATACCTGTACTCAAAGCGGTGATAGATTTTCCATTGTACGTTCCGGTATGGGTGCAAAACTCCCGGTTCAATACTTTGTGCTCAATCTTGTCGAAATATTTGGAAATGATTGGCACCCTGTGTTGGTCGCCTACCACAATCACAGTATCGGCAATTTGGTGCGGGTGTAAACCAAGATGGTATACAGAATGATCTGTATTAAGAACCAATTCCGATGGCTCCAAAATGCCCGATGGGCTTGAACGAATCAATTTCATCCGACCAAGATAATCAGATTAGCTGCCTTAAAAAACGATTTTTGAAATCATGCTTTTGAGATAAAATACCATGATTAAGGTATTTCATGGACGGGGGTGTGGGTATACATTTGCCAGCGTTATTCAGAATTAGTCTAAATAAAAACATATGTTCAGGAGTTTATCAACCGCTGCGATTTTTATCTGCCTTTCAATCCCTTCGTTCGCCCAAATGATGGGTGCAGCAGTGTTAGGGAACGTCATTGACAAGGCAGGAACGCCAGTTGCATTTGCCAATGTATATATTATAGAAAACAGTTGGGGTACGGCATCGGACCATGCAGGCAGTTTCGCACTTACTGGTCTCGAACCGGGGGTGTATCATATTCAGGTTAGCGCCCTTGGCTACGGAGTCACGAGCAGAGAGGTGGTGGTAATTGACAAAGAATCACAAATACTAGAATTTGTGTTGGCTGATGCAAACTACACCATGCCCCAGGTTGAAGTGTTGGGCATTCGAAATCGCGCCATGAAAACGCTGCCAGGGAGTGCTGTGAAAATAGACAAAAGAGAATTGGAATTGCTCGCTCCTGTAAGTGGCAATGAGGTGTTCAGAAGAGTTCCCGGCGTGCATGTGGTAGATGAAGAGGGCGCAGGTTTGCGTGCCAATATAGGCATACGCGGCCTTGACCCCGACCGAAGCCGCACAGTGCTAATTCTCGAAGATGGCATACCCGTAGCCCTAAATCCTTATGGAGAACCGGAGATGTATTACACCCCTTCCATAGACCGTATGGCGGGAGTGGAAGTGATAAAAGGAGCTGGTCAAATAGCTTACGGTCCGAGAACAATTGGAGGAGTGATTAACTATATCACCGCGGATCCGCCAGATGAAGAAGAAGTAAAATTGCGTGTTCAGGGCGGACAAGGGGGCTATTTTTCCGGGATGATGAGCTATGGCAATACTTATGGCAATACTGGAGTTCAGGTAGGTTACCTGCGTAGACAGGCCGATGATTTGGCGGGTACACGCTTTAATGTCAATGACTTTACTGCCAAATTTCGGCTGGAGCTGAGCGAGAAGGCATCGCTTGGATTAAAGGTGGGCTTGTACAATGAAACATCCAACAGCACGTATATAGGTCTCACACAGCCCATGTACAATGCAGGTGGAAACGATTTTGTTCGAATGGCACCCGACGATAAACTTGATGTAAACAGATCTTCAATGAGTGCCACCCACCTTATAAAATTTAATCCCCAACTTGAGCTGCGCACCACAGCCTATGGCTATCTGACAAGCCGCAACTGGAGAAGACAAGACTTTAACTATACCGGAACTGGCAGTAACCTCACGGGCGTAGTTTGGGGTGACACTTCGGTAGTAGGTGGAGCAGTGTACATGCGAAGTAGCACTGGAAACCGGGACCGGGCTTTTGCCGTGGCAGGAATAGAGTCAAAGGCAGTATACAGATATCAGGCTGGTATTAAGAATGAGCTTCAAGCTGGTGCAAGGCTACATTATGAAAATGCGCTGGAACAGCGCATCAATGGAACGAAACCAGATGCAGAATCGGGCACTCTGGTGGAAGACGAAGAGCGAACAGGCAATGCTCAGAGTTTGTTTCTTGAGAACAAATCGTGGATTACAGAGAAACTTGTAGTTACAGCAGGCCTCCGACTGGAAAATTACAATTACGACAGGCAAATATTCAGGATGAATTATAACGGAGTGGTGACTGATACCAATTTGGTGGCAGGAAGCACCGTATCAAAGCTACTACCCGCATTGGGTCTGACTTATGGCATATCACCCGATGTACAGCTTTTCGGTGGGGTGCACCGGGGCTTTGCGCCTCCGCGTGTCAAAGATGCCATCACCGCTCAGGGGCAGGCATATCAACTAGATGCGGAGTTGAGCTGGAATTTTGAATTGGGCACGCGGGCTACCATCATTCCTGGATTTCAGGTTGAAGCAACCGCATTTATGCTTGATTTCAGCAATCAAATCATTCCGGTTTCCGAGTCGAGTGGTGGCACAGGTGCCGGAGAAATCAATGGTGGCAGTACCATGCACCAAGGTGCTGAACTAGGAATCGTTGCGGGTGTGGGTCGTTTCCTGGAAGCACCTTTTCGCCTTGATGTAGATGTTAACGCAACGTACATCAATGCATACTTCAGTGAAGACCGTTTCATCGGGGGCGAAGATTCTGGTGAGAATATATCGGGCAACCGCACGCCTTATGCTCCTGAATTTCTCCTATCTTCTGGTATCACATTCGAGACCTTAAGTGGGCTTGGACTTCGCCTTACGGGTACTTATGTATCAGAGCAATTCACTGATGAGCTGAATACTTTGCAGCCAACAGCCGATGGAAGAACAGGACTCATACCTTCCTATTTTGTATTGGATGGCACTGCGCGTTATGCTGTGAAGAAATGGAATACCACCTTCACACTCTCTTGCAAAAATATTTCTGATGAGCGCTATATGGCCTCACGACGCCCTCAAGGTATTCGGGTGGGACTGCCCCGCTTAATAACTGCTGGCCTCTCGATCCAATTTTAGAGGATAGATAGCCAAATGTCCTGGATTCACCTTGCGCTCTTATTTGGTTGCTTCTGGTGATCCAAAAACTTTGCGAAGCAATTCTGTGCCACGCGCTGCTGGATTTGCGCGGATATTGGCTTCTTCTTTGGCGATGAGCTTAAAGAGTCCTTCCATCGCCCTGTCGGTGACGTAGCCCGTAAGGTCTGGATTCACAACCTGACCACCTGTGAATGTGGAAGCAGTGTTATAAGCTGATGCCAGCGGATTCCAGTATTTGGTCAATTCCACATTGTCTACTGCCTGCTGTACTTTAGGTCTGAAGGCAGTAAGTAAATCAGCTTCAGTTTTCTTGCGCAGGTAATCGGTGGCAGCAGTATCCCCCCCTTTCAGAAGACCAAAGGCGTCTTCCACAGTCATGGATGTGATGGCATTTACCAATATGGGAGTTGCTTCTTTCACGGCAGCCTCGGCTGCGCGGTTCAGGGTTTCTTCAAATTTGGTAACCTGAGCGCCCAAGCCCAGGTTCATCGCTGTTGTCTTCACTTTTAGCGCTTCATCAGGAAAAGGAATGAACAAGGATGTATTTTTATAAAATCCATCTTTAACAGAAGAGACCGTAACAGCATCTTGTGCCCCTTTCACAAGTGCTTCTTTGAGACCTGAAGTAACCTCCGAAGTGCTAAGACTGCTTTCGCTCTGAAGCACACCTTCAAGGGTACGCTGCAAAGATTGTTCTGAACAGGAAGCGAGCAGGATGCATGCAAGTATGATAGTAGAACGCATTTTTTTTTCTTCAAATATAGATACAGATCGGCGGGGGCAATCAATGGGTATGCAACTTAAAAGTTTCGCATTACCAATTGTTTTATCAACCTCATCGGTCTTAACGATGGCAATCCTTCATACCTTAAGTACTTTAAACAAACATCACCAAGGCGAGACCAAGAAGAATGGCAAGCGTCTTTTTCCAATTGAACCTATGCTGGTCTTCCGCTTCAAATATAATAGTGGTAGACACGTGTAGGAATATTCCAACAGCGATGGCGAGAATTTGGGCGTATTTAATTTCCGGATCTGTTATGGAACTTTGGAGTGCACTCATGCTGAGCAATACACCAAGTGGTGTTGCCAGTGCATAGATGAGCAGCAGCACCAAAGCTTTTGCCTTGCTCTCGAAATAATGGTAGAGCAGAGATGCCAGAGCAATGGCCTCCGGTATTTTGTGAATAGAGATTCCTGTGAGCAAAGCATCCGTGTGGTGTGCGTGCCCATGGTGAAGTAAATCACCATTTCCGGAAAGGGGAAGGCCTTCAATTACGCTGTGTAGGAACAAGCTGATGTAAATTCCTATGGGGAATCGCTTGGAATGCTGATCGCTGTGGTGTACGTGTCCATGCTCCACACCTTTTGAAAAGTAATCCATCAACATTTGCAGCAGGAAACCGACGAGAATAAACATCCCAGCTGAGTGACCAAGGTGCTCATATATATCTGGAAGCAGGTGTAGCAAGGCCAGTGCGAGCAAGTAAGCACCGCTGAAGGCGAGCAGAATTTTTACATCCTTGGTGATGCGTCCGTGCAAATACATGCCGGCAATGCCTCCACCGATGCCTGCCATAAAGGGAAGTATTAAATATTCTGAACTCATCGTTTTTTTCTGGCTACAAGGATAAGTCTCGGCGAAAGCACCTCATTAAATTGCCCAAGAGCATAGTCTCCAAATACATCTTCCACAGTGAAACCCGCCTGTAGCAACATACCCATAAAATCCTGCTTATTGAGGGCTTTGATGCGCTCTTCAAATTCCCAGTGTGAGCTGCCATCTTGCACTTTAATATGTTTCTTAATACTTCCGGATTCTACGGTTCTGGAAATTTCAAATTTCACACCTTCTATTTCAATTTTTTCGTCGCTCACCAAGTTTGCTCTCACATACTCAAGGTTTAGAAAGTCGATGAGCAGTGTGCCTCTGGGCTTCAGGTTGATGTGGGCAGACTGGAGGGTTCGGAGATTTTCTTGCATAGAGTCGAAATAACCGAAACTGGTGAAGAGATTTAGCACCAAGTCAAATTCATTTTCCCGAAAGGGGAGCAACATGTCATGCACGCAAAAGTGAAGGTGCTCATGCTCAAATTTTTTGGCGGAAGCGATGTTCTGTTCAGAAAGGTCTATGCCTGTGATGTCGAATCCTTTGGAAGCCATGTAAATGCTGTGCCTTCCTTTGCCGCAAGCTAGATCCAGAATCTTAGATCCTTTAGCAGGGTTCAGGTACTTGAAGGCCACATCTATAAATTTACCAGCTTCTTCAGTATCGCGACCGCGGTACAGAAGATGATAGTATGGGCTATTGAACCAAGATTTATACCAGGTATCTACGGGCATTTCTGAGACAGGTGGATAGTAATTTTGAAGCGGCAAAAGTAGGCTTTTTCAATCGAACATTTTCGTGAAACCTGCTCGCTGCACAATTCCTAAGATTGATTCATTTAATTAACATGCCTATGATGAAATGTTTGGTCCGGAACTCAAGTTTAGATAAATATGCAATAACTATATTTGTAAAAATCAAACAATCTTGACAGAGATTCAGGAGATATTCGATATGTACGATTCTATGGAGAGGAAGAATATCATGCTTTCTTTCAAAGGTGATATCTCCACAGACTTACTGACTTCTATTTTGCAAATTGTAGAAAATAAGCTGGACAGGTTCGGAGAGACCCCAAAGGTGAAGAAGCGCATGTTCAACATTCTCGTGGAGTGCCTTCAGAATCTGTACCATCATATAGACTCACCCCCCAAATCAGCACATGGCAACGATCAGCCCTCTGTGATTGTGATGATCGCGAAGAATGTGACGGGCTACTCTGTGATTACCGGCAACTTTATGCTCAATGACAATGCTGATTTTTTAAAGCAAAAGTTGGAGGAGATCAATGCAATGAGCAATGAGGATATAAAAGAATTGTACAAATCTGTATTGGCCGATGGCAAACTTTCCGAGAAAGGCGGGGGAGGATTGGGAATGATAGACATAGCCAGGAAGAGCGGCGAAAAGCTTGATTATGGGTTTATTCCGTTCGGCGATTCAAGGAGTTTTTTCAGTTTGAATGTAAAAGTTAAGCAAGATTAAATTGGACAGATGGAAAATGTAATGATTGAAGGTACTCCCAAAACGCCTACTGTAAAGTTTGATAAGGGCAGGGGAGAGTTGCTGCTTCAGGGAAGGAGTATTCCCGAAAATTCGATTGACTTTTACAAGCCTTTGATTGATTGGGTAGATGCCTATTCCGCTGCTGCTGCAGAGCACACTCAATTGGTTGTTCAACTTGAATATTTCAATACAAGCAGCTCCAAATGCCTGCTCGATTTGTTCAAAAAGCTCGAATCCATAAAGAAATCGGGAAAAGCTGTAAGCGTAAAATGGCATTACGAAGAGGATGATGAAGACATGCTGGAGGCAGGTGAAGACTATGACGCCATTATCGAAATTGACTTTGAAATGGTCAAAGTTGCCACTTTCTGATTAAGACCAAGCTTTACTTCTGCGTATCACGAGGCACTAAAAAATCAACTGTTATTGCTTTTTTTCTGCTTCGGACTTAGTGTTGTCATCATGTATTCCATAGCCTGTACTGTCTTCGGGAATACATCAAGAAAAAGACAGAGAGCGAGCAGGAATGTCATGCTCCAAAGCACCAGGATATTTGCATAGAATGTATCCATATACTTCCCAAACAACTGCTTGGCTGGTGCGTAAAAGTGTGTTCCGAAAAATGATGTGTTGTAAGGTAGGAGGTATATCAAATCCTTTTTCTGAATAAGCTCGCCATTGTGCTCAGCAATGTAATTCAAATCATTGCGGTTGGTGGTAAATATTTCGAGCTGATCGTTCTTGTAATTGTTGAACAATTGCATGTAGGCATCATCGCCTTCCTGCCCATTGGTCATTGCGTATATGGCTCTTTCCTTTTCTGAATCGGCTTTCAGATATACGCGCTTATAGTGCTCATTGAGCAAGTCAAGATGTGCGCGCAACTCAGTAAGCACTTCTTCATTGATACGCTCAGGTGTCAAATCATTAACACGTCCAAATGTCAGGCCTTTCAGAAATTGATTTTCCTTGCTGAGTTCGCTTCTCAGCAGCGTAAGTTCGCGGTCCAGTTCAGAAATTGATGTCTCGTCTGGCGACAATCTACTCACCTGACCTACTTTGTTTTTAAGCGCAGTAATCCAATAGTCTTTCTTCCAGTTTGAGAATTTCTTCCTACGGTCCAATTCAAAAAAGGACTTTTCGTAATGGTTTTCTTTGAACTGATTTACGGCAAGTGCCTCGTAAGCCCAGCGACTGGCCATGATATTGCCTATCCACGGCACACCGCTCTGAGATGCAAAAATTGGATTCAATCGGTCGAATTTTACAATGATTCCGCTAAAAAGCAGCTGGGGAATGATCACAATAGGAATGAGAATGTATATTACTTTGGCAGAATTAAAACTCGCCGAGATATTCAAGCCCAACACATTTGCGAAAGCACAGGCTGAGAAAAGTACAATCCAGTATTGGGCAGTCATACCTTTTATTTCGAGAATATAGTTGCCTATCAGTACAAAGAGTATCATCTGTAAGGCCGATATACCCAACATAATGCTAATCTTACTGAATAGGTAGCTGTTGCGACTCAGGTTGAGGAAAGACTCCCGTTTTCTGATTTTCTTATCTCTTATTATCTCTTCTGAGCTTACAGTTAGGCCTATGAAAATGGCAACAATTACAGAGATGAATATATAGACCGGTATATTCTCGTTTTCACGAAAAATGTATCCCACGTCTTGCCCTGATGTGTTGAAGAAGCGCATGAAGAAGGCCAGAATCATGGCCAGCACTGGAGCTTCGAGCAGGTTGATGAGTACATATTGTCTGTTGCTCAGCTTTGAGAGCAAATCGCGGGTCATGAATACCCTGAACTGCTCAAGGCTTGCCGGAATCTTGAAATTGCTTTCGGGAATGGGAGAGATTTCCTCGTCGTATTTGTCAAATTTTTCGACGTGGGCCCGGTACAAATTGTTCCACTCCCTTGGCGAAGTTTTTCGTTGTGTAGTGAGGTGGCCATATTCATCTACCACCTTGGCATCTATGATGTTAAACAGGTCTTCGGTTTTCACATTTCCGCAGCTCAGGCATTCAGCTTCATCAGAGTTGATGTGGTTCACCATTCTCTTAAAGTGAACAAGGCTTTCCACCGGGTGTCCGTTGTATACAGGATACCCACCTTGGTCCAATACCAGCAGGCGGTCGAACATTTTGAATATATCACTCGAAGGCTGGTGGATCACCACAAAGATGAGCTTACCTTTCAGGCTCAACTCCTTTAGTAGGTCCATGATGTTTTCAGAATCACGGGAAGAAAGCCCAGAAGTAGGCTCATCAACAAAAAGAACAGCTGGCTCACGTATGAGTTCCAGCGCAATGTTCAATCGTTTTCTCTGCCCACCGCTTATGGTCTTATCAAGCGGATTGCCCACCCTCAAATCTCTGGTTTCAGAAAGACCGAGTGTGGAGAGTATTTCTTCTACAATCGAGGCGATTTCTTCATGGTCTTTCTGACCGAAACAGAGGCGGGCGTTGTAGTATAAATTCTGAAATACGGAGAGTTCATCAATAAGGAGATCGTCTTGTGCTACGTACCCTATATGACCATCTATCTTTCTCGATTCCCGGTGTATGTCTATTCCATTTAGCGAAACAGCTCCTTTGGTAGGCATTAGGTTACCGTTGAGCACATTGAGAAGTGTGGACTTGCCACTGCCGCTGGCACCCATGATTCCTACGAGTCTACCTGATTCTTCTTTCAGGTTTATTTCATGAAGTCCGGTATCGCCATTCCCAAACTTATACTCCACACCTATTACCCTAAAAACAATTTTTTCCAGGCTCGCATCTTTGAGAAAGTTGCCAATGATGTCGCTGTAATAGATAGGCCTTATTTTACCACCGCGTATGGAAGTACCCTGATTTAAAATGTAGAAGCGATTGGGAGCAATGGTTTGCCCTGAAATCTGGTAAGATTTTACTGGCCCCTGATATTTCAGGAAGTGTAAATTGACACCAGGAATTCTAAGTATGCGAATTACCCCATCCAGGTTGGGCGATAGAATAAATTTTTCTGCTGTGCCATCGTATTTCTCTGCACCAATAAACATCACATCAGGAGAGCTAAGAAGTTCTGACTCCTTTTCCTGAATGAAACTCTTCGCTAGGCTATAATCGTCTAAATCGAAGTTGAAGGTGCTGGCCACTGTGTCCAGAAATTCTTCTTCGAGGTCGCTCACTTCATTTTGTGTGTGAATGAATTCCAAGAGACGTACCAGGACAATGGTCTTCTGCCTATGGGTGAGTTCTTCATTTATTTGGGTGCAGATGCGAAGTACTTTGACAGAATTACCTGCGGTGCGCTTTTGGCGGCCATTCTCACCAGCTGAGATGCGCTGGTAGTTTTCCAGATATTCATCAAAGAGCGTTAAATACTGGGTTACGAGCTTTCTGGGCAATCTCTCCAGAAGAAACGACTCAACAATTTCGCGCCCACTCAGCTCCTCTTTTTGGGTGAGGTCTACGCGGGCAATGATGGCAAAAAGTTGAAGAAGCGCTTTTAATATTCGCTCGCTCATAATAGTTTAGGGGTAAAAAAAAAAGCGTTGCGGACCCGCAACGCTTAGCCATTCATATGGTTGTACTCAGCGTTCGAATCCGATGAGTAGTACGGCGCACCCGGAAGTTTGTTTCGTCAATTCCAGCCTTGCTTCAATTTTTACCGTAAGTGTTTGCTCCACCATGAAATTCCAAACAGGAATGTTGCGGAAACTTTCGTTGGTGAAGAGCAGATTGTTCTCCTGGTCATACACGCTAAAAATGAGTTGCTCTGGTTCAAATCCTCCCATAGCGGCAATTCGGTACTTATTGCCACCATAAAAAGTGGTGTTGAATTCTGCAATCTGATCATCAAAAATGAGTGCCCGGTAGGTTTGTCCGTCAGAGATAAAATCCTGGCCCATATACTTGCGTGCATGGTACGCAGTACTGTCGCATTGGGCATTGCTCATGTATGCAAGCCCTGTGAAGAAGAGAAAAAATATGGCCTTTTTAATGATCATTGTATAGAAGTATTGCGCAATGCCGTGAGAATATCGCCAATCTGATTCATGGTTTCGGTATTCATGGTGTAGCTGCTGGAACTTTTTAGTACCGTAGTTTTCTCCTCAGGCATCGTTTCAGGCTCCACAAATTTATAGGTGTTGGTAACCTGCTCATAGGCTACATCAAGATCGAGAATATACTTGTAAATATCGCCCTTGAGAAATTCCTGACTACAGGTTTTTGCAAGTGCATTTTTAATGGTTTTCACGGTGGGTTTTTGCTCGGCGATACGGGTTATGGCTTCAGCATTTCCACTGCGCGCCTGAAACATGGTGAGGTATGTAGACTCTATCCACCCGCCGGTAAGAACAAGGGCAGCAATATCGTACCTCTGGTTTTCCTTGAGATAAGCATCTGCCTCTGAGTAGAACACACCACTCAGCATGAGTAGGGAGTCTGTATTGCCCACATTGACGGCAATGCGTTGAAGCAAACCAGGATCAACCGCACCAGTTATGCCGAGTTCTTCTGCAAGATTGTCCAAAGCTTTGTACGCTTGAAGCGCCGACTGCCCGTCTTCAAACACAGAAGCATATGCCATATCCGTACCGTAGATGCCGGCGTTGATGGCACGGATGTCGTTGGTAACGTAATCTGAATATTTGCCTGGATTGTTGAGCATGCCTTTGTCATAAGCAGCACCTGAATTTTTTACAAGCAATGTTGTTTGTACCGGTGATGGAATGCTGAATAGCACTCCTGAAACATTGATTATGGCTGTTTTGGCGCTGTCGAGTCTGTTCTGTTCATCATCTGAGGCATGGGTTACAGATTGCTCCCCGCATGACATCAGAAACATTGCGCTGCCTGCGAGCATCAGGTATAGTTGACATTTGAATTTACCTGTTTTCATAGTGCGTTTTAAAGGAGTGGTGAAGGTAATCATTAAGCTTTTCAGTGTGGATTTTAGTTCCATATACTTGTTTGTTTCATTCCTAGTTTCAATCCCACAAAGCCAGCAAGCGCTACGATGCCCCACCACATGGCTTCATCCCACAGGCCAAAAATGACTTTTCCTGTAAGGAAGAGAAGGCTGTACGCAAATGCTATAGCAGATACCCAGCAAAGTGCCAGCCATCCCAAAGCGCTTTTTTCATTGGGCTCTCCACTCTTGAAAGGCTTCCACCACCCATCAGGACGCACCCTGCCATAAAATTTGGACAACGTGGTGTGCGACTCTGCAGGTGTCAGATATGTGACCAGAATCCACACCACAGTCGTGGACCCTACTGTGAAGAAATAGCTCTCTGGAAACTGTAAATCAAAAACAAACCGGGATAGGGCGAATGAGATAAAAGGAGTAACGGTAGCGGTAATTTCACTCCAGGCATTGATCCTCCACCAATACCACCGAAGTATGAGCACCAGACCCAGTCCTGCGCCGCATTCTATGATGAACAACCACACACCGCTTATGCTATCCATAAGCACTGTGACACCCAGCCCGCATACCATCAGTACCATAGTAGCAACCCTTGACGCCATTACCAACGATGCCTGAGAGGCATCCTTCCTGGCCATGAACCGGCTGTATAAGTCATTTGCAATATAACCAGCACCCCAATTGAGTTGTGTGGAAATGGTGCTCAGGTAGGCAGCGAGAAAAGAGGCGAGCAGCAATCCCTTCAAGCCCACCGGAAGGAAGTCGCGCATGGCGTAAACATAACCCATTTTCAAGTCATCTCCCCGTAGTTGGGGGTACAACACCATCGCAGCAAGCCCTACCAAAATCCAGGGCCAGGGGCGGAGACAGTAATGGGCTATTTGAAAAAGAAGTGTGGCATAGACAGCGCCTTTTTCCGTTTTTGTACTCATCATACGCTGGGCCACATATCCACCCCCACCGGGTTCTTGTCCGGGATACCAGCTGCTCCACCACTGCACAGCTGCAAATGCGAGAAATGCGCCTGCACCTATCGCATATCTTGTAACTCCGCCACTGCCTTCTTCGCCAATACTCGGAAAGAAATTAAATACAGAAGGGGGCAATTTGGCTTGAAGCCCGACAATACCGCCTACTTCGGGCCTGCTCAGTACAATAAATGCCAAAACCGTGGTGCCAATCATTGCAAAAATAAACTGCACCACATCGGTAACTGCAACACCCCATAGACCGGATAAAGATGTGTAGATGGTCGCAAAAACCATGGCTATAGCAAGATATATAAAAGCATCCCAGTATTCCAATCCAAAAAAGCCTTGCATGATGGTAATCATTGCCAGGTTTACCCAACCAATAATCAACACATTCATAAAAAGGCCCAGATACACCGCCTTAAAACCTCGGAGCAAGGCTGCAGGCTTTCCCCCATACCTCAATTCTATGAGTTCCACTTCAGTGAGCACCCCCGAACGTCTCCAAAGCTTGGCGAAGAAAAACGTGGTGAGCATACCTCCCGCCAGGAAACTCCACCAAATCCAGTTGCCCGAGATTCCATTCTTCCCTACCAGTTCGGCCACAGCCAGCGGAGTGTCTGCTGCGAAGGTGGTAGCCACCATTGAAATACCGGCCACAAGCCAGGGCATATTCCTATCACCCAGAAAAAATGCGGACAGGCTTTTTGATGCCTTTTTACGAAAGTAAAGGCCTATGAAAAGACTCATAAGCAGGAAGAGCACGATGATAGCAATATCAATGGGGTGAAGCACCATTTTGGGAGAGCTTTTGGGTGGCAAGATATATACAGCGCACCAGTAGTTTTCATCGCTCACAAGAAATATTGCCACGCTCCATTGTTGGTAAATTGGACTACTTTAGTGCTCCGTTTCAAAAGCCATTGTGCTGTATCCATCTGAATAGTTTTGAAAACCTGGTTTGTTGATGTTCTCCTGCCTTTGGCATTGCCCAACAATTTTACATACAGGCTCCCCAAAAACGCGGAGCCTTATGTGAGCGTTGGGGTGCTTGTAGTTGTTCCTTTCAGGAAAAGCAAATTGATGACCGGCATTGTGGTGGCCATTCACGAAACGCCACCTACAGGTTACTCCGCCCGGTACATTGATACCTTGCTCGATTCTAAACCCATCATCCACGAGGTACAACTCCGGTTTTGGAGTTGGATGTCCACCTATTATATGTGTCATATGGGTGAGATTCTGCTTGCGGCACTGCCCGCAGGTATTCGTTTGAGCAGCGAGACAAGCTACCAGCTGAACCCCGCCTTCGATGGTGACATCTCATCATTTACCACAAAGGAATCGCTCCTGCTCGAAGCGCTTTCGGCAAGGGAAGTAATGGCACCAGATGAAATTTCTGAATTGCTGCAGGTAAAGGCGTACCAACCCACCATTAAAAAGCTACTTGCAGCAGGGGCCATCCTTGTAATGGAAGACCTGAAGGAGCGCTACAAGCCTCGTTACGAAACTTTCGTGAAGCTGAGCCCGGCTTGCGAGGATGAGGATGGGCTGCAAAGTGCATTCAAATTACTCGAGCGCGCGCCAAAGCAGCAAGAGGTGCTTATGATGTATGTGCAGCTCAGCAGGCGATATACGGGCGAAGTAGAAGAAGTGAAGAAAACCATCCTGCAGAAGTTCGCAGGGTGCACGGCTTCTGTGGTGGCTGAACTGCTCCGAAAAGGGGTGCTGGAGATCTATGAGCGGGAAACAAGCCGCTTGCCCAACTCCAATGAAGAGGGCAACACAGCATTTGAACTAAGCGCTGCGCAGCAAATTGCCTTCGGTGAAATACACGATGCTTTCCGGAAAAAATCCGTAACACTGCTGCATGGAATTACCTCGTCGGGTAAAACAGAGATCTATGTGAAGCTGGTTTCAGAAATGCTCGAGAAGGGGAAGCAGGTGCTGTATATGCTTCCGGAGATTGCGCTCACCACGCAAATGATCGTAAGGTTACAACGCTATTTTGGCAATCAGGTACTTGTGTACCATTCCCGCTTCAACCAAAACGAAAGGGTAGAAGTGTGGAACATGGTGCTGAAGAACAACTCACCGCGTGGGCGTTTAATTCTCGGTGCGCGCAGCGCCATGTTTCTTCCTTTTTCTGACCTTGGCCTTGTGATCGTTGACGAAGAACACGAAGTATCCTTTAAGCAGCATGACCCCGCTCCACGGTACCACGCGCGTGATGCGGCCATTGTGCTCGCCTCCCTGCACAAAGCACCCGTGCTGCTCGGCTCGGCAACCCCTGCATTCGAGACTATGCAGAATGCCAGGCAGGATAAATATGGCTATGTGCAGCTTACAGAGCGATACGGAGGGATGGACCTACCGGAAGTAAAGCCACTACTGCTCTCTAAATCTACTGCACCTTCCGGTTACTTCACTGAAACCCTTTTGGCGTCCATTAAGGAAACCCTTGCCCGAAAGGAGCAGGTCATCCTCTTTCAGAACAGGCGGGGATATGCCCCCATTTTGGTGTGCACCTCCTGCGGTTGGACACCAGAGTGCACAAGGTGCGATGTGTCAGCCACCTTTCATAAAGCCCTCAATCGCCTGTTGTGTCACTACTGCGGCAATAGGTATACCATACCCCCGGAATGTCCGAAATGTGGATCTCACAAACTAAAACTTGCAGGTTTCGGCACAGAGCGCATAGAAGAAGAACTGGAAGTTTTTTTTCCCGAAGCCAAGATAGCGAGGTTGGACCTGGACAGCACCCGAACCAAAATGGCATACCAGCAAATTCTCGGCGATTTTCAGGATGGTGCCATTGATGTGCTCATCGGCACACAAATGGTTACCAAGGGTCTTGATTTTGGAAGGGTTAGTCTTGTAGGTGTGCTCAATGCCGATCTGCTGCTCAAGTTTCCCGATTTCAGAAGCGTGGAGCGCGCCTACCAGCTCATGACGCAGGTGGCGGGCAGGGCCGGGCGCCGAAAGAAGAAAGGGGAGGTACTCATACAATCACAAAACCCAGGACACTGGGTTATCACCGCTGTTCAGAATGCTGGATATGAAGAAGTGTTTGGGAGGGAGATGGAAGAGCGTAGCAAATTCAAGTACCCTCCCTTCAGCAGGTTGATTTTATTGATATTTCGCCACAGCCAAATGGAGCTTACCGATTACTGCGCTGCTACGTATGCAACCGAGTTGCTCGCCTTGCTCCCCAAGGAAGCTGTACTGGGACCGGAATACCCACAGGTAGCCCGCGTGAAGAACAGGTACAACAAGCATCTGCTCATCAAGATAGATCCACATGTGCAGCTCTCAAACCTTAAGGCTGCGCTCGTTGCCCTAAACCACAGGTTCTTTGCCAGGAAAGAGTTTCGGCAGGTGCGCCTTATCATCAATGTGGACCCACAGTAGACGGGCATAGGGAAAATTCAATACCTTCACTTCTCAATCCTGCAAAGTGAGATTCAAAAATGTATTTGGTCAGTGGCTTTTTCTGAAGTACCTACTCATTCAGATCGCGGGCGCTATTACATGGCCCAGGTTTGTGTGGACCAATAAATCTATTGTGGCTGGCATGGAGGTGTTGCACAATCTGCCATCAGAGAACGTGTTGTTCGTTTCCAATCACCAAACCTACTTTGCCGATGTATCCCTGATGTACCATGCATTCTGTGCGGCCAAGTGGAAGCTCAAGCGGGGTATCCGCAATCCCATTTACCTTCTCGCACCTAAGTTGAACGTGTACTATGTAGCTGCACGCGAAACGATGGAAAGCGGCATTATACCCAGACTTTTTGCCTTGGGAGGCGCCATTACAGTACAACGTACCTGGAGAGAGGCAGGCAAGGAAATTCACCGGGAAGTTGATCCCAAAGACACAGAGAATATAGGGAAGGCGCTTAGCACAGGCTGGTTGGTCACCTTTCCACAGGGCACCACAAAAGCTTTCGAGAAAGGAAGGAAGGGAACTGCACATATTATAAAGCAATACAGGCCTTCTGTCGTTCCCGTGAATATTGATGGTTTCAGAAGGGCGTTCGACAAGAAAGGGCTTTTGATCAAGGTGCGCGACCAACGCTTGCTCATGAAGTTTTATGAGCCTTTGCACATAGACTATGACAAGCCTGCCGAAGAAATACTGGATCAGGTGATGCGCGCCATCAAGCAGTCAGAAGAATTTATCCGCGTGCCAGCAGCTCCATCAAAGGACCAATCTGAAAGCAACTTAAACGTTGTACACTAGGGTTTGCTGTCCGCCAGGCGCCTGGTCTTTACTCAAGGGGTGAGAAAAAGGTCATTCTTTTCGGCGGGATATGCGTTGAAGGTGCCGAGTCCTTTTGAGGCCACTTGCATATCGCGGTTTTCGCAATAAATGGTTCCCTCTGAGCCAATAAGCCTTCTTCCGGCAAATACCACTTTACCGTATCCAACCAAGATGTCGCCCGGTAAGATGGGCGTATAATAGTTGATCTTAAACTCAACAGTGCTTACCAGCCTTTGGTCTTCCACACTCAGAGAAAGCGCTGCAACGCCGAGCACTGCATCCATCATAGCTGCCAGGGCACCACCGTGGGCTGCGAGTGGGTTCGAGAGGTGCGAATCGGTGATGCGCATGCGGTATTCAATCTCACCCGGTTGGAGCACGGTGAGCTCAAGGCCCAACAGATTTCCGAAGCGGTTCACTTCATTGTATTTTTTTAAAATGGGATGCATATTATCTTATTCCGGCTGCGTGGTTATCTCCTCTTGGGTCGCCCACTGCTTCCAAGGTTCCGGAGGGGGTAACGAGAATGGCGTCCACCCTGCCGAGTGAAGGCACAAATTGAATGTTGTGTCCCAATGCTTCCAGAGTCTCGATGGTAGCAGATTCAAAGCGCCCTTCTTCCATAAATATCACATCTGGCAACCACTGACTGTGAAACTTTGGTGCGGCTGTGGCATCGGTGAGCGACATGTCAAAGTGCGCAGTGTTCATGATGGTTTGGAGCACCGAAGTGATAATGGTAGACCCTCCCGGCGAACCTGCCACCAGAAATAGTTTGTCATCCTTCTCCACAATCACCGGAGTCATGGAGCTGAGCATACGCTTGCCGGGGGCAATGGCATTGGCGGTGCCGCCCACCAACCCAAACATATTTGGTGTTCCAGGCTTCACGCTGAAGTCATCCATCTCATTGTTGAGCAGAAATCCGGCACCTCTCACCACTATTTTACTTCCGTAATTGTCGTTCAGTGTGGTGGTAACCGATACTGCATTTCCCTCTGCATCTACCACAGAAAGATGTGTGGTTTCCGGGCTTTCCTGTATAAAGGCAAATTCCCCGTGGCTCACTTCAGCACTAGGGGTAGATGCGTACCAGTTAAAATTGTCCATTCTTCTTCTCAGATAGAGATCTGTGGTGAGTGCTTCAATGGGCACATCCACAAAATCGGGGTCACCGAGGTAGAAAGCCCTGTCGGCATATACCCTTCGCTGAATTTCTACCATTGCGTGAATGTAGTCAGCGCTGTTGTGGCTCAGCGGTTCGTGCATGCAATCTGTGTACATGCCTGTGATTTGTGCAAGCGCTACCCCGCCGCTCGAAGGTGGGGGCATGGATATGATTTTATATCCTTCAAACTCAAATGTGATGGGGTCTCTCCACACGGTATGGTACGCTTTCAAGTCATCGGCACTGATAATTCCAGATCCCTTTTGCATCTCTTCAACAAGCAGGGAAGCAGTGTGCCCTGTGTAAAATTCATTCGGGCCATTGTCGCGAATGCGCTCCAGGGTGGTTGCGAGTTCAGGTTGCTTCAGCGTGTCGCCGGGTTGCCAAGTTCTTCCATCGCGCACAAAAGCTACAGGTGCTGTATTTCTCAAAGAGAATTCATTGGCATGTGCGTTGAGGTTGTTGGCCTGCTTTTCAGTTAGTGCAAAGCCATTTCTAGCAAGAACAATTGCCGGGTCTATCAACTGCTCCATGGGCAATTTTCCGTACCTGGCATGGGCTTCGTAAATTCCCCTTACCGAGCCTGGAACGCCACTGCTCTGATGGGTAGTAAGGCTCATATCCTCCACAGGTTGGCCCAGTGAATCGAGGTACATATCGGCAGCAGAGAGGGCAGGTGCCTTTTCACGAAAGTCGAGCGTGGCTGAGGTTCCATCCTGATTTCGAATAACCATGAATCCGCCTCCACCGAGGTTGCCAGCTTCGGGATAGCACACCGCCAATGCCCATTGTATGGCCGATGCGGCATCCACTGCATTGCCTCCTTTGGAGAGAATTTCAGCGCCAATACGCGCAGCTTCCGGGTGGGCGCAAGCTACGGCTGACTTCAGGCTGTCCAGGTTTTTATCGAGCTCTATGGTTGGCTTTTGCTCCGTTGTTGCCGGTGTGCATGAAATGGTGAGCGCAGCAGTACAAATTGCCAGCCAGGTGCGGAGAGATTTTTTAGTCATTGCTTACAGTCATTTCCATGATCAGGGGTTCAAGTGGCCAGTCGCTTTCGTCAGTTTTAACAGCTGCCATGCGGTCCAGCACCTCCATGCCCTCATATATTTCACCAAACACGGTGTGAGCTCCATCCAGGTGTGGCGCCCCGCCAACGCTTGAATATACCGCCCGATTGGAAGCAGGGATGCGCATGCTTTGCTCACGCTCCAGGGCCATAAACCCGGGCTCCCCGTAAATCTGGCCATGCACCAGATAGAAATTATAAGGGGAAGATTTTTTTTCAGGATTGTTCTCGTAGTGACGGGCCGCAGCGAGGGCACCCCTTCTGTGTATGTGGCCCGCCTGCATTTCAGATTCTATGTGGTAGGTGCCAATCAACATGCGCTTCACTTCTTCCATTTCATTCTCGTTGTTGCCTCCCTGCACCACAAATCCTTCTATGATGCGCGTAAATTCGGTATTGTTGAAATAGCCCCTTTTCACCAACATCAGGAAGTTGGCCGAGTGCAGAGGTGTGTCTTCAAAAAGGTTGATTTTCAGGGTGCCGAGTCGGGTGGAAAGGGCAATCTTTCGCTCTTTGTTCTCTTCGAAATAGCGGAGTAGAAATTCCTTGGAATTGGTATCGGTAAGCAATGGGTATTCTCTCACCGCTGGTGCTATACTGTCAGCGGCATTTGTATAGGCTTTGGTTACAGATTCTGCATTTTGATCTTGGCTCGCGGATGGGCCTTCGCAGCTGCACAAGCCGAAAGCAATCACAACTCTAGCGGCCACCACACATATATTGCGGAGGGCTTTAAAGAAGTTTTTTAAGGGATGCATTACTCGAGGGTGTCGTCGTAGCTGCCTTTCACTTTCTGGTGGGTCTCCATTTGTTCTGTACCATTGAGTGTGTGGTACTTTGGGCGCTCAAGCCTGGCTGTGCCTTTCACATCGAGGGGCTTGAAGTGGGTTCCTTTTTCAATCACGGCATACCAAGTGCCATCGAAGGGCACTTCATGCTCCACAGGCGATTTCTTCACTTTGCCTCCTATGTAGTGAAAAGTCTTGCCCAGCTTGTACTTGGCAAAATCTGATTTGTGGATGATGTACACATTGGTAGGCTGGTCAAAAGTTACAACGATTTTATCTTTTGATCTTGCCTGAAAAGATTTGTGTAGAAACTTCATAGGGTGGTGCGGATTGCTCATGCAAAGAAAGCAAATTACCCGAATAAAAAACAGAAAGCGGGTCACCTGTGGCTCACCCGCTGTCTGCTGCTCTGCTCAAAGCAATCATCAAAGAGCTTTCGCTCATTTGTTTCGAACTTAAAATTGGGAAAAATTTATAAGCACTCTACTGCCCAAACAAGCATTGGTGCCCACCGCTAAAGCAAAGGATTCGTGGAACAATTATCGGAGAACCTATTATGGTCAGGGTGTAATCTGGTATTCAAAAACCACCCGATCGTCGTAGCCCAGGGGGTAGGCGTGGTACTTTCTGCTGCTGCGAATGGTAATGTTGATTTGCGCCTGCTTTTTCACGTGTTTATCTGCCGCATCGAGGAAGAGTATATTTCCTGCCTGCCAGCGGTCTCCATAGATTCTGTATTCTATGGGCAACTCTTCGGGGTCGCTGGCCTGTACCACAAATTCGATTCGGGTACCTGTTTTTAAGGTGAGGTTGGTCTTCACCCTGCGGGGTTTGCCCGGCACCCACAAGTTGCCGAAGCTGTCCTTCACATATTCTATACGCGGAAAGCCCTCCTTGCCCAGCTCCATCAAGCTGCGGTAAGCAGCGATACGGCTCCTTATTTCGCCCGAAACGCCAAGTAAAAGGTGCTTCTGATGCACAAAGAGTTCGCGCCTGAGCAGGTCGGGGTTGCGGTACTCTTCTATGATTTTCAAATAGGAGAGTATGCGTTCCCTTTCGGTAAATGCTGATTCCAGATCGCCTTCCCAATTGGCGTTGATCAATTCGATCAAATCATCAAAAGGGGCATAGAACATCAGCTTTTCGTCAGAGCGGGTGGGCACCAAACCTGACTCAGCGTTTGCTTTGATCTCTCTCCACTTGTCAATATTCTCAGAGGGAATGCCGCACTCAGCGGTCCACGTATCACCCAAATTGCGCTCGAGTATGTACTCCAGAAAATCGCGCATCGCGTTTTCAGCATCTTTGAGTGAACGGGCTATATCCATGGGTCACAAGTTTCGAAAAAAAACTCTGAAGTTTCACACCTTTCGAATGAATCATGGCTTTTTATAGGCTATTCCGCATGTGTGCACCAAAATAGTGAATCACTTCACAATGAAGTCAGTCTTTGCTTCACTATTCGTGATTTGAAAGTCAGTTCGGGTAAATTTTCTCAGCGCCCAGGCGATGAGGAAATTTGTATTGACAATATTCGGGAGGATACATCAAGTGTATCGATACATTTTTTCTCCTGTTGTCGATAAAACGATCGACATGACTCGACATGAACCAATTGAACCAAATTAAAATTTCTGGCCCATCGCTATTATTGTTAAATTTTTGTTCCAAGTGCAAACAAGCGAAACAGAATAGCTTTTCATAAATTTGAAGAATGATACACAGCCTTTCCTTCAGTTTTATAGCATTCACTTTCTTCTTACAAATTGCGCAGGTCTCCACCGGGCTTGCCGAGTACAATTCCTTTTGGGCGCAGAAGGATGCCGACTTTAAAGATGCTGCAAAGTCGCCACTGAAACCCGCTGACATGGCTTCATTCAGAAGCGTGGACAGGTTTCCGTACTCGGAAAAATTCAGGGTGAACGCCCGTTGGGAAGCAGTGAACAACGCCTTGCCCTTCGGAATGAAAACCACCACAGCGCAGATGGCGGAGTACAAATTGGCAGGGTATTTTGTATTTACACTTGATGGTAAGAACATTCGCTTACCGGGCTATACCAGCATGAAGCACGTAAATCATCCCGTGTACAAGAACCGGCTCTTTATTCCATTTACGGATCTTTCGAACGGGAAGGGAACCTACTCAGGTGGCAGATACATAGATATACCAGGTATAAGCGGGAGTGCAGTGGTGCTGGATTTCAACCAGGCGTACAATCCTTACTGCGTGTACAATGGAAAGTACAGTTGCCCCATTCCGCCTGCCGAGTGCCATATTCCGGTATCGATTACTGCTGGTGCTAAAGCGGGCAAGTAGGTTTACTTTTCAGTTTCCTGCTTCCACACCCTTTCCGGCACAGCTTCGCCATTTTTGAAATAGAATACACCGCCCCATGAATGCTCCACCCTGCGGTATTCGTCCCCTTTGCCACTTCTCACTACCACACGCTGCGTTACATTTTTATTTCCTTCTACGCTGATGGTCTCAGTGATGCCATCCGGAAATTTTTGACCGAGCTCTGTGCGGTATTCTTCAATGCTCATGCGGGGCACATCCCCATCAATTGGTGCGGGAATGGGTTCTGATTTGGTCTTGGCATCACGCTCCTTCTGCATTCTCTCGCGCTCCTTGCGCTCCCAGTCATCCAGGCGCTTTACGGTATCATCAGGCGTAACCTTTGGCTCAGTTTCAGTTTTTGCTTCTATTTCTTTGGGAGGTGGAGGAGGCGACTTTTTTTCTTCTTCACGGAGCAGGGCCAGGGTGTCTTTCATCGAAAGCTCTATGTCGGCAATGATTACCCTGGGATATACATTGTAGGGTCTTTTCTCCTGTGCTTCTTCATAGCTATGTATGGCTTTGAGGTAGTGCCTTTCCTTGAATAACTCATGGCCTTCTTCCATTTTGTTTTGGAATGTCACATCGGTGGCAGCTTCTACTTCTTCCCGCTCGCCTATGGCAATTCTCTCTTTCGCCGAAAGGCGCTTAAATTCAGGCTGGGCGAGTGCAATGTTTTGTGAAAACAGGGTGAGTATGGCAAAGGCAAAAAAGCAATGGAATGAATGTATAAAGAGTGGTGACCGCATAATCATGATATTGGGTTTGGTGTATAAATCTCATTCAGCTTAGCACTTCACATGCCAAAATTAACGAGTTAGAATCATATAACGTGTGTATGACAACAATCATTGCTGCCAAAGCCCATCACTCAGGGGTTTCGCTGATTGATTTAAGTCGCTCTGGTACCTGCGGTTTCTCCGTGCTGCGCTCCCGGCAAATTGTAATGAAAGCATGCACAACGCCCCAGTGGCGTACGCCAGCGCATCTTTCCAATCTCCAGCATAGCGCTCTGAAAAGACTGGCAGGAACACTTCGAACACCAGGATGCTGTACACCGTGGCTAACATTATTTGGCGAAAGCCCGACTGAAATACTTTGCCGCCCAGCATTCCGGCGCCCTGCACTGCAAGCATCAAGGTGGGGATAAAAAGTAAGTCTTTTGCGTAAAAACGCACCCATTCCGGACCTGCCAGGTGCTCTTGTGCCCAGTGGATAAAGTAGTAGGCTGAGAGCAAAAGCAGCAACAGGTATGCCCTGCGCGCACTCATCCCGAAATGAGCGCAATAAGCCAGATAAAAAAAGACAAGATGGCAAGGTAGATATTGAAAACTACGCTCAGCACTTTGAAGAGCACTTTGTTCAAAGGCTTTTCAGATTCCTCCATCTTTCGCAGGTATTTCTCGAACCTGTTTTCGTTGGCAAGTTGCTTTTCCCTGTTGGCCTGATCGCGTCTTTGCCTTTGCTCCAAAGCGAGCAAACGTGCGTCTATGGTTGCATTGCAGGAGGCACAGTGCGTATTTGTTCCCACATTCCAATATCCACATTCCTTACATTTCTTTTGGCTGATCATGGTTCGGCAGGCGAATGAGCATTGCGCGGTTTAATTGGCGGGAAGTGGTTCAGCGCCATCGGCAGGGGTGAGCAGTTTGTGGGGCACATGTAGTTTTACTTCTTCGGTGAGCACTTCAATGATACTTGTTTTCACCTGTGTTTTGGAATACACCATGCTGATCTCCCTGCTTGGTTGGGGGTGTTCCATAGGTTTTACCAGCAGGCGGTCTTCATCGCCAAGGTCCAGGGCGGTGAGGTAGGGTATAAGGGTCATGCCAAAGCCCTGCTTGGCCAGGCGCATAATGGTTTCAAAATTACCGCTTTCAAAGCCGAAATGCTCCAGGTCGCCTGTTCTTTCAGCCTCTGATGTACCGCATACCTGCAGTACCTGATGCCTGAAGCAGTGCCCGCTTTTAAGGAGCAGCAGATCTTCAGCGTGCAGCTCACTGCTCAGCACAAAGGCTTCCTTTTCCAGGCGGTGGCCCTCAGGTACAAAAGCCATAAACGGCTCGTAGTAGAGAGGCACTTCTACGAGGTGGTTCTCAAACAATGGCGTGGCCAGTATGCCGGCATCCAATTCGTTCTTGTCGAGCTTTTCAATAATTTGTTCCGTGTTGAGCTCCTCAATGCGCAGGTGTATATCGGGATACTTGCGGGTGAAGGCCCTCAGAAACCGGGGCACCAAAGCAGGGGAGACTGTGGGGATGATGCCCAGCCAGAACACCCCCGATTTTACACCTTTTCCAGCCTTCACTATTTCATCGATCTTGTCCGTTTCCCGCAGTATTACCTTGGCTTGGGCTATGATTCTCGCCCCTGCTTCTGTGGGCTCAACGGGGTGCTTGCTGCGGTCGAAGATGAGCACATCAAGCGCCTTTTCCATTTTGCTTATTTGCATGCTCAGGGTGGGCTGGGTCACAAAGCAATGCTCGGCGGCTGTGGCAAAGTGGCGGTAGGTTTCCACTGCCACAATGTATTTCATTTGTATGAGGGTGGTCAAGTTCAAAAATGATGGATGGGCTGCTAATTTAAACCATTTAAGGCGGTCCGAAACCTTTTCTTGTTCTATGGGTATATGCATGCATATTCAAATCCCCTTGAATGATGAATCTCAAACTGTTTTATATCTCCCTTGCAGCGGCAGCTTTTCTGGCTGGCTGCAGCAAAGAACCCGATCAGCAGGGATGTACCGATCCCCACGCCATCAACTACGATCCTCGCGCGCTTCGCGAAGAGGGCACCTGCCTTTACAACGATGCTGAGCAAATGATTTGGAGCGACGGCGTGTTGGGCGGGTGGAATGGCGATTTTATTCAGGGTGCCTTTCGCGCTGAAGTGTGTACAGGCATTCTGGAAGTAAGGGAAGAACTCAGAGACACTGCGGAAACTGTGCAGACCTTGTGGTTTGGCACCGGTGAGGGCAACACCCACAAAAGCCATTTCTCTCTCATCAACGAACAAAAGGCCCCCGACTATGCCGAGGGAAGCATTCGCTTTGAATGCAGAAATAAAGATGGAGCCGCACCGGCATTTATGCACGTTTTTATTTGCGGTAAGCTCACCGACGACGGACAGTCTTGCCCACAATTTATTCGCAGCGATTACGTAGAAATTTCAACCCATTCCTTTACCGACTCCACCTTTACGGAGGTGAACATCCCCATGCGCGACTTTGATAAAATCACAATGGGCCGTGTGAATGTGGCTGCCGGTTTTGAGTTTAGCGGATTGCCTGGCACAGGAATAGAGATCAACAACCTGCGCTGGACGGCAGACAAGTACTAGCACAACAACATCATATTGAGCAAAAGCCCCGGAGTGATTCGGGGTTTTTTTGTTTGCTCAAACCTGAAAGGATCATCTGGTCCATTGTACCGGGTCAATGCCATAGGTGAAATTTATTGCTTAATATTGTTAGGCTAAGTATCCCAACTATCATGGTATGAGTACGCATCAAATACCCACCTATGTTTTTTTGCCCGGTACCTTGTACTACCTCAGCGAAGTGAGAACGGTGGAAGGAAACTACCGCCGTGCCACAGCCAGAGCGCAACCAATACACCCAGGTATGTACATTCTGGAATTGATGCAGGATGGCAAAAGTTTGAGAAAGGAGAAAATTGTAATACAACATTGATCGAAATGTATATTGAAAAATCATTCTCATTACTACGATTAACCGTGCATATACTTATTGTTTGGTTATGCTTACCTATATACGCTCAGCCTGTTTGGAACTATCAGGTGGATCCATCCTTCTCTACCGAGAATCTCTTTAGAAATGCATCGGAGTCTGTAATACACATACTGCCGTTAGGTGACGGAAGGTTAGTATTATCTGGTACATTCGAACAATCCTCTCCATTTACAAGCCCCTTTCGTGGAATAGGACGTATTATGCCTGACGGGAGTGAGGATATTTGGGCAGGGGCAAATGTGAGTTCAGCCAATCACACCCATTTGATGAGTGATTCTACTTTTCTTCTAGTAGCTGGTTTGAGTACGGCAGGTAAAATCACCTTTGCCGGTGATTATTGGTCCATCTCTAATGGCTCAGGTTGGGGCGATTATTTTGTTCCTTACTGGATTGATCCACCCAATCCCTACAACGTAGGGAATGTCTGGTCCCTATTTGTGGAAGATGATGAGAAGGTAATCATAGGCGGTGCTATAGCCAGCGATACCCTGCAACCCAACCTGTACCGAATCCTTACGCGCCTGCATCCCGATGGTGCACATGACCCTTCATTTCCTGTGGTGGAAGCCCAGCCCAACAACAGTCAAATATATGCCAACCGCATACACCGCGACAGCCAGGGAAGGTGGTACATTTCTGGGAATTTTCATGGCATCAACAACCACCCCACGTATTATATAGCCCGCCTGAATCCTGACTTTAGCGTTGATGAGAGCTTTACTTCTCCGTTTATTCCAACCATAGGGCCCCTTATACAACCCAAGGTAGTATATATAGACGAAGGGGACCGGGTGTGGATATCAGGTTCCAAGATGTCTATGGTCACCAACCCTGCGAACTACATTCAAATGTTACGTCTTATGCCGGATGGTACGGTAGATGAGTCTTTCATATCCCGCAAACTCAAATTTCAATATTCCAACCTGGATGAGTATTTTGAATATGGCCCTAGAGGTCCTTTGATAAATGGAGTTCATAAACTTGGTGAGACTGACCTATATATTGTGCATGGCCAATTTAGCCATTACAATGACACTACATCGAGTTGCATAGCGGTAGTAAATTACAGTGGCACACTTCAACCCGGTTATTTTAATGAAACAGGTGCCCAAGGAAACATATCACCTAGTCCATTTGGCCCTACATTTTACTTTCCAACTATACTCGCCCTACACGAGACCTCAGATGGTGACCTTGTACTAGGTGGGAGCTTTGGAAAGTTTGATGATGTAGAACATTATAACGTGGTGAAACTTAAGCGCAGCACTGTTGGCACCAGTGATGCCGCTGCGCAGCGCGACTTGCTGCGGCTTTGGCCCAACCCTGCCTCCAACAAAGTATTCCTTGCACTTCCCGGCCATACCCTTATCCGCGCCATCCTGCGCGATATGCAGGGCCGCGAGGTGCTTTCGGTGCAACTAAAAGGGGATAGAACCGAGGTAGATGTAAGTCATTTGCCGAAAGGTATGTACCTGCTTAGGGCTACGGAAACGGGAGGTGGGGTGTATGTGAAGAAACTCGTAGTGCAATGAACGCTCAATCAAATAAAAATATGAAAGCTATTCTCCTAACTCTGGCCCTCACACTAACCTTTCAATCAGCATTTTCTAAGGATTATATAGGCTTTCTGGAAACAGGAGGGAAGTGGGTCAATGCTTTTTATTCTTTTTCCGGCTGGCCCCCATTTCCCGGACCACCGGGTACAATGAGCTACTGTACAATGGGCTTAGATACTCTGATTAACGAAATAAACTACAGGATGAGTACAGAGTACAATGCAGTGAGAGCCTAAGCAAATTCAAGCCAGGACCCGGTTGGAAATACCAATCCACTGTGGAAAAAAGCCCTGATTTAGTTTATAGGACAGTTTTCAACGAAGGCGTCTCAAATGGAATTGTAAATTGCTCCCTGAAATGATCTAACATTGAGAAGTATGAGAACCTGGAATTTCAATTGTCTGCTTCGTTGTGCGCTCCTTACGTTTCTCACAGGATTGTCTTTTACCAGCTCGGGTCAAATATTTGCACCATTCAGCACCGAAACGAAAGCATTGTATTCTAGCTGGCCACAGAAAGGACCTACTTCCTCACTTGCCATTGAAGATACAACACATTTCGGAAATCAGATTATTTTTCAGGTCGTCAAAACCTGGCTCCATGACAATACGATTCCGCCGAATACCGAATTGGTTGTAGATACAATTTGTGAAATATCTACCAGCGCCGAAGCACCGTGTTACCCTGTGACAGTACCTCATTGGTTTGGACCCAGAATCGTGAAAGTTTCTCAACACGCGTACGACTTTTACAGTGGTTCGGAGGACACTCTTCACTTTGATTTTGATATGGCTCAAGGCGATTCTACGCTGATATATGCCACCAATGAAGCGTCGATTTTTATGATCTACGAAGGTTCTACTACCGCTACATATTTAAACTTTACTGATTCTGTCGCCAATTACAGGCTTGCACACCTGAGCCAATCAGGACCTATTATGAATTCGCCTTTGCACAATGCACCCGTTATTATAGGCAAGCAGCTGGGTATCATCCATTTTTTTCGAATGGATATCTTTCCCGAAATTCTACAAACCGTTCAGATCATAGGGCATGCCGGCACAGAGTCAGGTCTGTATGTCATCAAAGCAAAAGATATTCATGATTTTAATGTAGGTGATATCTTTCAGTATAAATTTGAAGATGGTGGTAATATTACCGAACCATTTTCAAGTAGCTACATAACTTATACCACCAAAACGGTGTTATCTCGAACTGATACGGAGAATGAAATCATCTATTCCATTCTTGAAGAAAGCACCAAGATCAATTATTGGAATCAATGGGTTGACACCACATTTTCCACTTCAACGTCAACTTTGACTATTGATCTAAACGAAATTTATGCACAAATCCCGCTGGGTTCACATGAGCCTGAAGTTCACTATACCTTTAAGAGTCTAAATTTTGTGCATGATAGTTGCGGTGGAAGGTGGCAATATGCTGAAAGAGAATCTGATTGGGAGCTATGTAACAACCATTCGGTATCATGCTATGCGAACAACTTCTATACTTTCGGACAAAATGACCCTTATTTTCTGAAAGTTCCATATGTTTATCAATTCGGCCGAGGCTTAATTTCCTCCAATGGCGGCTTTAATGTCTTCGGAACTGGCTTTTACGATGAATGGAACAGGGAACTCATTTATTCTTCAAAGAATGGGCTAGAATGTGGCGATCAGTGGATATTGTCAACGAATACTCCAGCTGTTTCTCGCGGTCAACTGGGCATTTACCCAAATCCCGCTAAATCTGTTGTCCACTTGCGTCATCCACTGGCCCTACTCACCCTTGCCACCCTGCACGATATGCAAGGGAGAGAAGTGCTTGTTGCGTCACTGCAGCACAGCGAACCTGTAATGGATGTAAGCACCCTCACCAGTGGGATGTATTTGCTCAGGGCTTTTGATTCAGCTGGTAGGGTGTATATGGAGAAACTGGTGGTGGAATAATCTCCACACCGTCTTTGCTATGTCGGGTGGTTTTATTCTTTTTTCTCATTTTCTTCTCCTTCCACCACAGCTACACCCTTCGCCCTTTTGGCCCTTTCTTCCCACAATTGTATAGCGAGTTCCTTGTCCCACACCGCCCTTTGGTCGCCGTTGAGGGTGGCCTTTATTTGCTTGTCGGAGCTGTGGTCAAACACCTGCAACTGCTTGTAAAGCGCGTCTATCTGGTCAAAGACATCCTGCTTCATCCGGGCCCGCTCGGAGAGAATATTCCCAATTTCGAAGATTTGCTCCTTGCTCAGGCCAAGCTTCAGAGCGATCACCTCCATTTCGGATTTCAGTTCTTCATCAGGGCTGTAGGCTGCCTGTGCCATTGAGGCTTCTGCTGCAATGAGCAGGCCCGCAATGGCAAGCCCTGTAGTGATTTTAGTTAATGTGCTCATAGTTTTATTTTTTCATCACCCACTTGGTAGGGGATCCAGGTTATAAAAAATTGAAACATCTCGTCTGTTGTTTTCATGTGTTCGCTGCCTGCCCTCAAGGTCTTGGGAGGGATGTTGGGGTTGTGGGGGTTCTCCATGGTATTGTCAAACACAGCCTCAGCCACAATTTCGTATCCTTTCGGGATTTTTATTATGCTCCGAAAGGTATAAAAATACTGCCACCTGAAATCCCACTTCGGCAGGTAAACCAGGGGAATGGTGTCATTGCCTCCCTGTCCCACCGCATAGGCCTTGAATGATTGCCCAAGGAGGTGCATATGGGGATTTACTGTGAGCACAGAAATGGTTTCAGTGAGTTTGTACCTCGTGGTAAACGTGCATACCGAGTCGGCGTAAATCACAAATTCTGGCAGCACGGGCGACACGCCCAGGGTTCCCAAATGCAGCTCCCGCACCGGCCGCTTGGTGGGCGATGATGCAAAGTACAGGTGTATGGCGCTGTAGTCGGTGGTATCCCGCCCCACCGGACCGTAGTGAAGGGTATTCAAAAGAAAAGCGCCTTTTCTGGAGAGCTTTACCCCGCCTATTCCTTCGGGATACACAAGGGGCTCCACACCGGGCAGGTAGTTGAAGGCAGAGACAAGGATGGCGGGGTACGTGCCATCGTCATGAGCTATGTCCATAAGCCTGTACGCGAGTTGGGAGGTGAGTTTTTCGGCGTCTTCAATCCAGGAACCTGTACTTAAGTCAGCTTTTTTATAAGGGTCGTACGAAAGAAGGTGTCCGTTTACATGGTGAACGAGTTGGGTGTTTCCCGGCGCGAAGTGAATGGCTTTCACGAAAGTGTCGGCAGGTAGCTCGTAGGGTATTTTGGCCAGTACAAACTTGTCCTTGTTATTGCCCTGTATTTGCACGGTGTCCTTAAAGTAAAGCACCATATCGGGTTGTGCGATGGCGTGCGAATACCGTAAGGAAGGCCCGGGCAGTGGAATAGAAATAGCTCCTTCGAGGGCACCCTGAGCAATCCAACCAAGCAACAGCGACCTATCGTACGCACTGATTATTTTTTCGTCCTTAAAACGGCTGTATGTGGTGTCGGCCGGCCAGGGAGGCATAATGCCCTCGGCCAATACATATTGCAGTGTTTTGGTGCGCTTCGCCAGGTCGCTGTAGGTGGTGAGCGGGAAAGGACCCGCGCCGCCCTCACTGTGGCAGGGGGCGCAATGCACCGACACCACCGGGGCTACGTGTTCCCTGAAGGTGATGCTGTCGGGAAGCGTGCGCATGGGAATTTCCACAGGTTTGGGTGCGGGCACACAGCCTACCATCAGCACTGCGAGCAGTATGGATATTGCAAGGTATTTCATTCTATAAAACAGCCTACTGCTTTGGTGGTTCTTGGATCTATGGTGCGCCTTTCGGCAAATGCAGAGAGCGCATCGCGCAGGTAGTGCGCACTGATGATGGTTCTTTTTTGTCCCAGGGAGATGGCCCAGTTGTCGATAGCCCCACGGTATTGTAGGCTGCCTGTAGCGTCGAGCAAACAAACCTCCGGTGTAATTTTAGCGCCGTAGTATTTTGATAACACAAACTCAGGGTCCTTGAAAACAGGCATCTGCAGCTTGTATTCTTCAAGGTAGTTGTTCACCTCTGCATCGCTGTAATAATTGCCGCTTACCACGCCGGCAAGGGATACATTGTACTGCTCCGCTTCACCGATAATTTCCCTCAAAGTGGGCGCATAGTTCTTGCACAACGGACATTCCGGAGAGATAAAAACGAGTATGAGTCCATCCTGTCCGGAGAGGGATTCAGATAGTGTAGTTCCTTCAGTGGAATTGATCAATTTAAATTGCTCATCTGGCATGGGCTGAACGCTGCATGCAGCCACCACCGCCAGTATGAGAAGTAAGCGCATGAACATACCGCGAATGTAAGCAATCCTGTATGCAATTCTGCCTGCGTCTGTTCAACAATCGGACTTTCGTTTTCAATATTTTACCTGTAATGAACCTTTGTCTTTAAGGTGTGAAAATCCAATTTAGCGGCATCAGTTCTCACAATGCTTATAACCTTTTATATTTGGCACCCATGAACCACATCCGCCTGCTTACCTGTTTATTTTTCACGCTGCTTTCGGCAAGTGCTGCACACGCCCAGGATGAGAAGTGGGGATTGGGTGATTTTGAAGTGCACCTACCTCCCCTTTTTGTACAAGGGGTGGAGCAAGAGATAGAGCTGGAATGCACCAATCCGGGAAAGTTCGGGGCCTCTGAGCGCATCCTTTCTGTGGTGATAAATGGGGAGCGAAAGATGGCTGATTTTCAGAACAGCAACCGGGTTACCTTCAATGTCACTTTCGACCGCAACGAGCCCCTTTCCATTAAGGCCGAGGGCTACACGTACGTAAAGCGGGTGCGTCCCATGCCTTTGTGGCTGAGTATCCTGCCTCCGCTTTTGGTTATTGGACTTGCATTGCTTTTCAAGGAGGTGGTGAGCAGCCTCCTCCTGGGTATTCTCACCGGGGCATGTATTGCGGGATTTTACGGAGTTGGCGATGGGGGTGTTCTCACAGGCTTTATGCGCCTTATCGATACGTACATTGTGAATGCCATGACCGATACAGGGCACATTTCGGTTATAATTTTTTCGGTGCTTATTGGAGGCCTGGTGGCGGTGATTTCCAAGAATGGTGGCATGCAGGCTGTGGTGGAGCGCATTGCCAGAAAGGCGAGCGATGCCCGCAGCGGACAGTTCGTTACCTGGGTGCTGGGCATCGCCATCTTCTTCGACGATTACGCAAATACACTGGTGGTGGGCAATACCATGCGCCCCCTCACCGACAAGCTGCGCATAAGCAGGGAGAAGCTGAGCTATATTGTGGACAGCACTGCTGCACCTGTTGCAGCCATTGCACTTATCACCACCTGGATAGGAGCGGAGCTTGGCTACATAGAAGGTGCCCTGAATACCATCAACGCCGGGGAGCATGATGTGATCCAAAACGCTTATGCCGTTTTCGTAAGTTCCCTTCAGTATGCTTTCTATCCTGTGCTTACCCTGGTTTTTATACTGATTCTTATTTTCTCGGGCCGCGACTTTGGGCCCATGTTCAAGGCCGAACTCAGCGCGAGAAATACGGGCAGCAGTCCCGGTGCCATAAATCAAGGGGGTGCCGAGAGGCTCGAATTTGAGCCCCACGCTACCGCACCGAGAAGAATGGTGAATGCCATACTTCCTATTTTCATTGTGGTGGCTGGTACGGTGGGTGGTTTGTTTCTCACGGGTTATGATGCTGAGATATGGAACGATACTGAGCTGGGCATTGGCCGCAAGATTTCAATCACCATTGGTGAGAGCGATTCGTACAAGGCGCTCCTCTGGTCATCCATGCTGGGCCTTATCGCTGCCGTACTTCTCACCGTGTCTCAGCGTATTCTGCCTTTCGGAAAAGCAGTAGACACCAGCATAGATGGTTTCAAATCTATGATCAGCGCTGTGGTGGTGCTTGTATTGGCATGGTCACTGGCGGCAATAACAGAAGAGCTGCACACTGCCGATTATTTGGCGAGCCTTGCCGGGGGCAATGTGGTTCCCTGGGCTTTGCCTGCCATCACCTTTGTAATCGCGGCCATGGTTTCTTTCAGCACGGGTTCTGCATGGGGCACCATGGCCATAGTATATCCATTGATGCTTCCTTTGGTCTGGGAACTTTCAATTGCCGAAGGATATGATGCGGCTTTGGCGATGGCATTGTTCAGCAATACCACGAGCACCGTTTTGGCGGGGGCAGTGCTCGGCGACCATTGTTCGCCCATTAGCGACACCACTATTTTGAGTTCGCTCGCCTCACAATGCGACCATATAGAACACGTTCGCACGCAGTTGCCCTACGCGGTTACAGTAGGGGCTGTAGCACTATGCATGACCCTGCTTACCTCCGCCTTCCAGTTCTTCCCCTGGTATCTGGCTTATCTACTCGGTATCGCCGGACTTTATATGATTGTCAGGCTGCTGGGCAGGCCTGTTCAATCTTTGTGAGCCGGGCTTTAAGGCAAAGACAGCAATCAAGGCAGGAAGCAGCGTAAGGTCGAAAAGGAGCGCAAAGAAAAGCGTGAGGGTCACAAAAAGCCCTATGTAGAAGGTGCTTTGAAAGGTGCTGAACATCATGGACACAAACCCAACGAAAAGAATAATGCTGGTGAGAATCAGGGCTTTGCCAGTATGAATAAAGGCATTTCGCAAGGCATTCAAATTTGCACGTCCCTTCATCAATTCCAGCTTGTACCTGCTCAGCATGTGTATGGTATCGTCCACAGCGATGCCAAATGCAATGGTAAAGATGATGCTGGTGCTCATCTTCAGGTCTATTCCAAAAACCACCATCACGGAAGCCACAGCCAGCAAGGGCAGAATATTTGGTGCCAGGGCAATGGCCACCATGCGCATAGATTTGAACATAAGCCCCATAATAAAGGCTATTATTAAAAAGGCTATTCCCAACCCTTTGCCAAGGCTGTAAACCAGGTTTTGGTTGGTGCGGTCTATCAGTGTGCCTGTGCCAGTAATCTCAATATTATACACCTTATCAAAACCTTCTTTGGCCAGGAATGCTTTTAGCGAATCACCTTTCTCGGCAAAGGCAACTGCGCCCCAGTCGCCCACCCGCCCCGACATACGCGCGTAGTGGCCTGTGCTGTCAATAAATGTTTTGAGCTTGCCCATTCTATGTACTTTCCTGAGGTCGGCCTGTACTTGGGCTACTCCGAGTGAGTCGGTTGGCAAGTTATAGAACGCGTTGCGGCCCGCGTTGCGGGCCCTGTGTATTTCACGGGCTGCCACAAGGGGCGATTGCAAGGCACCTGCACCATAGGTTTCAGAGAGGTACGTTTCTATACGCTGCATGGTGTGAAGGTGTGCAGGGTCCAGCAAATGGCCTGACCCATCTTTTAGCTTTATACCTATCTCGAATGGGCGTACCCCTGCAAAATATTGATCAAAAAATTCAAAGTCCTGTCGCAAGGGCTCTCCGGGTCTCAAGTCTTCGAGCAAGTAATTGTTGAGATCTATGCGGCTTGTGATGCCCGCAAATACCAGCGTCAGCACGATACTGCCTGCAAAAAGATAGTTTCTATTTCTGATTACCCTGAAAAACAGCTTTTGCAATCCTGCCTCCCAGGAGTACCTGTTGTGGTGTTTCAGGGTGTTGAGTGGTTCCTTTGTGAGCACCAGCCACGCAGGAAGCACAGTGATGGCAATTACAAAGGCCACCAGCACCCCTGCAGCGGTAATAAGGCCAAACTCCATCAATATTGGAATTTCTGTGAAGTATAAGGAGGCGAATCCTATGGCGGTGGTGATGCTTGTGAGCAGGGTGGCCAGACCCGTGTCAAATACAGTTTGCCGTATGGCAAAAGCCTTGCTCATACCTTTGCCCAGCTCTTCAAGATAGCGGGAGTATAAATGCACGGCATCGCTCATTCCCACTACAAAAATCACCGGAGGCAGCATATTGAGCAGTATGCTCACCCCTTTTCCCGAAAGGTTTACCAATCCAATACTCCATACCAATGCAAGCAGCACCGTAATTAGTGGAATAACCACCCCTCTGAAACTGCGGAAAATGAAAAACAGCAGCACAACCACAAAGCAGATGGAGAGTGCGATGAAGAATGAAAATTCACGGGTTATCTTTTCAATAAAAACCACCTGACCTATGGCCCTTCCCCCCAGGTGAACCTGATAGAAATCGTAGGTGCTGAGCAATCCTCTCAACTCCGTAGAAAGGGTGTCACATTGGTTTTTGGTCAGCTTCTCCTTGTGGCTGAGTACGATGCTCAGCGCTGTGGTATCGCGGGAGAAAAGCTGCGCCGCCATGGAAGGATCTGTCTGCATGCGAATGGAATCAGCTGCCATATCGCCTGTAAGCAGTGGCCTTCTGAACAGATTTCCCGTAAGCGGCTCCCTGATAGGAATAAAAGAATTGGTGGGTGAAATTACCTGCTCTACGAACTTCACATCTGCGAGCTGCCGGGTGAGGCTGTCTACCTTTTCGAGAAATGAAGCATTGAATACACCCTTTCGGGATACAATACCGATCAGTACAAAATCATTGTCGGTACCAAAAGTATTGCGGTGCTGCTCGAAATAAGCCGTCTGTGGATCGTCCTGTTTGAAGAACGCATCGAAATTATAGTCGAATGCTGTACCGGGCAGGGTGGTCGCAAACCATGCAGTAACCATCAAATTGATAAAGAGAAAGGCAATGGCCCACTTTTTCTGCATGCATGCAAACTTCGTTAAAAAACATTCCTGCGTATAGAATGTTGATCGAATTCTTTGAAAACAGAAAACCCGCCTTTGTGGGGCGGGTTCTCTGCAATTATATGCTGGGGGAATTTACTTCTCCTTTACTTCTTCGAAGTCCACATCGGTTACTTCTTCGTCGGCGGTCGCTTCATGTTCTCCTTTGCTCTCTCCTGTTGAAGACTGCTGCTGTGCGTTGTACATATCCTGCGATGCAGCCTGGAATACTGTATTTAGTTTTTCCATATTGCTTACAATTGCGGGAATGTCCTGCGCACTGTGGGCTTTTTTCAAATCGGCAAGGGCTTCTTCGATAGGCTGCTTTTTGTCGGCAGGTATCTTGTCACCGATGTCTTTAAGCGACTTCTCCGTTTGGAATATCAGAGAATCGGCCTTGTTCACAGTCTCCACCTTTTCTTTGGCCTCGCGGTCCGATTCGGCATTGGCCTCAGCTTCCTGCTTCATGCGCTCTATTTCCTTATCGGTAAGTCCGCTCGAAGCTTCAATGCGAATGCTTTGTTCTTTTCCTGTGGCTTTGTCGCGCGCTCCAACATGCATGATACCATTGGCATCAATGTCGAAGGTCACTTCTATCTGTGGCACACCCCTTGGCGCGGGCGGTATATCAGTGAGTTGGAATCGCCCTATGCTGCGGTTGTCCTTGGCCATAGGTCTTTCTCCTTGCAGCACGTGTATGTCTACCGCTGGCTGGCTGTCAGAGGCTGTTGAGAACACTTCAGATTTCTTGGTAGGAATCGTGGTGTTGGCATCAATCAGCCTGGTGAATACTCCCCCCATGGTCTCAATACCAAGTGAAAGTGGAGTAACATCAAGTAGAAGAACGTCTTTCACTTCGCCGGTAAGCACTCCACCCTGAATGGCGGCACCTACTGCAACTACTTCATCAGGGTTTACACCTTTGGAAGGCTCTTTGCCAAAGAAGTTTTTCACAGCATCCTGTATGGCTGGTATACGTGTGCTACCACCCACCAAAATGATCTCGTTGATATCGCTTTTGCTCAGACCAGCATTTTTCAGTGCCTTTTCGCATGGAGCGATGGTGCGCTTAATCAATGAATCGGCAAGCTGCTCAAACTTGGCCCTGGTAAGGGTTTTCACAAGGTGCTTTGGTATGCCGTCTACAGGCATAATGTATGGCAAGTTGATTTCTGTTGAAGGACTGCTGGAAAGCTCAATTTTTGCTTTTTCAGCCGCTTCTTTGAGTCGCTGAAGCGCCATAGGATCTCTGGTGAGGTCCAGTCCGTTATCGTTTTTAAATTCGGTAACCAACCACTCAATAATTACCTGGTCGAAATCGTCACCACCAAGGTGTGTGTCACCATCGGTGCTGAGTACTTCAAACACGCCATCACCTAGTTCCAGGATTGAAACGTCGTGGGTACCACCACCGCAGTCGAATACCACCACTTTAAGGTCTGTGGCTTTTTTGTCCAAACCGTAAGCCAGTGCGGCTGCGGTAGGTTCGTTGATGATGCGTCGCACTTTCAGTCCGGCTATCTCACCGGCTTCCTTGGTGGCTTGTCTCTGCGCATCGTTAAAGTAGGCAGGTACAGTGATTACCGCTTCAGTTACACTCTGGCCCAGAAAGTCCTCAGCTGTTTTCTTCATCTTCTGAAGAATGATCGCTGAAATCTCCTGTGGGGTGTACATACGGTCATCCACCTTCACACGTGGCGTGTTGTTGTCACCTTTTACCACTTTATAAGGTACTCTCTTTACTTCAGCTTGCACTTCATCAAAGGCATTCCCCATGAATCGTTTGATAGAGTATATGGTTTTCTCCGGATTGGTGATGGCCTGACGCTTTGCAGGATCGCCTACCTTGCGCTCTCCACCTTCTACGAAAGCCACGATTGATGGTGTGGTTCGCTTGCCTTCACTGTTGGCTATTACCACTGGCTCATTGCCTTCCATTACTGAAACGCATGAGTTGGTCGTGCCTAAATCTATTCCGATTATTTTGCTCATCGCTATTGCTTTTGAATTTTAATAGTTGCCCAGCGAAATCAATCATTATACCAACCGATAAAAGGATGGACAACTGGCAACTATTGACACTATTTATGCCAATAGCAATGACAAAAAGACAGAATTAGGGGCAAGTGTCAGGACTCGCGCTGCAATTGAAGGCGGTACCTACCACCCATGTCACGCAATAACATGGTCCTTCAGTATAAGGACCGAAGGCAAGTTGGCCCATGGTGGGCTCGTCGAGGTAAGCTGTGCGCGCAATTTGGGTCTTGGATGCGAATATTCCGATGGCCTCATTGCTAAGGTTCGTGTACGTATTCAGCACAGGCACAAATTCACTCACAGGCTGGGCAACGTTGATGTACGTATCCAACTCCTGATTGCCTCCGGTAAGCCTAAACTGAACATCTTGGACCCGTACTTTTTTCAGGCCTTCTATTTCTCCCAGGCGAAGGCCTACGAATTCGTACCAATTTTCGGAGTTGAAAGTAAAGTTTCGCTCATCATTAATTCCTTCGGGATTGCTGTTAGAGCCCAGGTTGTAATCTATATACTGATTGGTGAGGGTAGATCCGTCCGTCATATCAGCATTGAAATTCAATCGCAGCACTCCCTCATACCTTACAGTACCACTGTTCATCACGTATTGAAAATTTACGTTCAGATAGGTCATAGATTGGGGCGAGTAGAAGGGCAACCTGATTGGGATGGGCGATGCACTTGGGTAATTGATATTGCCCTGATTAATCGTGGGAAAATTAGTGACACCCGTAACGGTTCTGCCATTCAGGTTGGCCCTCAGCTGGTAGCGCATATTGGCTATGTTGGTAATTTGCGAGGCAGTAAAAATGGGCTGGGCGGTGTAATAATACCTCACATTGGTTTGGTAGAATACACCAGGACTTCGGGAAGGTATATCGATAGGTTGCAGTAGAATAGAGTCCAGTTTTGTCCATGAATCTATATTGGTACTGCTTGCGTTTGGGGCCTGGTATTTAATAATCCATGCTTCTACTGTGCCATCCGGATACTCCACAGAGTCTTTTATTCCTGCAAACAAATTGGCATCTCCCTCGCCTAGAAAAGTGCGGTTTATGCGGAAGAACTGCGTATCGACAGCGTGGTCGAGTACCCCAACAATCACAGGTACAGTTTTATAGGGTGCAATGAGATCCACGTCGGTGTCGCAGCTGTTCAGCATGACAGAAAATGCAAGCAATGTTGCCAATAGTAATAATCCTGTTCTTTTTACCATATTTGGACTCCCTTTTTGGGCTCGGCAAATGTAATACAATCGCGACAATGCCACATACCCGGTTCACGATCGGTATTTATTGCACCAGCAATAGCATTTCAATGTAGCGAAGTATTTTGCCCGAAAGGTGGGTATGAACGATACACCTTTAAATAGTAGTATGTCAATACACTCACAAGTGAAGCGGGTTACAACCCACACCCTCCAGGAAATGAAGAACCGTGGTGAGAAGATCGCCATGCTCACTTCCTATGATTATTCAATGGCCAAAATCGTGGACGAGGCAGGCGTGGATGTCATTCTCGTCGGCGATTCAGCATCGAATGTGATGGCCGGCCATGAAACCACACTTCCCATCACCCTTGAGCAGATGATTTACCATGCATCTTCTGTAGTTCGCGCAGTGAAAAGGGCGCTGGTTGTGGTCGACCTACCTTTTGGAGCTTATCAGGGCAATAGCAAGGAAGCGCTCACATCGAGCATACGCATCATGAAGGAGAGCGGTGCGCACGCGGTAAAACTCGAAGGGGGCTATGAAATCCGCGAAAGCGTAGAACGCATTCTCTCAGCGGGAATTCCTGTAATGGGACACCTGGGCCTAACACCACAAAGCATATACAAATTTGGCACCTACACCGTTCGCGCCCGCGAGGTGGATGAAGCGGATCGCTTGTTAAGTGATGCAAAGCTGCTCGATGAAACGGGTTGCTTCAGCATAGTGCTCGAGAAGATACCTGCCGCGCTCACTGAGAAAGTTTCAAAGTCCATTGAAATTCCAACCATCGGCATCGGAGCTGGAAACAAAGCCGATGGGCAGGTGCTGGTGGTGCACGATATGTTGGGTCTTACCCACGAGTTCAATCCCCGCTTTCTGAGAAGGTATCTCAATCTTTATGATGAGATAATAGGTGCGGTAGGGCAATATGTGAAGGATGTGCGTGCGAAGGAATTTCCAAACGATAAGGAACAGTATTAGTGCCACACTCTACCGCGAAGAATCTGCAAGTGCTGTATGAAGACAACCACATACTGGCGGTCAACAAGCAATCAGGCGATATAGTTCAGGGCGATAGAACCGGCGATTCCCCACTCAGCGAAGTGGTGAAGGAATGGATTGGTATAAAATACCAGAAGCCGGGAAATGTGTTTGCCGGAGTGGTGCACCGCATAGACCGCCCGGTGAGCGGAGTGGTGATTTTTGCAAAAACCAGCAAAGCACTGAGCAGACTGAACGAGAAATTCAAGGAAAAGGAAGTACAAAAAACGTATTGGGCTTGTGTGCCTTTACAAGTTGGACTTCCAAATGGCAAACTGCTGGATTTCCTGGTGAAAGACGAGGCAAAGAATAAAAGCAGGGTTACCGGTCCTTCCACGAAAGGGGCCAAGCAGTCGGAATTGGAATACAAGGTTCTGGCTCATTCTGAGAAATACACTTTGCTGGAAGTACATCCAATCACGGGCCGACACCACCAAATAAGGGTTCAACTGGCACATGCCAAAATGCCTATAAGGGGAGATCTCAAGTACGGCGCTCCCCGCAGCAATCCCGATGGCTCTATACACTTACACGCCAGAGCTGTAAGCCTCATACACCCTGTTACCAAAGTAGAACTTAAAGTGGTGGCACCACCACCTGACGATACAATCTGGAATTACTTCGCACGTTTGGGTCTTTGAATGCGGTTGTTAATTGTGTTGTTATTGATCTTTGTTGGTTTTCATCTGCGTGCGCAAGATGAAGGCTTCCTTTCTGCCTGGAATATTACCCAATCTTCGAACACCATAGAGCTCACCTGGACCATTGCCGGGGGAAACACTTGCGAGGGCACCTTCGTGTCGCGCTCTGTGAATGGGAGCGAGGAAGTTCCGGTTTTTGCAATTGGGGGAATTTGCGGGGCTCCCGACCGTCCCGAATCATACCGATTCAGCGACACTGATACCGATCAGAATGGAACGTATATCTATTATTTAACTTTTGGATCCGAAAGCACACTCACCCTCAGCATTGTATTCACAGGATTCTGGAACTCTGGCCTTCTCATTTATTTCGATTCCAGCATTGGGGCGCATCGCTTCAGGATTGATTCACCCGCGCAGCAGTACGACATGGAGGTGGTAAGCCTCACGGGAAAAGTAGTCTACAGCCGTTTCGGGATTTTAGAAACTGAATTTGAGCTACCCTCGCAAATTTGGTCAAATGGCATTTATTTGGTTCGGGTATTTGTAGGTGAAAGCATTCTTACTGAAAAATTTATGGTGCTCCGGTAGCTTGTTTCATGTCTTTATGTCACTGTTATACAGGTTGATAAGACTTTATGACAGTAAGGAAGCCCAGAACGCTGTCAATTTTTCACTTTCGGGCCATCGGCATTCATTTTGGGGATTGTGAATCGTAACCCTAAAAATTTAAAGTTATGTCGCTAATAAAATTTAGATCACACACCCCTGTTTTTGATCCGTTTGAGCAACTCTTTAACGAGTTTTTCGAAGGTGAAAACTTACCTCGTAAAGTAAGCAGGAATGGTTCACTACCCGCTGCCAACATCAAGGAAACCGAAAAGTTCTTCCAAATTGAACTGGCTGCGCCGGGTATGAAGAAAGAAGATTTTAAAATCGAGCTTCAGGAAGACCTGCTGAGTATAAGAAGCGAGCGCAAAGAAGAGCGCACCGAAACCAAAGACCGGTACACCAAACGAGAGTTTAATTTTTCAAGCTTCGTTCGTTCTTTTAGACTACCTGAGGAAGTTGATGCTGAGGGCATTGTAGCATCCTATGCAGATGGAATTCTCAGTTTGGAAGTTCCCAAAAAAGAAGTGGTGGCGAAATCGAAAGTGAAAGAAATTTCTGTGAAATAAACCCCATCCAACACAAATTGACAGAAGGGTGCGGCATTGTTCGCACCCTTTGTTTTAAATGACGATTTTTGTCAGCGATTCGCAAATCGCAGCACCCTTAAACCTTGCGCCTCATGGAATACAGAGATTACTACAAAGTACTGGGAGTTGACAAATCTGCCACCCAGTCAGACATCAAGAAAAAGTACCGCAAGCTCGCTGTGCAGTTTCACCCCGACAAGAACCCCGGCAACGCCGAGGCAGAGCGAAGGTTTAAAGAAATTAGCGAGGCTTATGAGGTGGTAGGCGACGCCGAGACGCGCAAGAAGTATGATGAGATGGGTGAGAATTGGAAACATTATGACGAATACGCCAAACAAGGCCGTAGTCCACAGGGTTCAGCACGCGCATATGGGGGTGCCAGCGATTTTGACGAAGGGTTTGGCGGGGGTGGGTTCTCCGATTTTTTCAACGCATTCTTTGGTGGTGGCGGATTTGGCGGAGGTGCTTCCCCTTTCGGTGAAGGCGGCCAAAGGCCTGGGCGCAAACCAACCACCCAAGCTTCACTGCCCTTGACTTTTGAAGAAGCATTTCATGGGGTGGCCAAAGTAGTTGAGCTTCACGGAGAGAAAATCAGGCTCAACATTAAAGCAGGTGCCACTGATGGACAAAAGCTAAAAGTGGGTGGCAAAGGCCGTGATGGTGGCGATTTGTTGATCTTGTTAAAAGTGGGTAAACCCTATGCCTATGATTTGCAAGGCCTTCATCTATCGAAAAAGGTTACTATAGACCTGTATTCGGCTGTGTTAGGGGGTAAAGTAAGTGTGGATACCCTGCACGGGAAAATTTCCCTACCAGTGCCAGCTGGTACCCAATCAGGTAAAAAGCTAAGACTGAAGGGAAAGGGATACCCAGACTACAGTCAGCAGGGTCACTTTGGAGATCTCACGCTCGAGATTGTGGTAGAAATTCCTAAAAACCTGAGCCAGGAGCAAAGAGACCTGTTTCTAAAACTCCAGGAGTTAGACCAAAAAAAATAGGGTTCAAAGCGTAAAGTAGAAATCGTTGCTCTTGTAATTTTGGTACTTTAACTTGTCGAATGTGTAGTACCGTGCAGGCTTATGGGGAACCCCGATTTGCTTTTCCTTCAGGGGTACCAGAAAACTCATTTTCATAATTTTCCGCCTAAAATTCCGCTTGTCAAGGTCGGTCCCGAAAATGGCTTCATAAAGTTTCTGCAGCTGCCCAAGGGTAAACTTCTCAGGAAGTAGCTCGAATCCCAATGGCTGGTATTTGCTTTTGAATTTCAATTCAGAAAGCGCAGCGTCAATGATATCCCTGTGGTCAAAACCAAGTGCAGGCAGTTTGTTGATATCGTGCCAGAAGGCATCTTTAGCAAATCCGCTTGCATGCAGCTTGTACTGATCGGCCCGGATAAGAGAATAATATGCCACGGTGATTACCCTTGCATCGGGCTCAGCGCGTATGGATTTCAGCCACTCAAGGTCATGCTCCTTGGTAAGCCGTGTTGGGTCGCCGAAGGATCCGAACTGTTCCAGATAGATGTTACCCAATCCGGTGAGCTCGTTCAGCACCCGTTTTGCAGCTTCATCCAAATTTTCGTCTTCTCTGATCAGGTTTCCCGGAAGGGCGTATATTTTGTCGTTACTTCCATTTTGCATATGCTGCCCCCTGTCGATCAACAGCACTTTGAGCCGCTCTCCATCGAAGCCAAAGATGACGCAGTCTACTGAAACATTCGGATTTAATCTGGCGTCAACCGCGCCTTTTCTAAGAGTATTCAATGGGTTTTTTCAGGTGAAGGGCGCGCAAAAATATCAAATAAATTAAACCTTAGTCAAGTGCTTTGACAACATATTAAGTTTTAGACCCTTTCGAAAACTGCCATTCGTTTATGAAAAGCGCATTATCATGCGTTCAGATAATTCTTGTTTCTTTGTAGATTTGCCCCCTAAGTGTAAATTATACACTATAAACTATGGCTGTAAAGAAGACCAAGACCAACATTAAAAAAATTGCCGTACTTACTTCGGGTGGCGATGCCCCTGGTATGAATGCGGCTGTGCGTGCAGTTGTTCGCACATGTATATACAACAACGTAAGGGTAGCCGGTATTTTTCGCGGGTATCAGGGAATGATGGAAGGAGATATGGAAGACCTGAGTGCCCGCTCCGTGAACCACATTCTACAAAGAGGGGGAACCATCTTGAAATCTGCCAGAAGCAAGGAGTTCAGAGAAAAGGAAGGCCGTGAGAAAGCCTATGAGAAACTCCACTCAAATGGTATAGATGCCCTCGTAGCCATAGGAGGGGACGGCACCTTTGCAGGAGCGCATATATTCAATAAGGAGCATAATTTCCCCATCATTGGTATACCTGGCACCATCGACAAGGATTTGTTTGGCACCGATTACACCGTGGGTTTTGACACTGCCCTCAACACGGTGATAGATGCGGTTGACAAAATTAGAGACACCGCCGCCTCTCACAGCAGACTTTTCTTTGTGGAAGTGATGGGGAGAGATGCGGGATTCATTGCTGCACATGCAGGCGTGGCTTCCGGCGCCCTTGCGATCCTTATCCCCGAAAGGGAAATGAAAATCGACAAACTCATGGAGCGGCTTGCCGAAGCGAGAAGGCAGAATAAAACATCGAACATCGTAATCGTAGCCGAAGGAGGGAAAAGTGGTGATGCGACCCAAATAGCAAAGCAAGTAGCAGAGCGTTCTCCTTACTATGAAACCAAGGTGACCATACTCGGGCACATACAGCGCGGGGGAAGCCCTTCGTGCTTTGACCGCAATCTGGCCAGCCGCCTGGGGGTGGCAGCTGTGGAGCATTTGCTTGCTGGCGACCGCGATTGCATGGTTGGCGTTGTGAATCAGAAGGTGATGCTCACCCCCTTTGATCAAGCCATAAGCCATAAATTGACCATTGACCCTGAATTGGTGCGCATTGCCGATATTCTCTCAATCTAACTACTGCTTTGAAAATAACCTATTTAAACCATTACCACTATGCTTTTAATTGCTGACAGCGGCTCTACGAAATGCGACTGGCGCCTGGTGGCCGAAGACAAAACATACCAGGATTTCAAGACCATTGGACTCAATCCCTATTTCCACAATGAGAAAGTTGTGGAAGACACCCTTCTGGCCAAAGAAGAGCTCATCCAATTTGCACCCAAGGTAACAGCTGTCTTTTTTTACGGCGCTGGGTGCTCCTCCTTGCCACTGAAGCGAATTATAGACAGGGGCCTTTCTGCGGTATTTCCAAAAGCACAGATATATGTGGACCACGACCTGGTAGCAGCCGCATTTTCGGTATACCAGGATGAGCCTTGCATAGCTTGTATACTCGGTACTGGCTCTAATTCATGCCATTTTGATGGAGACATCGTGCGCGAAGAAGTGCCAGCCTTGGCCTACGTGTTGGGTGACGAAGGCAGTGGAAGCTACTTCGGTAAAAAAGTGCTTGCCGACTACCTGTATAAGCGCCTTCCCAAATCCATGTCTGACGGGCTGCGCGATACCTTCGGTCTCACAAAGGATATTATAATTGACAATGTGTACATGAAGCCGAATGCCAATGTGTACCTCGCTTCCTTCATGCGTTTCATCACAGGTTTTAAGCATGAACCCTACGTTCGGGAATTGATCCGCGAAGGGGTGGCTCGGTTTATTGACATACACGTGACCTGTTATAAAGACTTCAAGGAAGTGCCTACCCACTTCATAGGCTCAGTGGCTTATTATCACGAAGATATACTGAGAGAAGTGGCCGCTGAGAAAGGGGTTATAGTTGGATCAATCATTAAAAAACCAATAGATGGTCTGTACAACTACCACATCAATAACTATTTCGAGAAAATACCCTTTTAAAGCCTCTTTATGCCCGAGATAAAAGCATGTATTTTCGACCTTGATGGTGTAATCGTCGACACTGCCCGGTATCACTACCTGGCATGGAAGAGGCTTTGCAATGAGCTTGGCTTTGACCTGACCGAAGCTGAGAATGAGTCTCTCAAAGGTGTGAGCAGGGCGGAAAGCCTCAATATTCTATTGAAGAAAGGAGGGATTGACGCTACACCTGCTGAGAAGGATGAAATGATGCACCGGAAGAATTCCTGGTACCTGGAATATGTAGATGCCATGAAACCGGACGAGATATTGCCATCTGCCGCTGATTTTATCAGAATGGTGAAAGACTCTGGTAGAAAAGTGGCCCTTGGCTCTGCGAGCAAGAATGCTTTAAAAATAATTGAGAAAATAGGGCTGCTTCCGCTTTTTGATGCGGTTGTAGACGGTACAAAAGTAACAAGAGGGAAGCCCGATCCTCAGACTTTTGAATTGGGTGCTTACGAGCTTCATATAGAAGCGCAGCATTGTGTGGTATTCGAAGATGCACTCGCTGGTGTGCAAGCCGCGCTTAACGCAGGCATGTACGCTGTTGGCATTGGTGACCCAAGAATACTCTCACAGGCACACAAAGTAATACCTGGATTTCAAGGCTTGGGAATGGAGATATTTAATGAAATTTGACAAGCATCTGCTCACAAGCCCAAGCAAGATGGGCAGTGTGAATGGCTATATTAATTTACTATAAGTGACGCAGTCATTATGAAGAAACACTACGAAGAAGATCCCTGGAGCATTGTTGAGAATGGTTTCCATCCGGAGATGCAACGCTCATCTGAGAGTATTTTTAGCCTCGGCAATGGACGCATGGGCCAAAGAGCAAACTTTGAAGAAGTATATACCGGTGAAACCCTCCAAGGCAACTATGTGGCAGGTGTTTACTACCCTGACAAAACCCGCGTAGGGTGGTGGAAGAATGGCTACCCGGAGTATTTTGCGAAAGTACTCAACGCAGCTAACTGGATAGGCATCGTGCCTTTAGTGAACGATGAACCGCTGGATTTGGCGAAGGCCGAGGTTTCGAACTTCAGGAGGGAACTCAATATGAAGGAGGGCTACCTACACCGCACCTTTATTGCCAAAATGGACAATGGAGCAAGCCTTCAGGTAGATGTGAAACGTTTTCTCAGCATGACTGATTTTGAAGCTGGCCTCATCAGGTACTCGGTGAAGCCGCTTGATTGGGAAGGCAACTTGAAGTTTCGGGTCTTTATTGATGGTGACATCATCAACCAGGACTCGAACTACGATGAAAAATTCTGGAGCGAAGAGGCCAAAGAAGTGCTGAATGATGAAGCCTACTTGACCTTGAAAACCAAGAAACTAGACTTCTTCGTTTGTACCGGGCAGAAAATATTGGTTACGAAGAATGGGGAACCATACACCTTCGATAGCAACAAGAGCGACCGGCGCAAATATGTGGAAAACCTGATTGCTGTTCAGGCTGAAGCAGGTGATGAAATTGTGGTGTACAAATACGCATGCAACATTTCTTCTGAAAATCATCACAGGGAAAAATTGGCGGAACGGGCCCGAACTGTGGTGCAGACCTCCGCTGCCAAAGGCTTTGATGCTATGCTCACTGAGCAGCGCACTGCATGGGCCAGACGCTGGGAGATGAACGATATTGCCATAGATGGTGATGTGGCCGCTCAGCAAGCCATCCGGTTCAACATATTTCAACTGAACCAAACCTATACTGGCGATGACCCTAGATTAAATATTGGTCCCAAGGGATTTACCGGCGAGAAATACGGTGGAAGTACCTACTGGGATACCGAGGCATATTGCCTCTCCTTCTACATGCTCACGGCGGGTCAGAATGTTGCAAAAAACCTGCTTTTGTACCGTTACCGTCATCTGGGCAAAGCCATTGAGAATGCCGAGAAGCTCGGCTTCAAGGACGGGGCCGCACTTTATCCCATGGTTACCATGAATGGAGAAGAGTGCCACAATGAATGGGAAATTACGTTTGAAGAAATACACCGCAACGGAGCCATCGCTTTTGCCATTTACAACTACATAAGACACACCGGCGATGTGGGTTATCTGAATGAAGGTGGGATGGAGGTACTCATTGGAATTTCGAGATTCTGGAGCCAAAGGGTCAATTGGAGCGAAGCGCGCAATAAATATGTAATGCTCGGTGTAACCGGCCCCAATGAATATGAGAACAATGTGAACAACAACTGGTACACCAACTACATTGCGCGCTGGACACTGATGTATACCATGGAGTGCATACAGGCTGTAAAGAAGAACAGTGATTTCTGGCTAGGTTTGGTTGGCAAGTGCAACTTTCGGGAAAATGATGAGACCTTGCGCTGGAAAGATATTGCAGAAAAGCTGTACCAGCCTAAGCTCGATGGAACGCGCATTTACCTTCAGCAGGATGGCTTTCTGGATAAGGAGCAGCTTACCGCAAATGAACTGAATCCCAAGGAAAGGCCTTTAAATCAACATTGGTCATGGGACCGCATTCTCAGGTCGGTTTTCATCAAACAGGCCGATGTATTGCAAGGAATGTATTGCTTCGAAGAGCATTTTGATGAAGATACATTGCGCGATAATTTCCTCTACTACGAACCTCGCACAGTACATGAATCATCACTTTCACCTTGTGTACACTCAGTGCTTGCCACAAAGTTGGGTATGAAGGAAAAGGCTTATGAGATGTACCTGCGCACGGCCCGCCTGGACCTTGACGACTATAACCACGAAGCGGATGAAGGTCTTCACATCACATCGATGGCTGGCACCTGGATGGCGGTGGTCGAAGGGTTTGGAGGCAAGCGGGTACACGATGGAAAACTCAGTCTGGAGCCAATGCTGCCTGAGTTGTGGGAAGCATTTACCTTTAGAATCGTTTACCGGGAAGTGGTGATTGCTGTAACTGTTAAAAGGCAGGAAGTAATTGTGCAAAATCATTCAGATACTCCTTTGGACATTCTGATTTATGGTATTAATTATACATTGGCACCTAACTCAACCACTATGGCAACCAGATCATGAAAACCGCAAAACTTTACATAGCGCTGGGGGTTTCCCTTCTGTTCATCACTGCTTGCAACAAGGAAGAACCGAATGAAGCTTCCATCGTGTATGGCTCTGAAATTTTAGGTTTGGCAAGCCCTGTGCAGCTCGCTTTTGAGAATTCCAGGATATACCTTCTCGACTATTTCGAAGAAGCGGCTGGAATTGACTCAGTTGGTTTTGTTGATGAGATGGACTACTCATTCATTCCTGACAGTGCCGTGGTCATCGTGCATGAATTCAATGGTCCTGGAGCTTTGACTACCCTGAAAGTATCGTACAAAGGGGTGGCCTACCACATACCCATCTTACGCAGTAGGAGTGCATCTTTCCGATTTAGCTATGAAGCCATCTCCAACAATGCCCAACAAGTGTCGCTTAAAGGCAACTTTAATGGTTGGAACCACAAAGCGACACCCCTTACACTCGAAGACGATGTGTGGTCTGCCGATCTCATTTTGCAACCTGGCCTGTATGAATACCTCGTTGTAGAGGACGGCAAAGAAATGCTAGACCCCAGCAACCCCAATAAAAAAGACAATGGGAGCGGAGGCTTCAATTCCACATTTCGCGTAGGCAGTGCAAGTAACCGTCCATTGATTACCACCTTTGGGATGCTCGGAGATTCTGTGGTAGTGTATTATCCTGAAAGTCTCAATGCACCCCTTATTCTTTGGGAGAACCACCTGCTTGCCGATGGGTTTTACAACCGTCGCGGGAGCAGGGTGGCTATCGCAGTGCCCAGTCAGGCTGAAGAAATGGAGCTAAGTTATCTGAGGGTTTTTGGTTCGGAAGATACAGAAAGGTCCAACGATCTTTTAGTGCCCTTGCACAAGGGTAAACCCGTGGAGAATTCGGGTAAACTGGCCCGTACCGATAAGCATACCTACTCCATGTATTTTATGATGGTAGACCGTTTCGTAAATGGCAATCAGGACAACGATGTAATTGTAGACGACCCTGAAATTCTTCCACCGGCCAATTATTACGGTGGTGACCTTGAAGGGGTAATGTCCAAAATAGAAGACGGATACTTTAAAAAGTTGGGAGCAAACACCATTTGGCTTTCGCCCATAGCCCAAAATCCCCTCGGGTCATATGGTCTTTGGGACAAAGGCGGAGTGCGCAGCAAATTCTCCGGCTACCATGGATATTGGCCCATTTCATCATCGCAAGTAGACTTCAGGTTTGGCACATCGGATGAATTGCTTGCGCTCACTGATGCGGCTCATAAGAATGGATTCAATGTGCTGCTCGACTACGTTGCAAACCACGTGCACCAGGAGCACCCGGTGTATGCGCAGCATCCTGATTGGGCCACCGAGCTGTACTTGCCCGATGGAACTTTGAATACCGAACGCTGGGATGAATACCGCCTCACCACTTGGTTCGATACCTTCATGCCTACACTCGATCTGGAGCGGGCAGAGGTCGTTGAAGCCATGACGGACTCTGCTTTGTTTTGGTTCGAAAAGTATCCTATCGACGGCTTTCGCCACGATGCCACCAAGCATATTGCATTGGGTTTTTGGCGCACCCTTACGCGAAAACTCAAATATGAAATTGCCCTGCCGCAGAACCGCACCATCTATCAGGTGGGAGAAACCTATGGCAACCCTGATCTGATAAGCAGCTATATAGGTAGTGGAATGCTCGATGCACAATTCGATTTTAACCTATACGATGCTGCTGTGGCCGCCTTTGCGAAAAGCAGCGGAGGCATGGAGAATTTACACAGGGTGCTTACCCAAAGTCTGGTGACCTATGGTGACCACCATCTTATGGGCAACATTTCCGGAAATCAAGACCGTTGCAGGTTCATAAGCTATGCTGATGGCTCAGTGAGTTTCTCAGAAGATGCCAAACTTGCGGGATGGACAAGGTCCATAGAAATATCGGACCCCATAGGTTACAAACGCCTCGGCATGCTTCACGCCTTCAACTTTACCGTGCCGGGCATACCGGTAATATACTACGGCGATGAAATTGGTATGCCCGGAGGTGGGGATCCTGACAACAGAAGAATGATGCGCTTTGGCAAGGACCTAAACAAGGAAGAACAGGCTATGCTGAAATTGGTTACCGCCATATCCAACTTGCGAAAGGACAACATGGCGCTGCTTTATGGCGACCTGAACACCCTGCACATTAAAGACACTGAAATGGCCTACATCAGAAATTACTTTGAGAAGTCAGCCATTGCAATATTCAACACATCTGCTGCCTCTGCAACCATTACCATAGAGATTCCTGCCCATTACAACATAGAGAATATGAAGGGACTCAACAGGTATCAACACAACTTTGATGGCAGGAAACTCTCCGTTGAACTTCCCCCTGCATCCTTTGAAATTTTAACCAATTAGAAAATGAAACAAACACTGCTCTTTGTCTATACCATTGCAATTCTTGCAGCATGCAGCAATCCAGATCCTATAGTCACTCAGCCAATATCAGCGCCTGAAGGATTGGTACACCCGGAATGGTCGCACAATGCCACCATTTACGAAGTCAACATACGCCAACATACCCCGGAAGGTACCTTTAATGCCCTCACCTCCGACCTTGAGCGCATCAGTAAAATGGGTATTGAGATACTTTGGCTGATGCCTGTGCACCCAATAGGTGAGGTGAACAGAAAAGGGACGAAAGGTTCTTATTATTCCGTAAAGGATTATACCGATGTGAACCCTGAGTTTGGGAGTATGGACGACTTTAAGGCCCTGCTTGGCGAAGCGCACAGGCTTAATATGAAAGTGATTATTGACTGGGTGGCCAACCACAGTGCCTTTGACAATAAATGGACCGAAAGTCATTTGGATTGGTACACCCTCGATAGCCTTGGAAAACTGCAACCACCCATTGGCACAGACTGGTGGGATGTGGCTGATCTCAATTTTGACAACCCGGAAATGCGTCTTGCCATGATTGATGCCATGGCTTTTTGGCTCAGAGATATTGGCGTAGATGGCTTCCGATGTGATGTAGCCAGCAGCGTACCCACCGATTTCTGGAACGCCTGTGCAGATTCACTCAGAAGGGTGAACCCCGATATGTTCATGCTCGCTGAAGCAGAGTTGGCAGAACTTCACGACTCTGCCTTCCATGCGGCATACGGCTGGGAGTTTCTACACATCATGAATGGCATCGCAAAGGGTGAGAAATCACTGACCGATATAGATAATTACATGGCTAAAAAGAACGAGAAGATTCCAGCTGATGCCTACCGCATGTATTTTACTACAAACCATGATGAGAATTCATGGAACGGTACCGAAATAAAGCGCTACGGTGAGAAAGGCAACGAAACCTTTGCCGTATTGGCATTTACCATAGATGGTATGCCCTTGGTGTACGGTGGGCAGGAATCAGCGATGGACCATGCACTGGCCTTTTTTGAGAAGGACTCTGTGCGATGGGGCGATTACCGCCTGCAGGACTTCTACACAAAACTTCTCAAACTGCACCAAAGCAATGAAGCACTGTGGAATGGACCCTATGGTGGTGATTTTAAACGATTGATTTCCACAGCCGATGAGCAGGTTTATGCGTTTGTTCGCACAAAGGGTAGCAGCCAGGTAATAACCATCTGCAACCTGTCCGATAAGTATGTAAAAGTTACATTCACTGGAATACCTTCAGGCGGTTTTAAGTCTCTCTTCGACCGTGAAAAGTTGGCTGATATTGCTAACAATGGTCTCGAAATGGCACCTTTCGGATACCACGTATTTTACACCCCATGAAATTTGCACTGATAGCACATGATGGCAAGAAGGCAGAAATGGTCGCTTTTCTGATGAAAAATTTCGCCTTTTTAGAACAAGCCGGCGTGGACCTTGTAGCTACAGGCACTACGGGGTCGCACGTAGAGCGTGCTGGCCTCGAAGTACAGAAAGTGGCATCAGGCCCCAGAGGAGGTGATGCCCAGATTGCCGCCATGGTTACCGAAGAAAAGGTACACTGCGTATTGTTTTTTCGGGATCCGCTTGACAGGCACCCCCACGAACCCGATATAGCCATGCTGATGCGTATATGTGATGTGCATAATGTACCTTTGGCTACCAACCCCGCTACGGCACAATTGATTGTGGACGGATTTAAATTAACCACCTTAAACGAAATACAATGAGCAAGAAATTCAGATCGGGAGTGCTTCACGGTCAGGAAGTAACCGACCTTTTGAACTATGCCAACCAAGAAGGATTTGCCCTGCCGGCGGTAAATGTAATTGGCTCCAACTCAGTAAACGCTGTGCTCGAAACTGCCAAAGCAGTCAATTCTCCGGTAATTGTGCAGTTTTCCAATGGCGGTGCCCAGTTTTATGCCGGAAAAGGCGTGACTTCCGAAGGGCAGAAAGGACCCATCGTGGGAGGCATAGCTGGTGCACTTCATGTGCATGAAATGGCCAAAGCGTACGATGTGCCCGTAATACTGCATACAGACCACGCTGCAAAGAAATTGTTGCCCTGGATTGACGGACTGCTCGATGCAGGTGAAAAATTCTATAAGGCAAATGGGCAGCCACTCTACAGCTCCCACATGCTCGACCTGAGCGAAGAACCCATCCATGAGAACATAGAGATCAGCGCAAAATATCTCGAAAGAATGAAGAAAATTGGGATGACTCTCGAGATAGAACTCGGTGTAACGGGTGGTGAAGAAGATGGCGTAGACAACAGTGGAGTGGATAGCTCTAAGCTCTACACACAACCTGAGGAAGTTGCATATGCCTATGAGACTCTCAAAGGGGTATCGCCCAGTTTCACGGTGGCCGCAGCTTTTGGAAATGTGCACGGCGTTTACAAGCCGGGCAATGTTTCTCTGAAGCCCATCATTCTCAAAAATTCTCAGGACTACATCGCCAAGAAATTCAATACCGGTCCCAAGCCAGTCAATTTTGTTTTTCACGGAGGTTCAGGATCATCCCAGGCAGAAATCAGAGAAGCCATTTCTTACGGGGCCATCAAGATGAACATTGATACGGATATGCAATGGGCTTTTTGGGATGGAATAAAGCAATATTACCAAAAGAATGAAGGGTACTTGCAAGGCCAAATAGGCAATCCTGAAGGTGCTGACAAACCAAATAAAAAGTATTACGACCCAAGGGTATGGCTTCGCAAAGGTGAAGAGAGTTTTGTGGCGCGGCTCAAGCAAGCCTTCGAAGACCTCAATTGCATAAACCGCAATGCCTGATTTTACATGTTTCCAAAAGTAGACCCTACCCGAACCGCAGCCTGGGAAAAGCTCAGGGTGCAGGCATCGCGCATCGGTGCGCTGCATATGCGCAGCCTTTTCGAGTCAGATTCAGAGCGGTTCAATACGTTTACCCATTGCTTTGAAAATATACTGCTCGACTACAGCAAGAATCGAATTGATGTAGCATCGATGGACGCCCTCTTCCAGTTGGCTGAAGAATGCCGCCTCCAAACAGCAATTGATGCTTTTTTTGGCGGAGAGCCAATAAATGAAACCGAAGGCAGGGCAGTGCTCCACACCGCGCTTCGTCGGCAGGAAAGCGGGCCGGTATTGGTGGATGGCACAGACGTAATGCCCGAGATTCGTGCGGTGCTTGCGCAAATGAAGAACTTTACCGAATCATTGGTTGGTGGAAGCTGGAAGGGCTATTCTGGAAAGGAAATCACCGATGTGGTGAATATTGGCATAGGCGGTTCTGACCTGGGGCCCGTAATGGTAACTGAGGCCCTCAAAGCATACAGCACCCGACTGAAGCTTCACTTTGTAAGCAATGTGGATGGCACCCATATTGCCGAAGCATTCAAACAGGTGAATCCCGAAACCACTCTTTTTATTATCGCATCCAAAACTTTTACCACACAGGAAACCATGACCAATGCGCACACCGCGCGCAAGTGGTTTCTGGAAGGTGGAGGTTCTGACACTTCCATACCAAAACACTTCGTGGCCCTTTCAACCAACGAAGAGGCTGTGCGTGCATTTGGCATCGATACTGCCAATATGTTTCGTTTCTGGGATTGGGTAGGAGGGCGCTATTCTCTTTGGTCGGCTATTGGGCTCCCAATCTGTCTAGGTATTGGATACGATAGGTTTCAGCAATTGCTGGAAGGAGCTGATGCCATGGACCAGCATTTTAAGAAAGAAGGTGCTAAGAGCATGCCGGGTATTTTGGCACTGCTGGGTATTTGGTACAACAATTTTTTTGATGCCCAAAGCCACGCCATTCTTCCATACGATCAGTACATGCACAGGTTTGCAGCCTACTTTCAGCAAGGCGATATGGAGAGCAATGGAAAATCAACGGATAGGAACGGACGCAAAGTTTCCTACCAAACTGGCCCTGTAATTTGGGGTGAACCCGGCACCAACGGGCAACACGCTTTTTACCAGCTTATCCATCAGGGCTCCAAACTTATACCCTGTGATTTTATCGCACCGGCCATTTCTCAAAACCCCATCGGCGATCACCACATCAAACTTATGGCCAACTTTTTTGCGCAAACTGAAGCGCTTATGAAAGGCAAAACCCTGGATGAAGCCGAATTTGAGTTGAAACAAAAAGGAACCCTCCCTTCAGCAGTGGCGATGCTTGCCCCGCACAAAGTTTTTGAAGGCAACAGACCGACCAACAGCATTCTTGTAAAAGAGATAGACCCGAGAACATTGGGCAGCCTTATCGCCATGTACGAGCATAAGATTTTTGTGCAGGGAGTAATATGGAATGTGTTCTCCTTCGATCAGTGGGGAGTGGAGTTGGGCAAAGTGCTTGCGGGCAAAATTCTGCCGGAACTAGGTGGCTCTGAGCGCGTGTCCTCACACGACGCGAGTACCAATGGACTCATCAATTCATGGAAGTCTATGCGCTCCTGACGAAGGAGTAAAGATTGCATCTGTTCGAAACCTAAGTCTTTTTCATCCGTACATCTCGGCAATAACGATGATTCCGGCTGTGGACATTGAAACCTAAAAAAGAACAGATGAAGAAATTTTTACTTCCAATGGTATTATTGATACCGGCCTTCACGGCAAATGCACAAATCCTCAATGGCGATTTTGAAGATTGGACCAAAATGATCCTCTTTGAACATCCTGCCATGGGTATTTCAACTTTTAGCTCCAACTACGAGACCTTCTTCAATGATGGCTCCTTGAATTGCACCCGAATAGATTCAGAAGATGGATCAGGACTTCGGGTAGAGAACATTCAGGCGGGCGATGAGATCATTCCAGGATGGTTTATCACCGGAGAAAATCCCAATCAGGAAGGCGAAGGACTCCTCTTTGGCGGTGGCTTTCCCGCTACGGATGCCAATGTGAGCGGAATTTCCATGGATATTCGGTTCAACATACCGCAAACGTCTCCTGGCTTTGTCCTTGTACAATTTAAGAACAACGGTGTGCCGGTAGGCGAAGGCAACATGGGCACAGGTACCTACATGTTTCCAATTTCTGGTGTACAGGAGTGGAGCCATATGCAATGGAATTTCGACGCTCCCCTTGGTGTGGTGCCGGACCAATGCGTAATTGGTGTGGTATGCGCCAACGTGCTAAGTGATGATCAAAACTATGAAGTAGGCGCTTTTGCCGAAGTGGATAATATAGCACTCGTAAATTCTAATGACGTAGTTCCCGCTGGTACCTTCGAAGGTTGGGCTTTTGTAGAACCGTTGTGGACACCAGATGATATGGTTGTGGATGTAGATCCTTTTTTCCCTGCATATGAGCAGTCTCCTGAAGCGCACAATGGCAACCTTGCCCTGAAACTAACTACCATACAGCGCGATGGTGATGAATCACCGCAAGTAGGCAGAACATGGCTAGCTGCCGATACTGATGGAGAAGTTGTGCCCAACATTATGCTGAATGAAACGCACACCACTTTGCATTTTTATTACAAGTACACTCCGGTAAATGATGATGTGGCAGTAGCGATGGTTACTTTTTACAACGAAACAGAAACCGGATATGTGCCTGTAATGAACAGGTCTATAGAATTAAATGGCAACAGCGATTGGGAAGAAGTTGAGTATGATTTCAACGCTGAATTGGAAGCAAATTTTCTCACCGCCGATGCCATGTCAATACTCTTCGAATCGAGTCAGTATGCTGAAAACTCAGAACCACAGGTGGGTAGTACATTGCTTGTGGATGATGTAACGATGTCCGGTCTGCTTTTCGACGGTATGATAAATGCCACTGTAAAGGGAGGCAAAGGCTCTATAAAGGCCTATCCAAATCCTACACTTGCCCGGGTTACCATGGACCTTACCATTCCAAGAACTGGATTCTACAAAGTTTTCAATGAGCAAGGCACGCAGGTTGATATTCGCGAATTTACAAGTCAGCGATTCATTACCCACGACCTTACCAATATGCCGTCCGGCAAATACATCTTCCGCTTTACCCACAATGGAGGGGTGCAAATAGCGCAAGTAATAAAACTCTAAATATACTAGCTCAGCCTACGCAGAAGGTTTGGAAAGACTCCAAATAACCCGTATGCTGTGTCATCGTCAAAAGCTAAAGAATAGTACAACAGAAAGACGAAAGGGATGGCCTCGCGAAAGCGGGGCCTTTCCTTTTTTATAAAAATGGAAACTGCGAGACTTGATTCCTTTAGTGTTCATCTAACACCTTTGTAAATTTTTATATCTTGCCGGGCTTTTCATAATAATAGATTTGGGATGAATCATAAACCACACCTGGGGTTTTGGGACATATGGAACATGAGTTTTGGGTTCCTCGGTATACAATTTGGTTTCGCATTGCAGAATGCCAATGTGAGCAGGATTTTCGAAACCCTCGGTGCCGATAAAGATCAGCTGCCTATACTTTGGTTGGCCGCTCCTGTTACCGGTTTGCTAGTACAGCCCATCGTAGGATATTACAGCGATCGCACCTGGAATAAGCTTGGCCGCCGCCGTCCATTCTTCCTCGCTGGAGCCATACTCGCATCTATAGCGTTGGTGATTATGCCCAATAGTCCTACGTTGTGGATTGCAGCGGGAACCCTTTGGCTTATGGATGGCAGCATCAATATTTCCATGGAACCTTTCCGTGCATTCGTTGGCGACAAGTTATCAGATGAGCAGCGCACCAAAGGTTTTGCCATGCAGAGCTTTTTTATAGGGACAGGGGCCGTGGTAGCATCCATGCTTCCCTATATTTTTACCAATGTTTTTGGGGTGAGCAATACAGCTCCTGAAGGCGTAATTCCCGACTCGGTGCGCTGGTCGTTTTATTTGGGTGCCGTCGCATTCATGGGCGCAGTCGTTTGGACGGTTGTCAAATCCAAGGAGTATCCGCCCGAAGACATGGAGGCCTTTCTGGCAGAAAAGGCAAAACACAGCGGTATTTTCGACGGACTGAAAGAATCATTTATTGGCATATTTAAAATGCCGAAAACCATGGTGCAACTTGCGATGGTTCAGTTTTTTTCCTGGTTCGCGCTGTTTGCAATGTGGATTTATACTACGAGTGCGGTAACTGTTCACATTTATGGTACCGACGATACTTCATCGGCACTCTACAATGAAGGTGCAGATTGGGTTGGGGTATTGTTTGCAGTATATAATGGGGTAGCGGCACTTTTTGCTTTGGTTTTACCTTGGTTTGCGCGACGAACCAGCCGCAAAATCACCCATATGGCCTGTCTTATCGCAGGCGGGTTGGGGTTAATATCCATTTATTTTATGGGCAGCCCTGACTATCTTTTTCTGGCCATGATAGGAGTGGGGGTGGCATGGGCCAGCATTCTTTCTGTTCCATATGCCATGCTCGCCGGGGCACTGCCCGCTAACAAGATGGGCTACTACATGGGGGTTTTTAATTTTTTTATTGTGATTCCCCAAATTGTAGCCGCAGGTATTCTCGGGTTTATCCTCAAATCATTTTTTGGGAATGAAGCCATCTTTGCGCTGATTGTCGGGGGTGTATCTATGATCCTCGCGGGCCTGCTTACGCTTTTGGTCAAAGACACAGATCACGTGGTTCTCCCCACCACGGAGAGGTGACAAGATTTCTGAGGTTATAATCATCTCTCCCCTTCGGGGTTGGTATGGGTTGTCGATCCCCGTCCTGCTAAATTGTTTTTGCGGCTGTTTACTGCTTCACAACCTTAAAAATGCCATAGCCCAATGCCGGTAGATGTACCGCCCCAAATTCAATATTCACATTGCCCATAATGGGTTCGAGGGCTGCGTCCTCTGGCACCAATTCCACAAACTTTGAGAGTGGCTGCTCTGCATTTTTATCTGATGTGTTAATGGAAACCATAAAAGTATCATTCTCATCATGACGGAAGTAAATGTACACACCATCTTTGGGGATGTACTGGGTGGTTTTTCCGCTTTGTAAGACCTTATTGTCTGCCCGTAATTTGGTGAGGGAAACGATTAAATCAAATGCCTGGGTCTCCTCTGGATTTCGGCCTTGAGCAGTAAATTTATTCTCTGCATCTCCTTGCCACCCACCGGGAAAATCCTGTCGGATTTTTCCATGTCCATCGGTTGCGTTCATCAATATTTCCGTGCCATAATAGATGCTTGGGATGCCACGCATGGTGAAGAGCAACACCATTCCCATCCTGAACTTCTCGAAATTCTTATTTACATATCCGTGAAAGCGCGCCAGGTCGTGGTTGTCAACAAAGGTGACCATCTTCTCTGGATGGGCATAGATATAATCGGCTGCGAGGGTGTTGTACAGCTTTGAGACGCCATCGGTCCATTCTTGTTTTTTGGTCAGGGCATCATTGATGGCAAAGTAAATCTGAAAATCGGTAAGTCCGTCAATGTAATTGGGCTCTGGCCCGAGGCCATCACCAAGAAACCATGCTTGTGATGGATGCCCGTGTACCCATGTTTCAGCAAAAAGAAAAAGGTCAGGGTATTGGGCTTTTACTTCTTTGGCCCATCGCCGCATAAACGCCTGATCTGGGTAGGCATATGTGTCTATGCGCAAGGCATCGATGCCAAAAGCTTCGATCCACCAAATGGTTTGCTGTATGAGGTACACTGCCAATTGTTCATTTTGCTGGTTGAGGTCGGGCATGTGCTTATCAAACCAACCGTCGGTCATAATATTCTTATCGTATTCCGAAGCGTACAGGTCATACAGCACCGGGTCTCTATAGCTTGTTTGGGTGAAGGTATCGTACAGGTGAAACCAGCCCTTGTCGGGCATGTCTTTGTACAAATAATGTTCGTTGCCTATATGGTTATACACCACATCCTGTATGAGTTTCATCCCTCGGCTGTGCAATGAGTCGGAGAGAGTTTTGTACAGTTGGTTGCTTCCAAAACGGGGGTCTATTTTGTAAAAGTCGGTGAAGGCATAGCCATGGTATGATTCCTTGGGTTGGTTGTTTTCGAGCAATGGATTGGGCCAAAGTGCAGTCATGCCAAGTTCCTGCATATGGTCAAGGTGGTTTATCATTCCCTGAATATCGCCTCCGTGGCGGGCATAAGGTTCGTTGCGGTCTACACCTGTCTGCGTCATGTTTTTGAAGCTGTCGTTGGTTGGGTCAGCGTTGGCAAAACGGTCTGGCGTGATAAGGTATATTACATCGCTGTTGTCGAGTCCCCGTGTTACGGGCTTTCTCGTTTTCAGTTCATATTTGTATTGAATGTTGCCCCCCTTGCCCCGGGCACTTATTATAAAAGTCTGTGCCTGTGCTCCGCCGGATATTTTTAAATGAAGCATGGTATAGTTTGGGTTCTGCATCTTTTCCACTTTAGAAAGTACCACACCTGATGCATCCTTGATTTCGAAAGTATTGAGCGCTATATCCTTAGAATGGATCAGGATTTCAAGATTGGCGTTTTTCATACCCACCCACCAATGTGGAGGATCCACATGGGTAAACTGTTTTTTCTGGGCTTCTGTATTTTGCGGAAGCAGTGAAAAAACGGCCAAACAAAGAAATGTGAATCCAACATTGAAAAAACTTTTAGATTGCTGATTCTTAGATGTGTATAACATAGTTCAAAAATTGAGTGACCAAAGATGCTTTGATTTATTCAAATAAGTCTAATTTTGTTAGTGTATTTTTTACAATAACCCTAACACAACTTTAAAACTGAGAAGATGAAAAAAATTTACCTTTTAGCTGTTTCCACACTAATTGGCGCTTCTGCAATGGCCCAGGTATCGGTTACATTCCGTGTCGATATGAATGGTCAGACGGTGAGTCCTGATGGTGTACACGTAGCTGGTAACTGGCAGGCTGCAGCCGGGTATCCTGGTGACTGGGATCCGAGTACTTCGGAACTTACTGATGCTGATACTGACGGTATTTACGAACTTACTGTGACTTTAGCACCAGGTGATTATCAATACAAATATATTAATGGTAACGCATGGGGTAGTGATGAGAACCAATTACCTCCAATTGTTACTACTGGTGGTAATCGAATTTTTGCAATTACACAGTGGCATGGTACTGTAAATTCGGATGTTCCTCCCACTAATCCTGACGGTGAATTCGTTTTGCCAGCAGTACAATTCAATCAAGCTGCGCCAGCAGGTTTGGTACCTGTAAGATTGGAAATCGACATGGCAAATGAAACTGTGAGCGAACAAGGAGTCCACGTTGCAGGTGCATTTATCCTTGCTAATAACAACCCTTGGACACCTGCCTATGGCACATGTTCAAATGTATCATCTACCAGATATGCATATGTGGCTTATACTACTCCTGGGACTTATTCTTATAAGTTCATAAATGGTGATAACTGGGGTGAACCTAGTGAAAGTGTAGGTGGACCATGTAGTGATGGTGGTACAAATCGACAGATTGTGGTTGATGCATCTGGAGCTACTATGCCTGTTGCTTGTTACGGAAGTTGCGACCCATGTTCAGAGCCAAATGTTACCTTCATTGTTAATCTTTCTGAAGCATGTACTATAAATCCAGGCGGTGGTCACATCGCGGGTGAATTCAACGGTTGGTCGGGCCAGCCAATGACTGATATCGGTAGTGGACTATATAGTATAAGCATGACCTTGGATGCTGGTACATATAATTTTAAGTTTCAAAATGGTCAAGGTGGATGGGAATCTAATGTAACGGGATCATGCGCTGCTGGAGATGGCAACCGACAGGTTGTAGTGGCAACACCAGGCGAAATTGTGACATATGGCCCGTATTGTTTAGGCAATTGTGAAAGCGACTGTACGGCTCCGCTCCCTGCTGCTGATGTTACATTTAGGGTTGACATGGGTGCGGAAACTGTATCACCAGATGGCGTTTGGCTTATGGGAAACTTTACTGTTCCAACGTGGCAGGATGGCGCAGTACAACTCACCGATGGGAATAGTGACGGAATTTATGAGGTCACTGTCAATATTTGCGGACCTGCTTTCTTCGAATACAAATATGTAAACGGCTCGGTTTCAAATACTGCCAATGAAGAATTTACCGGACTTGTGGAGCAACTTTTTTGCTTGATTCCCAATGGTCAAGGCGGTTGGAACAGGTTCTATACCCGATCAGGTGAACCTGAAGTGCTACCTGATGTACCATTCAACGAATGTGGTATTTTCAGTACTCAGAATCTTTTCCTTGGAGATGTTCGGGTATTCCCTAACCCATCAAACGGTGTGAGCTTCATTGAACTTGAAAATCCAAACAGCCACAGTCTGCGCATGAGCATTGTCGACATCACTGGCAAAATGGTGAGAGAGAACATGCTGATCAACAGCAACCGCTACGAAATCAAAACCGGCAACCTTTCGCCAGGTCTTTACTTCCTCAATGTGGTAAACGAGCGCAACGAGCGCGCTGTTTACAAACTGATGGTGAACTAAGTTTTATATTGATGACCTAACTTAAGGCAGCCCAGATTGGGCTGCCTTTTTTATCTTTACCAGATGAGAAAAATCAAACTCTTCCTGTTTTTATTGGTTCCGGTTTTTGTTTCCGGTCAGCGGGCCATTGTAATCACTTCCCTGCCGGCAAATACTCCTGAGGGCGATGCGATTTATCTCGCGGGTTCTGTCAATGACTGGAACCCCGGTAGTGCGGGCTGGACCTTTTCACCCTGGAACAGTCAGCATGTATTATCAGTACCCGAAAGCGCAGCGAATACTTTTCAGGGTAAAATAACCCGCGGCTCATGGGCCACAGTAGAAGGCAATGCAGCAGGAGGTTTTCTGCCAAACCGCAATTTTAATTTTACCGGAACCGATACCCTCTACATTCAGGTGCTTTCATGGGAGGGTTCGGCGCCCCCACCTACCGACCTACCGCCTAATGTCGTGGTAATGGACGATGATTTTTTTATGCCCGAACTCGATCGAAACAGGAGAATTCGCCTTTTTCTTCCTTCTAATTACGATACTACGGATGACCATTATCCCGTGCTCTACATGCACGACGGGCAGAACCTTTTCAGTGCGCAGGAATCCTTCGCCGGAGAGTGGGAAGTGGATGAGGCCATGCTCAATTTCGAATCTGAAGGGTACAATGGTGCTATCATCGTAGCGATAGACAATGGTGGGGCTGAGCGCATCAATGAATACACCCCATGGGCAAACCCACAGTACGGCGGGGGTGATGGTGCCGAGTACGCAGCTTTCATCGTGAATACTTTAAAGCCACATATTGATATTGAGTATCGCACCAAGCCTGAGAGAGAGTTCACGGGGATTATGGGCAGCTCACTTGGCGGACTTATATCGCACTATACGGGCATGGAATACCAGGAGGTATTTTCAAAAATCGGGGTGTTCTCCCCTTCATTTTGGTTCAATAGCAACATATATACCCACAGTGCCGCGCAGGGCAAGCAGGCTCCGGCCAAATACTTCTTCCTGGCAGGTGGGCAGGAGAGTGCAAATCTGATTTCTCAAGTGAACCAAATGGTCACAGTAATGAGCGATGCCGGATTTACCAATGAGGAATTGAGATTCGATATTCACCCAAACGGACAGCACAGCGAATGGTTTTGGGCAGATGAGTTTCCTGTTGCTTTTGAATGGCTTTTTATGCAAGGCGATTTGAACAGCACCACCAACGACGCAACTGAGACATTGCGTATATATCCCAATCCTACGGATGCCATGGTGTACATACATTTCCCGGAAGGGATGAAGACTGAAGATGTTTCTATTTTTGATGCTACCGGACGAAACACGCATCTGCGATTGGATGATGGCAGCATCAACATGGGTGAGCTCTCCCCTGGATTTTATTTATTGCACATTGCAACGCAGGATGGCTACTACATCCAGAAAATTGTGAAGCGTTGAGGTATTTTTTCTTTGTAATGCTCTTTTGTGTTTCAACACTGAAAGCCCAGATATTTAATCCTGGAAACGGTATTGTATTCTCTGAAACCGAAATTCCAAAAGTGCACCTGCTCATCCACCCGGACAGTCTTGGGGAGCTTTACCTGCAAGAAAACTGGTACAGCAACCACGAGTATCCCTGCACATTTATTTTCGAGCACAGTGGTGGCAGCGACACACTTTATGATGTGGGTATGCGCTTTCGCGGAAATACGGCAAGGGACAAGATCAAAAAGTCATTCCGCATATCGTTCAATACATTCGTTCCCGGAAGAAGATACGAAGGCCTGAAAAAGTTAAACCTGAATGCAGAAGTGAACGACCCTTCCATGCTCAGGTCGAACACAGGATGGAGCATTTACAGGGATTTCGAAATTGCCGCATGCAGGGCCAACTATGTGGAAGTGTATATCAACAACGCATACTACGGGCTCTACCAAAATACGGAATACATCAACGACGATTTTGTGGAAGGCAGGTTCGGCGATGATGCCGGTAACTTGTACAAGTGCTCTTACCCTGCCGATTTGAACTATATTTCATCGAACCCCGATGCCTACAAGCTCGCTCCATGGGGCAGCCGCACCTATGAACTCATTACCAATGAAGCCATAGATGACTACTCAGACCTTGCTGCGTTTATAGATTTTCTGAACAATGCAGATGAGGAAGAATTCGCTTGCAGATTTTCTGAATATATGGATGTATATACCTACCTGAAAACCCTTGCTGTAGATGTGCTCTCCGGCAATTGGGATGGGTATGCATACAACATGAACAATTATTACTTGTATGCCAATCCACTTACTTCAAGGTTTGAGTACCTTCCCTACGACCTGGACAATACCTGGGGTATAGATTGGCTGGGGCAGAATTGGAGCAACCGCAATGTGTACAACTGGAGCCCCCAAGGCAACCAACGCCCTTTGGCCGACAGGCTTCTGGATATACAGGAATTTCGGGATGTGTACACATGGTACATACGAAATATGGTGCAGCAGTACACGCAGCCATTTGCATTTATAACAGAAATAGAAGACAAGCAGGATATGATTGCAGCTTCAGCATTGGCTGATCCATACCGGCCACTGGATTATGATTATAGCGATGATGATTTTCTGAATGCATTAACTGAAGCAGCGGGTGGACATGTAGATTATTCTATTTCAGGCTATCTTCAAAACCGAAATATTTCTGCCCTGCAGCAGGCAGCTCCCATAGCCATAGCCCCCATCATTTGGGAGGTGCGGGAAAATTTTTCAGGGTACCCGGAAATGGTAGAAGTGGTGGTGAAATGCCAGGGTCCTGTCTGGAATACCCTTGAACTGGAATATGCCCTGAATGGCGTCGCTCAAAACCCAATGGTGGTGAGCAGTTATGCGGAGATACACACCTTCGAAATACCACTCGGAGCAGCATTTGCGCAGCTCACGTATAATGTCACCGCCACAGGGGCCACGGGTCTGCTTCGCTATGCATATTGTGAGTACAGGGTAATAACCAACAATGGAGGCCCAACGATTGTGATCAATGAGGCTATGTCATCCAATGATTCAACCATCGACGATGAAGAAGGAGCTTTTGATGACTGGATAGAGCTGCACAACTATGGACCAAGTCCTGTTAATCTTGATGGGCTTTATCTCTCAGATAAGAATTCATCGCCCAGGTATTGGGCGCTGCCCGATTTGGTGATGGCACCGGGTTCATTCTTGCTTATTTGGGCGGATGATGAACGGGAACAAGGCACCCTGCACGCACCATTCAAGCTCAGCGCAGATGGAGAGGATATCTTTCTTTTCCAGGAAATTGAGAATGGATTGAGACTGATAGACCATGTGGATATGCCTGCCCTGGGTACAGACCAATCCTGGGGGAGGAGTGAAGATGCGGCATTGCCATGGGTGCTCTTCGATGATGCCACACCAGCCGCATCCAATGGCACGCTTGGCGTATTCGGCCCAGGGATGGATGTTAAATCCCATCCCTACCCCAATCCCGCTGTGGACATGCTCTACCTTCCTGTACCGGGCCAATACATGCTCAGTGACCTTAGCGGAAAACCGGTTGCATCAGGAAATGGTGGAATTGTAAACTTGTCACAAATTGCTGCCGGAATCTACCTGCTTCAGTGGGAGAGAGGTGTAAACAAAATCGTAAAATATTAGTGCCGCAATTGATCCAAAGTGGAAGTATGATGCACATTCAGACCACAATTATGTGTTGGGAATAATAGAGTGATTTGTTTTTATTCGATCTTTACTTGCTCAATCAATACGCTTAGTGTATGTTTGACACCTATAATGAATTATTCACCAAATTGACGCATGCAATGAGAATATTTTTACTTACAACCACTCTGTTGCTTACTTCGGTGCTGGTACAGGCTCAAGTTACACTCAACCCTGTTTTTGCTACCCAGAATGACGAAGTTATCATCACCTATAATGCCGCAGAAGGAAATGGTGATCTCACAGGCATCATCCCTGTGTATATGCACACCGGTGTAATTCTGGAAGGCGAAAACGGCTGGCAGAATGTACAAGGAAATTGGGGCACTGCCGACCCCAATGTGCTGATGACACCTATGGGCAACAACATCCATCAGAAAACCATCAACATTGCCGATTTCTACAATTTGCAAGGGG
>JBGTBE010000041.1:0-2330 GCA_041749535.1 Cryomorpha sp. | reverse complement strand
CACAATTTAGAACCCGCATAGCGCCATGGCAACAAAAACAAGGACCAGAATAACTCCTGAAATTCTTCAGAATGCATATGTAAAATATGTACTTACTCAGCAAACTGAACCAACGTCGGTTTTCTCTTTCGCGGAAATGATGGGCATTACCGAAAGTGAGTTTTACAAGCATTACAATTCTTTTGAATCTGTAGAAGTAGCTGTTTGGAACGAACTGATGTCCAGCACGCTGGCAAGATTGAAAAACGACGAAAGTTATAGTGCTTTCTCGGCCCGGGAGAAACTTCTTGCATTTTTCTATACCCACCTTGAAGTACTTCTTGACCGCCGCAGTTTTGTATGTAAGAAATGGCCTGATCTGAAAAGCAGCCTCCGAACGCCAAGAGCTTTTGAAGGCTACAGGAATCAGTTTATGGAATTTGCGAAAGAAATTGTAAACGAAGCCATTGATAAAGAAGAAATTAAGTACCGCGCCATGCTTTCAGAGCGCTATGATAAGGCCTTTTGGTTTCAACTGGTTTTTATAGTAGACTATTGGCGCAACGACAATAGTAAGGATTTCGAACAATCAGACGCAGCAGTTGAAAAAGCAGTGAATCTCACTTTTCAGTTGCTTGGCGAAACTGCACTGGATGGAGCAATTGATTTTGCCAAATTTCTTTGGCAGAGAAAATAACGAAGAATGAAGGAGCAACAGAAAATACCCGTAACCAAAGTGCAACGGGCGTCAAAGTTCGTGGGTACTGGAGCCAAATTAGGCGGTAACTATTTGAAATATTACGCAAAGAAGTTAATTGACCCTAAACTGGATCGTACAGAACTTGATGAGAGCAACGCCAGCGATGTGTACGAAGCTTTGAGCCAGCTAAAAGGCAGCGCCCTGAAGGTTGCGCAAATGATGTCAATGGATGAAAACATACTGCCAAAGGCATACACCGATAAATTTCGAATGGCGCAGTATAATGCCCCACCACTTTCCTATCCGCTAGTAGTTAAGACCTTCAAACACTATTTTGATAAAAGTCCGGATGAGGTATTTGACACATTTTCAAAAAGTGCCGTGAATGCAGCAAGTATTGGACAAGTTCATCTGGCTTCGCTCAATGGAAAAAAGCTGGCAGTGAAAGTGCAATACCCGGGTGTGGCCAAGAGTGTATCACGCGATCTTAAACTTGCCCGACCTCTGGCAATGCGCCTGATGAATATTAAGGCTAAAGATCTCGACAGATATTTAAAAGAAGTGGAATCGAAACTTCTTGAAGAGACTGATTACAAACTGGAGCTGCGCCGCTCAGTTGAACTTACGCAGAAATGCCAACATCTAGCCAATCTTATATTTCCCACATATTATTCTGAATACTCCAGTGAGCGGGTAATTACTATGGATTGGATTGAGGGCCAACATCTCAATGAATGGCTACTTACCAATCCATCACCAGAAATGCGCAACTCAGTAGGCCAGGCACTTTGGAATTTTTATGATTTCCAGATTCACACATTGCGCTCCGTTCATGCAGACCCGCATCCCGGTAATTTTATAATTACGCCCAAGGGGAAGTTAGGTGTAATCGATTTTGGTTGTGTGAAGGAAATACCCGAGGATTTTTATGATAGCTATTTTACCTTGATGGAGCCTGGAATAACTGATGATACAGGGCGCTTTATAAATCTTTTAGGTCAGTTGGAATTTTTCTTGGCAACCGATTCGCCGGAAGAGAAAAAGTACTTTATAAATGTATTCACCAGAATGGTATCACTGTTGGGAAAACCTTTTGCCTCAGCTTCATTCGACTTCAGCGACAAAATATATTTCTCACAGATTTATGCACTTGGCGACGAAATTTCGAGCGATAGGCAATTCAGAAAGAGCAATGCGGCACGAGGATCTCATCACGGGATTTATATAAACAGAACCTATTTTGGATTATTCAATCTGTTGCATCAGATAGGTGCGGTTGTAAATACAGGATCCCCGTTTAAAAGTCCGGCATTGGCACCAGAACCAGATCGGGCCATTTTAGTAGAGTTAAGATCTTCTTGCATTTTTCAAATTGAAAATGAAATGCTGGGTTTTGACAAGCGGCAAAAGCTGACCTAACTCAATTTCGGTGCTATATGAATCTTTTGCTCCAAAGCTTCGATTGAAAAAACCAATAGAATCTATATTGGACCCGGCAAAGTCTATTGACTGGAATTTTCCGTAATTCTTTTCTATGATTTCTTTCATCATCAGATGGTTGGCACAACATTTCAAACCATTATCCATTGTGAAGAGATATAGGAAATCACTACTGTCCGATAAAAATCGAAATATACAACCTTGCTTGCTA
>JBGTBE010000040.1:0-28679 GCA_041749535.1 Cryomorpha sp. | reverse complement strand
CCTTACAGCCTCTGACCTTAAGCAGGATGATGATGTGCTCGACACATGGTTTAGCTCATGGCTCTGGCCCATATCGGTGTTCAACGGTTTTTACAGCAAGGAAGAAGTAGATTACTACTACCCCACCAACGATTTGGTAACTGCCCCTGAGATCATGTTTTTCTGGGTGGCCCGAATGATCATTGCAGGCTATGAATACAGGGGTGAGAAGCCTTTCAAAAATGTGTATTACACCGGCATCGTGCGCGATAAGCTGGGGCGCAAAATGAGCAAAAGTCTCGGCAACTCGCCCGACCCCATCGAGCTGATGAAGCAATATGGTGCCGACGGGGTGCGTGTGGGGATGCTCTTTTCATCGCCTGCCGGCAATGACCTTCTCTTCGACGAGGGATTGTGCGAGCAGGGACGCAACTTCTCCAACAAAATCTGGAACGCATTGCGCCTCATCAAAAGCTGGGATCCTGAAGACCGCCCGCAGAGTGAGGCTGCCGCCGCTGCCGTGAAATGGATGGACAACAGGCTGGCACAGGTGGTAGATGAGGTGGGCGAGCATTATGAGAAGTTTCGCATGAGCGAAATGCTGATGACTTGCTACAAATTTGCCTGGAACGACTTCTGCTCATGGTACCTGGAAGCGGTAAAGCCACCCTATGGTGAGCGAATGGACACAAAAACACTAGGGGCTGTAGTGGCGCACTTCGAGGCCTTGCTCAAGCTGCTGCACCCGCTCATGCCATTTATTACCGAGGAACTTTGGCACCTCTTGTCAGATCGCCAGGGCCCTGCTGATGCACTTGTTGTAGCGCCATGGCCTGTACCTCAATCTTTCGATGCAGAGATCATTGGCGCATTCGACAGGGCCACCGAAGTGGTGACCCAAATAAGAAACCTGCGCAAGGAGAACAACATAGCCAATAAGGAGGCCATGGAATTGTACATAAAAGGGGACCAGAAAATCGATGCCATGTACTACCCGGTGATAGCCCGCCTGGCGAACATCAGCGCGTGGCACACCAATGCTGAAGTGCCTTCTCAGGCATTTACATTTGCCATTCAGGGCGCAGCATATGCACTGCCATTTGGCGAAAGCGTAGACAGTGGGCAGCAGGCCGATAAGCTTCTGGAAGAACTGAGCTACACCAAAGGATTTTTAACCTCGGTGCAGCAGAAACTGGGCAATGCGCGGTTTGCACAGAATGCACCCGAGCAGGTGTTGATAAATGAGCGCAAGAAGGAGTCGGATGCTTTGGCTAAAATTGCGTTAATTGAACAAAAATTGACCGGAATGGGTATTGCGTTTTGAAGTTTGGCGCCATAGACATAGGATCCAATGCTGTGAGGCTCCTCATAGCCGATATCATTGAAGATGATGCGGAACTCTACATCAAGAAAATTTCACTTATCAGGGTACCCATTCGCCTCGGTGCAACGGTATTCGAAACAGGCAAAATCTCTTTAGGTGCTTCGCGCAAACTTGCAAAAACCATGAAGGCCTACCGCCTGCTGATGGATGTGTACGGTGTAAAAGGATTCAGGGCATGTGCTACATCGGCCATGCGCGAAAGCGAAAACAGTGTGGATGTGGTTAATTCAGTGCGGCAATTTTCGGGAATCAATATTGAAATCATCAATGGGCAAACGGAAGCCAACCTTATTTTCTCCACCTTTCAAAGCCAGCGCCTCAACCCCAAACAAACGTACTTATACATAGATGTGGGGGGCGGTAGCACCGAAATTACATTGCTAAAGAACGGCAAGCGACAGGGTAGCCGCTCGTTCAAAATAGGCACTGTGCGTTTGCTCAAAAAGAAAGTAAAACCAGAACTTTGGGATGAGATGCGCGCATGGGTGGCCAAGGTTGCTGCGAATGAAAAAGATATGATTGCCATCGGAACAGGGGGCAACGTAAACCGGTATTTCAAGCAGAGCGGACTGACCTACGGTGAGTTGCTCGACTTCGGGAAGCTCGAGGCCATGCACGCAGCCATGAAGAAAATGACGCTCAAGGAACGCATACTCAAATTGAGGATGCGTCCCGACCGTGCTGACGTAATTGTACCTGCGGGTGATATCTACATTGAAGTGCTCCGCACCGCCGGAGTGAAGTACATGAGCGTACCGCAAATGGGACTGTCTGACGGTATAGCACTCTACCTTTACAAGCAATTCCAGGAGAATAAAAAGACAGTGGTCAGAACACCTAAAAGCCAGCTCCCACTCTTTCCCGGCAAGGGTTTGTAGGCTTGCAATAGTTTTTTTTATGCGCTCCGTAGGGGTAGTTGGTTTGGTTGTTGTCACAATGTGTAGTGATTAAAACAAACCAACCTTTTATATGAAAACTTTCATCAGTAAATTAACCTTTCACTTTTGTGCCACCGCACTTGCAATGATGGTATTAACCTCCTGCAGCGAAAATGAAGATGCCGGCCCTATGGTATCCGAATCGAGAAGCATCTCCAACTATCAGGAAATTGAAGTGAACGGAAACTTCAATGTAGACATTTCGGAGGATCATGGCAGCGGCATAAGGGTGGTCGCGCCAAGTAACCGCATGGAGTTTATAGAAACCTATGTAGCGGGCAACAGGCTCATCATCAGCGAGCGCTCAAACAAGATTGAGAAGGATGATGCGGTGCGAATAGAAATTTCTCAAACCATGCTGAACGAAATTGAACTCAATGGTTCTGGAATAATTTCAGGCGATGAAATCAAGGCATCATCTACAACGGTTTATATGAATGGAAGTGGAATGATTGACCTCAGTTTTAATGTCACAAACATGAATGTCGAAATAAATGGTTCAGGTATTATTAAAGCCTTTGGGGTTACAGATTACCTGAACACAACCATAGAAGGCAGCGGCAGCATACAGGCGCGAAACCTTGAAAGTACCAATGCAGATGCCGAAATAGATGGCTCAGGTATGATTGAATTGTTCGTTACAGAATCACTCAATGCAACCATAAGCGGCAGCGGAGCCATTCTCTACTGGGGCAATCCCCCGTATGTAAATGTGCAGATTAGCGGCTCAGGAAACGTTAGTGGTATGTAACACAGCGAATGGATAATCAACACCCCACCCGAATATTTGGGTGGGGTTTATTTTTTCCTGTTTTGCACGGTGAAGGTTGCAGTTTCACTCATCTGCATAGATGGCTATTTTGGTTTCTTTCACATGTTTGTAGCCACGGTACATGCCTTTGGTGTTGAAGTCCATCCGGATGTTTCCTTCTTTGTCGATGGCGATGAGCCCACCGGAGCCACCCAATTGTGCTATCCTGTCCAATGTGTATTGGGTGGCATCGGGCAGGGCTTTGTTGCCAAAGGCCATCTGATCCGAAATTTCTTTTGCCACACCCACCCTGATGAAATACTCCCCATGCCCAGTACATGAAATGCCACAGGTGCTGTTGTCAGCATAGGTGCCCGCACCTATAATGGGGCTGTCGCCAATGCGGTTGTATTCCTTGCCCATCATCCCACCGGTAGAGGTTCCTGCAGCTATATTGCCAGATGCATCTATCGCCACAGCGCCCACAGTTCCATATTTAGATACCTTATCCACGCCAGGTGTATTGTCTCCACGTGGGTCGCCCGATTTTGATTTTACATACCTTTCCCAGGAATCGTACACGGCGTCGGTGGTGAAATAAGTGTTCTCAACCATGCTTAGCTTTTGCTCCCTGGCAAATTGCTCAGCGCCATTGCCAGTGAGAAGCACATGTGGCGACTCCGTCATGACTTTCTGTGCGGCGAGAATGGGGTTCTTTATGGTGGTAACACCTGCCACTGCACCGGCATTCAAATCAGCCCCATTCATAATAGATGCGTCGAGTTCATGGGTGCCAGCCAGGTTCATCACCGCACCTTTGCCTGCATTAAAGCGGGGTGAGTCTTCGAGTACTTGTATGGCTGCGATTACGGCATCGGTGGCTGAGCCTCCCACTTCCAGCACTGCGTATCCTGTGTCCAGCGCCCTTTGCAAGGTGACCCTGATCTCATTTTCCACTTCAGGGGTGAGCTTACCTCGTTCAATTACACCTGCGCCTCCGTGTATCACGATTGCTGGTACAGGGGGCTTTTGCGCATTTGCGTCAACCACAGAAAGCAGGACCATGAGCACGATTAGGATCTTTATACAATGAAAATGTTTCATACCCACAAGATTATGATTTTTTATATAAATGCAGCCAATCATCATGCTATTTACACCTAACTTTACGAATCGTTTCAGCGTATAGTCAGGGCTGAAACAGAGATCGTATGTGGAATTCTATTCGTCGTTACCATTTTTTTTATCACAGAAAGGGTTTCTATAAATTTCTTGCAAATATATCTGCAAAGTTTGCTTTGGTAATGGCCGTTTTCGTGGTAGCCATGCTGCTTTTTGAGGCATTTACCCCGGGAATTTCCCATTACTTTTCCTATTTCTCCAAGGTTGTAGCCCGCGAATGGGTGCTGACGTTTTTCTTCATAAGCGAAACATTTCTTGGCCTCATACCTCCTGATTTATTTATCGTTTGGGCTGATCAGTTCAGCACGCCGTATCTTATTGTAGGTGTGCTCGCCCTGCTGAGCTATTGCGCCGGATTGCTCTCTTATTATTTAGGTTTGCGCATCATTCGTTGGGAGCGCGTATCCTCATATGTAAATGTGAAGTTTGGAAAGCACTTCGCGATGCTGCGCAGTTGGGGTGGGTTTATTATTGTCATTGCTGCCCTGTTCCCCCTTCCATTTAGCATCATGTGCATGGGCGCCGGTATGCTCAAGTACTCGTTCAAGTCCCTCGTAATTCTGGGCACCTTCAGGTTCCTGCGGTTCTTTGCCTACGCGCTGTTTATTTTTCAGATGATCTGATCGCTTCCCCGTTCTCATCAATGAGATTGATCATTTGATGAAGGCTTTTGATGCTTCAGTGGGAAATGGGTATTTTTGCCATTGTGTACCACCTACACAACCACCCACTTACTGAAAATATGGAAACCATTGCCCCCTACAAACCCCAGCATAAAATTCGCATTGTTACTGCAGCCTCACTCTTCGATGGGCATGATGCAGCCATCAACATCATGCGACGCATCATTCAAAGCACCGGCTGCGAAGTAATCCATTTGGGGCACGACCGCAGCGTGGAAGAAGTGGTTGATACCGCCATTCAGGAAGATGCACAGGCCATCGCCATGACCAGCTATCAGGGTGGCCATATGGAGTACTTTAAATACATGCACGACTTGCTTAAGGAGAAGGGCGCTGGTCATATCCGCATTTTTGGCGGGGGCGGGGGTACCATCCTTCCGGAAGAAATTGCCGAGCTCCAGGCCTATGGAATCTCGCGTATTTACCACCCTGACGACGGTCGTAAAATGGGGCTTCAGGGGATGATCAACGATATGGTAAGCCAATGCGATTTCGCCATTGGTGACCACCTGAACGGCGAAGTAAAGGCACTCGATAAGGGCAATGTCCCGGCAGTTGCAAGGCTTATCTCCTCTGCCGAAAATTACCCGGATACCTTTCGCGAAGAGTTGCAGCGTATCCGCGATATCGCCGGAGCGTTAAAGACTCCGGTGCTAGGTATTACAGGTACCGGTGGCGCCGGAAAATCATCGCTCGTTGATGAGCTTATACGCCGTTTTCTGACCGATTTCGAAAATAAAACGCTCGGAATTATTTCCGTTGATCCATCCAAAAGAAAAACCGGCGGGGCTTTGCTCGGCGACAGGATTCGGATGAATTCGGTAAAGCACCCGCGTGTGTATATGCGCTCACTTGCTACACGACAGAGCAACCTTGCACTCAGCAAACACGTGGCCGATGCGGTGAGCATACTCAAGGCGGCAAAGTTTGACATGATCATTCTCGAAACATCGGGCATAGGACAGAGCGACACAGAAATACTCGAACACAGCGATATTTCGCTTTATGTGATGACCCCGGAATATGGAGCAGCAACACAGCTCGAGAAAATTGATATGCTCGACTTTGCCGATGTCATTGCCATCAACAAATTCGACAAGCGCGGTGCGCTCGATGCCCTGCGCGATGTGAAAAAGCAATACCGCCGCAACCACAATCTTTGGGATGCCAAAGACGCTGACCTACCCGTAGTGGGTACCATTGCATCACAGTTTAACGACCCCGGCATGAACGGCCTTTACCGAAAGGTGATGCATACCCTTGTGGAAAAAACCGGGGCGGAACTGAAAACAAGTTTCGGTGTATCGAGCGAAATGTCGGAGAAAATCTATGTGATTCCGCCCGACCGCACGCGCTACCTTTCGGAAATATCGGAAGGTAACCGCACTTACGACAAATGGGAAAGCCAACAGGCTGAGATTGCAGACAAACTTTATGGCATTTTTCAAACCATCAAAACTTTTGGCGGTCCGGATAAACTCACCGGTGAAGTGCTTGACAGTGATGCTGATGAAGTGGTTCGCACGCTCAGTAAGCAGTTTGATGACATTAAAAAAGACTTCGACCCGCACAACTGGGATGTAATTGCACAGTGGGAAACCCTGAAAAAGCGGTACAAAGACCCCGAGTATATTTTCAAAGTGCGCGACAGGGAAATTAAAGTGGCCACCCACGTGGAGTCCCTTTCGCATTTGCAGATTCCGAAAATAGCGATGCCGCGCTACCGCAGTTGGGGCGATATACTGCGCTGGACCTTGCAGGAAAATGTACCGGGCGAGTTTCCATATACAGCGGGAATTTATCCTTTCAAGCGGGTGGGCGAGGACCCTACGCGCATGTTTGCCGGTGAGGGTGGTCCTGAGCGCACCAACCGCCGCTTCCACTACGTAAGCGTGGGCATGCCGGCTGCAAGGCTCAGCACGGCTTTTGACTCTGTAACCCTTTATGGGCACGACCCCGACCACCGTCCTGATATCTATGGAAAGATAGGTAACAGCGGGGTGAGTATTTGCTGTCTCGACGATGCCAAGAAACTTTACTCAGGCTTCGACTTGTGCGATCCTACCACCTCCGTGAGCATGACCATCAACGGACCGGCGCCTATGCTGCTTGGCTTCTTTATGAATGCGGCCATTGATCAGCAGTGCGAGCTTTATATCAAGGAGCACAAGCTCGAAAAAGAAGTAGAAGCCAAGATCAATACAAAATACGATAAGCTTGGAATCGCACGCCCTGTGTACCGGGGCGAGCTGCCCGAAACCAATAAGGGACTTGGCTTGATGCTGCTCGGCGTTACCGGCGATGAAGTATTGCCGGCCGATGTGTACGCGAAAATAAAAGCCCGCACGCTTTCAGTGGTTCGCGGTACCGTACAAGCTGATATTCTCAAAGAAGACCAGGCGCAGAATACCTGCATCTTCAGCACGGAGTTTGCCTTGCGGCTAATGGGCGATGTACAGCAGTATTTTATTGATAAATCGGTGCGCAACTTTTACAGCGTATCCATCTCTGGATACCACATCGCTGAAGCCGGTGCCAACCCCATCACCCAACTCGCGTTTACCCTTTCCAATGGCTTCACTTACGTGGAATATTACCTGAGCCGTGGGATGAGCATCAACGATTTCGGTCCTAATCTTTCCTTCTTTTTCTCAAATGGAATAGACCCCGAGTACGCCGTAATAGGCCGTGTGGCCCGACGCATTTGGGCGAAAGCCATGAAGCAAAAATACGGTGCCAATGCCCGTGCGCAGATGCTGAAGTACCACATACAAACATCGGGGCGCTCACTCCACGCGCAGGAAATAGATTTTAACGATATCCGCACCACGCTGCAGGCGCTGTATGCCATTTACGACAATTGCAATTCCCTGCACACCAACGCCTACGATGAGGCCATCACCACGCCTACCGAAGAATCTGTACGCCGTGCCATCGCCATTCAGATGATCATCAACAAAGAGCTCGGCCTTACGAAAAATGAAAATCCCATTCAGGGCAGTTTCATCATCGAAGAGCTCACCGACCTTGTGGAAGAAGCAGTGCTCGCAGAATTCGACCGAATCACAGAGCGTGGCGGTGTGCTCGGTGCCATGGAGACGATGTATCAGCGCAGCCAGATTCAGGAGGAGAGTATGTACTATGAAATGCAAAAGCACTCAGGAGAGTTGCCCCTGATTGGGGTAAATACTTTCCTTAGCAAAAAAGGCTCTCCTACTGTTACCCCCGGCGAGGTAATCCGCGCCACCACCGAAGAAAAAGAAGACCAGATAGAAACGCGCAACCAGCTGCACAAGCGCACAGCATCAATTTCTGCCAAAGCACTGAAACAAATTCAGGAAACGGCGCTGCGCAACGAGAATGTTTTTGAAGCGCTGATGGAAGCCACGAAGGTGTGCTCGCTGGGGCAGATTACAGGGGCACTCTTTGAAGTAGGAGGGCAGTATAGGAGGAATATGTGACTTCGCCTGCGCTCAGTCACCACCGCTTCGATGGCGAAGGATGCTCAGGTAATAATTTCCCCAGCCCATAGCTTCTCTAAAAACTCCCTGTAGGGAAGAATAAGAATGCCCTGATGCAGTCGGGCAAGAGGCTCTGTGCACACCACGATGGACTGTTGCACAGCATATTCTTCCTTGAAAGCTTTTAATCCGCGAAGATGGCGGTCGTAAATGTTGTCGCTCGTTTTTACTTCTATGGCAACCTGGTGTTCCCCCAGCACGAAGTCGATTTCTAATTGTGAGGTGGTGCGCCAATAGCTGATGGAATATTCCAAGCCTGAGTAATGGCTGTGGGCGTGTAATTCCTGGTAGATGAAATGTTCGAAGGCATGTCCGAAGGCTTCACTTTTGTAGGCGATTTTACCTCTTTTCAGCAAGAAGTTTGCGATGCCAATATCCATGAAGTAGAATTTCGGTGATTGGATCACCTTGCGCTTGGGTTTCTTTTGATATACCGGCACGAAGCGACCAATGAGGGTATCTTCAAGAATTTGGAAATATTCTTTAATGGTCGGGGCACTTACTCCGCAGTCGGCGGCAATATTCGAATAATTTACCATTTCACCATTGCTGAAGGCCGCCGCTTCGAGAAATCTGGCAAAAACTCCCACATTTCTAATTCTTGCTTCACTGGATATCTCATCTTTCAAATAATTGCCCACATAGGCCGCAATCATCCTGGTGTATTGCTCAGCCAGATAGTGCCGGGGCAGCAGCCCATGGTTCAAAGCCCTGAGCAGATCGAAATCAGGAATTTCGGCACTTACCAGGGGGTAGAGCTCATACCTCTGGGCCCGGCCTCCCAGCAGATTGGTGTTGGCCCGAATAATTTTGCGTGGACTTGAGCCACTGAGAATGAAGCGGGTCGAAGTGTTTACTATGAGCCAGTGAATTTCATTTAGAAGTTCCGGTATACGTTGTATTTCATCAATAATTACAAGCTTTACCTCCGGATTTGCTAGTAGATTCTCGCGAATCAACGAAGGATTTGCTAGTAGGCGACTATATACTTCGGCAAGCAGTAGGTCGTACCAGAGTGCATCGGGATACAAATACTTCAGCAAAGTGCTCTTGCCGGTTTGCCGCGCCCCCCACAGGAAGAAGCTTTCTCCCTCTGATTCTGGAAATATTTGCTTTCTGATTAACATGAAATCAAAGGTAATACTTTTAAATATCATGATAATCTAAAGTGACGCTTTAGATTATCATCATTTTTTGGGATGCTTGGGCATTTTCCAGGGCTTAAAAGCTCTCATCAGCAGAACACGTCTTTGCCACGCTAAAAGGATACCGCCTAAAAAAAGCTTGCTTAGGGTCGATGCAGATGGCCACTTTTGATGCGGGGGAGCAGTATAGGAAGGATATGTGAACCTCGGCTTCGCTCGGTTACCGTCGGCTATCTTCGAATGCTTTCGCTTGATAGAAGCGGCAAGCACACCGTTAAAAGGTCCCTACAGGCTTCCGATCCTTTTGGGCTTTTAAAAGTTCTATTGTGAAAATTAATCACAATCCTTTGATCACTTCTTCGATAAAATACTTTAGACTGCAAATATTCCATCCACTTTTGTTGGTCCACGGTTCGCTGTCTCCTTTCGAATGGATCAGAAATTTATGTGGTGCACCGATGTCGGAAGCGGCAATTCATTGCCCGATGCTTCTAAACATGAGGTAAAAATGGAGAAAATTCGGAATTCAATTCCGAATTTTCTCCAAATGAATATCTGAATATCTATCGCAGAGTTCACTGACCTGGTGGAAGAAGCCATTCTCGACCAGTTTGACCGCTTGGCTTTAGATTACAAGAATCGAAGGTGTTTAATCCACTTGTGACAAACTACAATCCATTGGCCAATGTTGATGACGGCTCATGTGTGTATTCCAACCCTTGCGATTTCCAATTATATGCAGTTGCCGACACTGCTATTTCTTATTTATTCCGCTCAGGTAGGTGCCTACCACCTTCACCTTCGCAACTTCAACTTCATCAGCCTTTATAATATCCCTGTCAAGGATCACGAAATCGGCCATTTTACCGGGTTCCAGGCTTCCCTTTTTCTCTTCTTCGAAGGCGGCAATGGCTGCCCAGATGGTCATGCCGCGCAAGGCTGATTCACGGTTCAGGGCTTCTTCGGGAACATATGGTGTTGCGGTGCTTTCAAAAGGTTTCTTGCGAAATACGGCTGCGTAGAAATTTTCCAGTGGACTGAATGATTCCACCGGCGCATCGGTACCCAGCGCGAGCAAGCCCAGGGTGCCTTCCAAGGTTTTGTACGCGTATGCATGCCCTGCGCGCTCAGGCCCCAGTCGGTCGCCGGCCCAGGCCATGTCGCTAGTGGTGTGCACAGGCTGCACCGAGGGAATGATGGCGAATTCCTTAAAATACCGCAGGTCTTCCGGGCTTACAATCTGTGCGTGTTCTATGCGCCAGCGCAGGTCGTTGATTTCCTTTAGGGTGCGGCCATAGCCCTGCAGTATCCAGACGTTGGCTGAGTCGCCAATGGCGTGGGTGCAGAGTTGGTATCTATGCTTCATGCAAGCATCCGCCCAATAGTTCAATGTGCTGTCGGTCATCAGCGCAAGACCTGTATTTTCAGGGTCGTCGGAATATGGCTTTTTGAGCAAAGCCCCCCGGGAACCCAGCGCCCCATCACTGTACAATTTCACTGAGCGCACGCTGAGTTGATCGGTTACATAAGGTCCATTTTGCATAAATAGGTATGTCTCCTCATCTGGCTTCAGGAAGGCATTTATGCGCAGTGTCAGCACCCCCGCTTTTTGCAGAGAGTCAAGGAGCATCACATCGCTCACGGTGAGACCTGCATCGGTCACCCCGGTAAGGCCAAAGGCAAAGCAATCGGCTTCTGCTTTTTGCAAAAGCGAAATCAGTTGCCCACCGCTGATTGGTGGAATGATCTCTTTTACGCGGTCCTTGGCAGCATCTATAAGCAAGCCAGTGGTATTGCCCTGCTCGTCGAGCGTGACAGCACCGCCCGCAATGCTGGTCTGGGCAGTGATTTCTGCAAGGCGCAATGCTTCGGTATTTACGATGGCGGCATGACCATCAACCCGGGTGAGGTATACAGGTCTGTCGGGAAATAGGCTGTCCAGTGCAGCACGGGTGGGCCATTGCTTTCCCGGCCAAATATTTTGGTCCCAGCCCCGCCCTACAATCCAGTGTCGGTCGCTGCTTTTGGCGAAAGCCACCACACGGTCTATCATTTCCTCTTCGGTAGCCGATCCCCACAGCGCAATTTCACCCTTGTTGCGCGCATAGCCCATAAAGTGGGAGTGGGCATCAATCAATCCGGGGTACACGAACATTTTTCGCGCATCCACCTTGTCTGTGGCGCGGTACCGGTTTAGTATTTCCCGCTCAGGCCCCAGCTCAAGGATCTTTCCATCGCGTATGGCCATGGCCTCATGGGTGGTGAAATTCTCATCGGCGGTGTAAATCGTAGCGTTGTGAACGATGAGGTCTGCATCCTGGGTTTGGATGCAAGCCTGCAAGGCAAGCGCTGAGGCTATCACTGCGAAGCGTAAAAAGGTGGGTTGGTTCATCCTGATAATTCTAAAAAGGGGTTCTTGCAAAGTTAGAAATTGGGTTATACCCTGCGCGGTTTTGTGGTGATTGCTGGTTGATTGTGCAGCTTGAATCTGATGTGATAGTTGGGGCGGGATATTTATATTTGGTCAACCTATTTCATTCGTTGTGCATATATGAGGCATTTGCGCAATAAAGGATGTTTAGTGGGGTATATACTGATGTTGTGTGTCAGTTAAAAATAATGAATGGAAGTACTTTTTCATTTCATATTCGAATTAGTCAAAATTTCAATTTTGGCCAGTGTTTATTCTCTTATACTTCTAATTGTATTTAGACAGATAAACAAGTCAAATTCATATAGTTGGTTTCAAAAAGTTACGGTCAACAGCAAAAAATTCTGGTTAAGTTCAGGATCAATAATTTTTGGGCTCCTTTTTATCTGGATGTTCACATATTGGGGAGATCATGGACTTGGCGATTCGGCAAGAATACCTATTGGACACGGGAAAGAAATAGAGGAAATTAATGGCAACTGGTCATTCATTAGCCCGAACGGACATGAAAATGAGAAATTCACGATTAAATCTTTCGCTGTAAGGAGTAACTATTGTGTAGGAATGTCCAACAAAGACCAAACAGATTATTTCATTTGGAATTTAAGTACAAACGATATAGAGAAATTCACCAACCTAGAAGAATATAGTGAAAAAGTCATTTCCATGAACTTGCCAGACACATTTGAATTCAAAGATTTCGATCAAGCTTATGATGAATTTTGGGGCGGTTGGATATTTTGGTTATTACCGTAAAGAAATAAAAAACCGAACTCACAACAGCGCATATAGCTTATGGCGGGTCTCTCCTGCTCTCCGGACTTATTCTTTGGATCGGGATTATCCTGGGATGAAAGATTTATCTTCGGGAACCGCTACAAGCCTTATGCTCAAAACATTCTGCTTTAGCAAAAGAAACATTCTACTTGGAATGAAAATAAGGGAGGGGAATATAAGCGACTTAACTTCTGTAAAAGAGTTGGGACAAGATACCTGGAAACAATTTGAAAAAGATTTGTCCAGCGATAATTGGGGCAAATTATCAAACATTTTATCCAGCGAAAACCTGTACAAGAACTTATTACAGAATTCCAGAAGTTTTGTTTGTGAAAATGAAAAAGGCGAAATTATCGGAATGAGTTTTTTGGTCGCAAGTGGAAATCCAACCGAAATTTTTAGTGCAGAACAATGTTACATTCGATTTGTAACCGTTTCTGAAAAATATAAAGGTTTAAAGCTCGGGCAAAAACTCACTGAAGCGTGTATTGATTTTGCTAAAAAGGAGGGTGAGCAAAGAATTGCTCTTCATACTTCCGAGTTTATGGACAAAGCCCGCCACATCTACGAAAAACTTGGATTTGAGATAATTGCAGAAATTGAGCCTAGATTTGGTAAAAGGTATTGGCTTTACGAAATGAAATTATAGCGTATGATTAAGTATCAAAAAGAAACAGATTTGAGCATTAAAGAATTTACTGAGTTGCTCATACATTCTACATTGGGAGAAAGGAGACCCATTTCTGAGCCTGACAGAATTGCTAAAATGCTTGAACACGGTAATTTAACCATTACAGCACGTCACAATGGGAAACTCGTGGGTGTAGCAAGGTCATTGACTGACTTTGTGTATTGCACGTACTTGTCTGACCTCGCCGTTGATGAGCAGTATCAAAAACAAGGAATCGGGAAAGAACTCATCAAACAAACTAAAATCCTGGCTCCAAAAGCAAAACTGATACTGCTATCTGCACCCAAAGCTGTGGACTACTATCCGAGAATTGGAATGACAAAATGGGAGCAATGCTATGTTTTGGACGAAATAGATGACCTAAAATAAAATTGAATGATTGATTATAACGGAAAAATATTCAGACCTCTCTCAAATTCCGAAAACGGGGAAACATCAGGCGAAACTGTGTTTAAATATATCCAAACAGGAAATATTCTCACATCTGAATACTCAGGCGGTAAGATTAAGAAAGGGCATCTAATAGGACTTGTTGATGAAAATGGAAATATTAATATGAGCTATCATCAAATAAACCACAAGAATGAGATAATGACGGGAATATGTACATCCAGACCGGAAATTCTTGAAAACGGAAAAATACGCCTGCACGAAAATTGGGAATGGACATCTGCAGATAAATCAAAAGGACAATCAATTATTGAGGAACAATAGAAAGCCTGGTTGTTGACGGTAGTTTTTAACTATTCGTTTTGGTGAGAATCATAAACAGCTTTGTTGTCATAGTAGATGAATTCTGCTTTTCCTTTTTCTATAGGCTCTATAAAGTTCGTTACAAAATGAGTCTTGAAATCTTCAGCGGAAATGGATTTGAAATGCTCTATATCATCTTTGTCCACTCCGCTAAAAAGTCCGCCTGTGATATAAACGTCTAGAATCTTTTCAAGTCTCAGTTTGGTTCTGTTTGAGTCAATTGAAATAATGGTCGACAATGCTGTAACGTCTGCACGGCCGTCATCTACAATGCCAAAGTGCAAGTAAAAAAGACTGTCTGTTAAGTTTTTCTGTAAGGTGTCGCTATAACCATGTCCTGCTTGCATCGAATTGAAGAGGTCAGTTTTACTCATTTGCAATTCATATTCTTCATTCATATTTACGTTCATTTCAACTTTTTCTCTTGATAATGTCGTTGCCCAAATTGCGAACAGACTAATTACTCCCAAGGGAATCGTTATATACTTTCCAATTTTTTGCTCTGTAGAAAGTTGCTTTTGGAAGTATTGCAATGAAAATGGAAGCATAATAAGCGCAAACAAGTCGGTGTAGTCAATCACTCTGTTGAATCCAATTCCAACGGTCTGTGCCAAATTGATTACTTCCTGTGAAAATGGAGACTTCCAAAACAGGAATAGAACAGCTGTTCCGATATAGATTGTTTTAGCCCATTTAATCCGAAGGCTTGATAAGAAATATGGAAAAAGGAAAAGTCCTGCTATATCAGAGAGTTTACCCGTCAAAAAGTTCGGGAACTCAAATTTCAGATAAAAGTCATTTAGAAGCAACAACCCCAAAGCCAAAATGAACAGTGGTCTCAATAATATGTCTGGTCTTGAGTGTTTCATTTAAATTAACGCCAACCTTTGGAAAGCCCTACATCATTGGTTTTTATGCAACATCCCCGCATTTGCCTGGGCGGTAGGTGTTATCTCCACATCGTTGATGCACACATGCGCCGGGGCTTTTACAATGTACATCAGCAGGTCGGCAACATCATTGGCGGCAAGGGCTTCGTAGCCTTTGTACACATCGCTGGCTTTGGCGGCATCGCCTTTAAACCGCACCAGCGAAAATTCGGTTTCCGCCAGGCCCGGTCGTATTTGGCTTACGCGTATACCTTCCGGCAAAAGCTCTTGACGGAGGGCTTTGCTAATGGCATCAACAGCATGCTTGGATGCACAATATACATTGCCACCCGGGTACACTTCTGTGCCTGCTATGGAGCCAATATTTACAATATGTGCCGCCCTATCCGCATTGCGTAATAAAGGCAATACTGCCCGCGTGACGTAGAGCAGACCTTTCACATTGGTATCAATCATACTGTCCCAGTCTTCAGGGTCACCATTGGGCAAGGTGGCCTTTCCCAAAGCGAGTCCTGCATTGTTTACCAGCAGGTTTATTTTCTTCCAGGCTTCAGGAAGGGAGGCAACGCTGTTTTCCACTTCCTTCCTGTCGCGTACATCGAAGGTAAGTGGCAGCACTTCAGCGCTGTATATTTTTTTCAATTCGCCGGCAACTTCGCTGAGTCGCTCGCTGCGCCTGCCGGTAATGATAAGGCGGTAGTGTGCCGCGGCCAGCTTGTAGGCAATGGCCAGGCCAAAGCCCGACGTGGCACCCGTAACCAGCGCTGTTTTCTGTGTGGATTTTTCACTCATAATTTTCTCAATATTCTCCGGATAAATGGAAGTCGTCGCTGCAAAAGTACGTGATCGGTACAGGCGAAGGTCATGGCAAAAACGAAGACCAGCGCAGGCATCTTGTAGCGCACCAAAGCCCCAAGCACAGGTACCACCTCGCCCGTAAGGGTGCCGAGTACAAGGATAAAACTTATGCTGAATGCAAAAATGGGTACTACCAGCCCGTAGGGCCGTCTGAAATTCCACACCATGGTGAGCAGGCAAATGAGCAGCAGCATGTTCTCAAGCGCAGCAGGTATGTACAGCAAATTGGTCCATTCCCAGGGCCAGGGGCGAAGGTAGGTAACTGTGAGCGCCTGGGGGATGTTGAGCAACACGTCAGCCGGGGTGTCTATGGTATTTATTTCGAGCACTGAACCCGAATGGCTTTCGGCGGCAACGTTGTAGAAAGCCTGTTGCTTGAGACCCATCAACTCAGAGATTTTAAAACCATCGCCAAGGTAAGGACCGGCAAAGAGCAAAATAACCGCAAGCGCATGGGGAAGGCTGAACCAGAACCAGAACCTGCGCCCCCCACTGCCTTTAACCAAAAGCAAACCCACAATGGCCGGCAGCATGCAGAAGAGTACGTAACCCTTCGCGAAAAGTAATATTAGCAGGCCACCGATAAGCTTGGCAAAGTCACGCTTGCGTGTGTTGCCATGGATAAACCTGAAAAATCCCAGCAGGAAAAGCCCAAGGCCCAACAGCAGAATGCCCTCCTTTAGCACCCCCGAACCCCAGAAAAGCACCGTAGGTAGCAGAAATACAGAAAAGAACATGGCGGCCCGCTTTCGCGGAAAAAACTGAAGAAATAACCTGAACAAAGCGGTGAGCCCGATCATTGACATAAAACACCACACCGCTGTATGCACGTGGTACACCCCGCGTGATATCAGCATCACGGCGGCATTTGCACGGATAATGGTGGCATTGTCGTTCAAAAATCCGGTGTAGAACGGCCGCTCGAAATGGGTCATTTCCATATAGTAGCGCATGGCAGTGGAGTCGCTGCGCATCCCCACTCCCGTAAGCAATTTTGTGTATGTGCCAGGCCCCGCTTCGCCCAGACTGCGGTGCATTACTGCAGCGTCGTCGTAGAACCTGTAGGCATCGCTAGTATGCCGGTCGTTGTAGAAGGTTTGGTACACGTAAGCGAGGCCAATTCCAAAGGACATTTTAAGCAGAAATATGCCCACCATGTAGCCTGCCTTTATACCACTAAAGCGAAAAAAAGACCACTTCCAAACAATGGCAGCAAATACGCCAACGAATAGTAAGGTATAGAGAAACTCCACCGCGTGAATTTTGGGTAAAAATAAGCTTTGCACTTAAATGCGATGCTTGTAAGATAACTAAGGGGCTCAGATGCGTTTGTCTCCGTTAAATTGCACCAGAAAGTGGTAGAATGTGGGCTGTGCGCGAGAATAATTTAAGTTAGCATTGGCGGAGACTTGGAGTCAAACTAACCTTTGCGTTGTTGTCGATCGAATACCTATGATTTTGAATTGCCCTACATTTTCAAAATTGCTGAAGATCGAATTTCGGCATCTCCACCTGTTTGTGTTTGTTTTGTTTCTGAACCTGGGAAGGCACGCGCAAACAGGATAAAACCAATTGGTTTGTCCGCCAGGGTGAAGAAGTCAGCGCTGTGGTTTAATAACACCGCTTCTGAAAGTCGCTGTGAATATTAAGTGGAGGCACTTCTTTTTTATTTGAGTCTCTTGTATCCTTGCCTTTTAACTGCTCCGTCTTAAGGTTAAATAATCCTAAATTATCCTAACTCACAGAGGGATACTCCTTCAAACATCACAGGCCTCCGGGAATTTTGCAACCTTTACGCATCTATGAATTAACCCATACATGAACCGAAAAACCATACTTATCGCTGCGGCTGTGGGAATCGTCCTTGTCGCACTCTATTATTTTACAATTGCCCCCGCATCCGAAAGTGCTGGTGTAACTGTAGAAGTTCAGCATGGAGCGTTCATTGTAGACATCACCACCACCGGCGAGCTTGAGGCCAAAAATTCAGTAGAAATACTAGGCCCTCAGGGCACACGCAACTTCCGCATATGGAACATGACCATACAGGACATCATTGACGAAGGTACCGTGGTGGAGAAGGGAGATTACGTGGCGAGCATAGACCCATCGGAACTTACAGGCAACATTAAGGACGCACAGTTGGAGCTGGAAAAAATAGAATCCCAGTACATTCAAACCAAGCTCGATACCACGCTCGAAATGCGGCAGCAGCGGGACGAACTCATCAACCTGGACTATGCCGTAGATGAACAACAACTCATCCTGGACCAAAGCAGGTACGAGCCTCCTGCCACCATCCGACAGGCTGAAATTAATCTGGAGAAAGCCAAGCGCGGCCTGCAGCAGGCACAGGAGAATTACAAAATAAAAAAACAGCAGAATGCCGCCAAAATGCAGGAGGTGAGCCTGAACCGCCAAAAAGCCGCCAACAGCCTCGAGGGCATGCAGGACCTGATGAAGAATTTCAGAATTATGGCCCCTGAATCGGGTATGCTCATTTACCGAAAGGACTGGAACGGGCGCCCCATCAAGAAGGGGTCGCAGATTAGCGCCTGGGATCCTGTGGTGGCTACCTTGCCCGACCTTACCACCATGCTGTCAATTACTTACATCAACGAAGTGGACATTCGCAGTGTGCACCCCGGTCAGGAAGTGAACATCGGTCTCGATGCTTTTCCCGACAAAACCTTTACCGGCAAGGTACTGCAAGTGGCCAATGTAGGAGAGCAAAAACCCAACTCCGATGCAAAAGTATTTAGGGTAACCATAGAAGTGAAGGAGAAGGATGAATTGCTGAGGCCTTCGATGACCACGAGCAACCAAATCATCACTGAAAAGTTGGACAATGTACTTTCCATTCCCCTGGAATGTCTCTTCAACCAGGACGATACCATCACCTATGTCTTTCGCCGCCGGGGTATGAATGTGCAAAAACAGGAAGTAATGCTCGGCACCCCCAACCGAAACGATGTGGTAGTAAAGTTAGGAGTAGAAAAGGGTGATGTGCTTTACCTCACCAAAGTAGAAGGAATGGAAAATGACGAGGTGAACCTGCTTAGCGAACTCGACGGCAAAAGATCGGTTAAAGATGCCGCTCCAGCTGAGCCAGAAGTAGTTGATACCATCCCGGAAGCACCTGCAATGCAGATTATTGGTCAACAAACCTCCTCAGGAAAAAGGTGAACAGAGACCGGCTCTTACTCAACTTCAAAATAGCCTTTGAAGCCTTGTTCAGCAATAGAATGCGGTCCTTGCTCACTGCTCTGGGTATCATATTTGGCGTAGCAGCCGTCATCGCCATGCTCGCCATAGGCAATGGTACACAAGAGGAACTCAACGAACAGATGAAACTCGTGGGGGTGAACAACATTGTAATAACCCCGGTAATAGAGCAAAGGGAAGATCTGCTTAAAGAAACCGATGCCACGCAGGAGCGGGAGAAATTTTCACCTGGGTTGCGCCTCTCCGATGCGGAAGCCATCAATACCTTGCCCGGTATCCGCAAGGTGAGCCCCGAGATCATCCTGGATACCTACCTTATCAGCGCTGGCGTGCGCCGTTCGGCAAAACTGGTAGGGGTGGAGCCTGTGTATTTCGAGATTTTCAACTTTCAGTTATCTGAAGGGCGCATGTTCAGTGCCATACACCGATCGCGGGGAGATGCCGTCTGTATCATCGGGAAGGGTATCAAATCACGTTTTTTTCCTACAGAAAACCCCATAGGCAAATCTTTGAAAGTAGGCAATCAGTGGCTGGAAATCATAGGCGTGCTCAACGAGCGCATCATCACCGACCAAAGCCGCTCCAACCTTGGCATACGCGATTACAATATGGATGTGTACGCTCCATTGCAAACGGTGTTGGTGCGCTATCAGAACCGAGATATGGTCACAGAGTTTATGATCAGGCAGGCAAACTCCAACGAAGAAGAAGATGAAGCCGCAATGGAAGCCCGGAGCAACAATTACCATCAGATAGACCGCATGGTGGTGCAGGTGGATGAAACCGGATTGCTCTCAAACCTCGCTGAAGTGGTGCAGCGCATACTGAGCCGCGCCCATTATGGCGTGGTCGATTACCAGATAGAGATTCCCGAGTTGTTGCTCAAGCAGCAAAAGCGAAACAATGAACTATTCAACTATGTACTTGGCGCTATTGCTGGTATCTCTCTGCTGGTTGGCGGCATTGGCATTATGAACATCATGCTCGCATCGGTGCTCGAGCGCATCAAGGAGATAGGCCTGCGCCTTTCACTGGGAGCCAAAAAAGCGGATATTGTGTATCAATTTATGTTCGAGGCAGTGCTTATCAGCATCAGCGGCGGATTAATAGGCATTGTACTCGGTGTAACCCTGGCCTGGGGAGTAAGCCAATTTGCAGGGATCAAAACCATTATTTCCATGGCATCTATTGCCATTTCATTTGGCGTTGCAGCCTCAGTGGGTTTGGTTTTCGGAATCACCCCTGCCAGGCGCGCGGCCAACCAAAACCCCATTGAATCCCTTCGCTATGAATAGAGTGTTCATCGTACTGCTTATCTCCTTTTTGCCCCACCTTCTTTCAGCACAGTTGCAAGAGGTAACCACCCTCTCCCTTAGCGAAACCATTGCGCTCGCCCGCGCCCAGGCGCCGGCTGCCAAGCAGGCGCAGACCCGACTTAAGAACAGGTACTGGCAGTACCGCTTATACCGCAGCAATTACAATCCGCAGCTGGCCCTGGCGGGAAACATCCCCGGCTACAACCAGGATTTTTTAAGCAACAGACTGGATGACGGTACCATCAACTTTATAGAACGGGAGCAGGTAAACAGTACCCTCAACATGAGCCTGAACCAACCCCTGCACTGGACAGGAGGCAACTTGTCAGTAAATACAAACCTGAACTATTTCTCCGACCTTGCTTTCGACCTGCAGCGGTACAGTTCTACGCTGGTAAATGTACAACTCGATCAGCCCATCTTCGCATTCAATGACCTGAAGTGGGACCGCCAGACAGAACCCCTTCGCTACGAGGAGAGCAAACGAAGTTTTGTGGAAGAGATGGAATTTGTGTCGCGAGAGACGGTGAGCCTTTATTTTGACCACCTCGATGCACAAATTAATTTTCAGATTGCCAACTTCAACTTACTGAGCAATGATACCGTGTACAAGATTGAATTGGGCAGGTACAACATTGGCAATACATCCAAAGACAAACTCCTGCAAGTGGAGCTGCAGCTGCTTCGATCACAGCAGGATGTTTCTCAGGCACTGCTCAATCTGGAGACTTCCGGGTTGCTCCTGCGAAATTACCTGGGGTTGCGCAGTGCCGATACCCTCGTGTTGAGACTTCCCAAAGAAATCCCCGATTTTGATATTCCCGCCGGCGATGCCCTTTCCTACGCCCGCACCAACCGCTCAGATTTTATCGCTTTTGAACGTCGCCGCCTTGAAGCCCAGCGGGAAGTTGCCGAAGCCCGGGGGCAGCGATTACAAACAAATCTGGTGGCATCTTATGGACTCAACAGTGCCGGTGGTGACCTGAACCAGGCCTACATGGAACCCAATGTGCAGACAAGGCTGGACATTGGCCTCAGCGTACCCATCCTGGACTGGGGCCGCAACAAAGCCCGCATGCAAACCGCCCTTGCCAACATGGAGCTCAATGATTATGTAATAGACCAGGACATGCAGAGTTTTGACCAGGAAATTATTACACTGGTGCGTCGCTTTGGCATGTTGCGCACCCAACTCCTTATAGCGCAGAAGAGCGATGAAGTTGCCGACGAGCGATATAAAGTTGCCCAAAACCGCTACCTCACTGGAAAGGTAGACATCACCGACCTCAATATAGCCCTGCGCGAAAAGGACGAAGCAAAGCGCTCGTACACCAGCGCCCTGCGCGATTTTTGGGTGGCTTACTTCGATTTGAGAAGATTGACACTCTACGATTTTTTGGAGAAGAAACTCCTCTACGTGCCCAATGAAGAGCAGCAATAGTTGCATTGTGTAATGATTATTGTCAATGGGAGAAAGATCAATAGACTGAGTATGTCCGTGAATTGCTAGATCCTTCTTGGGCTGAAAATTTCCATTGGTCAGTCATATGGAAATTGTTTCCTTTGGTGTGAAGTTTAACCAACCCGCTGCCCCATGAAAAATCTGACACTTGTTGCGCTCCTTCTCCTATCTACTGCTGCATTCGGGCAAAAGAAAGACAAAGGCAACACGGCTTTAATTGATAGCCTTAAAACTGCAAATGTAGCGCTGACCACCCTTTCTGACTCACTGAAAACATCCCTGGACAGATACACGGCCATGTATGCCGTAATCCGCGATCAGGTGGTGAAGGCTGAATTTAAGCCTGAGAATATGGCGGGCATCATAGACTCTCTGCGTACCAACCGCGACTCCATCATCAATGCATCCGGCTTGTTTGTGCTTACTACGCGGGATTCTTTGGCGATGATGAAAAGAATGTGCGATTCTCTGCGTGTGCAAAACTCAGGATTGATGTATACAGTCAACCTACTTAAGGGTGGTACGGGCAACAATCCAAACTCTGTGGCTGAATTTACCAGTACCTGGAACCTGATCATGCGGAAAGTTCAGATAGTGGGAGACCCTTCACAAAAGGGAATTATTGATGTTTCGACCAATCCTGTTCCAAAAGATGCATCCCTTCTCGAAGCCAATATGATTTCGACTATTGCCTTTCTCGATGCTGAATTTGCAGAACTCACCTTCAGCAATGGGGAAAAGGGCAAGGGCTATTATGTGATCAACAATTTCAGTGCTACCGAACCCTACTACGTAGATTTCAAAGGCACCAAAGCCGATATAAGGATGTACTTTATGCACACCCCCACCGGAACCAGAATTTCTTTCCAGATACCCGGCAAGGAGAATTTGTACTACTTCGGGCAGATTACGAGGTAGAATTCTATATGATAAGCAGTCCCATTCCAAAGGATTTGCGATTCTTTATATGTTCATAGGCAGTTGGGTCTTGCGAGAGGCAGTTGAAGAGCATTTGTAATCCCACCATTTCTTTATTTTATGTGTATAGCCTAGTCTACACTTCTACTTTGTTTCTCGCCTTAGTCACTTGCGATCTGGTCTTGGATATGCTTGATATGTCTGGCCAAACCTTCCATAAATCTTTCATACTTTTATGCCTTCCAATCACCAACTGAATTTTCCTTATGGACGCCACTATTTCTGCAGAAGCCACACTCAAACAAGCCACCGACCTGGGCCTCTTGCCCGAAGAGTTTGAGAAGATAAAATCCATTCTCGGTCGCACCCCGAATTTTACCGAGCTGAGCATATTTTCTATCATGTGGTCTGAGCATTGCTCCTACAAGAATTCTATAAAATGGCTCAAAACCCTTCCCCGAAAGGGTGAAAGACTGCTTGTAGAAGCAGGTCAGGAAAACGCCGGCCTCGTTGATATTGGCCATGGCCTTGCCTGCGCTTTCAAAATAGAATCGCACAACCACCCTTCAGCCATTGAGCCTTACCAAGGTGCTGCGACTGGGGTGGGTGGCATCAACCGCGACATTTTCACCATGGGCGCCAGGCCCATCGCCCAGCTCAACTCCCTTCGCTTTGGGAAAATAGACAATGAACATACCCAATGGCTTATGAAGGGTGTCGTAAAAGGCATAGGCGATTACGGCAACGCGTTCGGCATACCTGTGCTGGGTGGCGAAGTATTCTTTGATGAGGTGTACCAGGCCAATCCCTTGGTAAATGCCATGAGCGTAGGAATTATGAAAGCCAGCGACATGATCTCGGCAACTTCCTACGGCGTGGGAAATCCAGTCTACATCGTAGGTTCCGCAACTGGTAAGGACGGCATCAACGGGGCTTCTTTTGCATCCAAAGACATGACTTCGGAGTCAGCCGCCGATCTGCCCTCTGTGCAGGTAGGTGATCCTTTTCAGGAAAAACTGCTCCTCGAAGCATCCCTTGAACTCGCCCAAACTGATGCCATCATAGGCATGCAGGACATGGGTGCTGCGGGCATCACCTGCTCTACCAGCGAGATGAGCGCCACCAAAGGGTTTGGTATGAAAATACAACTCGACAAAGTGCCTACCCGACAGGAGGGAATGCTGCCCTTCGAAATTCTGCTTTCCGAATCGCAGGAACGCATGCTTGTAGTAGTGAAGAAAGGCCGTGAAGGTGAAGTGGAACGCATCTTCGATAAGTGGGACCTGAATGCTGTGCAAATCGGTGAGGTGACCGAGGGGGGTAGACTACACTATTATATGAATGGTCATCTTGTGGCCGATGTGCCCGCCCACGACCTGGTATTGGGTGGTGGTGCGCCCGTGTACGATCGCGAGTACAGGGAGCCGGCCTATTTTGCCGAGAGCAAGAAGTTCAATATTGATACAGTAAAGATGCCCGACAACCTTCCGGAAACGGGCATGAAGTTGCTCGGCGAGCCCAACATAGCTTCAAAGAGATGGGTGTATGAGCAATACGACTCTATGGTGGGTACCCGAAACATGAGCACCAACGAACCCAGCGACGCAGGCATTGCCAATATAAAAGGCACCAATGCGGCACTGGCTCTGACTGTGGATTGCAATGCCCGCTATGTGCGCGCCGATCCTAAAACCGGAACTGCTATTGCTGTTGCCGAGGCTGCCCGCAACATTGTATGCAGCGGGGGGAAACCACTGGCCATCACCAATTGCCTCAACTTTGGCAATCCATACAACCCCGAAGTGTATTGGCAGTTTGTGCAGGCCATAGAAGGCATGGGCGAGGCTTGTCGCAAGTTCGAAACCCCGGTAACCGGAGGCAATGTGAGCTTTTACAACCAAACGGTGGTGGAAGGCAAAGAAACCGTACCCGTATTCCCAACCCCGACCATAGGAATGGTGGGTCTGCTTGAAGACAAGCGCAAGCGCATGTCCCTCGATTTCAAAGAAAAGGGCGACCTGATATTTCTTATTGGGGAATGCGTGAACGACATTTCATCAAGCGAGTACCTTGCAAAGGTGCACGGAGTGAAACTCAGTCCTGCGCCCCATTTTGATATTGATAGAGAATACAGCGTTCAGAAGGCCGTTGCAGAACTCATTCAGCTCAGCTTGATCAATGCCGCCCACGATGTATCAGATGGGGGCATTTATTCCGCCTTGGTTGAAATGGGCATACCGAGAAGGCTGGGTTTCGACATTACCAGCGATGCCGATGTGCGCATGGATGCTTTTCTCTTCGGCGAAAGCCAAAGCCGCATCATTGTGACCCTTGACGGAAGCCAGGAAGATGTGTTTATTGAGATACTCAGGGGCTATGGTATACCTTTCACACTCTTGGGGCACGTCACGCGGGGCAAGATGGTTGTGGACGATGCCCATTATGGTTTTATTGACGATGCCGCTTCCATTTATTTGCATGCTATTGAAAATTTCCTGGAACCATCTCCGGTTGCGGTTGTTTAAAGAACAACGCAAATTTTCAATACTCCATAATGAATCAAACAAAATTGAGGGGAAACCCCATAAAACTGCATGGCACAGTTCCCGGTGCTGGCACCAAAGCTTCAGACTTCACGTACGTACGCGAAGATTTAAGCGAAAAGAAACTGTATGACCATGGCAGTAAAATTAAAGTGCTGATTGCTGTTCCCAGTTTGGATACAGGCATTTGCCAAATCGAAACAAGGCGATTTAACAAAGAGCTTAGCAACAAGGCCAATGCAGTAGGAATAGTAATTTCCAAAGACCTGCCCTTCGCTATGAAACGCTTTTGTGCAGCCGAAGGACTTGAGAATATAGAGATCGCAAGCGACTTCAGGGGAAATTTTAGTACCACCTACAAAACCCTAATGGAAGAAGGCCCAATGAAGGGACTCAGCGCCCGTGTTGTTTTTGTGGTGGATGGCAACAATACGATACGCTACGCAGAAATTGTAGAGGACATAACCCATGAGCCCAACTATAAGGCTGTAATGGATGCAGTAGACGCCATTTGAGATACCAATTGTAAAGGATGTGCTGGTTTTCGCAACGCGAATATTTTTCAAAGATATTCGCAGGGGCAGGTCATTGCAGTCTTGTCAGAACGGGTTTCTATACATCATTAAAAGAAACCACCTACACTTATATAGAGTCCCGATCCATAAGGTGAGTTGGGGTCTTGGATTAAATCGTAGAAGGCACCGATCATAAACCCACCCCTTCCTGCACGCTGCACTATGCCACCACCTACGAACCAAACCGGAATGGTGGTGCGGGGGTAATATACCTCGCCCGAAGAATCAAAAGAAGGGTAAACCGAAGTTAAATTCAGCACTTCGAGTGAGCTTTGCAGGTAGAAGCTTTCGAAAGCGAAAAAGCGCCCAAACATGCTTCCCCCGTATATATGGCTCTCATTTTTGTACGTAATGCCGTTGTAAAAAGAATTGTATTTCCAGTATTGGTAGGAGGGGCCTGCGCCCACCTGAAACTTGTGGCTCACGTTGTACCCGAGCACGGGCGCTATCCTTATATAGGTATAGTCACCAAACCCCAAAGCAAAGTCTCCCCCAAAAAATACCCGCTCTTTAAAAGGGAGTCCTTTGTATGGATTTGGGGAGGGGGTCTTTGCCTGTGCCATACAAATCGTGTAACTATGCAGTACTAAAAAGAGAATTGCAAACGAAAGCAGCTTGTTGCGATGTGTAGAACAGTTCATATTGAAAGCTTGTGTTTAACAAAAGTATATAATTATGGAGCATAAAGAAGTGGTATGCATCACAGGAGCAGGCCGAGGATTGGGGTTGAGTATGGTAGATGCATTTCTCCGAAGTACACCTTACCGTGTGGTAGCCATCACAAGGAAGCAGTCCCTGCTGGGTGAGCTTATCGGGCAGTATAGTGCTCGGTTGTCCGTTATTGAGGCAGAAATATGCGATGCTGAGGGTTTGGACCTTATCGCTGATGTAGTTGGTGAATTGGGAACTGTGAAAGTATTGATCCACAATGCGGGCAAGCTTGTTTTTAAGCCTTTTGGCGAAATAAGTGCTGATGAGCTCAGGCAGGTATATGAGGTAAATGTATTTGCTCCGTTTGCACTTACGCAGAAATTAATGCCCCTGATGCGGGATGCGCATATTATAAATATAAGCAGCGTAGGAGGGGTTCAGGGCAGTATGAAGTTTGGGGGATTGTCCGCTTATTCCTCCAGCAAGGCAGCATTGTGCTGTTTGACCGAAATGTGGAGTGAGGAGTTCAAAAACACTGCCCATACCTTTAACTGTCTGGCATTGGGCAGTGTAGACACTGAAATGTTCAGGGAGGCCTTTCCGGGGTTCCAGGCTTCGAGCAAACCTGAATCGATGGCAGAATACATTGTATCCTTTGCCAAAGAGGCCCCAAGGGTGATGCGGGGCAAAATTATTTCGCTTTCCTTAACAAATCCATAGTGCTCATTATCAATAGATATACCTGAATGCAAAAAAATAATTGAAAATATTTTGCTTGATCTATTGCAAGAGTGAATTAACACTGTACATTTGCACCCGCTTTCGAAGGAAAGCTAAAGGTTTTAAAGAGTAGGAAACTGAGACAGTGGAATGCAACTTTAAAATTTTTTCAACATTTTGTTTGGGATTTAAAAAGTGATAGTACCTTTGACATCCCAAATCTTACCGCGAAAAAATTTTTTGAAGAAAAAGTTTGGTAAGTAGAAAAAATGTCTACCTTTGCGCTCCCATTTCGATGGGGGAGTTTAGATTAGAAACAAGTTCTTTGACAATATAGCAATAGCAGCAAGCCGAGAATCACGTTAAATTTCGGGGTCAACTCACAGTACAGCTCTTAGGAGCAAAACGTTTAATACAACGGAGAGTTTGATCCTGGCTCAGGATGAACGCTAGCGGCAGGCCTAACACATGCAAGTCGAACGGTAACAGGTCCTTCGGGATGCTGACGAGTGGCGCACGGGTGCGTAACACGTATACAACTTACCTTCAACTGGGGGATAGCCCGAAGAAATTCGGATTAATACCCCATAACATTATGAAATGGCATCATTTTATAATTAAAGCTCCGGCGGTTGAAGATGGGTATGCGTCCTATTAGTTAGTTGGTGAGGTAACGGCTCACCAAGACATCGATAGGTAGGGGTTCTGAGAGGAAGATCCCCCACACTGGTACTGAGACACGGACCAGACTCCTACGGGAGGCAGCAGTGAGGAATATTGGACAATGGACGCAAGTCTGATCCAGCCATGCCGCGTGCAGGAAGAAGGTCCTCTGGATTGTAAACTGCTTTTATATGGGAATAAACCCCCCGACGTGTCGGGGGCTGAATGTACCATAGGAATAAGCACCGGCTAACTCCGTGCCAGCAGCCGCGGTAATACGGAGGGTGCAAGCGTTATCCGGATTTATTGGGTTTAAAGGGTCCGTAGGTGGAATTGTAAGTCAGTGGTGAAATCTTTCAGCTTAACTGGAAAATTGCCATTGATACTGCAGTTCTTGAGTATGGTTGAAGTAGGCGGAATATGTCATGTAGCGGTGAAATGCATAGATATGACATGGAACACCGATAGCGAAGGCAGCTTACTAAATTATAACTGACACTGAGGGACGAAAGCGTGGGGAGCGAACAGGATTAGATACCCTGGTAGTCCACGCCGTAAACGATGATCACTAGACATTGGCGACATACTGTCGGTGTCAAAGCGAAAGTATTAAGTGATCCACC
>JBGTBE010000039.1:0-7301 GCA_041749535.1 Cryomorpha sp. | reverse complement strand
GCCCGAATAGAAACACCGGATTATAAGTTGATGAAAAAATCGCTTCCCGGGGCATTTACTTTTATATTGAATGCCAGCGGTAAAGTTCCCAGACTTTTCAAAGCAAACAAGAAGACCATTGGTATTCGTGTGCCTGACAATACCATAGCACGCGGGTTGGTGGAGTTGCTCGGCAACCCACTCATTGCCTCATCGGTGCACGATGAAGACGAAGTGATTGAGTACACCACCGATCCTGAATTGATCCATGAGAAATACGGCAATCAGGTAGATATGGTGGTGAATGGCGGTTATGGGCACAATGAAGCTTCAACCATTGTAGACCTTACCACTGGCGAGCCGGAGATCATCCGGCAGGGTATTGGTGAGCTTGATCTTTGAACCGGGTACTCATTTCTAAAATTCCACAGCAGGAAGAGGGCGTACCTCATAAATGTTGCTCCAGTACTTGCCTGTAATCAACAAGTTTCCATTTAGGGGATTGATGGCAATGCCGTTCAATACATCCATTCTTGCTGTTACCTCACTGCGGTCTACAATTCCCCTGGCTGAGTAGGTATCTGTTACCCGGCCCGTTTTCAAATCGATGGCCACAATATCGGCAGTTGTGAAAACATTCGCATACACAGTGCCTTCACGGTACTCCAACTCGTTGAGCCTGCTCACATCCCCACGGTCGCTGAAAACGCTGAGCCTGCCCGTTTCCTGGAAGGTCTCAGGGTCTAAAAAGTACAATGTGGACGAACCGTCAGAAGCGATCAGAGCAGTGTCGTTGTTCGTAAGGCCCCAACCTTCGTTGGTTGCAAAATCATAGTTGAACTGACCAATAGGTTCAAAGGTATCGGCTTTGAAAGTCCTGCCTACGCCCGACTTATAGCTCAACTGGTACAGCTTACCATTCATGATGGTGATGCCCTCACTAAATTCATTGTCCTCCATTCTGCGTTCCAGAATTACCTGCCCTGTGAGTAGCTCAGACTTTAGCAACCTCGATTCACCAAACTGACCAGTACCCTCATAGAGAAAACCTTTGTGAATGAGCAATCCTTGTGTAAAGCTCTTGATGTTGTGCGGGTATTTTTTGATGATTTCAAAAGTCCACTGCTTGGGTGCTTCTTTGTGCACTACCACAAAGTCGCGGTAGCGGGTACTGTTGCTTCCATCTTCAAAGGTTGCTTCTATTTTGAGCTTCAATTTCCCGCCACCAGTCACTGAAGTAGGCAATATAAATATTCCAGAAGTAGATGTGGAGAGTACCTTACGAGATTCTGCATGGCTTACCCGCACTTCTTTCATTGTACGGCCTTCATCAATCGATTCCACACTGAACCTGAGTGTATCTCCATAGACCAATTGGTCTTTCTGGGAGGTTTTGATCCGTATGGAGGGCTGGTTTTTCTGCGGTATTTTAGAAGTCGGCAGTTTTCCGTCATCGGTGCATCCGTATATTATCAGCACTGCGAGAAGTATCGGGATCAGTTTACGCATTCCTGAGGGTGTTAAAAGCTTTTCCAAGTGTATTGATCAGGTCGGTGGCCAACAACGATTCCTGGCTTTGTTCGGCCAGATCGCCTGCGAGTCCGTGCACGTGCATTCCAAGAGCAGCGGCAGTTTCAGGTCCATAGCCCGAAGCCAAAAGGCCAGTAATAATACCAGTGAGTGCATCGCCCATACCCGCCGTGGCCATACCGGGATTTCCAGTAAGGTTTATCAGGATATTGCCCCCTGGTGTACTCAAGCTGCAGTGTGCACCTTTGAGCAGGATATAAATTCCGTGCTTCATACTGAGTTCCCGTTGCTTCTGCATGTTCTCAAAGTGCGGGAGTTTCTCACCTGCCAGTCGTGCAAACTCACCAGGGTGGGGGGTAAGTATGCTTCCTTTCGGTAAAAATGCCAACCATGTTTTGTTCTCAGCAAGTATGTTTAGCGCGTCAGCGTCGAGCACGAGCGGAACTTTTGCTTCCTGAATGAGCAATTTAAGCGCTTTTGCAGATTCATCGCGGGTTCCCATTCCAGGTCCTATGCCAATTGCATCAAAGACACCTAACTGCGGAAGCGTACTAAAATACGCAGTACCTGCATCGCTTACCATAGCTTCAGGCAGGTGGTTCATCAAGCTTTGGGAGGCTGCCTCACCTGCATGCACGGTGAGGAGACCGGCACCGGACCTGAGACAGGCTTTTGCCGATAGGCATATGGCGCCCCACTTACCGGGACTGCCTCCTACGAGCAAGGCGTGGCCAAAGGTGCCCTTGTGGTCAAACCTGTTTCTGTTGCGCACCAATGATGCTGCAAAATAGCGGTCTACAAGGTGGTATTTGGTTTCTTCAGTGCCAATGAATTCCGGATGTATGCCAATGTCCAGTACGTGCACATTGCCCACAACCAGCGAAGTTTCCGCAAGGAAGAAGGAGAGCTTGGGATTTTGAAAAGTGAGTACATGGTGGCTGTGCACAATCTTGTTCAAATCCGCATCTGGGTTGTTGTCGCACATAAGGCCACTCGGCATATCTATGCTTACCACCGTAGCGCCAGAGTTGTTAATGTTGTGAATCGCGTCAGCAGCTACACCTTTTGCCAAACCTTTCAGGCCAATGCCCAATATACAGTCTATCACGAGACAGTCTGCAGCTATTTCAGGCATTTCTGCAGCAGTACTTACCTCTATAACTGATTTTTTCAGGGTGCCTAGTTTGTTGAAGTTGGCAGTAAAATCATCGGAGGGATTGTCAGTGTGCTTCACTATGGTGATGGAGACGTTGTATCCCGAGCGGTTCAACAGGCGTGCTATGCACAATCCATCACCACCGTTGTTTCCCATTCCACATACTACGTGAAATTGCCACTGACTCTCTTCAGAAATTGAAGGTGGGAAAAGTTTTGGGGCATTCTCGTAAATCCAGTCGTAGCATTTGCCAGCGGCCCGCTCCATTAAATCAATGGATTTTACCGGTTCTTTTTTTATGGTAAAAGCATCAGCTGCTTTAATCTGCTCAGCGCTAAAAATCTTCAAGCGAGGGAGTGTATTGGTTTAGCTGGCTAAAGTAGCAAATTGATTTCCTTATTTTCACACAGTTTCAGGACAATGGCGCTGCCTGATTCCTTACAGTTCTTATACATGGGCAGGAACTTCTAGAAGTAAAAGTACATGAACACTGCACCGCCGGTATTGTCTGTATCGATACGAAATTCAGAGGTACCACCCTCATCTTGGATGGTGGTCACAAATTGTTCTGAAGTACCGCCTACGGGCACAGTCCATTGCTCAGAAATAATGGTAGAATTGCCGGCAAACTTATACCCCATCCCGAACCCGAACTCAAACCCCAATGACCATTTAGGAAATAGGAATACCTCTGCACCAAGAAAAGCCCTTGCGCCAATAGAGAATTCAGTTCCTTTCTTGAATTCAGTCATAAAAGCACCCTGACTGTCTATATTGGTAATTTCTCGGGGATCGTCCTGGAACACCAGGTTGAATTCTGATCGTGTTGGGCTTGTATTTTCAGGTGTGATGGCGTTCCCGTAATCGAAGGTGTGCTTTTCAGTACCAAAGCCCAATCCTGCTTCAGCACCATAGAATCCCTGTATACGTGTGTTGCCCTTCCGTTTTTCAATTCCAAAAGAGGTGTACAGATTCGTAAAAGTGCGGCTGTACTTATCTTCTACAGTGGTGTTGGTAGGATCCACACTGAATTCGGGTACAAAAGCTTTCACATTGTCGTTGAAGACTCCCAGCCGCATAGAAACACGGTAGGCCATGTCGGCTTTCTTAAATTTTTTGGCTGTGATGGCAAAATTGGAGTTGGTAAACTCTGTACTCGGTGAGGTGTTTCCGTTTTGGTTGAAAAAGTTACCAAAATAGTTTAGAAAGGGAACGGCATCTAAACCTACTGCCCAATCGCCCGCTTCGGGCAGGAAACGCTCACCTTTCTTGGATATGGGCTGTGCGTTGGCAGTTATGCACACGAGCAGGAGAAATACGGGAATCAGTTTTTTCATCTTTAAACGAATGGTTATGGTTAATTAACTGCCAAGAGGCGTAAAAATTACATTTTCTGATATTTGTTTCACAAGGCTTCCTTATTCTGGAGCATGGGCACAAACCGGAAGGCACCGTGTTTGGTAATTTCTATGATACCATCTTCCTGCTTTACCAGTTTGGTCATTTCCTGAATTTCGCCTTCCCCAATGGGCACTACAAGCCTGCCACCTGCCTTGAGCTGGGTGACCAAATCGGTAGGGATATAAGGTGCGCCGCAGGTAACAAGTATTCTATCAAAAGGAGCGAAAGCAGGCAGGCCTTTATACCCATCGCCAAAGAACACCTTGGCAGTAGAGTTCATCTTAGACAGCACCTGCTGGGCACTCTTAAACAGGGTTTTTTGGCGTTCTATGGTGAACACTTTCACGCCCAAAGCTGACAATACAGCAGTCTGATATCCGCTACCGGTGCCTATTTCCAACACTTTTAGTCCTGGTGATACTTCAAGAAGTGAGGTTTGAAATGCCACAGTATATGGTTGAGAAATCGTTTGACCTGCACCAATCGGAAAAGCCTTGTCGGAATAGGCGAAGTCGAGAAACGCTGAATCGAGGAAGTAATGCCTGGGCACCCGCATCATCGCATCCAACACATCTTTGTTCGAAATACCTTTCTCTTTAATGGTGTCTATAAGCTGCTTTCTCAGTCCTTGATGTTTGAAAGAATCTACCATTTTGATCATGGGCTAAAAGTAACCAAATTCAATTCCATCGCTTCGCTGTTGATAAAATTGAGTGAGTTCAGACCCGTTCATAAGTTGATGGTCTACTTTTGTAAAAACACTGCATCATTATGTTGAAAATTGGAGTACTCGGGGCCGGCCATCTCGGCAAGATACACATCAAAGTGATTAAGAATATCCCGGCATATGAACTGGTGGGGTTTTTTGACCCAAATGGAGCAGCTGCAATAGACGCAGCACAAAAGCTCGGGATCAAGAAGTTTAATTCCATTGATGAGCTTATTGATGCGGTAGATGTGGTGGACATCGTAACACCTACGTTGAGCCATTATGACTGTGCTTCCCGTGCCCTTAAGAAGTCCAAACACATATTTATAGAAAAGCCAATTACAAATACCATCGAAGAAGCCAAGACGCTAATGGCCTTGGCCCAAGAGGCAAGTGTGAAAGTGCAGGTGGGCCATGTGGAGCGGTTTAACCCCGCTTTTACCGCAGCCAGAGAGCACCTGGACAATCCCATGTTTATAGAAGCGCACAGGCTTGCCCAGTTCAATCCAAGGGGTACCGATGTTTCTGTTGTGCTGGATCTAATGATACACGACCTCGACATTGTGTTGAGTGTGGTGAAAGCAAATATTAAGCGGATAAGTGCCAGCGGTGTAGCCATCGTGAGTGAAGAGCCAGACATTGCGAATGCGCGTTTGGAGTTTGACAATGGATGCGTGGCCAACCTCACTGCAAGTCGCTTTTCATTGAAGAACATGCGCAAAACCAGGTTCTTTCAGCGCAATGCATACATTGCTGTCGACTTTCTTAAAAAGGAAACGGAAGTGGTGAAGATGCGCGACATTGATGGAGATGCTGATCCTTTTTCCATGACCATTGATCTGGGTGAAGGCAGGGGCAGCAAGGAGATATTTTTCGAGAAACCGGAGATTGAGAACAACAATGCCATTCAAGACGAACTCGCGGCCTTCGCAAGGGCCATCAATGAGGACACCGTGCCTCCAGTGACCATTGAAGATGGATACAAGGCCCTCGATATTGCATACAAAATCGTGGAGAAACTTAAAATTTCCACCCCTCCGGTAGAAAATTAATTCCCTGCCTACAATTAGTTTTAGTCATCCACGTTAACACCCTGTTTACGGTTTGAGCCTCCACAGGCCCTAAAATCGCCATTTTGGATTATTTTTGCCGCCTGAAATATATACCTGTGGTGAATGCATAAAATTTTACTGATGATCTCGGCCATCTCTTTGGCCTCTTGTGATATACTGGATAAGGACGAAACCGTGCCTGGTTTTGTAAGAATTACGAATGCAGATCTCACGACAATTCTCAATAGTGAAGGAGCTGCCACCCACAATATTGTTGACGTTCACGTTTTTGCCAATGAGAAATTCGTGGGTACGTTTGAGCTTCCTGCCACAGTGCCAATACTCGAGAATGGCATAACCCGCCTCAATATTAATGCGGGCATCAAGAGCGATGGACTTACCAGCAACCGACAGATATATCCATTTTATGCACCACTGCTCGCTGAGCTAAATCTGGAACCGGGCATCGTGACCCCACTCAACACCGCTGAACTGGCCGTTTTCGAGTATTTCCCGAGTGGATTGAACTTTTTCATTGAAGATTTTGAATCAATTGGCAACGCGCTACAGCAGTCACCGAACAGCACCGCTATTTTCACCCTCACTAACGAACCCAACGAAGTGCGTTCCGGATCTGGTTCACTGCGCGTAGAACTCACCCCAGAGAATGACTATTTTTTGGCCACCACCACCTGGGACTTACCAGTACTGCCCAGAGGAAGGGACATGTACATGGAGATAGACTTTAGAGGAACCAATGCCTTGGAAATAGGTGTGATAACGGAAACACCGGAATTCACCAAAACTTTCGCAATTGGCCTACTTCCTCAGGATGAATACACCAAAGTGTACATAGATATGACGAGTGAAATTTCATCCCAGTTTCAGACTTCGGCCGTGAAGTTCTACTTTGAATCAAAGCTGCAACCTGGTCAATCAGAGAGCACTATACTAATAGACAATCTCAAATTTGTGTTTCCTGAAATCTGATGATGAACAAAACAATCCAGGTAGCAAAATACGTAGTTGTTGATTTGTTCAGCGCTGCTTCCGCTTGGGTGTTATTTTATTCCTACCGAAAAAAGTTTTTGGAGCCTGAGAAGTTCGGCTATGAAATTCCATTCGAATTTGACGATCGATTTTACTTTGGCATCGCACTTATACCCATCTTTTGGGTGTCCTTGTATGCGCTTTTGGGAATGTACCGCGATATATTTCGAAGGCACCGACTTCGAGAACTCGGTCAAACGCTACTCGCGGCAGTCGTAGGGGTACTTATTCTTTTTTTCATTGTACTTCTCGACGATCAGATTGTAAACTACAACCACTACTACAAATCCCTTCTAACACTTTATATACTGCACTTCGTTCCCACATTTTTCCTGAGGTTTGTGCTTACCACCCGTACGGTAAAGCGCATTCACCGACGCAAGCTGGGGTTCAACACCATCATTGTAGGTGGCAACGAAGAAGC
>JBGTBE010000038.1:0-46775 GCA_041749535.1 Cryomorpha sp. | reverse complement strand
GTGCTCATCGCTGCGAATGTAGGCTTGTCGCTCATTGCATTCAACAATCCTGTGTTGCTCAGCAAGCTGATGCTCACTCCCTACGATGTGGGTCACCGCAAGCAATGGTATAGGGTGCTCTCTCATGCTTTTATTCACGGTGATTACATTCACCTATTCTTCAACATGTATGTGCTATACAGCTTTGGTGGACTTATCGAGGATATCTTTACCGTGCCGGAGTATTTCAATATGCTTTTCCCCGATTTGGAATTTTGGGGTGTATCGCGCGGATACCTGTACTTCGTACTTCTATATTTTGGGGGCATCCTGGCTGCTTCATTGCCTTCGCTGAAAAAGCATGCTGACAATCCCGGGTACAATTCACTGGGTGCGTCTGGAGCCGTTTCGGCTGTGGTAATGGCCCTCATTTTTTTGCTTCCTACCATGAGCTTGCAGTTTATTTTTATTCCTATAAATATTCCCGCCTTTATAATGGGTGTGGCTTATCTGGCTTATGAGTACTATATGAGCAAAAAAGGCCGCACAGGCATTGCCCACGACGCGCATTACTGGGGCGCAATTTATGGCTTGGTTTTATTGCTGGTTCTTCAGCCGCTTTTCGCGAAATATTTTATCTTGAATGTAGGCAGTTTCATAGGTTTGATTTGAGCAAATAATCGCTTCTACCTGGCAATAAAATCGAAGCGCTTGCGTATCCCTTACAGTTGTTCAATCCTTTTGGAAAGCTTGAAATTTCCAAATTTATCTATAGGCAATTGACTTACCTTTGCCAACAATTGTTGAAGAAATGGCTTCTCACCATCCCTATGTAAACGAAAACGGCTTGATGCTCTCTCCAGATGAAGTTTGGCCGTGGAACCGGGCCATGCGTCTAGGTGATGGATTCTTTGAGACTGTGCGCACCGTGGGCGGCAAGCCCCTTTTCTGGGAGGCGCACTACAGCCGAATAATTTTGTGCGCCAAGACCTTGCATTTTGACATCCCGACACATTTTACATCCGCATTTTTTGAAAATTGTATAGCTGAGACATGTCAGCACAACAAAATAAATGACACTGGCCGATTGCGATTCACCTTTTATAGAGAAGGTGAGGGAACATACCGCCCGGATTCTAACCGTCTTTGTTTCGTATTGGAATCCAATGCGCTTCACGAAACTATTTACCAGTCGAAGACCGAAGGAGCCACAGTAGATGTATTCACAGAATTGAGGAAACACGTGGATGCCCTTTCACCATTTAAAGTGCTTGGCAACCATGTGTATTTGCAGGCAGCGAACTGGGCAAAGCGCAATTTGCTGAACGATGCGCTTGTACTCAACGACAGGGGCTTCATTATAGAAGCTACATCGAGCAATCTATTTTTGGTAAAAGATGGTGCTCTGCACACCCCGCCGGTGAGTGATGGCTGTTTGGGTGGTGTGATGAGAATGAATGTACTAAACAAAGCCCTTGCCCTGGGCATCCCGTGCTTTGAGTCTCAACTGGTGATGAGCGACTTGCTTGGCGCCGATGAAATATTCCTAACCAATTCCATCAAGGGAATTACGTGGGTGCGCAGCCTTCGTGAGAAGAGATACTACCACAAACTAAGCGACAGGCTCACAGAAGCAATCAACGGTGCTGTAGAAGAATATCTGGACAAGAAAATAAATACAGTAGATTCAGTTCAGTGATGGATCTGCAGGAAAGTGTGCCAATCTTGCAAAGTCACTTCCCATATTTCTCAATGATGCTTCCCAGAGATCGTTGGACTCCGTGTCTAGCAAATTGATGCCTTCCGAATCGCTCACGTACCAGGAGTCATGCGAAATTTCACCATCCAGTTGCTGTTCGCCCCAGCCGCTATAACCCACAAAAAAACGCACATTGCCTTCGTGCGCAATACCGAGTGCTATCTTGTCTTTTAGCTGGTCAAAATCCCCACCCATATATAGTCCAGGAGATATTTCCAGGCTTTCGTCTATCTGAGCCCCCAGGTTGTGAATAAAGAATAGATTTGAGTTTTGTACAGGACCACCTATGGATACCCTACCGTCCAGGTTTGGCATTTCGTCCACCAAATCGTCGAGGTTTACATCCAGGTATTTGTTGAGCACAAAACCAAATGAACCATCCTCGTTGTGCTCACACAAAAGAACCACCGTCCGGCGAAAATACGGATCATCCATAAAAGGATCGGCGATGAGCAACCTTCCCTTGGCTGGTTCTAAAATATTGGCAGGTCTAAAATTGAAGTTTTCCAAATCTATGGCTTGCCATTTAGCGGAAGCGTTCAGCTATCCAAACCCTGGCATGGGCTTAATGGGCGCAAATTACTAAAAATAGTTACCAAACTGAATCGGCGCTTATTGAAGAAACTGCATGTGTTCTCTTACCTTTGGTGTGGTTCCGAAATTTCAGCATATGAACGATGACATCAGAAAATTTATTAAAACCGACCGTCGTGATTTCAAGGGCGATCCTTTTGATATAAATACCGCTGACCCTGATCCAATAAAGCAGTTTTCAACCTGGTTCGAACAGCTACTGGAACTAGCCACCCTTGATGCATATGCTTTCGTACTTGCCACTTCAGGCGTGGGCAACATGCCTTCGGGCCGCGTCTTGTACATGCGCGACCTTAGCAATCGCGGGCTCACCTTTTACACCAATTATTACAGCGATAAGGGGCGTGAACTCGATGCGAATCCTCAGGCATCTTGTGTTTTTTTCTGGCCTGCACTGAACAGACAGGTGCGTATTGCTGGCCGCACGGAGAAATTGACTTCCGCTGAAAGTGATGAATATTTTAACTCAAGGCCCCGGGAAAGCAGAATTGGCGCTTGGGCCAGTGAGCAAAGCACCGTATTAAAGGACCGGGAAGTGCTGGTGAAGCGTGTGGAAGAATTCACCCAAAAATTCGCAGATATAGAAGTGCCACGCCCCCCGCACTGGGGCGGCTACTTGCTAATACCCGAAACATTCGAGTTTTGGCAAGGCCGAGAAAGCAGGCTCCATGACCGTCTGCTGTACAGCAAGGATTCCTCTTCACATTGGAGTATAGATAGATTATCACCCTGACACATTGAATTCATACCTCCACAAATACAGCTACCTAAACAAATCCATTTCAGAGCCACCGATTATGGGGTTAGGGTTGGTGGTGGTGGTGCCCGCCTTCGCAGAGAAAAACATATTGCACACGCTTACTGCCCTGTATCAATGCAAAAGGCCTCCCTGCCCAGTGGAAGTGCTGATAGTGATCAATGCATCGGAAGACGCAGGGCCGGAGGTACATTCTGCTAATATTTCCACATTGCATTCAGTATCTCAATGGAAAGCACAGAGCAATGAACCTGAGCTTAGCTTTCATGTTATGCTTGAGAATTTTCTTCCGGCAAGGCACGCAGGTGCAGGCCTGGCAAGAAAGATAGGAATGGACGAAGCCGTGCGTCGTCTCTATCTTGCTGGAAATGATGCTGAAGGAGTTATATCATGCCTTGATGCTGATACTACATGTAGCGCGGACTATCTTGTTGAAATACACCGCCATTTTTGCGACAACCCAACAACTCCTGCCTGTTCAGTCCGCTTCTGTTATCCCACTTTCGGAACGGAATACGAACCACTCAACTATCTGGCCATCACATATTATGAACTTCACTTGCGGTATTACAATGTAGCCTTGCGCAGTACAGGATTTCCACATGCCCATCACACCCTTGGCACTGCTATGGCGGTGAGAAGCAGGGTTTATCAGAAAGAAGGGGGCATGAATTTGAAACAAGACAATGATGACTTTCACTTTCTTCAAAAGCTTATTGCCATTGGCAACTTTACGGATTTGAACACCACAAAGGTGATTCCATCGCCCAGGGTTTCATCGCGCATTCCATCTGGCTCTGGCAAGGCAGTGGGTGATTATTTGAAAAGCAATGAACGTGGATTCTATACGTATAATCTGCAGGCCTTCAGGTACCTGAGGATATTCTTCAAGAACATTCCCGAATTCTACCTTTCCGGAGCGCAACTGGTTACAATGGGAGGGGTAATACCTTACATAATGATTGATTTTCTGCAGGCATACTTTTTTGACGAACGCATTGAAGAGATACGGAACAACAGTTCCAATTTCAATTCATTCGAGAAGCGATTCTACAGATGGTTCAACGCTTTCATGGTGCAAAAATTCATTCAGTTCGTGAGCGACAACGCCCATCAAAACATACGTGTGGAGCGTGCTTCACTCGAATTATTGCGAAGTATTGAGTACGATAAGGTAAACGATATCAAAACTTTAACCGACTTACTTGAAGTCTTTAGGCAAGTTGACGCCTATGGAAATTCATCACTCACACGTTTGCTATAGCCCTTGTAAAGTATAGGGCATTCCCATCAAGGTACAATCGACAAATGGGTGCAAAAAAAAAATCTCTCCGAACTGGAGAGACTTTTCAATTGGTTGTCTGGCAATTACTTGATTTTACCAGAAAGCTCAGCACCGGCCTTAAATTTTACTACTTTTTTGGCTTTGATGTTGATTTCCTTTCCGGTTTGTGGGTTGCGTCCTTTACGAGCAGCTCTTGCGCTTACTGAGAAAGAACCAAATCCAACAAGACCAACACGGTCACCTTTTTTCAGGGCGGCAGTGGTTGTTACAACGAAAGCGTCGAGGGCTTTTTTAGCATCAGCTTTAGAAAGACCAGCTTTAGATGCCATAGCTTCAATCAATTCTGCTTTGTTCATTAGGTTTAAAGAGTTAAGGTTAAACAAACGTTTATGTGATTCCGACAAATTTACATGAATACTCAAGCCTGTCAAGGATTTGCGACACGGAAGGCTCTGTTTGTTAATAAAATAGGTCTATTGTTGAAAAGTACAGGTCTGAAATGCCCGTGAATAGGGCATTTCAGGCACAATTCCTTTTAAATTCCATTGGAATTCGCACATTTCGGATGCCTGTGCTTTCTAAAATTGCTCCTTCCGATTGTACAATTCATCCATCAATCGGCCATTTTTGTTGCATTGATCAGGGTAAAAATGAAAAACCTTTGGGCATCCTCCATCCATTTATAAAGGAGGCCGCGTCGATGCGCCGCTTTCCGGGGGCTTGTATTTCGGTAATTTCAACCCAATTGTCGGCAGCAGCTACGAGCAGCTTTCCATCGGATATGCGCACTGTGCCGGGAGCAACAGATGTTGGCTCGAGATTGCGTTTTGATCTACTCACCTTAAAGTACTCTGACGCGCCCTGTTCTGACAGTGCTTCAGTAAATGCACCGGGAAATGGACTCAGGCCTCGGATGTGGTTGTGTATTTCGGCGGAACGCTTTCTCCAGTCGATGCGGCAGTCCTCTTTAAATATTTTATGTGCGGCCTTAATGGTAGAGCCATCTATGATTTGTCTTTGCGCCGAGGTGGATGCGGTATTTGATTCAATCAAATTCACTGTGTGCAATAGCAGGGAGGCCCCAGCCACCATCATGCGGTCGTGAAGTGACCCGGCTGTTTCATCCTCACCTATATCCAAAGGCACTGAAGCAATGATTTTCCCAGTATCTATTTCCTGCTCGATAAAAAAAGTGGTGAGTCCAGTAGATGTTTCACCATTCATAATAGCCCTGTTGATGGGTGCTGCTCCCCGGTATTGGGGCAGGAGTGAAGCGTGCAGGTTTATGGTGCCCCTGGGTGGCATGGTCCATACCTGCTCAGGTAACATACGAAAAGCCACCACCACAAATAAATCAGCATTTGCTTCAGCGAGCGCTTCGAGAAACCCTTCATTGCGCAGCTTTTCAGGCTGCAACACCGGAATATTGAGCTTCAGTGCTGCGTCTTTCACCGGCGATTGCAACAATTTCTGTCCGCGGCCTGCAGGCTTGTCGGTAGCAGTGACCACGGCAACTACATCATGCGCCTTGGCCAGTACTTCCAGAGATGGCACTGCAAAGTGTGGTGTTCCCATGAAAACCAATCTCATTATACAACCAATTTTAAGGCGAAGATATGATTAATGAAGCTCTAGGGTAATCTGAACTAGGTTCACAGTTTTGATTGAAATTCACGATCAGCGAAGTAGTATCCTTGATTCAATTGAAATTAGAAAATGTACAATTACCACTGGAGCGTTTACGGTACTTTAATCTATCGCCAAAACAAGTCCTTTTAGGTATTCTCCTTCCGGGTGATAAATACTCACGGGGTGGTCGGCTGGCTGATGAAGGTGGTGAAGTATGCGCACATTTCGCCCACTTTCTATGGCAGCAGCGGCAATGGTGTGGTTAAATAAATCGGGGGTTACCACTTGTGAGCAACTGAAGGTAAAGATGATTCCTCCTGGCTCAATGATTTGCATGGCCCTTGCGTTTATTCTTTTGTACGCCTGCACTGCAGCATGTCGCGCCGAGCGGTGCTTGGCGAAGGCAGGTGGATCGAGCACAATGAGATCATACGCTGCATGCTTCGCTTCATCTGAAGCGAGATAGGTCAGGGCATCGGCCTTTATACTCTCATGCGGAGCTGTGGTGAGTGCGTTGAGCTGAAGGTGTACTTCAAGCAGGTCCAGCGCCTTCTCACTGCTATCCAAAGAGTGTACGTGGGCCGCTCCGGCTTTCATGGCGTACACGGAAAACCCTCCGCTGTAACAAAAGGCATTTAGCACCCTTCGATCCTTGGCGTAATGTGAAATGAGGGCGCGGTTCTCTCGCTGGTCCAGAAAGAACCCGGTCTTTTGGCCTGTGGCCCAATTGGCTTTAAAGAGAAGTTCGTTTTCCAGAATTGTTGTTTCTGCGGGCTGTCCTTCACCGAGCACAAGCTGTCCTTTGCCCTCGGCTGATTTTAAAATCACATGCTCCAAATATCCCTCATAACAACTTCTCAATGCGGCTTCAATCAAGGGTGCATCAGCGGCCATGCCGGCGCTGTGGGTTTGCACCACAGCCACTTTGCTGTAAATATCTATTACAAGGCCCGGCAGTCCGTCGCCTTCTCCATGTATAAGTCTGTACGCGTTGGTGACTGTCGATCCGTAGAGATTGAGACAGGCTCTTAAGTGGAGCGCATTGCCAATTGCTTTTTCATAAAAGGATTGGTCAATTACACTTTCGTCGAAAGACAACACACGCACTGCAATACTACCACCACCATAGTGTCCGGTAGCAACTACAATGCCCTTTGGGTCTGCAACAAAAACTTTTTGTCCTTCTTTCAAGGGTGCATGGTCCGGCTGCAAGGCGCCCGAAAAAATCCAGGGATGGCGTCTGTTTATACTCTCCTGTTTGCCTGATTTAAGCTTTAGCCTATTATAATTCATGCTTTTCATTTGATCGGCGAAAGTACGCAATACCCTCATCAAGGGCTATTGCCAAAGTCCGAGCATAAACACCGCAGGTATTTTGTGAAGGTTGGGTTGCTGTTTCTTCCATTGCCCAATGGTTTTGGAGCCAATGAACTCTCCCGCAAGGCTTATTTCTTTGGCAATACAAAGCAGTGTGTCTTCTCTGCAGGCTGACAATACCGCTTCCAGCAGTTTCTGGTTTCGGAAAGGGGTTTCCATAAAAATTTGGGTAACCCCACTTTGTTGCACATCTCGCTCCAATACCTTAATCTTTCGGATTCTCTCCGCTGCATCTACAGGAAGGTATCCATGAAAAGTAAAGGATTGGCCGTTGAAGCCCGAAGCTATAAGACCTAAGAGTATGCTTGAAGGCCCACTCAGTGGCACTACCCTGATGCCAGCGCGGTGGCATCGAGATACTATGGAAGCACCTGGGTCGGCAATAGCAGGTAGGCCCGCTTCTGAAATAAGACCTACATCAGTGCCAGCTTTCAATGGTGAGAGCATAGTATCCAACACATCTTCGGGGGTATGTTTATCAAGGGTGCTGAACACGAGATCGTTCAGTGGGATTTCTGTGTGTATGGATTTAAGATACCTGCGTGCAGTGCGGTCGCTTTCAGCAATAAAATAGGTCAGCTTGCGCGAGATGTTTAGCACGCCTTCGGGTATAACTTCCGTAGCAGACCCATCACCCAATGTGGTGGGAATAAGGTATAGGGTGCCTTTAGCCATCGATGCGCGCTATAATTTTATCGCAGGCTTGGTCCAGCATTTCGAATACCTGCTGAAACCCTTCATCACCACCAAAATACGGATCGGGTACTTCACGTTCAATTCCTGCACCAAGCTCATCCAATATCAGTTTTACTTTATTCATCTGTATAGCCGTATCGGCCAACGCCAATGTATTCTTCAGGTTCATACGGTCCATTACATAAATCATGTCGAAATGGTCAAGGTCCGATTTCTTGAGTTGCCTTGCTTTCAGGTTGCTTATGTTGATCCCATTCTTTTTCATATTCAGCACAGCCCTATGGTCGGGACTTTGGCCGATGTGATAATTGCTCGTGCCGGCGGAGTCGATGATTGCATCTTTTCCTGACAGGGCAATCTTATGCCTTAATACTCCTTCTGCCATTGGGCTGCGGCATATATTACCTAGACAAACCATAAGTATTTTCACAAGTGCGAATGTACTATTTTGAAACAGCGAATGAAAAAGATCAATGTTCTATGCACGCGGATTTGAGCACGCGTTGATTGTTATGCGGGAAGAACCGTTGACGCGTGTTAATAACCCGGTTGATTCGATCTCGGGTCTTAATTAAAGGATCACAGTATATTAAGTGTACCTTTGTCGCGCCAAACGAGGTATAGGTTTAAAGGTTATCATATTTAGAGCAATCAGTTTCTGATAAAACGAATTTCAACTAATTGGTTGTCAATTACTTTTAAATCAACACACGGTTTTCGGTGCGCTAAATCAACGAATAATTAACAAGAAGGGCACTGAGCTGTTAAAGCTAATAGTTATGGTAACAACCATTTCTATCAGCACAATGATTGATTGCGTTAACTTTAAGATTATTACATGAGTGAACTGACTAAATTCAGATTTCCTACCAAAAAGGACAAAGACTTCATTTCCACCCTTCGCCGTCGGGTAAATGATTATTTCACAGACAACGGCATTTCAAAACATGCGAATACCAACATTTTCATCAAGATGGTGGTAATGTTTAGTCTTTACTTTCTCCCTTTCGCAGCACTTTTCATACTGGGAGACGTGAGTTATTGGGTTCATATTGCGCTTTGGGGCCTTGTAGGCCTTGGTGCCGCTGGAATTGGAGCGAATATTATGCATGATGCCATGCACAATGCATCATTTGCGAGTCCGCGTGCAAATAAACTTATGGGTCTCTCCATGAATATCATAGGAGGACACGCCCCTTCCTGGCATTTACAGCACAATGTGCTTCACCATGCTTACACCAATATAGAAGGTGCTGACCTGGATATTGACGGTCCGCCACTTTTGAGGTTTTCGCCTCATCAGAAAAGAAGAAAAGTTCACAAATTCCAGCACATTTATGCATGGTTTCTGTATTCGCTTATGACTTTGTTTAGAACTTTCCTTACAGATTTCACAAACTTATGGCAGTTCAGAGCGATGGGAGTGATAAAGACGAAGGAGGATTTCAGGAAATTATTGATTGATGCCATTGCCTGGAAGGTAATTTACTTCTCCATATTCCTGGTACTCCCTCTCGCCTTGCTTCCAGTGCCTATTTGGCTTACGATTACAGGATTTGTCTTTATGCACCTTGTTACAGGCTTTATCATGTCGGTGGTATTTCAGTGCGCCCACATTCTCGAAACCTGCGAATATCCCCTGCCAGATGAAGAAGGTTCGATGGAGAATAACTGGGCAGTACATCAGCTGCTCACCACATCCAATTTTTCGCCTACCAGCAAGTGGTTTTCATGGCTTGTAGGAGGATTAAACTTCCAGGTTGAGCACCACCTGTTTCAAGGTATCAGCCATGTACACTACCGCAAAATTAGTGCGATCGTTTCGGCCACCGCCGATGAATTTGGGATACAGTACAACATGGAGAAGAGCTTTTTTTCTGCCATTTGGAACCACGGCAGAATGTTGAGAGCGCTAGGTAGAATGAATGATGCAAGTCCATCGCAATTAGAAGCAGTGCCTGTGCGCGTAGCTAAACCAACCCTGATCAATAATTGAGAAACAATAGAAATTCCAGACCACCAAGAGAAGGTCAATCAAAAAGCCAGACTTCCGGCAATACCAATCGACGACAAAGACCAAAGCCAAATGCCCCTACGGGCAAGGCCAAAGTGGTGAAAACCATGGATGTGAAGCTCCTCACTAAAGCAGCGATGCCGCTTGAAAATGAGCAAGACAGGTCAGAGGTACTTTTTACCGAATTGCCACTCTCAGCCCGACTGCAGGAATTGCTTCGCAAGAAGGGTTATTCGCATCCTACACCCATTCAATTGGAAACCATAAAGCCCCTTCTTGAAGGCCGGGATATAATGGGGATTGCACAAACGGGAACAGGTAAAACCGCAGCTTTCTTGTTGCCGCTCATTGAGCGTATGTCATTGGGCCAAAGCCTAAAGACCCTTGTTTTAGTTCCTACCCGAGAGTTGGCTCTGCAAGTGCACGAAGAGTTCAAAAGCCTCACGGAAAGTATGCGCTTCGATGCCGCATGCTTCATTGGAGGTACCAATTTAGAAAGAGATCTGAGCACATTGCGCAGACCTATGAATCTTATAGTAGGTACTCCTGGCCGCTTGCTGGATCTTGCGAACCGCGGGGCACTTAAGCTGGGAAGTTTTAACGTGCTTATCCTGGATGAATTTGACCGAATGCTGGACATGGGTTTTGCGCCGGATGTAAACCGAATCACCAAAATGATGACCGGGCGCAAACAAACCCTGCTGTTCTCAGCCACTGTAGATAAGAACCAAAAGAAGTTGATTGATGGATTGCTGCACAATCCGGTAGAAGTGAAGGTGAGTACTGGAGAAGCAACAGGCGACCATATTGATCAGCAAACTGTTCGCATAGGAGAGGACCAGAATAAGTTCAAAGTGCTTTTAGAAATGCTCTCACACCCCGAATTTGATAAGGTATTGCTATTTGCTGAAACCAAACGTGGTGTGAGCCGCCTCACAGTAATGCTTAAGAAGGCAGGTGTACATGCTGAACAAATACACGGGGACAAATCACAAAACTCCCGTCAAAACGCACTTGAGAAATTTAAATCCGGACATATTCAAGTCTTGGTAGCCACCGATGTTGCCGCACGCGGCATTGACGTGAGCGATGTGACACACGTAATCAACTACCAGGTGCCCAGAACCTACGACAGCTATGTGCACCGTATAGGTCGCACAGGGAGGGCAGGTAAATCGGGCAAAGCCTTCACCTTTGTAGACTAGCAAAACGGTAGTTTTCCTATTCCTGTCAGATCAATATTTCAATGGGTATATTTACGCCTTAACTGTGTAAGCAATACATCCCATGGAATTTAAAATATCCAGCTACGAAGATTATCAACTCAAGTACAAGGAAAGTGTGGAGAATCCAGAAGATTTCTGGGCGGGCATAGCCTCACACTTTCAATGGATAAAACCCTGGACCAAAACCCTCGAATGGGAATTCGAAACGCCTTCGGTAAAGTGGTTCATAAACGGTAAACTCAATATTACCGAAAACTGCCTGGACCGGCACCTGCAGACAAGAGGCAATAAGCTTGCACTCATATGGGAACCAAATGACCCAAAAGAACGCTTCGTAAGGCTTACTTACCGCGAATTGCATACGAAAGTGTGCCAGTTTGCCAATGTATTGAAAGCCAAGGGAGTCACCAAAGGTGACAGGGTGGCATTATACCTTCCTATGATTCCAGAATTGGCCATTTCAGTATTGGCTTGTGCGCGTATAGGCGCCATTCACAATGTTGTTTTCGCAGGGTTTTCGGCAAGCGCACTCGCCGATAGAATTAATGATTCTACATGCAAATTGGTTATCACCTCCGATGGACTCTTCCGGGGCAGCAAGGAAATACCGGTGAAAGCTGTGGTAAACGAAGCGCTCAAAACATGCCCTTCGGTGACCACAGTGCTTGTTGCAGAGCGCACGCAATGGGGAGTGCCCATGCAAAAAGGACGCGATTTCTGGATACATGAAGAGATAGACAGGGTAACCGCCCATTGCCCTGCTGAACCCATGGATGCTGAAGATGTACTTTTCATTTTATACACTTCGGGTAGCACAGGCAAACCAAAAGGGGTGGTACATACCTGTGGAGGGTATATGGTATATGCAGGATATTCATTTGCCAATGTGTTTCAAACGGCTGAGAGTGATGTGTACTGGTGCACGGCAGATATCGGGTGGGTTACTGGCCATAGCTATATACTGTATGGACCCTTGCTCAATGGCTCTACAACCCTCATGTTCGAAGGCGTTCCATCATATCCAAGCCCGGGCCGGTTCTGGCAGGTATGCGATAAGCATGGTGTAAACCAGTTTTATACAGCACCCACTGCAATTCGCTCCCTCATGGCGGCTGGCGAAGACCATGTGCTCAGCTATGGACTGTACAGTCTCAAATTGCTAGGCTCAGTTGGAGAGCCAATAAACGAAGAAGCCTGGGAGTGGTACCACATACATGTAGGCAAAGGAAAATGCCCGATAGTAGACACATGGTGGCAAACGGAGACAGGAGGAATCATGATTTCCGGAATTGGTGCCTTCAGCCCAATGAAGCCCGCACATGCTGGGTATCCCTTGCCAGGGGTTCAGCCGGTTTTGCTCAATCTGGAAGGACAAGAAATCAAGGGAAATGGACAGGAAGGATTTTTGGCAATTAAATTCCCGTGGCCAGGGATGCTACGCACTACCTATGGCGACCATGAGCGATGCAAGCTCACATACTTCAGCTCCTACAAAGGCTATTACTTTACCGGCGATGGGGCCAGGCGAGATGAGAATGGAATGTACCGCATCATAGGGCGTGTGGACGATGTAATCAATGTTTCAGGACACAGGTTTGGCACTGCTGAGATAGAGAATGCCATAAACTCAAACGATCACGTTGTAGCCGAGAGTGCTGTTGTGGGATACCCTCATGACATTAAAGGTCAGGGCATTTATGCATATGTAATTACCAAAATGAAGCCCGACAACCCAGACAAGTTGAGGGCAGAGATTGTTGAAGCAGTGGTTGCACAGATTGGTAAGATCGCCAAGCCAGATAAAATTCAATTTGTGAGTGGGCTACCCAAGACCAGAAGTGGTAAGATTATGCGAAGAATTCTCCGGAAAATTGCTGAAGGTGACACGAGTAACCTGGGAGATACTTCCACCTTGCTTGATCCGGATGTAGTTGATGAAATTAAGAATGGTGCCCTTTGAAATGCTCATATCCACATGGTTTTTTTATGCTCTGGGCTCTCCTTTTTCTAGTTTATCAAGCCTGAAGTATGAGCGGACATAGGAATTTCGTGTTTTTCAAGTATTTCGAAAAGTGGGAACCTATCGCATTCTGGTCGCTCGCCTTGTTCAACCTGCTACCTGTGCTTGGTGTTGGATACTTTCTCACGGGTGATGGCCCGGCACACTTGTACAATGCACACCTTATCTCCCAAATCATTTCTGAACCAGAAGGTATCGCTTCTCAATTCTTTTACATAAGGGAGTGGCTCATACCAAACCTTGGTGGGCACCTGTTTCTAACTATTGGTATTGCACTATTTGGTCCTGCAATGGCAGAAAAACTGCTCTATGCTACCATACTCTTCGGGTTCGTGGTTGGCTTCCGCTATATGGTGTACAGCATAGATAGCAGCCGAAAGTGGGTATCATGGTTTGGGTTGATCTTGGCACACCATTTCTGCTTTTACATAGGTTTTCAAAGTTTTTCACTCGCTCTTGGACTTATGTTTTTCATCATTGGTATGTGGCACAGGGGTTATTTTCATAATCATTCATACCGCGTTTGGATTGCGGTCGTTGCCCTGCTTGCCCTTACAATTTGTCACGTTGTACCCTTGCTTATTGCCTTGATGTACATTGCTCTGGCGGAGATGTTCTATGCCTTGGATCGAGGTGCATTGGAGTTCAGGAGACTTTTCTTAGTGGCGCTCATTTCATTGCCTTCTGTAGTCTTCGTGCTCATATATATTCTCACCGCACCAGCCCAGGATTCGGGAACATTTCCTGATTTTATAAGCCATGCGTACAATTTATACTCTGGAACCACACTTATCACCATTCACCAGGATGAACGTGTGTATGTGGCCATCTTTCAGCTCATCCTTCTCGCTTGCTTTATCCCACTATTGGTATCATTTAAAAAATTGAAATCTGTTCGTATTCAGATTAGCACCTGCCTTTTGCTGCTGCTTGTCTATTTCGTTGTTCCTGACTCTATGGCCACTGGTGGTTTTATATCTGTAAGAATCATGCTTTTCATTTACATTTTTGCTTCCATGTCTGTTGGTCTGGTTTCTGGCAATGGTCCCATGGCAGCAGTCATAGTATTGCTCGCAGGTATCTTGAGCGTTTCACTTGTGCGCTATCACTACAAAACTATGAGCAAATTGAGCGACCACGTGGCTGCAGTGAGTGCTGTGAATGATTATATAGAACCGGGTAAGACGCTACTTCCACTGAATTACTCACATCACTGGCTGGACTATAATATAGGTCTATATGCGGGTGCCTACAAGAAGATTGTAGTACTGGACAATTACGAAGCATCAAAAACTGCGTTCCCACTTGCGTGGAAAGAAAATATGGACCCTGGAGACCGACTTGGAAATTTTGGATATTCGAAGACCCCTTCCTTCCATTGGAGGAAGTACGAATCAGAGACGGGAGCGAAGTTAGATTATGTATTGCGGTATGGATTCAACAAGCAAATCTCGGACAGTGAGACGCTGGCAACATCCGCAAAACTGAGCGAATATTTCACCCTTATTTTTCAGGATGAATCAATGCAAATTGAACTGTGGATGAAAAAATAAAACTCACAAGGCAGAGATGATGCGCTGGAGTTCAGATGGAGACATTTCCAACTTCTCTTCGATATTTCGCATCATTTCAGATTTCTTTCCTGGCTCAAACTCAACATCAGCTTCAGATAGGATGGGGAATCTGGACTTTAGCTTATCACGTACTTCAAACCAGTTGCGCTGTATAAGTTCATGCTTTACCCTGGAGTAATTGGCATCTGGTTCGTGGCTTTGAAGCGGTCTGCAGCGATTCACATCGGCGTACACAGACTCGCGGGGGTTTCGAGATGTGTTCATGCGATCAGTTTTTCAGAGATTAGTTTATGATGATGTGCTTAAATGTATAAAAACTTTATGCAAAGTATGTTATGATCTAATAACTTTTTTGAAAACTTGGGAGTAGCATTCTATCTTTTATAGAAAATTTCAATATGAAATGTAATTTTCTGAAAACATGCCACTGCACCCGAACAGACATTTTGATTCCTGACTATGTTTAAATCGAACTGACTTGTAAGGTAAAAAAGGAGGAAACCCGAACTTATTTTCTATGACGAAGGAGTTGGAAATTGTATCGAGCAGTTCGTAATTATAGTGTGATATGGCTTCGGTTCTCGGCACAAATTTTACAGCCGAAAATAGCTGTAAAACTCACCCGTACTGACTGATTTACAAAATAAAATAAAGAAATATTTTATTGGAAAGGTAGAGCATCAAATAGAGTTAGCGGTAAGTTTACGGATTACCATAATCCAGATGGTAGAAATGGAATCGAAAAAACCAACTTGCGAACTTCAATTCACAACTCGTTCAGAAAGAATATCTGCTTTTCGGAAGTACAGTTGATTTGTGGAATACCATCTCTGAGCAATACTTCGCCATTTATGCATATTCTTTTGTCAGCAAGCTCCTTTTCAGGGGCAAAACTAAAGTTTTTCAGATCGGATGACCACATGTTGACCGTGAATACAGCATTCGGAAACCTGCGGTCCAAATTAATAAAGACATTGCCTTTTGACGATTTAAAGGTGCTTACTACAGTGCCGCAGATCGATACTTTCTTACCTGTATCAACCCATTCATAAGCTTGTAGCGTATTAAATTGCCCGGGTTCCAAATCAGCAGCCTCGAGCATCTTTACGTTCAGTTTATCGTCGGCTGGAAGCCACGGACCTAGGCTTACTTTGCCTTCTAACAAATCAGCTTCATTGGTACTAAGCGAAGGAAAAAAGTTTAATCCGGTAAGGCTTTCTATTTCATCAATTGTCTTGACATAGTTTTCGGTGGGAAGCGTGCATTTCTGGTTTGGCATATAAAAGCCAATAGAATTCAGTGATTCTAGGTCAATTGCTACTTTGAAGAAATAGGCTGGAACTGAAACCTTGTTGGGACTGCGCTCCATTTTTGGGAGAGAAGCATGCAGTACAGGCCCCGTTACAACATACACTTCATGGCCTGTGCGCACCACATATTCCCTAATAAGGTCTTCTACCGCTGCCCAGGATTCTCTATTGAATTCCGGTAGCTGCGGAGACAAATTGGAATAAAAGTAACTTTCTGAGAGCGCAGCTTCATTCCATCTGAAATCAGCACTGGGTGCCAAGTGCCCTCTGTCGAAACCAAAACTATCATACACTTTTTTACCTTCGGCATCTGTGGTTTGCACGAAATAATCAAGGTCTACGGCAGTGCCTGTAGCAACCAATGGGTCTGTCCTGAAATCATTCGTCCTTCCGGCACTTCCTTCTTTCACATCGGGTAGTATCATATGCGCCACCCAGCGTGCCTGTTCATGTTCTTCATCGTAAGCCAGTGCGAATGCGCTGTGGTGCACAATCTCATCTTCTGAAGGAAAGCCCATGGTTGATAACTTCTCCTGAACATACTGAAGCTTCAACGAATCTGATTTTCTTGAAAGGCCCTGAAGCGCGAGCTGATGGGCCTGCATCTCAGCATTGATGGTTTCGATTCTTTGCTCTATATCCTGCGCATATGCCGGAGTGAAAGCGGACAGTAACAACGCAAAGCACCAAATTTTAATTGAACGCATCCGCGAATTTACGACTATGCCACGCCAAAGTCCACTGCAATTTACCCACGGTCACACGTTGATATCTTACCCATTGAAAGGTGTATCTTGACAATGACAAATGCGGGCCGTAAATTAGCTACAACCAATTTCAGTATGCCATGTGTGTAATAAGAATAAATGCCCAACCATTGCTTGCCAACACCGAAAGAGTGAGGCAGCAGCTTCGAAGAAAATTGCCAATGGCCTACATTAAGCCAACCACCGGAAGAGATTATTTCGATTTTATCCTGGACATTTCTGAAGAAGATTCAGAACAGGTTCAAGACTGGTTGAGATTTTGCGGATGGGAAGTTGAAAGGCGATAAATTGTCGATCACCAAATCAAAATCCTGCAAACGCTATACCTTCACTTCACTGGCCTTTTTGTGGTCCGCGAGAAACTGAGCCAAGCCACTATCGGTGAGTGGATGTTTTAACAATCCCAAAATAGCGCTGAGCGGCCCCGTCATTACATCAGCACCTACTTCTGCACACTGAATGATGTGCATGGTATGGCGAACCGAAGCTGCGAGTATTTGCGTGTCGTAGGCATAATTGTCATAAATCAACCTGATCTGTTCTATGAGCTCCACACCGTTTGTAGAAATGTCATCGAGCCTCCCTATAAAAGGGGACACATAAGTAGCTCCTGCCTTTGCCGCAAGCAGCGCCTGACCAGCAGAAAAAATCAATGTGCAATTGGTTTTAATTCCCTTATCGGAGAAATATCTCAGGGCCTTTATCCCATCCTTTATCATCGGGATTTTTACCACAATATTCTTGTGAAGCGATGCGAGTTTATCGCCTTCGGAGATCATTCCTGCATAGTCCGTAGAGATCACTTCGGCACTTACAGGTCCTGGTACAATCTCGCATATATCCAGATAATGCTGTATCACTTTCGCTTCACCGCTTATACCTTCTTTGGCCATCAGCGATGGGTTTGTAGTAACCCCATCAAGTACACCCAGGTCCTGGGCTTCACGAATCTGACCAAGGTTTGCAGTATCTATAAAGAATTTCATGGTAAGTTTTTTTGCAAAAGTAAGTTTTCTAACTGTGAAAAGAGGATTGTAGTTCCTTGGTTGAATCAATTTCTTCATCCGCACAAGGAACCAAGAAATGCTACATTTGCGGGATGATAACGGACCACAGTGCTGAAATAAAGTCGCTCTTGAAACAGTCTAAAAAGGCTGTAATCATTATGCATCAGGGTCCTGATGGAGATGCAGTGGGTTCTTCACTTGCATGGAGTCTCATCTTACAAAAACTAGGTCTGAATACAAGTATCATCGCACCTGACGCTTTTGCTGATTTCCTCAAGTGGATGCCGGGAGCTGATCATATCATCATTTTCGATAAGAATGAAGAGAAAGGCACCAAGGCCATTGCCGAAGCACAAATCATATTTTGCCTGGACTTCAATGCCATTGATAGAATGAGCCTTGTTGAAGGACCAGTTTCCAAGTCTGAAGCTCCAATTGTGGTGATTGACCACCACAGATTTCCCACTGCTTTCGCCAAATATTACTACACAAACGACAAGGCGTGTAGCACTGCAGAACTCATTTACAGGCTTGTGCTTCAAATGGGTTACGAAAGCCTTATTGACATTGACATAGCCACTGGCTTATATGCCGGTATAGTTACAGATACAGGTTCTTTCCGCTTTCCTTCTGTAACCCCCGAAGTGATGCGCATAGGAGCAGCACTGATGGAGAAAGGCTTGAACCACGCGGATATTCACATGCAACTGTTCGACAGCAACACCGAAGACATGACCCGGCTTCGAGGATATGCGCTTTCAGAAAAGCTCGTGGTGATTCCTGAAGCAGCCACAGCCTACATCTCTCTGAGCGATGCGGAGCTGAAGCGTTTTAATAATAGAAAAGGATATACAGAAGGATTGGTAAATCAGGCTTTGGCAATCAAAGGGGTGCATCTTGCGGCACTGTTTACGGAAGGAGATGGCTTGATAAAAATTTCATTGCGCAGCCATGGCAAAATGGATGTGAACCAATTGGCGCGGACACATTTCAACGGTGGCGGCCATATAAATGCAGCGGGTGGCAGAAGCCACAGCAGTCTTGCACATGTAATCAAAGAATTTGAAGACATCGCTAAAAACATGGCCTTAGAAATATCTGCAGCAGTATGAGACTTTCAATAATTACTATTTTCATTGTTTTGGTTGGAAGTGTGGGGTGCAGGCACAGACCCGCTGTGAACAATTCCACAGAGTACACCACTGAACAGCTCATTGAAGCCAACAAACGAAAGGTGGGAACCGAGAGAGGGATTATAGACGATTTCGTAAAGCGATCGGGAATGAACATGCAATCATCAGCTACAGGCATTAGGTATATCGTATACGGACATGGCACGGGCGACAGTGCCAAGAGCGGTCAGCTGGCCACCATTGCCTACGAGGCTTACCTTCTGGACAGCAGTCTTGTGGCTTCAGCCAAAGAATCTGCCCCTTTTCAGTTTCGTATTGGTGAGTCAGATGCTGTGAGTGGATTGCACGAGGCTATTACTTTATTGAAAGAAGGCGACAGTGCGCGCTTCGTAATTCCTTCCTATTTGGCTTATGGCCTTACCGGAAATGCTCCAACAATACCTCCTAATGCGGCTTTATATTATGACTTGCGCCTGCTTTCGGTATACTAGCATAGCCATTCTGTTATTTATTTCTGCCTGCGCACCTTCGCCTGATTTCACAACCCTTCCCGATGGTAGCAAATGGAAACTTCTCGCTTTTGACGAACAGACCGAAAGACTTGATTCAGCTGGGCTCGTTATCATGCACATCTCAGCACTGTCGCATCCTTATGGCGATACTATTGCAAGCCATTACTCCGGCAGCTTTGTCCCCGATGATAGTGAAATATGGAAATTTCTAAGGAACAGGTTTGTATCTGATAGCCTATCGTATATCTGCGCATCTCAAAGCGGATTTCCTGGTATAAACGGTGCGGATTCTTTACAGTACAACATCAGGCTCTTAAAAATCCGCACCCTATCTATGCTACGGGATGCCCGTATGTTAGAATTGCTAAGCCTCGATTCGCTCATACGCAACGACACCATTTCTGGAAGATTTAGCGAGCACAGTGGAATTTGGTATAGAACCATCTCTGAAGGCGATACATCTCAGGTTCGTGAAGGACTTGAAGTAGCCTTACACTACAGTGGAAGGACACTATATGGCAGAGCTGTAGATGATTCACGCATGGGCAGTGGTCTTCTTCGATTTGTGGTAGGGCAGGAGAACCAGGTTCTTCCTGGAATTGAAGCGGTGCTGGAGCGCCTCCACAAGGGTGAAATTGCCGAAGTAATCATACCATCCTGGCTGGCTTATGGAGAACGTGGGAGTGGAGCAGGAATTGTTCAACCTTTCACCACCATGGTGTACATTGTTGAAGTGCATGACTTGGCCAGAGAATAGTTCGAATATCATTGGTATTCCTTGTGGTTCTCAAAATAGCCACTTCTCTTCATCAATCGCTTATAATTATTGGTTTTTACGATGGTGCGAAGGGCTTTTCGTTTATTATCACTCTGCTCATAATAACGCTCACATATTTTGTATCCTATGAAGTAACCAAGGTCTGCCTGCCCTGTTTTGGACTTACCCCCGTTGTATAGCCAATCCTGAATATCATTAGAGTACAATACGGATGCAAAATCTGTTTTTAGCTCAGCTTCATGCGCGTTCCCATATTCATGCACTTGCTTATTGATGGTACTTCCCGTCACCAACTCAGCCACAAAATCTGCTGCGCCTTCTATGATGCTCATAGCAAGCAATCGCCTATTCAAATATGCCCAGACCATTCCCGGCCCATACCGTTGCTGAATATGAACGGTTTCATGCGCTACAAATTCCAGTACCTGGGGTTCTACACCCATTATATTCCGTAGCCAGGGGTTCAACATTTCATTGCGGGTAGTGCTATCTGCTACCATCATTTCAGTGCCAAGTAAGAGCCAGTTACCTGTTACAGTACCTCCTGTGGAGAGAACCCCAATTGCAAAACACAATTTAGGCTCTTCGAAATCATCAAAAGCAGCTTTGTATTTATCAAATTGGGCTGTAATGGCGGGAATATATTCACCTATTTCCAACGTAGCCGTCCTGATGGATTCCCAAAATTCAGGGCATACCTGCACAACGTGCACATACCGCTCCGCTGTGAGATCACGAACTTTTATAAACTTCTTGAACCCCTCTGATGCTTTGTCGAGGTAGTATGTTTGAAATATCCCTATGCTGTCTTCCTTTGTTGGGGCTTGAGATAGCCTATCATACGCATCCCAGAATCTCACTATATCATCTGTACATACTTTTACAGGTGCAGTGCGTTCTGCTTGGCCCCATGCCTGCAAAGCAATGCAGATGGTTAATAGGGAAACGATTACATTGAACACCATGGATTCATTTCAGTGTATTCTTCGGAAAATCGAACCACTCAACTATACCCAACCCAGCAGAAATAAGCGCCCAGCTCTCAGCTTCAAAAGTAATTTTTACTTGCCCTGAAGTCGGCACATTGCCGAAACGCTCATCCGAAAGGTATTCTGCAAATTCGGTAAACCCTGGGTTGTGACCGAATAAAATTACAGTGTTATTATCATCATCCAGGGTGTTTACAATAGTCAGCAACGTGCGGACACCTGCCATATAAATGGCCTGATTCAACACAATTTTTTCCAATGGGTATTTCAATTCTTTGCCGATGATTCGCGCTGTGGTAATCGCCCTATTTGCAGGACTGCTAACATACAGGTCGGGACGCTCACCTTTTCTGCCCATTCGTTTTCCCATTTCAAGAGCATCCCTTAGTCCTCGCTGATTGAGGGGCCTGTCAAAGTCATTTAAGTCGGGATGATCCCAACTAGACTTGGCATGCCTTTGTAGAATGAGAGATTTCATGTGCCGAAATGTAGTTATTTCATGAATTGCCCCGAACATTCATGGTAACTTTATTTTAATCAGTGCTTTAGATCACATCTTGCAGAAATTGCAAGATGTTGCTTAAAATCTCAGAAATCCAAGCACTGTGACTGATTGCGGAAGCAACTTCTTATTTTGGATACCTCAAAATCCTATCTTCGCACGCACCACCCATTCATTATGACCGATCAAGACAGTGCCAGAAATGCCAGCCCAAAACACATCGAACAGATTGCAAAAAAGGTTGGGATTGAACCCGACCGCATGGAGCAATATGGAAACTACAAGGCCAAACTAAATCAAGACCCGGCAGCAAGGCCTTCCGGAAAACTCATTCTCGTTACGGCCATGACTCCCACACCAGCAGGTGAAGGAAAGACCACAGTCTCTATTGGCTTGTGTGATGCCATGAATGAAATTGGCGAAAACACAATACTCGCCTTGCGAGAGCCATCCTTAGGTCCTGTGTTTGGGATGAAAGGTGGCGCCACCGGTGGGGGCTATAGTCAGGTGATTCCTATGGAAGATATAAATCTGCATTTCACAGGAGATTTTCACGCCATCGAGAAGTCCAATAACCTGCTAGCCGCATTAATCGACAACAATATACAGAGCAAGGAAAGAAGCCTTGGTATAGATCCCCGCACCGTGTTATGGAAAAGGGTGATGGATATGAACGACCGAAGCCTGCGCGAGATAGTTACTGGTTTGGGCGGCACTGGGAGCGGCATACCCAGAGAAGCTGGATTTAATATTACCGCAGCTTCTGAGATCATGGCCATTCTTTGTCTTTCCAATGACATTGATGACCTGAAAGCCAGGTTTGGGCGCATCATTGTTGGATTCAGACATGACAAAAGCCAGGTACTGGCTTCAGAGCTCAACGCCCAAGGTGCTATGGCGGCACTCCTAAAGGATGCCATTAAGCCAAACCTTGTTCAAACCCTGGCGGGAAATGCAGCCATTATTCACGGTGGACCATTTGCAAATATTGCACAAGGCACAAACTCAGTCATTGCAACCAAGATGGCAATGAGCTTGGCCAAATACACCGTTACTGAAGCAGGCTTCGGGTCGGACCTTGGCGCAGAGAAGTTTCTTGATATTAAATGTCGTGGAGCTGGTATTTCGCCTTCAGCAATGGTTATTGTAGCAACCATACGTGCATTGAAGTACCATGGAGGGGTGCTTGCGGCCAACCTTAATAAGACAAATGTGGGTGCAGTGGTGAGGGGCATGGACAACCTGGCTAGGCATATTGATAATTCGAAGGTATATGGTGTGCCAGCATTGGTTGCAATAAACCGCTTTACCGCTGATACAGACGACGAAGTGGCTGCAGTGGTTGCTGGATGCAAAGCGCTTGGCGTTGATGCATATCCCGTTGATTATTGGGCGAAGGGAGGCAAGGGAGGCACCAATCTTGCAGAAGCCATCAGTGAATTGGCATCTTCTAACAGTAAACCCTTCACACCTGTATATGGGCTGGGGATGGACGTAGTGCAGAAAATTGAGGCCGTTGCAAAACGAATATACGGAGCAGCATCGGTTGATTATTCTGCGGAAGCGAAAGCAGTCCTCACGAAGATTGAAAAGTTAGGACTTTCACACCTTCCCGTATGCATTGCAAAAACGCAATATTCCTTTTCTGACAATCCTAAAATGCTCAACAGAGCAAAAGAATTTGTGCTTACAATTCGGGATATAGAAATTGCCGCAGGTGCCGGATTTGTGATTCCAATTTCTGGCACTGTGATGCGCATGCCAGGCCTCCCTGCCATACCAGCAGCGGAGCAAATAGATATAGACGGTCAGGGAAATATCACCGGTCTATTTTGATTTGTCGATAGACTGATATAGGCAGTATTGTGCAACTCACCATTCAGAAGCTTTAATAGTGTGGGTCCAGACTTCCTCGCCGTCTTTATCCATCAACTGAAGCTTCAACTCCCGCTTATTTCGTGGGCCCGAGACGTGAAGAAGGGCGAAATTGTGCTCTAGAAAGAGGGTTCCTTCCACGCGGTTTGTGGTTCCCTCATCGCCTGATTTATGAATGCCTGATGTGAGTGGGGAAGTGGTAAGGTCATACATCAGCATTCCTTTGTGCACTACTTTTATCAATTCAGCATGGTGCCTGTCGCCAGTGAGAAATATCACGCCTTTAATGCCTTCATCAGCAATTCGGTTCAGCAACTTTTCCCGCTCTGATTCATAGTTGGAAAAGTTCTCGTAGACCTTTGCATCATTGAGTACCTGCCCACCTGTGGCGATAATCTTAAAAGGTGCAGCGCTGTATTTAAGAAGCTCGATGAGCCAGCTAATCTGATCATCTCCAAAAATCTGTGCAGGAATGGTCACCACATCCGATGCGGTGCGGTGCCATCGGTCATCGAGAAGAAAAAAATCAATATCGTTGAACTGAAAAGCACTCGTAATTCCACCCAATTCATGTGCCCCATAGCCATTGTTTGCCCAAAATAGTTTGAATACTTCGAGGGTCTTATCCCGGTGTGGAAAAGCCCGGTCTGCGTCATTGGGTCCAAAGTCGTGGTCATCCCAAATGGCATAGTTCTGGGTGCTGCGCAATAGCCGCTGCATTTCTGGTATAGCCCTGGTGTGGGTGTAGCGGTGTATAATTCCAGTTTTTGTGAACCAATCTGCTTCGCGCAGGTAGGTATTGTCACCCAGCCAGAGCATCATATCCGGCTGTGCGTCCGCTATCTTTTCGAATATTTGAAAATTGTCGCCGTATTTCTTTCCAGGCCTGTCATAAGCAGCCTCATTCACGTAAGTACAGCTTCCCGCTGCGATCGTAAAATCTGGAGGGTCCATGCGGTATTGCCAAAGGGTTTGGGTTGTGAAATACATTTCTTCCCCTTCAGTTTGCGACTTTCCATTTGCAAGAATTCTGTAACCATATTTCCTTCCCGGCTCCACGCGGTCGGCCAGAAGATGCGCAGTGTATGCATTTTCTGAGCGTGCACGCACCACTGAACTTACATAAGTTTGGGTTGGGATACTATCCCACCAGTAGACCAACTGTACATCACTTGCTTCTTTCATTTGCACCCAAACAAGGGCTTCGCGCATCTCGCTGTATCCATTCATGGGTCCCGATTGAATGAGTGACTGGCCTTTGATGAAATATGAAATTGAAACCAGTGTGAGCAGCGCGAATAACCTTTTCATAGGATGGATTTAAACCGCTGCAAGGTAAGAACAGCAGCATGCACGGATGTGAAGTATGTGTGAAATTAAGCTTTAATAAAAAATGATCTTGGCAGTTTCGGGAATCCCCAAGTGGCTTTCAGCTTTGATAAGGTATATCCCTCTGGGCAGAAAAAAACCATCGGCAGCAGCCTGACCTGTCATGTTCAGAAGCAATTTTCCATCAAGGTCGTGTACCGATATGGACTTGTATTGAGCAGGGTCGGTAATCTTCATGCTTCCAGATGCAGGATTGGGAAAAACATGGAGCGCAGCTTTGGATTTATCGTGATTCTCGGTATCTGTTACAGCACAAGGTAAGTTCAAGATTAGCTGCCACAGTTCATTGTCAAAAGCAGAAACAGAAGGCTCGCTGGCATAGGCTTGATCGCCCATGCGCACCACTACCATATTCAGTGAAGGCACTACATACACTTTTTGGTCATTTGCACCCAATCCTGCATACAAATCAGCGGGCGCATCGGGAATTATTGGACCATCCAGAAGATCAGGATTCACTGGTAAGTAGTGGCTTTCCTGACCATTTAACCACCAGAGATAACCATATGATCTATTGAGTTCTTGGGAGGGCGTCACCATACTTTGAATGTATGATTGGTCGTGCAGGACTGTATCACCATCCCACACAAAGTTGTTCAAGGCGAGCAATCCAAACCGGGCCATGCTTCGTGTGGTACTCAGAAAAAGCTGATCATCTGTCCACAACCCAAACATCCCGATTTTAGAGCTTACCTTCTCCTGCGTAAGCCCACTCATGCTCATACCTGTTGCATTCTCAAGTACTTCATGCAACTTGCGGTACACCCCATTGTGGTAATGCCATTGTGTACCCGCTTCAAGACCAGAGCAAAGAAAACACCAAGGTTCTGTACAATCCCATAAAAAAGGGGAGTTGTTGAAAGAGCTGCTCATGGTGAGCTGATGCCAAATGGTGCGCTGCAACTCATCTTCGGTATCGCATGCTGTCCAGCCTTCACCAATGTATTGAGAAACAGGATCGGCAATGCTGAGTTCACCTTCTTCTTGTGCAATTCCGGTGAGTGTGGCCGCGAGCGTTTTTCCTGCTGATGCCCAGTACCAAAAGTCAGATTGGGAATGCCCGTTGAAGTAGGCTTCAATGGCTATTTTACCATCCACCAAAATGATAAGTGATTTGGAATTTCTTGCTTCCGCATATGAAAGTAAAGTGTCAATGTTTTCCTGACACCAGCCGAGTTCTTGTGGAATGTATGCTGCCCATGTGCCAGCAGTTAATGGAGGGAAATATGTTTGACCAACAACATTGAAGTTAAGGCCGACCAATAGGAGTAGTGCTGATGCGATTTTCATAGGTAATAGACGGTGCAAAAGCAGAAAGGTTTGTTTTACTATAGACTATTCCAGGGAAGTCAATTGGCGCAGTGAATCTGCGCAAGCCAAATCTTTATTTGCGGCAGGGAAGTCATCCATAAACAAATAATAAGCCCCACGGATTTCAAGCAGTTCCAAATTATTTGGGTGCAATTTTAGCAAGGCATTCAATCTTTTTAAGGCTGTTTCACAATTAACTTTTTCGTTCACACACCTATGCATGTAGGCGGTTGCCATTTTCTGCGCAGCATACTCATCGCCGGGATTGAGTTCTTCAGCAAGGCTGTATGCGAACAGTGCTCCGGTCCAATCGTTCTGAGCCAGAAGAATATCACCTTCTAAAATTGATTTGTGATACGCTTCGAGGAAGGCACTTTGCGAAAGTTGTTCAGATGTACTTTTGCTTGTTGAAAATCGTCCTTTATTTTCAAAAGGCATCAATATCCAAACAAAGACCACAATGGAAATTGCGATAAAAATACCTGCCTGGAAAGCGGTTTTAATTTTTCGCTGAAAAAGCACGCGTTCGCGAACTTTTTTCAGCAAAGCGGGGTCATTGGTCTTGAATTCAAGTTTTCCATCCCCATATTGCTTTGCGTATTCTTTCCTTCTTTCCGAAAAACTTGCTTTTTTACTGAAGGAAGTTTTGCGCAACAAGTTCATATTGTACTTGTAGCTTTCAACCATGGATTGTATACTGCCTTCTCCACCCATATTGATCTTAACTTGTTGTAATGGCTATATTTAATACTTTGAAAGGTAGCAATAATTACTAATAGACAGTTTGATAACGATCAAAAAGTGATAACAACTCACCACAAGTCTGGATTCTGAAGAACCCAACTATTGGGTTTTATATGGTGCCAGGGCACCTCGGCCAGGTTGGTATTTGGATCGATAAGTGGGCGCCAGGGTCTATGGTTGAGGCTTACACTCGAAATTGCGAAGATGGCAGGAGTCGCCATATCTTTATCTATGTATTCCTGCTTGAGTCTTTGGGCGTATTGCCATATCTGATCAGGACGGGTGGCCATGGTTCTTGCCATTTTTTGTGGCAGAACATCATTTGGATTTAGATTGGTAATTGCTCCTGTTGAAGGGTCAATAATCTTGTAGGTGAGCGTCCCGGATTTGCTGCGCAGCATCATATGCCAGCTTAGGCGATGCCCTTCTTCTGTCCAGTGCGAGCTTCCAGGATACAGAAAGGGCCTAAGGGGTAAGATGATCATAAGTGAGATGAAGCTGATGACACCTGCATTTAACATCCTTCTATTGTGAGGCGATACCGAAACTGCTGGATCTGATACATCCATCAGTGCGTTTCGGAAAAACAGCTTCCGAATTTGTGCCGGATCAAAGAATAGTACACTGGTAATAAGCATCATATAAGGGAAAATGCCTATCTGAAAAACGAGGGAGTTGAACAGATGGAAGAATACGGAGACTACGAATGCAAGCTTTCTTGTGGGTTTATACCACAAGGCTGGAATCACGAGAAAATCGAATACAATACCGCCGTATGAAATGACCTTTATCAACACTGCATCTCTGCAAAGTGTCCCAATTAAGGGGTAATCGCATTTGGATAACAAAAATACGCCTACCGCCTTTCCGCTGAGCCAATCTGGATAAAGCTTGGCTAGTGCGGCGTAGAAGTACACAATTGCCAGCAAGGCTTTAAATATCCAAATGGTCCAGAATGGCACGGTTTGGGATTTTGTCACTCTGCCTTGTTTTACATCCAATGATCGGTACACATTCATCGGAACTATGATAAACAAGATGCACAGGAGCAACAGCAGGTAATAGTGGTTGTTGTAGCTGGTTTTTTGCCCAAAGTAAACAGCTGCCCACAGAAGCAAATAAACAGATGCCGCTAAACGATAGCGATAGCCGGCTGCAATAGCAAGTCCTGCTATTCCGAGCAAGGTATACACTGCATAGGCTTGCGGACCATTGAGTACCTGCAGAAACTCAAATCCTATAAAATTGAACGTGAATGGCACATTCACGAAATTGTTTCCCACCCAACCTGTCATGATAGCGCCGAAACCTTCTGCAGCCATGAGCAGTCCCATAAGAATTCTGAATACTGCCAGCGGTGCAGCATCAATGGGGCGGTATAGGAAATTGAATTTCACGTGGCGAATTTAAATATTCAAAAGGGCAACTCACTCTTCTGTATTTAGGTAAAGTTGATGATTATCCGGAAGTCCACCTTCGGTACATTTGGAGTTGAAAATATAATTCCGATATTCACTCCGAAATTTTCAAGAAATAAATGAGACTATTGGGATGCATCCTCCTGTTTTGTATGGCAGGAGTTTATTCAGTGCAAGCAAATCACATCGCAGGTGGTGATTTCACTGTGAGATATTTAAGTGGCAATGATTTTGAAGCCAAGCTCATTCTGTATCGGGACTGCGAGGGCAATTTGGTGTTGGATCAAACCATCAGCATAACGGTGTTCGACGCTGTTACAGACGAACTTCTTTCAGAATTGACATTCTCCATGTCCAACCCGGTTGCAGCAATTCTTCAGCTTGGCAACAGCTGCTATGATCCGGATTTATGCATTGAAAGTCAGACATATACCCAAGTGATTACCCTTCCAGACAACCCCAACGGCTATTACATGAGTTGGGAAAGATGCTGCCGCAATGTATTGGCAATCAACATAAACGCTGCGGATGCTGGGATGGTTTTTACTGTCCAGATCGCTGACCCTGTTTTGCAGAGTTCTTCACCCGAATTTTTACCCTATCCTGCAGAGGCATTTCTTTGCGTGAACGGACCAAACAATATCACCTTTACTGCTACAGATGTTGACGGCGATGACTTGGTATATAGTTTTACAAACGCACTTAGAGGTAACAGTTCAAACATTGGAAATCCTTTGCCAGGAATAGCAGGCCCCAGACCCTATACAATCATAGACTGGAACGACCCATATTCCATTACTGATCAAGTGGGTGGTATAACTCCCATGACGATAGACCCTGTAACCGGAGTTGTATCAGGACAGCCTACTGCGCAAGGTTTTTATACCATTGCGGTACAGGTAGAAGAGTTTAGAAATGGTGTAAAAATAGGAGAGGTGAGGCGTGAAATTCAAGTCGCTGGACTCGTCTGTAATCTTGACTTGCCTGCAGAAATTTTTACTCCTGATGATATTGTGGAATTTGAAGTGGTTGCCAATACTGATTTTTGCATAGAAGTGAGCACTGTTGATCCAAATACTGGCGATACATTATTTTTCCAAGCTTTGGGAGATATAATGGATGGGACCATACTTCCTTCGGCTTCATTTCCTGATGCTGAGGGTTTTGGTTCAATAACGCAGGATTTTTGTTGGTCGCCTGTGTGCGAGAATGTCAGGGACGAACCATATGAAGTGACTTTCAGGGCTTTCTCGAGGGGCTGTGCAGCCGATGTATTTATCACCACCCAAACCATACTCATTACCGTGGTTCTTGAATTCAATGTACCTACAGTTTACGATGAACCTTTGCCCGAGGCTGTAATTGATCTGTATGACCCTGGAACATACTGTGTGAATTTTGTGTTTTCCGACCCCAATATCGCCGATTCTCTTTACATAACTGCCACGTCAGAAATATTTGATCGACCCAGTGGGTCTGACTTTGTTCCTGCATGGGGTATTCAGACAGCAACGGCCCAGCATTGCTGGTTTGTGACTTGCGATGATGTGAGAGATGAGCCATACCTTGTGGATTTTCAAGTTGTAACCACGAATTGTCTTGTTCAGGATACTACTTATTTTACTGTACCATTAAGAGTTATAGTTCCTGAGAACGAACCCATTAATGTCGTCCAGCCTGCCCAAATCATAGCGTTTGAGTTTCATACCATGGGCGACTCTTTGTGCTTCCCAGTGAACCTTTTCGATCTTAATTTTTTCGACACACTTACGGTGAGTGCTACAAGTCCTATTATGGAGTTGATAGAAAACCCTGCAATTTTCCCACCCGATACTGGACTTGTTCAGATCGAAAATACCTTCTGTTGGGTGCCCCGATGCGAAGATGTAAGGAAGGAACCGTATCCCCTTGTGTTCAGAGTCACTGCAAACAGTTGCAAAACCAACGATACCTTGTATTACCCGGTGGAGATATTTCTTACCCTGCCACCTGAGAATGGTGCTGTGATAAAATTCCCTGCTGACGGTGCTTATTTTGAGCACTTCATTGGAGAGGATTCTCTTTCAATACTGGCGCTGGCACAGGATCCAGATCCTTATGATACCTTGACACTAATGGCTGCATCACCTGCGTTCAATGCTCCAGGTAATATTGCCTTTTTCAATCCATTTACAAACAACGAGATTGTGGCATCTGAATTTACCTGGGAACCTGATTGCCCGGATGTGAGTGAAACGCCCTATCCGGTTACGTTTACAGTTACAAGCCGAAGTTGTCAAAAAGAAATTTCCGAATCTGTTACCATTGACATTCTCGTGACTACACCTACAAAGGGAGAAATAAAGCCAATACCGAATATTTTTACCCCCAACCGCGACGGAATTAACGATTTCTGGACCATTGAAGATTTGGATGACCCATGCTTGTTAAATTTCAGGGCCACGATATTCGACCGATGGGGTAAGGAAGTATTTACCACGAACAACTCCGCCTTTGAGTGGAATGGTGAGAATGCCAATGGTACAATTGCTACGGACGGTACATACTTTCATTTTATTGAATATCTATACCGGGATTCTAATCGCTCTTACTCTGGCAATATTCAGATTTCAAAATAATTCAAAATTCAGGGCGATACGAAGCTCAATGAAATTTGAAAGAAAAGGGGATTGGAAAGATCGTTGGTGAGCGCATAGTCCTTATCGCTGAAAAATCCCCTCACGAAGTCTCCATCGTCCAAATCGAAGGACCAGTTGTAGCGGTATCCCCCTTCAATGCTGATCCAAAATAATTTCGTTAATGCCCTGTCGTAACTTACATTTAGTCTCAGCTCCGCCCTTCTGAGTTCAGGTTCATTGTAACCTACTCCGGGAAGTATCTGTTGGCCTTCGCCCAATTGAGAGTCGTATGTCTTGTTGCTGAGATTAAAGGAGCCACCTTCGGTATAAAAGCCCAAATTCAGCACGTTCTTTGGATTTAAAGTGCGCCGGTAGAATGCCTTTGAAGGAAGCACAGTTTCAATTCCCCATTTGCCATTTTGAGCGCTGTACCTGTAATACAACACAGGCAAATAATTCAATGCGCCCCCAATGTATGTTCTACTTGCTCCAATACCCCACATCTTGTAATCGCTCACCTTCCAACCGTATATGGCAGCTGCCTGATATCTTAGCTTTCCCGCTTTTATACTCTCAGTGGGGTCATTACTGAAAATAAATACTGATGCTTGGATCAAAAGCCAATTTCGACTGTTCAGTGGCTTGAATAATGTGGGGACAATGCCTATTCTGCTAAGTCCTTCTTCTCTCAAAGCCTGATGGAATGGATGTGCCAGGTTTCCATTTTCACTGAAAGAATACTTGGTATCTTGGTATTCGAAACCCAAGTTGAGCAAGGCCGTGTTCCTTGAGTATACCGGATAATTCACTGCAAAGCGCAGTGTTTGCACATTGGCAAGTTGCGATATTGATTGATTTCCTGCAGGTGATGAAATTTCGTGTACACCTTGAAAGTCATAGCCCAATGTAACAAGCTTCGTAACCGACTGCCCTAGCAAGCGGTTGGAACAATACGCTTTTACCTGGCTGGTTGCAACCAGTTTTGATAAGTCTATCGCTTCTTCAGTACTTTCGTCTTCTTCTATTACTTCTTCTTCAACTTGTGCTTCAGCATGTTGTGGATGGATGGTGGCCGTAATTGTAAAAACTGCGAAAAGAATCAATCTGAGCATCATGGTTCTTGCTTCATTCTCACCCAAACGTCCGTACGCCCTACTATGCCCATGGGGTCAATGCTTCCGCGTACATCGAGCTTATCTTTGTCTTTCATTTCGATGGTGCAATAGTATGTATTCCCGGTTTTAGGATCATATATTGTCCCGTCGGTCCAAATACCTTTTTTAAATACGAAATCCCGCAAATTTACCATGTTCATAAGGGCTTTTCCATTCTCGTCTACCCTGGGATTGCCATTTTCATCATTGGGCGATTTGAGCCAAACTATTTTTCCGAAATACACATCTTGGCCTTTTTGTTTGAAAATCTTGATGTATGATGTCCCTTCGCTGGGCTGCCATATACCAATGATGTCGCTGGCTTCCTGTCCATAGGCCATTAGCATAGATATACAAAGTGTAAGTGTGATCACGAGTTTGTTCATGCCAGTAAAAGTTAGGTTTTAAAAAAATACTTTCAAAAATAAGCGCTGAAGCTGAAAGGAGAAAGAGAAATTCCAATGATTGGTTGATATTAATCTACAGCATCAAGAAGTAAAACGCGATCAGTAAGCAGTGTCATACGGGATGGTTTTCAAAATATGCTCTGCAATGGCGATACGAGCCACGGTTTTCCTGTCGGCTTCTATGATATTCCAAGGCGCATGGGCTGAATTCGTTTTTTCAAACATCTGCTCTTTATACACGGTGTATTGTTCCCATAATTCCTGGGCACGTAAATCAAGTGGTGTCATTTTCCACCTTTTCAACGGGCTTTTCTTAATGTCTTCAAATCTTCTCGCTTGCTCAGTCTTTGAAATGGAGAGATAAAACTTAATAAGATAAGTTCCCGACTCAGTCAGCATTCTCTCAAACTCATTCACCTGACCAATGAAAGAATGGTATTCTGCCTGTGTGCAAAATTCATTAACAGGTTCAACCACAGCCCTGTTATACCAACTTCTGTCGAAAAAAACAATTTCTCCCGGCTTCGGTAATCTTCTCACATATCGCTGAAAATACCACTGACCTTTCTCTTCTTCGGTTGGTTTTGAAAGGGCTACGATGCGATAGTGTCTGGGATTAATGTGTGCCGTAAGTCTTCGAATGGCGCCGCCCTTGCCTGCCGCATCGCGCCCTTGAAATACAATAATCACCTTCTTCTTGCCTTCGATAATCCAGTTTTGCATTACCACCAATTCGGCCTGTAATTCACGAAGCTTTTTTTCATACTGAACGATCTCAATCGTTCTTTTTAAATCAATGGTATTTTGAGTCAACAGGTGCTTAAGTCCTATTTTGCTATTCAGTAATTCTATATCCTGTTCTGTGAGTTCCATATTCATATATCTAATTCTTCAATGTGCCTATAGTATCGCTGCACCACATTAGGGTCGGATACGAGCACTGCGCCATGCGAACCTTTGTTGGGGTAGTCAAACAACGAAATGATATAGCGCATACTTTCTAATCTGGCCACCCTTTTATCATTGGTTTTTAAGACAATCCAAGGAGCAAACGAATTGTGGGTTCTGGAAAACATCTGTTCTTTATAATGTGTGTATCGGTCCCATAATACCTGCCCTTTTTGGTCTACGGGGCTATACTTCCATGCTTTAAGTGGATTTTTAAGTCTCGACTTAAATCGCTTTAGTTGTTCCTTTTTAGAAATTGAAAACCAGAACTTTACCACTGTGATACCATCTTCGTAGAGCATATGTTCAAACTCGGTAACCTGTGCCATAAACTTCTGGTATTGGGCATGGTCGCAAAAGCCCATTACGGGTTCTACAACGGCCCTGTTGTACCAGCTCCTATCAAAGAAAACGATCTCTCCAGGGTTTGGAAGCTCCCTGACATAGCGCATGAAGTACCACTGCCCTCGCTCAGTTTCTGTGGGTTTTGGGAGTGCCACCAGGTTCATGGTGCGCGGATTCAGGTGTTCCACAAATCGCTTTATAGTTCCTCCCTTGCCTGCTGCATCTCTGCCTTCAAAGAGCACTGCAACGCGTTGCTTTGTTGATGATAGCCACTGTTGTAAATCCACCAACTCTGCTTGTAGCCGTTGTAGCTCTTCTTCATAGCGTACATCGCGCATCACTTTTCGTATGTCGATGCCTTCTTCCTTTGCTATTGAAAGCAGGTCTTCTTTGGTTTTCAGTCTGTTAAAATGTTCCTTGTTGAACATGGGTATTTAATAAAAGATGCCGCCTAAAGTATGTAATTTTAACTGCCCATAATTGCAGTTTTGCAGCAAATACTGATGTATTTATACCCAGGGGTGAATCACTTTTCTTAAAAGCTTTATATTCGACACTTTTTTGAAAATTATGTATCCCACTTCTTTCAATGGTCTCACATTTGGAAACTTGTATGTGCATGAACCGGGTGGCGCGCTTACCAACCTAATATTGGTTTTGTGGGGTGCATTGATCTTGTTTAGAATGGCGCATTTTTCTAAACCGTTTTCTCAAAATTGGAAACTATTCGTGTTATTTCTTTCCCTGGCTTCATTGGGTGGAATATTCACCCATGGGTTTCCCAATCTTTTTAGTCCAAGGTTCTTTTTTATCCTTTGGGGCTTGAAGAATATGTTGATTCCGCTCGCATGTTTTTATGGCTCAATGGGATTTATCAAAATCCTCATGCCAGAGAGATATTCTACACTGAGACTGCTTTTTGCCATCAAGGCACTTTTGATTGTGGTTGCATTGTTTTCCACGTACAATTTCACTCCAGTGGCTATTGATCTGGCATTCACATATATTCTCATTATCATTTTGGCCGTAAGAAGTGAAAATATAATAGCTGGAGCAAGCCTCTTCAGGAATGCCTTCTTAATTGCAGTATTTTCCGGCATTGCATATATTGTTAAGATCGATATTGACCCTCATTGGTTCACCCACAAAGATATTGTTCATGTATTTGTGTACATCTGCCTGTGGCTCATTTACCGAGGTGTAGAGGTATATGAGAAAGAGAAAACGTAGGTGATCAAATTCTCGATGTGCTTTTTTGATTGCATTGCTATATATACCTTTACCGACCATGATACTTCCAATTGTTGCATATGGCGACCCTGTATTAAAGAAGGTTGCACAAGACATTGATAAGTCGTATCCCGACCTCGATACGCTCATAGCCGATATGTTTGAAACCATGTATGGTGCCCAGGGTGTAGGTCTAGCTGCTCCACAAATTGGTAAATCCTTAAGACTGTTTATTGTTGATGCAAGCCCCTTCGGTGAAGATGAGGATGACCCTGAATCTCAAAAGGTAAAAGACTTCAAGGAAATATTTATCAATGCCAAAATACATACACGTGGGGGCGAAGAATGGGGTTTCAATGAAGGTTGTCTCAGCATTCCAACCATACGAGAGGAAGTTTTCAGAGAAGACGAAATCCGAATGACATGGTACGACAAGAATTGGAATTTTCATGACCGTACTTTTGATGGTTATGCGGCAAGGATCATTCAGCATGAGTACGACCACATAGAAGGAATTCTATTTACTGACAGGCTAAAGCCACTCAAAAAACGAATGCTGAAGCGAAAACTCCAGGAAATTTCCAGGGGTGAAGTGGAAGTGAATTATAAAATGAAATTTATGCCGTTAAAAGTGAAGCGATGATGAAAAGAGTATTAGGAGCGGTGCTTTTTCTTCTATTAATTTCTTCATGTGATCAGAATCCCAAGGCAGCAAGTGAGGTTACACTGAAAAGCAATATGGAGATTCGAAATGAGATGGTTGCGGAAATTGATAGCCTGGAGACTATTTTCTACGCAGATACCTTCAAAATGAACACTGAGACTGGCCCGGCTTTGATGCAGCTTTATACCGACTTTGCGAAAATGTTCGTGGGAGATAAGGAAAAGACCCCTGAATATTTATACAAAGCAGCTGCCATGTCGCGAGGGGTGGGCTTGCCAATGAAGGCCATCAAGTTCTACGATCAAATCCTGATGGATTATCCCAACTATTCTCGCTGCCCGGAAGTCGCATTTCTTATTGGGTTTACATATGATGAAGATCTTAAAAAACCTGACCTTGCCAAAGAAGCCTACAACGAATTGATCAGTAGATTTCCTGATGACTACTGGGCTCAGCAGGCTAGGTACAGGCTAGAAACAGTAGACATGACCGACGAAGAACTTATAGAGTACTTCATGAAGAAAAACACTGAGCCGAAGGATGGCTAATGCGCTTTATTCAGCAGTTTCTTCCGTACAAGCATCCACTTTTATTACCTCAAGATTTTCTATAGTAAAATTGAAGTCACTGCTACCTAGTTGTTCATCGGTGAACTTCTGCGGTATAAAGTAAATTCCGTTTAGCTTTCCAATTCTCGATTTCAACCCATCTATACAATCCAATGCCATTGCTCCTGATTCTCTGAGCATACCTTCGTAGTACAGGTTTATGGTATATTCATAAGTTACCGGCTCTTTGTTCGTATTCTCTATGCCTATCAGCAAAGCACGTTTGCGGTTTCCTTCAGCATCTTTGGCATATCCCCACTTGGTACCAAATTTCAATCCTTCTTCCTGAATGTACTGGTTGTATCCCTTCTGCGAAAATGCCGAGTGAGCAAGAAGTGCAGTCAGCGCTACCAAAATAAGTTTCAAGTTCATTGTACGTTTTTTGTTCCTGCAAATTTCGTAAGAAAAGTAGGGTAATCTCATATCAACAAAAATTTTTCTAACCAAGTCATTTTGATAATCGAATGCGATTGATAGAAATATGAAAATATATTTTACTGATGGTCAGTGGTATACATTCGAGTTGAGCAAAATTGTATTTTTCATCTGAACGTAGTTGTCATTAGCGTGTACTGAAGAGTATAATTCAAACGCTATGCACGCTATTCCCAGGTTCAGAAGTATAAATTGGAATGATGCCAGGTACCTTCAAATATTCTTACTCTCAGCATTTCTCATCTATGGCACTACATGGCTAGGGTGGCACAATGACCTTGCAGTGTACGCTGCTGCCTTCGCATCAACATTGCTTACACAGTATTTCTGGTCCAGGTATAAAAACCTACCCGATGGAACGTGGAAAAGTGCAATGATTTCTGCACTTGGACTTTGCCTTTTGCTTAAAGTGAATTTCTGGCCATACATGCTACTCGCAGGTATATTGACGGTGAGTAGCAAATTTCTGATAACTGTCCGAGGTAAGCACATTTTCAACCCCACAAACCTTGGTATTGTAGCCATCTTGCTTACCGGAAATGGCTGGATATCACCCGGGCAATGGGGCAGCGGAGAGGTAGTTGGATTGCTGGTAGTGCTGGGTGCTGCCGGTGTGCTCTTCAGGGTAAATAGGTGGGATGTGTCTCTTGCTTTTTTAAGCTCACTAATTCTAATCGAATACCTGCGCACCGTTGTTTATCTCGGCTGGGGCCCTGATGTGCTTTGGCATAAATTCAGCAGTGGCACCATTTTACTCTTCGCATTTTTTATGATTACCGATCCACGTACCGCTCCTGACCACCGCATGGGTAGGGTGTTATGGGGCAGCCTAATTGCCTTGCTGAGTTTTGCACTTACACAGTTTTGGCAGCTGTATCAGGCTCCTATCCTGGCTCTTTTCATAATAAGCGCCTTCACACCATTGTTCGACAAGCTCTTTCGCGCTGAGAGATTTCAATGGGCCAAAACAGTATCAATTATAACAACAGAAAAACCAAACCAAAAATTGAAAATTATGAAAACACGAGTTATTGCAACAGCCCTTGCCATGTTGGTATTGTTGCCAGAGAGTTTCGCTTTTTGCGGATTTTATGTCGCCAAAGCACCGGCCAACCTTTTTAACCACAAAAGTGAGGTCATATTGGTGCGTGATGGCAACCACACTGTGATCACAATGAGCAACGACTTTCAAGGAGATGTCGCCGAATTTGCCATGGTGGTTCCCGTTCCAGTGGTATTGAGAAGAGATCAGATTAAAGTGGTGGATAGGGGTGTATTCGACAGGCTCGATGCATATTCAGCACCAAGGGTAGTTGAGTACCATGACGAGAACCCTTGCAACCGCTACGAGTATGAAATGCTCGAATCTGTATCTATGAAAAGCAGGGCTGATATGGCTTCGGCGCCAATGATGGAAGACGATAGTTTTGATAAAAAACATCACGTGAAAGTAGAAGCGCGGTATACCGTTGGTGAATACGATATTTTACTTCTCAGTGCCAGCGAATCTGATGGATTGGAAAAGTGGCTTGTTGCAAGTGGATACCGTATACCTGCAAAAGCATCAGAAATACTAAAACCCTATATTCTTTCGAGTACCAAATTCTTTGTCGTAAAGGTGAATTTGGAAAATCAGAAACGCATGGGATTCGACAATCTGCGACCTATTCAGCTTTCTTTTGAATCTGATAAATTCATGCTACCCATCAGATTGGGAATGGCCAACGCTGAGAATGCGCAGGACCTTGTAGTCTATGCATTCACACGCACCGGTAGAATTGAGCCAGTGAACTACCGCACTGTAAAAGTTCCTACTGACAGGGAAGTTCCACTATTTGTTCAGAATTATTTCGGTGAGTTTTACAAGGATCTTTTCGATAAGGCTTACAATCAGGAACGCAGGAGTGCTGTATTCCTTGAGTATGCTTGGAATGTAAGCCCTATGCAAGGCGTTAAATGTGATCCCTGTGTATCGCCGCCTCCTGTATTTGATGATTTCGCTGAAGCTGGCGTCAATTGGGTTTCTGGAATGAACCAACAAAGCACCGTATTTTTCACACGCTTGCATGTGCGATACACCCGCGATAAATTCCCGCAAGACCTGCTCTTTCAGGTAACGCCAAACAGTGAAAATTTCCAGGCACGGTATGTCACAAGACACCCGGCTCAAGGAGATTTATCATGCAGTGCTGGTGCAGATTACAGGGAATCATTAGAAAATAGACGACGAAATGAGGTAGATGAGCTCGCTGCTTTGGCCGGATGGACCAACCCAAACTACGCACAGTATATAAATGAATTCAGCCTGAACACGAACGACAAGTACAAACCAGTGAAAGAAGACTTTGCTCCTGTGGTGGGTAACAATACCCACAACAACGACGATGGTCCTGGAGGAGCTGGCAGACTTTGGATGCTGGGTGTGTTATTGCTTGGTCTGTTCTCTCTTTTTGCATTGCAACAGAAACAGAAAACCAAAGTGATCGGTTAGCACAGACAACTTTATAGATTCTCACAGCGTCAAAAGGGCGGATTTAACCAATCCGTCCTTTTTCATTGATCCGCCTTCTGATGAAAATTAACAGATGCTTTACGAAAATGTGATGCTAATTTTGTTAATTTAACCCGTAAATCAAAGCCTTATGCGGATTCTATCGTTATTTCTCCTGTTATTTTCTCTTCAAGTTTCTGCCCAGAAATCGGGCGGTGAAGAATCAAGTTCCACTGAAGAACTGGCTGTATACATTCCTAACGCGTTCACTCCAAATGGTGACGGGATCAATGATGTGTGGAAAACGGTCGTTACCGGTCCTGCGTTGGATTCTTTCGAAGCTGTTGTAATTGACAGGGGAGGAAAGGAAGTTTTTTACACTACAGATCCACTCGAAGTATGGACTGGCAGCATGAAAAACGGTGAGTATATTTCTTCACCTAGTTTGTTTATCTATCTGGTAAAACTAAAAACAAAGGGAAGTACAGAGCTCAAAACATACCGTGGGCATGTAACGATGGTCAGGTAGCACGCTACTAGGCCATTCGTTTTATCTGAATTTTCACACCACCTGAGCTTGAACTAATACATCAGACTGAGCGTGTTGGATACCTGATTTAAACTTTATCTCACTCAATCCTCTGGCAATTTCTTCGCACTTCTTAAGGAGTTTCGGGTCCCTGCTACCTATGGACTTAAGGGCAGCCGCCATTGCATCCCGAACAGTCTCAGTTGATTGTTCCATTTTATCTGAGATGGTTTTTAAATAATTGGCATAGAAATCGTCGCTGAGCTTGTTCTTTTGTTTGGCCAATTCAGCAAGGGTGTAATAAGCATAACACTTGTAATCCCCAACTTCACAGTTCGACCAGCTGTCTATGAAATGAACAGCAAAGTCTGACTTGGCCAAAACATTCTGACAAAATTTTTCCGCGAAAGGAGAAGGGTAGAGCTGCTCTGCCCTCTTTTGAAGATCATCTTTCGTGTAGCTTTCGGAATCGTCAATGTAGGTAGCGAGTACCTTAAGATCGTGGTTTCTTCCTGCGTAAAGCTCATCTGCAAGGGCAGGATCTTTTGGCAGTTGTTTAGCTATTTCCTTGATTTTTGAGATGTTCAGACCAAAAGTCTCTTCTCCCTGGGTATCCAAAGGAGTCCATCCTTTTTCAGGTTTTACAAGGCTTTCTTTTACTAACTTTTCACGTACATCTTCTACAGTCATAGGGTCGCTCATGGGTTAAAGTAAGATCAAATCTAAATGAAAGCATGCCATATTTTGCGCCTTTGCCCGATGGAAATATCCACAATGAGTGTTTGAAAGCAGATTTTCAGAACGTTACAATATACTAATTTCGCTGAATCCCTATAAACCTTTCCGAAAACACAGACAATACTGATGAAAAGTGTTGCTCACAAAGGTGTTTCCGTACCCATAAGGGGCAATCGAAAGATCGTCCTGACACCAAAAAGCCTCTGGTAACAACACCAGTTTTTCTTGCAGGAGAGCCGCCAAATCCCATGCAAAGGGATAGTTCCTACCTTTCTTTTTGATATTCTTTACAACTATGATCATGTGCCCTCCTGGTTTGAGCAATTCGCTCAAGGAGAAGTATATTTTAACCAGTTCATCTACAAACTCTTGGTAGTCGCTTATATTCCCAAGGTCTTTGCTGTCATCAGAATAATTGGTTTGAAGTCCTGCTTGCACTCTTTTTGCCTGGTTTTCGGCTCCCTTCATATTCAGCATATCCCAATAAGGGGGCGATGTAAAGATCAAATCCTGTTGCGGAAAGTCGTAATGAGCTGCCTTGCGGGCGTCTCCTCTTATTATATCGAAAGTAGGCAGGCCCGTATCAGATTCACCCTTCACAGTTGACGATGCTTCGAATAGCAGTGCAAGGCACCTTTCGCGGGCTATATCAGTGAAATAGGAGGAGAGCTCCACACCGTATCCGTTTCTACCATGCTTGAGTGCCGCAACCTGGGTGCTACCAGTGCCCGACATGGGATCAAAAACGTTGTCGCCTGGTTTGGAGAAAGTATCAATAAATTTCTCAACCAGGTCTTCAGGATACTTTGCGGGATGTACTACTTCATTTTTTTTGCGGCGTTGTGGTTTTAAAATAAACCAGGAAGGCGGAAGTACATTGGAATGAAGCCCACCAGCCTGATGCACATGGTGCTGGTAGTAGGTGCGGGTGGGAGTGGTGAAATGTCCTGAGTTCTCATCCTTTCGGAAATGTAGCACGTAAAAATGTCCTAAACCCGGGCGGTAATATTCATCCAGATTGTTTTCACTTTCGTTCAATCCGGCAATTTTTTCGTCTTTCAGCGTAAGGTTCTGGCCTATGCGACTTGCAATTTCCCACGCAAATGGATAGAATGCGCCTCCATTTTGAACATTTGATATGGCCATGGCAAGGAATCTTCGGTGAAGTAACTTCTCCGAAAGAACATCTACCATTTTTAAAATATTATTCTGATAGTCAACCCAATTGTCAGGATTCATCTCACGTACTTCAGCCCTTAGATCGAGAAGTGCAAATTGTATGCTTGGTGCATTGAGATTGGTTGTGATTTCGAATCCCAATTCATTTGCACATTGCTTAGCCATTTCCATATGGGGTCCGTGATAAAATATCATCGACCCATCGGGATCTTTCAGTGTGAAAAACCTGAAGTTGCTGCGTATCCAGCTTTCTGCATCTGTATATTGAAACCAGGATTTCTGAAATGGCAACCACTCTTTGGAGCTCAGCCGGTTGAAACGGTTAATTCCTGCGGCCATTTCAGTTAAAATATAAGTTTGAAAAGGGTTGGGTTTTCAAATTCAACACCGAATAATTGGTCTTCAATTGGCTTTACTTGAGCTGCATTTCTTCCAAACGGTTGATAATATCCTGTACCTGCTCTACTCCAATGTCTTTGGCTTTGATGACTTTATTGGAATCCAGGATTATTATTTTAGGGGTTGTGGCAACATCGAAAGTTTCGTGGTATTTCAGACTCTGATAGGTTGTAGTACCCGAGGTAATCAGGTTGCTTGCGTAATCAGCATCCTTATAAGCAGCTCGTGGAATACTGACATTGAAAAAGTTCATTTTATTGTCTTCTACGAATTTGTTCCACTTCTCATCACCATCAGAACTTACAGCATAGATGGCGATGTTACTTGAATTGGCCTCATACATCTCAACCAGTTTTGGCGTGTCTTTTTTGCAGTGTCCACAATCAGGATCATAAAAGTAAAGTATGGTGTACTTACTCTTAATATCCTTATATGTGCTAATCCACTTTCCAGACGTATCAGCAAGTATCAACTCAGGTGCTACCATGCCTATAAGGGTATACCGCTTGTTGTTTGCCTTTTCGCGAATTGTTTTGAGTTTTTCCTCATCAAGCCAATAGGCATCTTCGCCTTTATAATAATTGTCGACCATATAAACGAACACTTTGTCCATTCCCATAATCTTTGATGTTTCAAAATTGTAAGTAGTGAAATGCACCACGTATTTATACACTTCCGAGCCCTTGGTGAGTTTAGCAGTTAATTTTCGGATTGCGTTTATAATCGTATCTGGGTCTTGAATGAGCGTTTTATTCAAGAAGTTCTCAAGCTTATTGTGAAATATGGGCGTGTGAACCACCCGGTCGTCAGTGAGATCTATGTTGTCAAAATAGTGATCCTTGTAGTAATAATAGGCCTTGTCCCGGTCTTCTCGGGTTTCAATAGGTGGCTCTATCTCTATGGACATCTTTATTTCTTTCGCTGTAAAGATGTTCGGATTCTGACTTATCAATGTCTTCTGATAAGTGGTTACTTCATCATTAATGGCGTTGTATCTTGTCTTTAATGGGGCTGTAATTTCGGGGTTTCCATCATTTCTCTCAAGCTGTTTTAGAATGCTGTCCCGCTCAGTTCGCTTCACAGCGAGAAAGCGAACATACTCAAACATCAATTTGTTGTTCTCCGATTTTAGCACCTTCATCTTTGAAATCAGGTCGGTAGTATCGGTTTCCATTTTAATGTCTTCACCATCGGCAATTATTATTTCAAAATATTTTGGGCCTGGCAGTACCACTGCAAACTTGCCTTCTTTTTCACTCACCACACGCTTAAAGCTGAAGTTCCCATTAAGGTCAACTATTGCGGTATCCGCATAGTAAAGCCTTTCTCCATAGTAATTGGCAAGGTATACTGTTGTGTCCTTAACACCTGCAACCCGAAAATGATACGGATTGGATTTTTGGGCAGCACCTTCAAAGCCCACAACCAAGGCAACAATGATCAAAAGTCTGATTCGCATAGAGTTCTTGTGTTTTTGGCTTGCCGTACCATGCAAAACCCGTGCTAAAATTCCTGCTTTCATACCGCTATTTCTGTTTTGAATTCACTTGTAGTGTGGAAAGTGATTTCCGGAAAGTTTTGTCGCTCCAGATTCAATATCCATGCACTTGGAGCCAAAAATACCCAGTTATTGTCTTTGTCCTTCACTACCTGACTGGCTTTTATTCGCAGGAACTCGTTCATTTTGTCAGAATTGCTACTCGTAAGCCAGCACGCCTTGTGAAAGCTGAGCGTCCTGAATGAGCACTTGGCCCCATATTCGTGCTCAAGTCTGTACTGAATCACATCAAACTGAAGTTCGCCAACTGTGCCAATAATCTTCTTATTGCCCATGTCTTGAACGAACAACTGCGCTACTCCTTCATCCGTTAATTGCCTGATTCCCTTCTCCAATTGCTTGGTTTTCATGGGGTCTCTATTCTCCATTTCCTTAAATATTTCGGGCGAGAAACTCGGGATTCCCTTGAAGTTCATTATTTCGCCTTCAGTAAGGGTGTCGCCAATCTTGAAATTTCCTGTGTCGTAAAGACCAATCACGTCGCCTGGGTACGCTTCATCGATAACGGTTTTTTCCTGGGCCATAAAACTAGAAGGGTTCGAGAATTTTATGTTTTTATCATTTCGTACGTGGTGGTAGAATTGATTGCGTTCAAACTTCCCTGAGCAAATTCTCAAGAAGGCAATACGGTCTCTGTGCTTGGGGTCGAGATTGGCGTGAATCTTGAAAACAAACCCTGAAAACTTACTCTCAAAAGGGTCAACGAGTCTTATATCTGTTGAGCGAGGCAGGGGTATTGGTGCGATTTCAACGAAAGTTTCCAGCAATTCCTTTACGCCGAAATTGTTCAATGCACTTCCAAAAAATACCGGAGCCAAAGCTGCATCCATATACTTCTCCCTGTCGAAAGGTTCGTATACACCATCTACCATTTCAACTTCTTCCCTCAACGTTGCAGCAGGATTGCTTCCTATTATTTTGTCAAGCGCAGTATCTGCTAGGTTATCAATTTCTATGCTGTCTCTTTCTCGCTTGGTTTTGTTGGCTTCGAAGAGTCTAAGCGTCTTATCGTACAAGTTATACACGCCCTGAAAAGTAGCCCCAATGCCAATGGGCCAGCTCAAAGGCCTGGTTTTGATGGACAACTTTTCTTCGAGCTCGTCCAAGAGGTCGAAAGGATCCTTTCCTTCCCTGTCCATTTTATTTACGAAAACAATAACTGGTGTTTTACGCATTCGGCACACTTCCATGAGGCGTTCAGTCTGCTCTTCAACTCCCTTTACACAATCTATTACAAGTATTACACTGTCCACCGCGGTAAGCGTGCGGTAGGTGTCCTCAGCAAAATCTTTGTGGCCAGGGGTGTCAAGGATGTTTACCTGTGTGCCGTGATAGTTAAATCCCATAACAGATGTAGCAACTGATATTCCTCTTTGACGCTCTATTTCCATAAAATCGCTGGTGGCCGTTTTTTTTATTTTATTCGACTTCACTGCGCCTGCTGTTTGAATAGCCCCTCCGTAGAGCAGGAATTTTTCTGTCAGGGTCGTTTTTCCCGCATCCGGGTGACTAATAATTGCAAAGGTCTTTCTGCTGGTTATCGCTTCTTTCAGGGTCATGCTGCTCATTTCGGGGTGCAAATTTAGTTATTCTGAAATGATCCACGGATTTGACTGGTATATGGACCAACTGCCATTTTAAGTGGAAATAGCATCCTATATTTCACCTGTAGGGGTTATATTTGTCGTATCGGTGCAAACAAGAAAACTTCAATAGTTCAAATTATGAAACTTATAAACTTAAATTTCTATTTCACTGCAATACTCCTTGTTTCGGTAAGTGGTTCAGCGTTAATTGGGCAGGATGCAACATCCGAAGGGTTTGACATTGAGACTGCACTTTTTGCATCAGGATACAACCGACCTTGCGGGATTATCAGTGCTGGCGATGACCGCCTGTTTGTGGTTCAACAATCTGGTGAGATTCGGATTTTACTGACAGATGGCACACAGATAGCCACACCCTTTCTAGATATTTCTGACCTGGTAGATTCGAGTCCTAGCAACAGTGAGAAAGGCTTGCTAGGATTGGCCTTTCCACCAAATTATAATCAGACGGGGTATTTTTTTGTGAATTATACGGTCACAGAAGGTGGCGTTCTATACACAAGGGTTTCCCGATTCTCTACAGACCCTGAAAATGCACAACAGGGATTGCCTGACAGTGAACTTGTTTTGTTGCAATATGTTCAGGATTTTTCAAACCACAATGGGGGTCAATTGGAGTTTAGTCCAATTGATGGCTATTTATACATTGCTTCTGGGGATGGAGGTAGCGGTGGCGATCCAAACAATCGCGCCCAAAACTTGAATTCCTACCTAGGTAAAATGCACCGAATTGACATTAATACGGAACCCTATGCCATTCCAGAAGACAATCCTTTCGCAGGAGTGTTTGGACTCGATGAAATTTGGGCTTATGGTCTCAGAAATCCCTGGAAGTTTGCCTTTGATAGCGAAACTGGAGATATGTATATTGGCGATGTAGGGCAAAGCAACAGGGAAGAGATAAATTTTGAGCCAGCATCGAGTTCCGGTGGAGTAAATTATGGTTGGAGATGCTTTGAAGGAACTATTCCTTTTAATTCGCAAGGATGTCAAGCCCCTTCTGCATATCAATTACCAGTTTTTGACTACCCTTATGGCAATGGACCTAACGGATTTAGATGTTCTGTAACCGGTGGGCGTGTATATAGAGGCAGCGTATATGGCAACCTTTCGGGCAAATACATCTTTGCCGATTATTGCGCGAACGACTACTGGGTTGCCTGGCAGGAAGACGAAGAATGGAATGTGGTCAACAAAGGTGGGTTCATCAGTGGTGCGGT
>JBGTBE010000037.1:0-8482 GCA_041749535.1 Cryomorpha sp. | reverse complement strand
GATACACGATCATCCCCCTTCGAAGAAGAACTGCCGGCACTAGCGATTTTTCCGGAAGAACTTATTGAGCACAAACGCATTCCATCTCACCCAACATTCGCCCGGGACCCCAGTCCCCCTTTGGAGGGGGGCAGGGGGGAGGACCATTCCCCCTGCCAGGTAAGGGGATAGTAAGGGGTCAGTAAGGGTCAAATTAATCCAATTGGCCATTGGACAGATGCGGCATTTCAAAGTGTATCGAGAACTTTAGCGAAGAATAAATGATCTTAAAAGTGCAAGTGCAAGGACTGCTTAGCGCACCTGCGCGGGAGTCATATGGCCACCCACACGGCCTGCGGCTGTATGTCAACAACTTGGTAATGCGCAAAAGATGGTTGAATAAAGTATCGGAAACAATTCTCAATGACATCTCTGCTTTTTTTCTATTTTTAATCTATGAATTGGAAAGAGCGTATCGTTTCAGATAAAGATATTTTACTCGGAAAACCTACCATAAAAGGAACCCGGATATCTGTGGAATTCATCATAGAGCGACTCGCAAACGGGTGGACAGAAGAAAAAATTTTAAACGCATATCCCCATCTCATCCGCGAAGACATACAGGCTGTTTTCTCCTACATCAATGAGTGTATCAAAGACAACTTGCTCTTTGAACTCCGAAATAAGTCGGCCTGATGAAATTCCTTGCCAACGAGAATTTCCCGAAACCTGCCATCGACTTCTTGCGAAAATATGATACCGACATCAAGGCAATAGCTGAACTATATCCTGGTATTTCAGATGATCAGGTAATGCAATATGCGATCAGCGAAGAGCGAACCATTCTTACCCATGACAGTGACTATGGAGAACTCATCTTCAGGTTTGGTCATAAACCTTCCGCCGGAGTAATTTACTTTCGCTTATTTGATTTTGAGCCTGAAACACCCGGTAAAATCCTGCTTGAGATGATAGGAAATAATCTTGATTTCAACAAAAAGTTAACCGTTATCACAGAAACCGCCGTTCGACAGCGATCGTGGTGATTCCGACTTCAGACTGCAGGACTGGGTTGTGCACACCTCCACGCCAAGGCCAATTGCCATAAACCAGGAAGGGCGAAGCCCCTCTTTTTGGTTTTTGGTTCATTTTTCGGATACACGATCATCCCCCTTCGAAGAAGGACTGCCTGCAGGAGGGCTTTATCCGGAAGAACTTATTGAACACAAACGCATTCCATCCCACCCAACATTCCGGACCCCAGTCCCCCTTTGGAGGGGGGCAGGGGCCGTGGGCTGCTCCGTTTGCGCCGCATATACCATCTTCTGTTCCTTTCACAATCACCAGCGGCGCTGATGCACAAGGCGCATTTATACCCCACGGTTGCACCGTGGGCTATAAACTATGACACCCCTTCGGGGTTGGTATTTTTGGGAATGCGCGAGTTCGGTTCTAATCCAAATCGATAATGAATTTCTCTCTCAAAAGAAAGAATCCAAGGGCGCGCAGTGCGGCAGGTTTTCCGAAAACAGCGCGGCCGCAGGGGTGCTGCAGCCCTGGCTCGCGACAGCCCTGTGCGACAAGAGCACCCTGAGGCAGTGTTTTCGGGGCCTTTTTATTCGCCTGGTTCGCTTCTAGCGGTGCTCATGAGATCGCTGCGCTAAGTTTACTCCACTTTTTGGGCCAGCAAAAAGTGGAAAGAACTTCCTGCCTGAAAGGCATTTCACTTATGAATGCAGATTTCATTTCAATAGAAAATACATCCTTCTGTTCCGATCACAATCACCTGCGGCGCTGATGCACAAGGCGCATTTATACCCCACGGTTTCACCGTGGGCTATAAACTATGACACCCCTTCGGGGTTGGTATTTTTGGGAGCTTTTCTATTCTGTTGCCGAACCGATTCGCTAAATAATTATCCTCTCAAAAGAAAAATACCAAAAGCGAGACATGGTCAATCATTGCAGGTTAAAAAGCATAAACTTCCCGGCCATTGGGTAAAGAAGCCCCTGGCCTCAATCTTTGATACACCTCACCGACAGTCCGCTAGCCCGGGCGCTGCTGCCGATACCGGCTGATTCGATATCGAAATAGAGCGCGGCAGCGCCAATACCCGTTACTGTGCTTGCCCAGTAGCTGCCAAAGTTGCCAACGGGAAAGACGATGCCACCATTGAGGGGCTTGTACCTGCCTGCGGTAAGTTTTAGTGGCGAGGCAAATGCGCCTTCCACATTGTTTTGTCCCCAGGAGTCTATTTCTTCTATCCATTCATCGGTAGTAGGCAGCCGAAATCCCGTCGGGCAGGGGTTGTTCACTCCTTCTATTCCCTGCCAAAGGTTGTTGTTTTGTGGTATGCGCCAATCCAACGCCCCATCGCCTATGGTGATAAAATTTCCATTACCGGGGTTATCGCTCGTGCTCAATTCGTCGGTTGTGGACGCATTGCGACATTGGTGTCCATCGCTCAATCGGCCCCATTGGTATAGGTCGCCGTATGCGGCCTGGTCATAAATGGTGTTTGCTACCTGGCTTGCACCCAGGTTTCGGTCCATCCAGGTGCGCCCTGTTTGCGGGTTGGTCACTTCTACGACTGCTGCGGGTATGCTTTCGCAAAATACAGACCCGGGGGGATACAGGTCGCTGCCAGTAATTTTTGCCACGGTGAGCAGGTTGGATGTAGCAATGCAGCTTCCTGGATTTTGAGGATCTACTTCAGTAGGGTCAATTTCCCCGGCGAAGGCTACGTGGGCAATCTTATAGCTCCCGTCGGGTAGGGTATCCAATGAGAACACCCCCGTACTGTTGATGTTTAGCACCTCAGTACCCCATTCATTGAGCATCACCCATCGCGTATTGGGGCCAATGGCGCCGCTTACAGCAAAGGATACCGTGCCACCCGTAACTAGGCCGGGACCCTGCGCAGCAATTGTGCCCCCGTTCAGTGCCAGGGTGTTGATCGCTATGGTATTGCTCAGGCTGTAGCAACCGCTCAGCTGGTTTACATTCGTTATCCCGATTAGGGTGGCAAGGCTTTCCACAGCCACGTGTCCTGCTACATAGGTGCCTGCGGGGTAGTTGCTCATGTTGAATTGTCCGGTGGTGTTAATAGCGAGCACATTGCCACTGACACCCTCAACGATCCCGAATTTGCCGGTACCCTGGCTTCCGCTTACGCTGAATGTTACAAAGGTGGGAGTGCCCGGAACGATGCACACACCGCTTGTAGCGCTGGTAGCTTGCAGATTTCCTCCGGCTACTGTGCACTCCTGCGCCTTCACCGGCGCACCGATCAGTATAATCAGGCAAATGAGCGTGTAGATAAGTGAAATCCCCGATGCGAAGTTGGAGAACGAGTGCTGGTTAGCGTGGCCTTTCGGCAAATTGTGTATCATGGTGGATTAGGTTGGATTGGTGATGTTAAAGATATCCAAAAGCAACATCAGATGTATACCTATTTTCGACAGATTTTTGCCCTGTCAGCGCCTGTTCAATGGTGATGATTTATTCTTAATGGCAACGTTACCTGAGAAGCTCCGAAGGAGGCTCTCAAAGGTTTAACCCAGCGGGGTAAAGCAAAAACCCTGGCATGTAGCCAGGGTTTTTATCATAAGGTTTAAGGACGTTTATGTCTATCTCGCAATCATAAACTTCTGCACCATCACATCGCTGCCGCTGGTAAGTCGGTACAGGTATACTCCATTGGGCAGGTAACTTCCGTCAAAACTGTAGCGGTATATTTCATCCGTTTGGGCCATCTGACTCATCAGTGTTTGCACCAGCTTTCCTTGCATATCGTACACTTCGAGGGTATGCCATGTATCGCTTTGTGCAGTGAATGATACATTGCTTTCGCCCGCGGTTGGGTTAGGTTGTACCTGAAGCGCTGCTGCGCAACTTGTAATGTTGATCACAATAATGTTGCTCACTCTCACACATGGGGGCAAATTGAGTGGATCGATGGTGGCCGGGTTTAGACCTGAATACACTGCGCGCACTACGCGGTAACTGCCGGGGCCAAACTGGTCGAAATCGAAAATGCCGGTAGTATTGTTAGCCAGTACAGTGCTGAAATCTGAAGTCAGAACCGCCCATCTGAAAGTTGGACCCTGGGCACCGGTTGATGTAAAACTAAGGTTAGAAGGGTTGCCATCGTCTCCGCAGGCTGTGGTGCCCGCAGCAGCGGTGATGGTGCCGGGTACGAGCGCCAGGGTGGAAACCGCAAGCGCATTGGAAAGGTCATAACATCCGGTGAGTTGGCTGGGATTGGTAATTCCCTGCAGCGCTGACAAAGCCGGAACAGATACGTACCCTATCCGGTAATTTCCGGCAGGATATTGTTCCATATTAAAGGTACCGGTGGCATTGGTAGCTACAACATCCAGTGCTGGAAAAGTAACCAAACCAAATGTACCTGGACCGTATTTGTTGGCAACCTGCGCACTTACAACATCTGAGAATCCATCGCCGATGCATAGTCCGGTGAGTTGAGATGCGCTTGATATTATACCTGCATTTGTTAAGCAAGCGTCACCGCTATCGCAAATATTGTCCTGATCTACATCACCACCGGATGCACAAGGTTCGCCGAATCGGTATGAGCCGCAGCCCCCTGATCGGTACATACGGAGGTAATACACACCCGGGTTATTGAAGGTGTAGTTTACCTGGGTTACACCCGGAGCATGTGCAAAAAAGATCAAATTACTACCGGCTCCATTGTACAGATATATCCAGCCTGTAAGCGTACCGGTGGTAGTGACCGGCAATGACAATGTGAAAGGGGCCTGGGTAATTTTTATTGAGTAATAATCATCAGAATCAACCGTGCCATTGGTGGTATTTGCATAGCCAATTTGGCCTTCAGTGTATTTGGTAAATCTGGTAAAGGCTGCTGATGCCAGATCATCATTGGGACCTGAATCGTTTGCGTATTGAGGGGTAGTTGTGGTGAAATTGGCTGTGTATGAACCGCAGCCACTCGAAGAAAAAATTCTGCCCACAATTAAGCCCTCCTGCTGGCAGGCAGCTGTGTATTGACGCAAACCGCTGCCATTGGTTGAAAATCCCAATTGACTTCCGTTAACCCTGTACAGATATACCCAAATGTTTAATCCTGCATCGGCAGTTACACTAAATGTCACATCACCATTGTTGGGATTGTCATAGTAAAACCAGTCATCGTTGTCTACCGTACCTATACCATTAGAATACCCAAGGTGTCCTGTAAAGTTCTGGTCTTTGTTGTATGTGCTTACTATGTTGGCAAGTGCATTATTGGGTTCTGTATCTATGGCATTGGGAAGGTTCGAAGTCGTAAACTGCGCAGTGTATGAGCCACAGCCACCTGAGCTGTTTATTCGGCCAACAATTAATCCGGCCTGCTGACATTGAGCCGTATATTCTCGCAAACCACTCCCGTTGGTCGAGAAGCCAATCTGGCTTCCATTCTCCCTGTACAGATATACCCAAATATTCAGTCCCGGGTCGGCAGTAACGCTGAAAGTCACGTTGCCATCGTGGGGGTTGTTGTAATAAAACCAATCGTCACCATCTACAGTTCCATTACCCGGTGTTGCATAACCAATGTGACCGGTAAAATTCTGGTTTTTATTATAGGTATTAATGATGGCAGCCTGAGAATTATTTGGTTCAGCATCTATGGCATTCGGTAGCGTTGAAGTATTAAACTGGGCTGAATATGAACCACAACCCGACGAAGCATTGATTCGGCCTATAATAAGTCCTTGCTGTTGGCAGGAGGCGGTAATCTCACGCAGTCCACTGCCATTGCTCGAAAACCCAATCAGGCTTCCATTGGCGCGGTACAGGTACACCCAAATATTCAATCCGGCATCGGCTGTAACGCTGAAAGTAACATTCCCATCGTGTGGACTGGTATAAGAAAACCAATCATCACCATCCGGCGCGCCAACGCTGTTTGTGTGCCCAAGAAATCCTGTAAAATTTTGTCCGGCGGTATAATTTTGCTGAATTTCCGCCTGTATATTGTTAGGCTCTGCATCTTGTGATACTGAAGGCGATGCAAGTGTTACAACGAGTGAATAAGCCCCTTGGCCCGAAGTGCGGTTTACCCGTACATAGATGGTTTGAGAGCCTATACAATCTGCAGTCAGCACTTTGGAGCCTGTACCTCCTGCGCTGAAGTTGATGTTGCTGCCATTGGACCGGTAGAAATATACAAAACCCGACAGGGATGCATCATACACGGCGGTAGCTGTTACACTGCCTTTGTTTGGCAAGGTAATAACATACCAGTCGTCGCTATCTGAAGCAGGAGTACCCAGCGTTCCACTGTGATTGGCATTTAGTGCCAGCGCATTTGCAGTGGAAAGGTCATTATTGGGTTCTGTATCGGCCCATACCTGCGTATAGACTGAAGCCAGAAGCATTAGGAAAATAGTAATTATCGATTTCATGTGATTTGGTTTTGCGTTTAAAATTTGGTTAAAATTATAGTGAAAGTGCGATTCGCTACCCGATGTTTTGGAAAATTAATCATCAAAAGGTTCTGCACAGGCATAGCTGATTCTGTGTTGGATTTCTTTTTGCGTGTAGCGTACAAAGTGTTTTAGCGGGCTATCATAAATTTCTGCACAAGCACATCATTCCCGGTGGTAAGGCGGTACAGGTACACGCCGTTGGGGAGGTAACTTCCGTCAAAACTGTAGCGATAAATTTCATCCGCTTGGGCCATCTGACTCATCAGCGTTTGTACAAGCCGGCCTTGCATATCGTACACCTCGAGGGTATGCCATTCATCCGTAGAGGCGGTAAAAGAAACCTGGTTTTCGCCGGCAGTGGGGTTTGGCTGCACAAGCAGTGCGGGAGCGCAACTGCTGATGTTTACTACAATGATGTTGCTCACCCGTACGCATGGAGGCAGGCTGAGGGGATCTATGGTGGCCGGGTTAACCCCTGAGTACACTGCGCGCACTACGCGGTAGCTGCCCGGGCCAAACAGGTCGAAATCGAAAATGCCGGTGGTGTTGTTGGCGAGTACAGTGCTGAAATCTGAAGTGAGTACTGCCCACCTGAAGGATGGACCCACTGCGCCTGTAACGGCAAAGGAGAGGTTTGAAGGGATGCCATCATTTCCGCAGGCTGTGGTACCCGCAGTAGCGGTGATGGTGCCTGGTACGAGCGCCAGGGTGGATACTGCAATCGCATTGGAAAGGTCAAAACAGCCTGTAAACTGACTTGGGTTTGTGATGCCATTGAATTGCGACAGTTCGGTTACTGAGGCGTGCCCAATACGGTAATTTCCGGCAGGATAATTCTCCATATTAAAAGCCCCCGATGCACCTACTGCCACTACGTCGAGCGATGGAAAGCTGACCAGTCCATAAGCTCCTATACCGGTTCTTCCGGTTACCCCCACCTGAATAATATCAGCAAATCCATCGCCTACACATAAACCGGTGAGTGGTGATCCTGTCCTTACCCAGCCGCCATTTACATGACAATCGTCATCGGGTCCGCATATATTGTCATTGTCATTGTCTTCTCCCTCAGGGCAAGGAAAGCCCATACGGTAAGAACCACAACCTGATACCTGTTCAATTCTTACAAAGTACACACCGGGGGTTGTGAAATTATAAATAAGTGTGTTTCCGACACCGGGCCCGGTTGATGAACTTGAACTGAGTAGTGACCCTGCAAGGTTGTAAACCCTGACAATGCCTGTGAGCGTTTCTTCAAACTGGAAAGGAATAGACAACATCAAAGGAGCTTCCGTAATTTTTATGGCAAAGTAGTCCAGGTTGTCAACAGCTCCTGTTGTATTGGTCGCATATCCAAGTTGCCCAAAGTTGTTCCTCTTGGTGCTGGTGAATATTGCAAACTCCTGTACATCATTGGGTTCCACATCCGCCGAATGTGTAAGGGTGCTCGTAGTGAATGATCCAATGTAGCTACCACATCCTGATACATGGTCAATCCTGCCAATAAAGGTTCCGGTTTGGAGACAATTGACTGTAACCGATATGGTGCCCGAGCCTGATATACTGGATCCAAGTAGTGTTCCGTTTGGTCTATAAAGGCGAACGATGATACTGAGTGCGGGATCGGCCGTGACCGTGAATGTTACATTTCCGTTGCGGGGATTGTTGTAGCTGAAATGATCCAATCCATCAATTGAGCCTGCGTTGGTAGCATATCCCAAATGCCCTGTAAGGGTTTGATTTTCATTGTACGAACCTATTGTTTCTGACACAGTGTTGTTGGGTTCCACATCGTTCCCGTTAGTATTGGTAGTGGTGCTGCAAGAAGCAATATAACTACCACAGCCTGATGAATGATCAATCCTCACCACAAATGTGCCGGCCTGAACACAAAGCAGGGTTACGGATTGCTCACCGGAACCAGTACCACTTGAAACCAGCAGGGTGCCATTAGGGCGGTATATCCTGATGATGTAATTAAGTGCCAGGTCACTATTCACGGTCACGGTCATATTCCCGTTTCGGGGATTGGTGTAATTGA
>JBGTBE010000036.1:0-36948 GCA_041749535.1 Cryomorpha sp. | reverse complement strand
GTACATCTGGGCTTGGCCGATGGTGGCCATGGTGGTGCAGGTCAATGCAAGGACCGCGTGTCGTAGTAGTTTCATTTCGTTGTTGGTTTATAGGTTCACTTATATTTCGGCCCAAAATGTATACCCGTATGCAATGGTTTCCAAACCAAATTTTTTCCGGAAATCCGGAAAATGGATAAAACCCATGGAAAAACGTTTGCGCCCCTAAGTATTTTATCGTTTGGTTGTTAGATGCTTACGCATACACACACACACACACACACACACACGAAAATGCTTGGATTCCTACCGGGCCGGGTGAAGTGTGAAATTTAATATGGGGGTAATATGGGTTTGTGGTTTTTTTAATGCCGGGGCTTCATAAAGCACACATCTGGGATTGTTATTTTGATTCAACAGAGACAAAAAATACTCATCTACAAAGCTGAGAAGCTCACCATTTGATTTCTCTCCGTATATATCTCTGCAAAGCAATCAAAATACCGAAAATCTAACTGTGCAATAGTTCGCAGCGCAACCCTCAAAACACTAAATTTGCGCCCTCAACAAAGCCAACATGCACCGAACAAATACTTGCGGAGAACTACGCATAAGCGATAAAGGAAATAAAATTACCCTCTCCGGCTGGGTGCAGCGCTCCCGCGACCTGGGGGGGATGACGTTCGTAGACCTTCGCGACAGATATGGCATCACCCAGCTTGTATTTAATATGGAGCATGACGCTGCGCTGTGCGACGCTGCCCGTAAACTGGGCCGGGAATTTGTAATCAAGGCTACGGGCACAGTGCACGAGCGCAGCAATAAAAATCCCAAAATACCCACCGGCGATGTGGAGGTAATGGTAGAAAAACTGGAATTGTTAAATGCCAGTAAAACACCACCCTTCACTATAGAAGACGATACCGACGGCGGCGATGAACTGCGCATGCAATACCGCTACCTCGACCTGCGCCGCCATACTGTACAAGAAAAACTTATACTGAGACACAAACTGGCTATTGCCACGAGATCCTATATGGATAAGCTGGGTTTTCTGGAAATTGAAACTCCCTACCTTATCAAATCCACTCCTGAAGGTGCCCGCGACTTTGTAGTGCCAAGCCGTATGAACCCGGGTGAGTTTTACGCCCTGCCGCAAAGCCCCCAAACTTTTAAGCAGTTGCTGATGGTATCGGGCTATGACCGCTACTTTCAGATCGTGCGCTGCTTTCGCGATGAGGACCTGCGCGCCGACAGGCAGCCTGAGTTTACGCAGATTGACTGCGAAATGGCTTTTATAGAACAGGAAGATATTCTGAACACTTTTGAAGGCCTTACCAAACATCTTTTTAAAGAAATTTTAGGCGTAAGCCTGCCCGACTTTCAACGCATGGATTATGCCACTGCCATGGAAAAATACGGAATCGACAAACCAGACCTGCGCTTTGGTATGGAGTTTCAGTATTGTGCAGCTTACGCCAAAGGACATGGGTTCAGCATATTTGACAGTGCAGAAGCGGTGCTCGGCATTGTAGTACAGGGACAGGCTGAGTATACCCGCAAGCAGATTGATGCCCTTACCGACTGGGTAAAACGCCCGCAAATAGGTGCCAAAGGATTGGTGTACATCCGCTATCAGGGCGATGGTATTGTAAAATCATCGGTTGATAAATTTTACAGTCCCGAAGTACTGGAAGCATGGTGCAAGGGCGTGGGTGCCAAACCCGGCGACCTGTTGCTTGTGCTCAGCGGTACACTAGATGCTACCAGAAAGCAACTCGGCGAACTGCGCCTTCACATGGGCCGCGAGCTTGGGCTTCGCAATCCGAAGGTATTCACGCCCCTTTGGGTGGTGGACTTTCCCCTGCTTGAATGGAACGAGGAAGCAGGCCGCCACTTTGCCATGCACCATCCCTTCACATCGCCTAAACCTGAGGATATACACCTGCTCGATACTGAACCAGGTAAGGTTCGTGCCAATGCATACGACCTTGTTATCAACGGAGTTGAGATAGGAGGTGGATCGGTAAGAATTCACGACCGGGCGCTGCAATCAAAGATGTTCGATATTTTGAATTTCAGCAGAGAAGAAGCACAGGCGCAGTTCGGATTTTTGATGAATGCATTTGAATACGGAGCACCTCCTCATGGTGGTATCGCATTCGGTTTTGACCGGCTTTGCTCTATGATGGGAGGCTCAGAAACCATACGAGATTACATCGCTTTCCCGAAAAACAATTCTGGACGCGATGTGATGATCGATGCCCCGGCACCCATTCACAAAGAGCAGCTGGATGAGTTGACGCTAGAAGTGAAGGTGAAAAAATAAAGCCGATTCAGGCTCTTTACAAAGCCATTGCCTTTACCATAGATACCTTGCTGAAAGGCCAAAATGCTCGTTGGTGCTTCCATTCTCTGCTGTAAAACTCAGGGAGGGTTTAAAATCAATAGAAACTGCAACCGGGATACTTGAGAAAACATACTCCATTCCGGCAATGACGTCTACGCCTACATTCACAAAGAGCATTGAGGTGCTTGAAGCATCATCCGAACGCCGGTTGTACCCAAGATGAGGACCTCCGCCGAAATACCAGATGAAATCAGTACTGCCTATTTGGTAATATCGCTCGTACATTCCAGTGACTATTGGTCCTCCCCACCGGAAAGTGAGTAAAGCTTCGATGGCGTGTTTCTCCGTTTGCATTTGCCGAAAGGCAACACCACTGCTTGAGGCCCAACGCACACCACCTGAATTGTGGTAGGGCTGCCCGGTGCAAAAAAAGGAGCACCCTATAAGTGCTCCAAAGAGAATGCAATGCCTTGCCAATTGCTTCATGTTGCTTGTTAAAGCGTGCCGCGCAGTTCCTGCTCACGCTCTATGGCTTCGAATAGCGCTTTGAAATTTCCTTTGCCAAAGCTTTGGGCACCCTTGCGCTGAATAATCTCAAAAAACATGGTAGGTCTATCAAGTACTGGCTTAGTGAAAATCTGAAGCAGGTAGCCCTCGTCATCGCGGTCTATCAATACCCCCAACTCCCGGAGCGGGGCCAGGTCTTCATCTATATGACCCACGCGGTCGAGCACAGTCTCATAATAAGTTGCTGGCACCCTCAGAAACTCAACGCCACGGCTGCGCAGGGCGGTAACAGTTTCGATAATATTGTCGGTTGCTACAGCGATATGCTGCACGCCTGCACCATTGTAAAAGTCAATGTACTCTTCTATCTGCGATTTTTTCTTGCCTTCTGCAGGCTCATTGATAGGAAATTTAATACGGCCATTTCCATTGCTCATCACCTTGCTCATCAGCGCTGTGTAATCTGTGCTAATGTCCTTATCGTCAAATGATATAAGCTGGGCAAAACCCATAACACGGGCATAGAAATCAACCCATTTATTCATCTCGCCCCAGCCTACGTTTCCCACCATGTGGTCTATAAAAGTTAAGCCTACCGGGGCGGGATGGTACGCGCTATTCCATGCTTTAAAGCCGGGAAGAAAGGCTCCTTTATACGCTTTTCGTTCTACGAAAATATGCACCGTTTCGCCATAGGTGTAAATACCAGATCGCACCACATGCCCTTGCTGGTCTTCTTCACGGGTTGGCTTCATATAAGATTTTGCCCCTCGTGAAGTGGTTTCTTCCCAGGCGCGTGTGGCATCGTCTACCCAAAGGGCAATTACTTTCACCCCATCACCGTGTTGTACCACATGTTGATTTATGGCACTATCAGGTGTAAGTGGGGTGGTGAGCACCAGTCGAATTTTATCTTGCTGCAGCACATAGCTCGCGCGGTCCTTTACACCCGTTTCGAGACCGGCATAGGCCAGGTCCTGAAATCCAAAAGCGGTTTTATAAAAGTGAGCGGATTGCTTCGCATTGCCAACATAAAGCTCAACGTAGTCGGTTCCGTTTATGGGCAAAAAGTCTTCTGCGTCAGCGAATAACTTCTTGAGATTTAGTGTTTCTTCCGCAGGGTTATTCATAAGATGTTGTGTTTTTGCAAAGGTATGAAAATGGAAATGTATTGTCTTGAAGGATTGAAAACAACCAGAAATCACAATAACGCGCCAACCAGAATCCCCATTGGCCTGGCTTGTAATTCGGGAATCGACATGCAGGTGAGGGCGTAAATGGTTACTATTCCATAAGGCCCGATTACCATGCATAAAAGCCAATAGCCATTCGTAATAATGGCATGTACATTCTGTAGTAGCAAGACGTCCTGAATCGTCAACAACAGCAATTAAACAAACTTAACTCCATGAAAAAAACAGTACTCATGTTGGCACTTGCAACAGCCACAATAGCAAATGCTCAATTCTACAACCTCACACATTTTCAAAACACCTACGTGCCATTATCCAATGCTATAATGTACACTGATGACCCTGAATGGATAGAACCATCCATCAACATTCAGCCAGGGTTTGAAGTTAAGCTAGGTGAAGAAAGCTACTCTGAATTATCTCAACTCGGCGGTGGCGCTGAATGGGGATCCTTCTCATTCAATACAGTCGCAATGATGGGATTTGGACACATGCTGGCTTCAGGCTCCAATATAGAGGGTGCAGAAGACTCGCCTATTGAATGGAAAACGGAAGGCAATGCGGGTTCCAGGATTCTGAAAATACAATACACCAATGCAGCTTTCCTGAATGAAGTCTTTTCATCTGAAGGCACCGGAAGTGCGAACAACAGAATCAGTTTCCAAATCTGGTTCTATGAGGCTGATGGAGCTATTGAATACAGGGTAGGCCCAAGTAATATTACAGACCCTGAGTTGGTCTTCGACGGTGAGCAAGGACCCAAATTCTACCTTGCTGGGGATATAAATTTTGAAACAGGCAGCCTTGGAGCAGGTGCAGTGATTGGTGGAACGCCAAATGCTCCAATACTCACTCATGCATTGGATCTTTTCGACATTTTCTTCACCCCAGGACTCAGTGCTATGCCATCAAGTGGTTCAGTTTACAGACTTGCACCAGCGACACTCAATATTGAACAGCCAAAAGAAGCAGGTTTCTCAGTGTATCCTACTGTAACATCTTCTGCACTTTTTATAAAAACAGACCTGAAGCCTAATAGCAATTACGGAATTTACAGTGCAACAGGGCAACTGGCAGATGCTGGTGTATTGAATTCAAACACGCTCAACGTTTCATCACTTGCCAGGGGTATCTACTTCTTGCAATTAGATGGGGAAGAAAGAGCTGTGAAGTTTATTAAACAATAATCAAAGGGATCGGAAAAACAAAACCCGTTTGTCAAATGGCAAACGGGTTTTTTTATGCTGCCAAGTCGCGTTCTAAGGTAGACCAGGAATTGAGTACAGATTCCTGGTTCGGCATAATGTGTTTGGAAAAGGTACTTCGAGGGAGCAGCTTAGGTCTTAATGCAATTGTAGTTGAAATCTATTGGCATAAAAAGTTTGAAGCATCAATAAAAAACAGAAATTGATTGCTTTTTCACAAAAAGTCTTTTATTCCTTTGCAGGAATTGGCATCATGGCATGGAAATACAATTTAGCATGCAATGTATGGATATATTAAAAATTGCTGCACTACATACAGATGAGAATTACCATAGTTTGTGCGCATTACCTGCCACGGTTGGGTTACATTGAAGTTCATCTCGCCAGGGCTTTCTCGGCATTGGGTCATCCTACTTCAGTAGTGTGCAGTTCGGCAATACCCCCTTATGTGAAGCACTTGCAACCTTCCATTTCTGAGGGCGAAGAGAAAGACATGGACGTGCAGCTGTTCAGAATTAAACCCTTTCTCAACATAGGCCAACTCACTTTCGCAAATGGGGTGAGAAAAACGGTGATACGGAGCAAGCCGGATCTCATCATAGTGATAGGACATGGGAAATACTTTCCGAAGGCTGTGTATGGCTTAAATACCAGAATCATTACACTGCTTGGTGACAATAAGCACAACTATGCGCATTCTTCGGTCTTTTCAAAATTGAAATCCAGGTTGTTGTTCTCGTTGTTCAAACGGCCTATGTACGAGCTGGCAATTCAAAAAAGCTACAAACTATTGGCCTACACCCCTGAAAGTTACGAGGTGGCTGGAACGGGCCTTTCGCCTTCATTTCAGAAAAAACTGGGTGCAATGGACGACTTCATAAGCCTCGGCTTTTCTGCCGATGAATTCTACTACAAGCCCGATTGGTATGCTACCACAAGGAAGGAACTGAACATTCCCGAAGAAGCATTTTTGGTTGTTACCGCCACACGCGTGGTAGCCGAGAAACAACTCGAAGCCTATATTCCCGCATTTGGTTCGTTGCCTAAACACTACTATTGGCTTGTAGTAGGAGGCAATGAAAGTGCCTATTCAAAGACATTTGAAGCACAGGCGAAAACTGCCCTTGGTGATTCCCGATTCAAGTTAATGAATCATACCAACCGGGAGCGCCTAAACCGCATTTTGAACAGCGCTGATGCCGCACTGTACACTGTAACCGCCATTACGGTTTTCGAGGCACTGGGCACCGGTTTACCCTGCATTTTGCCCCCTGACAAGAGCCTGGCACATGTACTTGCTCAAGAAAATTTAAGCGCCGCATTTAATCCAGTTAAAGGCATGGACCTATTATCAGCACTACAAATGTTTGAGACGGTGGGACCATCTTCTGATCAAAGGGAGAACATTCGCAGAAACCGCGCAGAGATTGCCAAAGCAAACTTCAGTTGGAGCAGCATCGCCGTAAAAGTGATAGAACAAGCCACTCTGGAGAAGTAGCTTTCTGAATTCACAAACACCTCACTCCATCCAGCTCTTCCAATAGTCGCCAGCCACAAGATCAAGCGCCTGCTTGGTGATTTTCAATGGGCGGAAGGTATCCACCATAACGGCAAGCTCACCTGTCTCCTTTTGTCCAATGCTCCGCTCAGTAGCTCCCGGATGCGGCCCGTGAGGTATGCCCGCCGGGTGAAGGGAGATGTAGCCTTTCTCAATATGGTTTCGGCTCATGAAATCGCCATCCACATAGTACAATACCTCGTCGCTGTCTATATTGCTGTGGTTATACGGCGCCGGAATGGCATCCGGATGATAGTCATATAGCCTCGGGCAGAAAGAACAAATCACGAAATTGTGCGCTTCGAAGGTCTGGTGTACCGGAGGTGGTTGATGCACCCTTCCGGTAATGGGCTCAAAGTCCTGAATATTGAACGCATATGGATAATTGTATCCATCCCAACCAACCACATCAAAGGGATGCGAAGCATAGACATATTGGTGGAGCCTGTCTTGCTTCCTTATTTTGACCAGAAAGTCCCCTTTTTGATCGATGGTACTGAGGTCTGAAGGCCGTCTGATGTCGCGCTCGCAAAATGGGCTGTGCTCAAGCAATTGACCAAAATGATTTCGGTACCGTTTAGGAGTATATACCGGGCTGAATGAAGTAACGATAAAGAGGCGGTTGTCACTGCCCTTGAATTCCATTTGGTAGATCATTCCTCTCGGTACTACCAAGTAGTCACCATAGCCAAAGGGAATGTTGCCCAGAAGGGTTTTCAGGGTTCCTTCACCGCGGTGCACAAAGATTACTTCATCGGCGTCAGCATTTTTATAAAAGTAATCCGTCATGGATTTGCGGGGTGCGGCCAATTCTATGTATACATCACTATTTACAAGCACTGGTATTCGGCTATCCAAGTAATCATCAGCCGGAGCTGCATTCATACCAGCAAACATATAGGCGCGAAGATTATAATCAATTGCAACCTCCGGGGTAACTACTATTGTTTCACCAATGGATTTCACCATGGTGGGCCTGTGCAGGTGGTATATTAAGGATGACATACCGCTGAAGCCTTCTGTGCCGAATAGCTGCTCGTAGTGAATCCCGCCATCTGGTTTTTTGAATACGGTGTGTCGCTTGTGCGGAATATTACCAAGTTGATGATAGAGAGGCATAGGATTGGTTGAACGATGTGATATTGCAAATATATCATTTAGGATGCGCATTTGAAGCATCGTTTACCAAATCAAAACTTGCTGATGCAGCCACAAAGCAATTGATTAATTTTGTCCCCGCATTAACTTATAGCGCATCTTCATGGCAGACCATATTCTAGTAATCGGAGCAGCAGGACAAATTGGTACTGAGCTTGTTGAAGCACTAAGAAACCGACACGGTGACAACAAAGTAATCGCATCGGATGTTCATCCAAGTGCGCCTTCTGCGCTGAGCAATGGTCCTTATGAGCAAATAGATGTGCTGAACAAGGAGCAGCTTTTCAATGTGGTAAATCGTTATCAAACAAGAGAGGTTTACCACCTGGCTGCTTTGCTCTCAGCTACTGCAGAGAAGAATCCTGCATTCGGATGGGACCTGAATATGAATGGCCTGTCGAATGTGCTAGACCTGGCCCGTGAGGGGCATATAAAGCGAATCTTCTGGCCCAGTTCTATTGCTGTATTCGGCCCGAATACGCCCAAGCAGATGACACCGCAGCGCACTGTAATGGAACCCACCACTGTATACGGCATTACAAAAGTAGCAGGCGAGAGTTGGTGCGAGTACTACTTCAACCGCTACGGAACGGATATACGCAGTGTGCGGTTTCCAGGTGTGATTGGGTACAAAAGTGCGCCAGGTGGGGGTACTACAGACTATGCAGTACACATTTTTCACGAAGCATTGCGCACCGGGCATTACGATTGCTTTTTGAGCAACGACGCTGAGTTGCCAATGATGTATATGCCCGATGCTGTAAATGCGGTACTTCAAATTATGGAAGCTCCTGCAGAAAAGATAAAAGTGCGTACGAGTTACAATATTGCAGGATGCTCATTTACTCCTGCAGTGCTTGCAGATGCCCTCAAAAAGAGGATACCGGGCTTCACGATAGATTATAAACCTGACTACAGAAATGGTATAGCCCACAGCTGGCCTTCAAGCCTGGACGATAGCACCGCGCGCAATGACTGGGGTTGGAAACCAGATTATGACCTCAACAAAATTGTGGATGATATGCTTCACCATCTGCGTGAAAAGGTGGCGTGAGCAGGAGAAACTTTTGAGCCCTTCCTGCGTACTGGATACTCACACGGAGTTCAATGCCACCCTTGAGATTAGCTGTACTATTCGCCACCATCATTCAGGGCATACTATTGCCACATTTTTCAGTAGCACAGCATGCTGATGCCCGCAATGATACCCTCAATATTATTGACCATCAGGGATTCAGACAAGGTTATTGGCAAATTCTCGGTTCTATGCAGGGAGAGCCTGGCTACAAAAAAGTGCAGGTAGTTGAAGAAGGGTCCTATACGGACAACAAACGGGAAGGAATATGGACAAAATACTACCCTTCCGGCTCCATCAAAAGCGAGATCAATTACCGCAACAACCACCCGAAAGGTGTCTATAAAATTTACTTTCCCAATGGACAACTTGAAGAAGAAGGCAACTGGATAAGCAATAAAAATAGTGGGAGTTTCAAACGTTTTCATCAAAATGGAAAGCCAGCGCAGGAATTCGTCTTTAACAATGAAGGTAAGCGGAACGGCACACAGATGTACTATTTTGAGAACGGACAGCCCCAAATGATAGTGGAAATAGAGAATGGTGTAGCCCATGGCATGTATCGATCCTTCCACCCTGACGGAAGTATTATGGAGGAGACGCGCCTCATTAATGGACAACCTGATCTGGAAAGCACCAAAACATACCCTGCCAAATCGGGCACAGTAACAACAACTCGAACCCCTGAAATTCCTGTTTCTGAAACAAAGCCAGCAGATCCAGACAAACCCAACTTAGGAGAATTCAAGTTCAATGGTTTCAATGCACTTTACAATAAAAACTTACAAATAACCCAGGTGGGGATGTTCAAAGATGGGCGGTTATACGATGGGAAGTGGCACAGGTATGACGAGCACGGAATTCTCAAAAAAGTTGAAATATACCAGAATGGCCGCTTCACAGGCTATGGTAATCTTGAATGAAAGCAGTAATTTTCAATATTCAAAAATAAAGCGGTTTAATAGTAAATTTGGCCGCTATCCATTAAAGCCCTATTTATTTTCCATATGGAAAACTCCCTTAAAATTTTCAATACACTCACCCGCGAAAAAGTAAGATTTGAACCTATAAACCCTCCGAATGTTGGGCTTTATGTGTGTGGCCCTACCGTTTACAGCGATGTACACTTGGGCAATGTACGTTCATTCCTCACCTTCGATATCGTGTACCGCTATCTCCTATTTCTGGGGTTCAAAGTGCGCTATGTCAGAAATATCACGGATGTAGGCCATTTGGTAGACGACGCAGATGAAGGTGAGGATAAAATCGCCAAAAAGGCCCGTTTGGAAGCCCTCGAACCCATGGAAATTGTGCAGAAATACACCGTGGGTTTTCACGATGTGATGCGCATTTTTAATATTCTCCCTCCCAGCATTGAACCCACCGCCTCCGGTCATATCATCGAGCAGATTGAGATGATAAAGCGAATTATAGCAAACGATTTGGCATATGTGGTTGATGGTTCAGTGTACTTTGATGTGAGAAAGTATGCCAGCAACAACGATTACGGAAAGCTGTCGGGCCGCAACATCGATGAACTCATGTCGAATACACGAACTTTGGAAGGGCAGGATCAGAAGCGAGACGCACTCGACTTTGCAATCTGGAAAAAAGCAGAAAAAGGCCACATCATGTTTTGGCCTTCACCCTGGGGATTTGGGTTCCCGGGTTGGCATTTGGAATGTTCAGCCATGAGCACCAAATACTTGGGTGATGAGTTTGACATTCACGGGGGTGGTATGGACCTAAAATTCCCACACCACGAATGTGAAATCGCACAGAATGTAGGTTCCACGGGTAAGACCGGACCGCAAATATGGATGCATGGCAATATGCTTACCGTAAACGGACGCAAGATGGCAAAGAGCGAGGGAAATGGTTTTACCCCTGAAGAACTCATTACAGGCAACCACAAATTGCTGGAGCAGGGTTACACCCCAATGACGGTGAGGTTCTTTATGCTTCAGTGCCACTATGCGAGCACACTCGACTTTAGCAACGAGGCGCTCCGTGCCGCAGAAAAAGGATATCATAGACTCATTTCAGCATTTAAAACAATGGAGGGCCTTACCCCTTCGGCTGAAAGCACGATCAATGTAGCAGCTCTAAGTAAGGAATGTGCCGCTGCGATGAACGATGATTTCAACACTCCTATTCTCATCTCCAAACTTTTCGAAGCGGTGAAGTGGATAAACTTAATAAAAGCTGGAAGTGAAAAGGCTACCTCTGAAGATCTGACAGCACTTAATACCTTGTTTGACCATTACGTCATACAGGTGCTTGGCTTTTCACATGAGGACATGCAGGGTGCTGCCACTGACAATCTCACCCCTGGACTTATGGAACTGGTCATCAAACTAAGAAAGTCAGCGAAACTCAACAAGGATTTCAGCACCGCTGATCAAATTCGCGATGAGTTAATCAAGATTGGAATTACAATCAAGGATACGCCCGAAGGTACAGTGTACAATTTAGTATGACCTTCCATGGGCACTTGGGCCCATAATGTTGACATGGCAGTAAATCTTCATTGATTCCAGGATTGCATTCCCTCGATTGGGGTTATATTCACGCTCTCAATTATTTTTTGAAAGCATGAGCAATTCCCGTCCTTCCCTGTATCTTATTGATGCATACGCCATCATTTACAGGTCCTACTACGCATTTATCCGAAGCCCCAGGGTGAACTCCAAAGGTCTGAACACCTCAGCCATGTTTGGATTTACAAACACCCTGCTCGATGTCATTAACAACAGCAAACCCACCCACCTTGCCGTTGCCTTCGACCTATCCGGCCCAGTGCTTCGCAATACATACTTCGAAGCATACAAGGCGAATAGAGAAGAGACTCCCGACGATATCAAGATCTCCGTACCGTACATCAGAAAAATTGTGGAGGGCTTTAACATACCCATTATTGAATGTGAAGGCTATGAGGCCGATGATGTGATTGGGACCATTGCCAAAATATCAGAGAAAAATGGTTTCGATGTTTTTATGGTTACTCCTGACAAGGACTTCGGTCAATTGGTAAGCGAGCACATAAAAATATTCAAGCCAGGAAGGCAAGGCAATGACCATGAGATTTGGGGTGTTAAAGAAGTATGCGATAGGTTCGAAATCAAGCGCCCGGAGCAGGTAATTGATATATTGGGACTATGGGGTGATGCCGTAGATAACATCCCAGGTATACCTGGCATAGGTGAAAAAACAGCCAAGAAACTCCTCGCCGACTTTGACTCTGTAGAAGGGGTGATTGCGAACGCCGATAAGCTCAAGGGCAAAATGAAAGAGAATGTAATCGCATTTGCCGAACAGGCCATCCTTTCGAAAAAACTTGCGACCATTGTCTTGGATGTCCCTGTGAAATTCGATCCCACCGCCCTGGAGCTGGAAGCCCCAAATAAAACAGCATTGAGGGAGTTGTTTGCAGAGCTGGAATTCAGAACCATCTCCGAGCGGGTACTCGGTGAGCGCATGGGCATCTCAACCCCAACAGGAGGGCAAATGGATCTCTTCGCGCCGAGCCATGAAAGCAACTCCAAAGCTATAGTACCAGTAGAAGGAGTATCTGCTCAGGCAGAAGCGATGGGCCAACATGTATTTCAGTACAATCCTGAAAATGCAAACTACCTTTTGATTGAGACCAAGGACAAACGTCAAACCTTCATACGGGACCTCATGAAGCAAAAAGTGGTTTGTTTCGATACGGAAACCACTTCGGTCGATGCCAACAATGCCCAGCTGGTGGGCATGTCCTTCTCTTGGAAAGCCGGGCAGGCCTTCTATATTCCACTTCCGGAAAATGAAAATGCTTCAAAGTTCATTCTCCAGGATTTCATACCATTCTTCGAAAGTGATACCATTCTAAAAGTAGGTCATAATCTGAAGTATGATGTCACAGTGCTATACTGGTATGGCATTTCCGTGCGAAATCCAATGTATGACACCATGCTTTCGCACTACCTTTTGCAACCAGATATGCGTCACGGAATGGATGAACTTTCCGAAACCTATCTCGGCTATAGGCCCATCTCCATTGAAACACTTATAGGAAAAAAAGGCAAGGACCAACGGAGCATGCGCGATGTATCGCTCGAAGAAATTGTGCCATATGCATGCGAAGACGCAGATATAACCCTTCAGCTATACGAGCGCTTCAGCAAAGAAGTGGTAAAGCAAGATGGACTCGAAAAATTGCTCAACGATGTAGAAATGCCCCTCATGCCAGTGCTTGCAGCGATGGAAGCCACTGGGGTAAAAATAGATCTCGGTGCCCTCAAAAAAATCTCAGAAGGCCTTGGTGATGACACCAAACAATTGGAGAAGGAAATTTACAAACTGGCTGGCCGCGAATTTAATATATCGAGCCCCAAGCAGCTGGGTATTATACTTTTTGAAGAGCTGAAAATCTCTGATAAAGCAAAAAAAACCAAAACCGGACAATACGCTACCAATGAAGAAACGCTTCAAAAACATGCCCAAGACCATCCAATCATCGATTTTCTACTCGACTACCGAGAAGTGGTGAAACTGAAAAGCACCTATGTAGATGCCTTGCCTGATTTGGTGAACAAACGCGACGGGCGCATTCACACCACATACATGCAAGCAGTTGCGGCGACTGGAAGGTTGAGTTCACAAAATCCAAACCTTCAAAACATACCAGTGCGCACAGAAAGGGGTAGAGAAATTCGGAAAGCATTTATTTCCTCCGACGAATCGCATATTATTCTTGCTGCTGACTACTCACAAATAGAGCTCAGACTCATTGCAGAGTTGAGCGGTGACGAAGGAATGATGGGAGCATTTACCGCAGGGGAAGACATACATGCAGCCACTGCAGCCAAAGTATTTGACGTACCCGCTGAGGAGGTAACCCGTGAGATGAGGAGCAAGGCCAAAATGGTAAATTTTGGAATCATATATGGCATTTCGGCATTTGGTCTTGCCCAGCGCATCAACGTTTCCAGGACAGAAGCCGGAGAACTTATAAGCAATTACTTTGCACAATATCCCGGCATAAAACGCTACATGGACAACAGTATTCAGTACGCAAGAGAACATGGCTATGTAGAAACCATTATGAAGCGAAGACGGTATCTCAAGGACATCAATGCGGGCAATGCCACGGTGCGTGGTTTCGCGGAGCGAAATGCCATCAACGCACCCATTCAGGGTTCAGCGGCCGACATGATAAAAATTGCAATGATAAGGATCGCCAATGTGTTGCACCAAAAGGGATTGAAGTCCAAAATGATACTACAGGTGCATGATGAACTGGTGTTTGACGCTTTGAAAAGTGAAGTAGAAGCACTGAAGCCAATCGTTGAAAATGAAATGAAAAATGCAATTCCCAATTTGAAGGTCCCCATCAAGGTGGATATGGATACTGGTGTGAATTGGCTCGAAGCTCACTGATATCCGACCATTCAGTGAAACATTTCCTTACAGATGAAGTACAATCGCATCAACACCTCACTGTTAATTGATAAAGTACTTAGGCCGCAGTTTCCTATTTATAGCAGTTAGATTTGTTAAGACCTTTATTTATTATGAAAATGCTCAGAAGTAACTTTTGCACCCTTTCTATCCTGCTAGCCTTTGTCATAGTGACATCTTGTGGTGAAAACTCCCATTCAGATTCTGCAATCACGGAATCTGAACTGAGTGACACACTCGATGCACAGGAGGATTATTCATCAAAAGTGAAAGAAATATTCCGCGCCGTTCCATCTCCAATGGAGATGGCTTCCATGCTTAAGAAGATTGGGGTTCACTACGATGCAAACATCCTGAATGATGTGAAGAAGGTGAATGATTATACCACTGCCCGAAGCCAGGCTCTGAATCTCGGTATTTTCGGTGCTGATCTAAGCTATGCCAGTGTATTCAATCAAAATCAGGAATCCATCATCTACCTTTCTTGCGTAAAAAAACTAGCTGACAATCTGGGGGTTACAAAGGCATTTAATGACGACACCATAGAGCGGATCGAAGCCAACGTTGACAACCGTGACTCCCTGCTTACCATAATTTCAGAAACATACTATGAACTTGACGCCTACCTAAAGGAGAATGGCAGGGATCATATTTCGGCAATGGTAATCGCAGCAGGCTGGATTGAGGGCCTTCACATATCCACATCAATAACCCCGGCAGGTACTGAGCCAAGTGCAGAACTCATGCAGCGCATAGGCGAACAAAAGTTATCTATGGGCAACCTAATGGCCCTTGTGAATGCTTATAACAGCAATGGCGAATTGGATGAAGTGAAAAAAGACCTGCAATCAATTGAAAAAGTATTTGAAGGAGTGACAGTTGAGATTGGCAAATCTGGTGTCACAAAAGATGCAAGTGGAAACACAGTTATTGGCTCGCCAACTAAAGTGTCTATGACGCCCGAAACGTATAAGCAGATCAAAGAAACAGTAGCAGAAATTCGCTTGCGTTACGTAAGCTAAACACCACCACCCCCCGAATCATGAAACTTTCCACACTCATTGCATCTCTCTTCATTCTTAGCACAGTCAACACTGCATTGGGACAGTGTCGAACTTTTGTAAAGAACAACTGCAAGGCCGACCTTGCAGGGTATGTGCCAGGTGAAAATTTTAATGCTGCCAAATTTATGCCTGGAGATCAGGCAGAACTCTCCATGACCATGTACAGCGGACAGGATTACCGACTGCTTATTTGCGGGCAGAAAAATATTCCTGCTGTAGAGTTTGAAGTGTTGGATGCGGAGCAAAATGTGCTCTTTAACAATACCGAAAACGAAATGGTAAATCATTTCGACTTTCGGGTAGCTGGTACTCAGAATTTGCTCGTTAGGATAAAGGTGCCTGGAAAATCGAACCCATCAGGCATATCACCTCAGGGTTGTGTTGCAATCATGCTAGGCACAAAGATGCTCTGATCCAACAAACAGCAGAATTACTGCTTAACGATTCTTCGGCTCATTGCGGCATTGGTTCCAGTCTGCAAGCTAAGTAAATAAACTCCCGCAGCGAGCGAAGAGATGCTTCTCTCAACCAAATGCACACCTGAAGGAAGCACTCCAAGATTTAGGTTGTCTACCACTCTTCCAGTTAAATCGTAAATGGTGATGGTGGCATTCTCGGACAAACCTTCAGTGCTAAACTCAACCCTAATTTCATTGGCAGCAGGCACTGGGTATACGCTCAGACCAGAAGAGTTTTCAGCTGCAACTTCTACATCCGTCACAAAGGCAGCATCTTCAAGGTTAATATCATCTATATAAACGTTGTTGCCGTTGCTGCTTCTAAAATCAAACCGCACCCTGAACTCAGGGTTTAGAAATACCGATACAATGTTGTTTATAGACACTTCTTCCCATTCTGATTGAGACGTAGGGACAAACTCTATATTCACATCTTCGCTAACAGTGGGTAGATCATCCCCTTGGATTGTTTTTCTTAAGCTCCAGAAGTCACCACAATTTCTCGAAATCCAAACCCTAAGTCTGTCATTGCTTCCCGAATTTCTTCTCGCATAGGCATATTTAAAGGTCAATACCGCATTGTTGCTTACCTCACTAAGATCAAAAGTTTGACTGTAAAGATTGGCATCCATTAACCCATCATTCAAAAATCCGCGCACCATCGCAGAACGGTCTCCATTGTATGAGGTTTGCGATGTAACTTCCCAATCAGCGCCATCAGGATTCTCTTCAATATACCACACATTATCTGACTGACCATCCAAGGCGGTAGGGTTTTCAAATCCTTCTGTGAAAGGAATGGATGAAAATCCCTGACCAAGTACCCTTACAAAGGAAGTCTTCACTTCTGTATCGCTGGAATTGCCATCACTCACAAGGAGGCCCACACTGTATAAGCCAGGCTGTTCATAGGTTACTGTTGGGTTTTCTTCGTATGATGCTGGGGGTGTGCCACCCTCAAATATCCAAGTACGGCTCAGCACAGAGTTGTACGACATGTCTTGAAAAGTGATAGATTCCCCTGCACAGATATCCCTTTCAGAAGATGAGAAATCAGCCCTGCACAATATGGGTTCATCCAATACACCTGTAGCTATCAAATTTTCTTCTTGCCACAAGCTGCTACGTGATGCCACACTGCTATTCAAAGCTGCAATCATACGCACCTTCTGGCCTTCGGTGAACATCTTGCTGCAGTACGCATACTCCATAAAATTTTCCACATTGTCCAATGATCCACAACTCTCCCCATTGATATTGCAAGTTGTCCAACCTATTGTGTTTGGAGTATCTGTAACACCATCATCACTGTCGCAATTACTCTCTTCTTCGGGTTGGTTGGTACTTCCCCAGAGATGCGCAAGATTAATCCAATGCCCCACCTCGTGGGTGAGTACATGGGAACGCTGTGGAGAGGATGTTCCAATAGATCCTACATAATCATTGCGAACTACTATCCCATCATTGGTGAGGCCAAAACTTCCCGCAAGGGAACTTGGATAGTACGTATAACCGGCCGCGCCACTCGCTATTGTTCCACATACCCATACGTTCATATAGCTCGATCGGTCCCATATCGGAGAAATGGCTTTGAGATTTTCCCCTCCTTCTGAAGTCAATCCGCTCACTGTGCGAATGATTCCGTTGGTGCAATTCCCATCGGGATCGCGCTGCGCAAGGCGAAACTCTACACCTACATCTGCAATGAGATCCTGAAAGGCATCATTTACAGAATTTATGGTTGGGTTCGATGCTGAGAAATCTTCATTCATTACCCGAATACAATCTTCCACCTGGGCATTGGAAATGTTCTCAATGCCATTGTTGTGCACGATGTGAAATACAACTGGAATAATGTATGGGTCTCCATCCCGGTCCGTTTCAGAAAAATTTCTGGTAAACGCTTCAAGTTGGGCAGCGAACGATGCTGCTTGCTCTTTGGCTGTAGGATTTGCTTGAAAAAAAGCTTCTTGCATTTCGTAGGTATGACACTTAACATGCAATTGATAATCATCGTTATCAAAAGACTGACCGATGGCCAAAGAGCAAGCCCCAACTAACAATCCCGCAAGAAACCAATTCTTCATAGTTGAAAAGGATATTTTAAATTCAATTATTTCAATGACTGATCACGAGCCTGCGCACAACACTTCCACCATTGGCAGTGATTCGAATGAGGTAAATGCCATTGTTCATATTTGTAAGATCAATCTCTTCAAGGTGTTCACCAGCCGGCTTAAAGCCAGTAAAGACGCCTGCAACCAATCTACCAGTAATGTCCAATACGTCAATGCTAATTTGTGACGGTTCATCCATGATATATGAAACATTTGCGGAAGTATTCGCCGGGTTGGGATACAAATTCAACCCTCTCATAAAATCAATCTCATTGACACCAACAGTGGCCGGGTCAAAAATGTTGATGTCATCTATAAAAAGATTGTTTCCTCGGTAACTGGTAAATTCGAATCTAACACGAAACTCTGGATTGAGAAAAACAGAAACAATATTGTTGATTTCTACTTCAACCCAGTCATTTTGTGATGTGGGAACGAACTGTCCCGTTACGTTCGAAGAAACTGTCGGAAGGTCGTCCATACTAATCGTTTTCCTAAGGCTCCACAGCTCTCCACAATTTCTACTAATCCATATACGCAGCCTGTCATCAGACTGGCTCGTGCGTCGTGCATGAGCGTATTTAAATCTCAGAATTGCATTGTCAGAAATACCGCTAAGGTCGTACGTAGGACTGTCGAGAATCTCAGTTGCATTGTCTGTATTGCTGCGACCTCTTACAAAAACGGATTTTGCGCCCGTGTATCCGGCTTCGGCTGAAAGCTCCCATTTTACTGTCCCCGCTTCATTCTTCACAAACCAATTTTCACCATTTGGTTCCAGCGCAGAAAATCCTTCAAACGATTCCATGTAAGGCAATCCATTCTCACCCGATTCGAGCACCCTAACATAACCTTGTTTGGTAACTTGCATGGATCCGCCGCCATTGGACACCGTAAGTGAAACATTGTACAACCCCGCTTGATTGTAGGTCACCAGAGGGAATGCATCGTCCGATGTTGCGGGTGAGCCACCTGGAAATGACCATGATCGATTGATGACTCCATGGTAGGAATTGTCGTTGAAAGTAAGTGATTGACCTTCACAGATGGTTGGGTCAGATTCAGCCTGAAAGTCAGCAAAACAAATTACATCAGGTTGGTTGACACCGGTAAAAGTTAGATTGCTCTCAGTGTGAAGTTGATTACGTTGGGCTATAGATGAATTTAATGCAGCCCGCATTCTGGTGCTCTGACCCTCTGTGAACATCTTGTAACAATAGGCGTAGTCCATAAAATTTTCCACATTGTCCAAAGTTCCGCATGTTATTCCATTCAGATTGCACGTGCTCCAACCTATCGTATTTGGAGTGTCAGCAACTCCATCGTCCCCATTGCAATTAGATGCCACTCCAGGATTGTTCGTTTCACCCCAAGTGTGCTCCAGGTTAGACCAATGACCTACTTCGTGTGAAAGGGCATGAGAAACTGTAGAAGAAGATGTACCAATTCTTCCGACGTAATTGTGCTGAATAACGATACCATCAAAAGTTGCCCCATTTGACCCATTGACCGTTGAAGGGATGAATGTATACCCCGCAGCACCATTGGATATACTCAGGCATACCCAAATGTTCAAATACCTTTGCCTGGGCCATATGGGTGAAATAACTTTAAGATTTTCACCACCATCTGAGGTACTTTGACTGAAAGTCCTTATAATTCCATTGGTACAGTTTCCATCCGGATCTTTTCTTGCGAGCCTAAACTCGAAGCCCACATTACCAACAATACTGCTAAACTGAGACACAACATTCTGAATTCCAGGTGTATTCGCACTGAAATCTTCGTTCAAAACTTCAATTGCTGATTCAACTTGTGCATCAGAAATATTCTCGACGCCATTGGCGTGGATGATGTGAAATACAACCGGAATTACATAGATATTACCACGCTGAGCTGAAGTTTCTTCAAAGTCCCTTGTAAAATTCTCAAGTTCTGACTTTGCTTGCTCAGCGATGGAGACCTGCTCGGGGTGTGTAAGAAAAAAAGCTTCGGTAAAGTGGTTCTTGCCGCAATTCAGATGTCCTTCCTGGGCTGAAATACCAATAGAAACTGAAACCAAACATGCGGTGATCAGTGTGGGTAGAAAAAGTTTCATTAATTCTTGCTTTAGGTCAATGCAGTGGGCGAAAATACGGCTAAATATTGAAAAATAGACGTATGAGTTCACTTAATCCTTGCGTGCCAATAATACAATCATGAACAAATTTCCCCCTACCACCAATACATTGAAGCACGTGTCTCTTGGAAAGCTAACTTTTTTACTTCAGCGCCTGATCAAGATCTTCAAGCAGATCATCTACATCTTCGATTCCAACACTCAAACGCACCAATGAATCGACCACGCCCGATTTGCGTCGAGTCTCTGCTGGTATAGATGCATGCGTCATACTGGCAGGGTGACCAATAAGTGACTCCACGCCTCCAAGGGACTCAGCCAGACTGAACAATTTGCACTTGGCAACCATGGCATGCGCAGCTTCCATAGTATCCTTTTTAAGGGTAAAGGAGACCATGCCAGTGAACCCTCTCATTTGCTTCTTTGCGATGATATGGCCTGCATGGCTCTCTAATCCGGGATAGTACACCCGCGCAATGGCCTGATGATTTTCGAGCCAACGGGCCACACGCATGCCGTTTTCGCAATGGCGGTCCATGCGAATGTGTAAGGTTTTTGCCCCTCGAAGTACCAAGAAGCTGTCTTGAGGGCCACACACTGCTCCTGATGAGTTTTGAATGCGGTACATTTCAGCTGCTATGGTTTCATTGCTGGTAACAAGCGCACCCATAATCACATCGCTGTGCCCGCCCAGGTATTTGGTTACAGAATGCATTACAACATCGGCTCCGAGATCAAGTGGATTTTGCAAGTAAGGAGAAGCAAAAGTATTGTCAACAGCGAGCATGGCATTGGCATTCTTAGCCACCTGTGCTACTGCAGCGATGTCTATGATGTTCATCATAGGGTTGGTTGGGGTCTCGACCCAAATCAGTCTTGTCTTTGGGGTAACAAGCGCTTCAATCATACCCACATCCTGCATTGCAGTATAATGAAATACAATACCGTATTTGGCAAAGATGGTATTGAAGAGCCTGTAAGATCCTCCGTAAAGATCATTGGTAGAAATCACTTCATCGCCAGGAGAAAGCATTTTCAGCAAAGTGTCCATGGCGGCTAGTCCGCTCGCAAAACAAGCTCCAAACCGCGCATTTTCCATAGCGGCAATATTCGCTTCGAGTGCCGCTCTGGTAGGGTTTTGTGTACGAGAATATTCATATCCCTTGTGCACACCTACAGCTTCTTGAACGTATGTGGATGTTTGATAAATGGGTGTCATGATGGCACCAGTAGTTGGGTCTGGTGCTACTCCTGCATGGATGGCCTTGGTGGCAAATTTCATAGTTCTTATTTTCAGGATGGCAAAGGTAGCAGAATCAGTTTGGTGTCAACTTACCCTTGGAAGTACCTTTCATGGAAGTGGCTTTTATCCATCTAGGCAGAATGAGTGCTCCAACAAAGAGGTAGGGATAATATGACATAAGTCTCCAAATGAGTGCCAACGCTCCAACAAGCCCGAGGGGGATAAAATCTTTGAGGAATCCAGAGAATGCAAACTCCGCAATACCAGATCCTCCAGGTGTAGGACTGATGAGCATAATCACCCACATTACAAGCTGCCTGGCATAAATGAGCATATGGTCCCCGAAACCACTTACCAGAACATTTGCAGGATTCGCAAAGGCAAGAATGAGGCAATTCACCACCCAATATCGGGCTGTCCAGGATACAAAGGTAGATCCAAATGCTTTAACCCACCAGGCCGTCTTTTTCCCCTTGAGTTCTCTGCTGGTGGTAATGATGTCATCACCTACTTCGATGACTTGGTATCTCCACCTTCGCAGAAGCGGGAGCCTGAAGATGTGAAGCAGCAGGTACTTGAATGTTCTGGGCATGCCAAATATTCCAAGCAAGATCGCCGAGGTCAGAAAGATGATAAACCCATACCCAATCCAGAATATAGCTTGGGTTCCAAATGTGTAGCCGAAGATCGTCTTTTGAAGGTGAACGGGAAATAAATTTGAGGTCCCAACAGCTAGTAGGACCACCGCCACCATAACAATGTAAAAAAGTTCGTCCAGCAGTGCTGAGACCATTACTATTGCAGTGCTTTTGCCCAGCTTTATCCTTTCACGGTTCAGTATAAACATGGCCACTCCGCTGCCACCCACCACACTTGGAGTGAGTGCTGACGCAAACTCCCAAAGCATGATGACCCTGAAACTCTCCCTCCAGCCCAATTGATTGTCAGTGAGCACCCGAATGCGATACATGTAGGCAAGATCCCTCAACACCACTGCAATCAGAGCCATCAGCACCCACATACTGCTGTACCAGGTCCAGTTAATATCTCGTAACGTGTCCCTGTAAGTTCGCAGACGGTATGAGCCAGAGCAATCACTTACTTTCTCAAATTGCATCTCATCGCTGAAGTTGGGAATTCCATCTTCACCAATCCATTTATACTCACCACATGTTCCCGGTGTCGTTTCTACAAATCGTGTATCTGATAAATTGAAATACAAAAGCAGGAATGCACAGGAAAGTCCCAGCAATATGGGAACCAAAATCCGTTTGGGATTCAGCTTATTCAGAATGTCGGATTCTCTAGATTTCAAACCGGTATATTTGGGGCACTATACATTACCGGAAAAAACCCGTTGCCGTGCATGGCCCAAAATTAAATGAAAGCATTGAAGGCATGAAGAAATTCTATTACCTTGAAACTTGCAATACCTGTCGGAAAATAATGAAGGACCTCAACCTGCATGAAATGGAGCTGCGCGAAATAAAATCAACACCAATTAATGAAGTTGAATTGGACCGTCTGGCTTCTAAAGTCGGCTCATATGAAGCACTATTTAGCAGAAGAGCCCGTAAGTTTCGTGATTTGGGATTGCATGAAAAATCACTGACAGAGGATGATTTCAGACATTACATCTTGCTTGATTACACCTTCCTGAAGCGACCGGTATTGGAAATTGAACAAAAGGTGCTCGCGGGGAACTCCAAGTCCATCGTTGATTCCATGAAGCTTCTGGGCTGAAATCGCGCGGTATGCTTACTTTAGCCCAATTATTTACCTCCCTATGCTTGAATCGATGACCGGATTCGGCAAAGCATCAACCAGCTTTGGCGATAAAAAAATTACTGCTGAGATAAAATCACTGAACAGCAAGCAGTTTGACCTCACAATAAAAATACCCAGCCTCTACAGGGAAAAAGAATTTATAATCCGCAATATTCTCTCCGGAATCATGGGGCGAGGCAAAGTGGATATTGCTATTTATACGGAGAGTCTCGAAGGTGAGAAACGCGCCAAAATCAATGAAACCCTTGCCTTGGGGTACCTGCGTGACCTAAATAAAATTGCATCAGAAGCGGGTATCAAAACCGGTGATGGATTGTTGAGCACCGTGCTCAACCTTCCAGATGTGATTCAAACAGAACGGCCGGAACTCGATGATGCAGAATGGGCCATCGTTGAGGAAGTCTTGAATGCTGCTGCGCAAAATCTAATGACCTTCAGGAGAAATGAAGGTGGTAGGCTTTCCGAAGACATTTCTCTCCGAATAAGGCTTATTGAACAGCTAAGACTGCAAGTTGAATCACAACTTGATGAGCGAATAGATCAAGTTCGGAACAGAATAAAAAAGAACATCGCAGACCTCCTTTCGGAGGACCAAACGGATAAAAACCGAATGGAGCAGGAGATTATTTACTACCTCGAAAAACTTGATATAACTGAAGAACATACCAGGCTCAAAGGCCACTGCGACTACTTTCTTGAAACGATGACAGCCGCTGAAGCTCCTGGTAAAAAGCTGGGATTCATATCGCAGGAAATAGGAAGAGAGATCAACACCATGGGCTCTAAAGCAAATCACGTAGGTATACAAAAACTGGTGGTTCAGATGAAGGACGAGCTTGAAAAAATCAAAGAACAACTCCTCAACATCAATTAATGTCGGGCAAGAGCATCATAGTGTCCGCACCCTCGGGCGCTGGAAAAACTACCATTGTGAAGCACCTACTGGCGCGCATTCCCGAACTCGCATTTTCTGTATCGGCCACATCACGGCCTGCCAGACCAACCGAAGTAGACGGTATCGATTATTTTTTTCTTACCTCTCAGGAGTTTAAAAATCTCATTGATTCTGGTGAATTTCTAGAGTGGGAGGAAGTGTATCCCGGGCGGCATTATGGCACAAAACGCAGTGAGATAGATAGGCTATGGGGTGAGGGCAAAACAGTGATCTTCGACATCGATGTGGTAGGAGGCAACAATTTGAAAGGGTACTTTGCTGAAAAGGCGCTTGCTATCTTCGTGCAAGCACCGAGCATTGAAGTATTGGAAAGCAGATTGATGAAACGATCTACAGAATCTTCCGAATCCTTGAAAGAACGCTTGGATAAAGCAAGGTATGAGATGACATTTGCCAAAAGGTTTGACATTGTAATTGTCAATGACCAGCTTGAAAAGGCCTGCGCTGAAGCAGAAAAACATGTAAGAGCTTTTATACTTCAATGAAGAAAGTAGGGTTATTCTTTGGCACATATAATCCGGTGCATGTGGGCCACATGATCATCGCCAACCACATGGCAGATTATACTGAATTGGACGAGGTATGGCTGGTGGTTTCTCCACAAAACCCATTCAAAGAAAAAGCAGGACTCCTTGCTGACTACCACCGCCTGGCCCTTGCGCGTATTGCGGTGGAAGATAACCCAAAGTTGCGGGCCAGTGATGTAGAGTTCGGTTTGACACAACCCTCGTATACCGCACATACCCTCGCCTATCTGGGTGAAGTATATCCAGACACAGATTTTGCCCTCATCATGGGCGAAGACAATTTGCGCACCCTTCACAAGTGGAAAAATTTCGACGTGATTCTTCAGCGACACAAAATCTATGTATATCCTCGCGCCCTTACCGAGCAAGAACGGGAAGACCTTAAAGGCCACAGAATGCCAGCAACAACTTCCAACCATGCGCACATTATTAAAGTTGATGCCCCTGTGATGAAGCTTTCGGCCAGCTTTGTAAGAAAGGCAATAAAGGAGCGAAAAGATGTAAGATACTTGCTTACCGAACCTGTATATAGGTATGTGGATGAGATGAACTTCTACCGTTAGTAACAAGAAGTTACCAAAGGACAATTACCCACTATTCAAGAATTAATATTTTCTTTCAAACTGATAATCTGATACTTAAAAAATATTTTTGCCTTTATTGTTACTTTGGCACATGGCTTGTCGTCTACCCATTAAACAACTTAAAACCATAAGCCATGAACCTCGAAAAATCACTTCAGCTAACCACCAGAAAAGCGATAGCCCTTATGAAAAAAGGACATGTAAGCGCCTACATTCAAACGCTGGTTGTAATTGAGCAATTGAAAAACGAATTGAAAACCTTGAGACAACATTCGCAGGTAGCGCACGCTTGATGCTTCACCGATTGTGGAAGTAATGCGTCAGCCAACCCTTCCACTTGACCCTACTGCATTTGGCATATCAGACCCGGGTAATGAAGCGCGCATTCGCCAATCTCCACCGGAGCAGCCTTATAATTCATAAATCCCAAAGGCTTCGAATAGATTTCCATTCGTGGAGAATACCATAGATAAATCATCACAAGCATACAGTTTTAGGTTCAGCACCATAGATGTAATTCATCTGGCCGGTGCTGGCCCTGCATAGGTTCCTACAGAAATAGGGCACAAGAAAACTGCCTTCCTATTACTTGAGAAAACGGCGCATTGCAAATAGAAAGTACTTTGCCTTCTCTCAAAAGACCTACATGCGAATCACTACATTTGGATCTCATAGACACCATTCAATGCGCATTGACAAATACATATGGGCTGTAAGATTTTACAAGACAAGGTCTATTGCTGCCGATGCCATTAAAACAGGGCAGGTACTTGTAAATGAAAACATGGCCAAACCCGCGCAAATTGTGAAACCGGGTGATGTGATCAAGGTAAAACGAAACCCAATATGGCGCTCCTACAAGGTAAAGGAACTTCTCAAGAATCGCGTGGGTGCTGCACTGCTTCCAACCTATATTGAAGAATGTACGCCCGCTGCAGAGATTGAGAAATTGGAAATGATGAAACTCATGCCTGGCTATGACCGAGAAAAGGGAACTGGCAGGCCTACCAAGAAGGAGCGCCGCGAACTGGACGACCTGGATTGGTAAACGCAAGTATTGAAGGATTCAAGCACAGCATCTCTGCTCCAAGCGGCCCCATTTTTTGGGTTTTAATTCCTCATAAAACGCTATTTCACAAAGATTCACATTTGGTAATCTGCTGAATTTCATTTTGCAAACTCCTTATTCTAGGCTGATTGGGAGAACAGCTGGGCATAGGTTTTAGACCGTTCGTCAATTTCTCCGTTCGCTTATACCAAATCGGTATCCTTCTCCAGCCTTCAATCGTAATATTGGTGTATGCAATTACCATACGAAACAAACAAACCAAACATACAGCATTATGAAAACGCTCATTTTAACCATCTTGACGATGGCTGCACTCGGAGGGCAGAGTTTCGCCTCCTCAGAAGACAAGGTAAAACCTGAAGTAAAAGAAACCGTGAAAGTTGAGATACTTTCACCAGAGCAAGAAGCCCTCTTTATAGAAGGTAAACTCTCGGAAACAGTTATTAAGCCTATCTATACGGAGGCAGAACAACTCATCTTTACGGAACAGGTGAAGAAAATGAAAAATAAGGACTGATTATTCGCAACAATCGGTTTACGTGTGAAAGGCAGTCCGACGGGACTGCCTTTCCTTTTTACCCATTTCCCTCATTGAGCCATCTTGTGAACTTCTCCGTTGCACGCACGCGGTGGTTCATCTTGCTTTTTGCCTCCATCCCCATTTCAGCAAATGTAAGAGGCTGCCCTTCGGGGATAAACACCGGATCGTATCCAAAACCTTGATCTCCGCGCATAACAGTGGCAATATGGCCAGCTACCTCGCCCGAAAACAAGTACTCACCTGCATTTGAGACATAGGCAATGACCGTGCGGAATTTTGCTGATCGATTCGCTTCGCCTTCCATGGCACCTAGAAGCTTTCTCATATTGGCGATTGCATCGCGGGTACCTGAATAGTGGGCGGTGTCTACCCCGGGCAATCCGCCCAGACAATCTACCTCAAGGCCAGAATCGTCTGCAAATACAGGCAGTCCAAATCGTTCGTAAATATAGTTTGCCTTTTGCATAGCATTGTGTTCGAGGGTATTACCGGTTTCAGGAATATCGCCTTCAAACTCAACATCAGTGAGCGAAACAAGTTCAAAGGCACCTTGCAGTGCATGTTTTACCTCATCAAGTTTATGGGCATTGTTGGTAGCAAAAATGATTTTCATAGTGCGAATATGCAAAACACGCTCCCTATCTATTTCATTTATTTTTAATCCGATCTCAAAAATTCAGATACGGTCTTCTTCGGCTTAAGATTTGATATTTAGAGCTGAACCTCAAATCCTATCAACAATGAAAACAATTCTAACAATTTGCCTGTCCTTATCACTGCTGCAATGTGCACAAGCGCAAACCTCAGATGGTGCTTCTCAACACAAAACCATCTTCAAAGACCTAAATGCAGCATATGGGATTGTGGATGTGACCTATTCACAACCTTCCATAAATAGCACTGCCTTGCCCGGAATGGGCATTTTATTCGGTGCGGTTCTCAATGATTTTTGGGTTGCCGGGTTGCACATAGACTTCAGTTCCACATCAAAACTATCCATGGGAAATCCTCCTGTAGAAGTGGTGAATCCCCGGTACAATTATCTATTTGCCGGACTTCACAACGAGTTTCTCATCGCACCTGAATCGGTTGTGAGCCTATCATTCCCAATAAAAATAGGGATGGGCAATGTAACCTATACTGATCGCTACTATGAAGGCATCAGCTCTGCGCGCCTTGATCAGGAGACTTTTTTTGTTGCAGAGCCAGGCGTAAAGATGAATGTGAACTTGTGGAAGCACGTGGGATTTACTGCTGGTGCCGGGTACCGCATCACCGCGGGTGTAGACAGAGCGGGAAGCGAATCGGACTTCAACCAAGCGGTGTATCACGTTGGGTTGCGTTGTAAATTTTGGGAGTAACTTGGGTGGATTTTAAAGCAGGTTGCAGGAATAACAAGGGCGAGTCTGTTTCATTTTTTGTAGCGTACTATTACATCCTTCTCAATTTCACGCAGGTAGCTGCACAATGCTGGATTTTTCCATTTCAGGAAGATCATTCTCCACATGGTAAGCGCATACCTGTAGGGAAGCCGCAGCTCCCGGATCACAAATACACTGAGCGGGTAAAATACCAATACCGCAGAAGCAACGAGCATAGGTCTACCCGACCAAATAGCTGCAATCACCGCAAAGATGAGCCCGAACAAAGGAAACAGTATCAGGTTGCCCACAAGTTTGATGCTGCTCCAAAACTGTACGTCGCGAACAAACTTATCGAGCAATCCCTTGATGAGCAAATACGATGGAGCGTGCAGGCACCAACTAAGAAGGAAAACGGGAAGCATAAGGACCAAGAGTATATTGTTCAATACCCAATAGCCAGCGTCCTTCTGAAATATATAAAAGAAGGGAGCCCTGAGCTTTCTCCGTTCCATCTCCTGATCATATATGTGTAGTCGCCTCAGAAATGGGCTTTCCTCGGCCAATTCGAGCACAGATTTTTCACGCTCCTTATAAAAAGCCATCTCGCTGCTCGTCTCTGTGTATCCCCCTGCCCGCTTGTAGTAAAAAGGGATGAAGCGCTCCATCTCAATGTCAAAAGCCTTCGCAGCCCAGGGTTTTTCTATATGTACAATCTCTTCACTCAATCTGCGCTGCACGTCATCGCGTAGGGTTGTCATGGCCTTCGCAGGATTTTCCTTGTACGCATCATAATAATCGCTCACTGAAATTGGTGCTCCCCAGTTCACTATAAGTCTGGCCTGGCTCTGGTGGTAGCTGCTGTAGTTGAGTCCCAGCGGAACGACCTTAATATGCAGGTGGTCGTGGTCTTCGAGGGCTCCAAACAAAATGCGCGCAAATCCCTTGCTGAGTGGCCTCAGCCTTCTTTCGCCCAGGTGGCTTGCTTCAGGAAATATTAGCAGGGTTCCGCCATCTCTGAGTATCTTAAAACACTCTTCGAAAACTTCATCATTCTTCCCCAGATTCCCGATTCCATCTCGCTGCCTGTACACCGGCATCATGTTCAATGACCTAAAAAAAGTATCAGCAAAACCGGGTTTAAACACATCAGCACGCACCAAAAAGTGAATGGGTTTTGGCGCAAATACGGAAGGAATGAGCGCGTCCATAAAAGCATTCTGGTGGTTGGGCGCGAGCAATATGGGCCCTTCCCGGGGGTAGGTATCCGTGCCATTTATTTCAATGCGCCTGTAGAAAAGCTTGATCGCAAGCTTCACCCAAAACTTCACGAACGACCACCATATAAATTTCATCATCTCAAGGTTGCGCCCAAATCCTGTTCAAGGCTGGACTGAATATCGCTCATCTTGCCATCTATCTCCTTATCGTTGAGCGTCCTGTGCGGGTCTTGCAATATAAAGCTCACCGCATAGCTTTTCTTGCCTTCCGGTAAATTCTTCCCTTCATACACATCAAAGAGACTTACTTCCTTCAGGAGCTTACCTCCACGCTTTCTAGCGATGCGCTCTATCTCATCAAACTTCACAGATTTGTCGAGCAGCAAAGAAAAATCTCTTCTTACAACGGGTCCTTTTGGCAGTTCAACAAATCTCTTGGCTGCGTGACGCACTTGCTTCATGCATGCATCAAGGTTTATCTCAGCTACCAAAACGGGTTTCTTCACACCGAATCGCTTCAGTGCCGCGGGAGATGCATACCCAAACCAACCCACCGAAATGCCACCCGCAAGGATGCGCATTGCATCGCTGTACAAGGGCAACTCGCAAGACTCAGCAGTGTAGGCTATGCCCATTGCATCAAAGACCGACTGCACATGTCCCTTCATATCACTTGCGTCAAAAGGGGCGGTAGTATTGTTCCAGCTTTCCGCAAATCGATTGCCGCAAAGCACCAAGCCAAGGGCTTTCCATTCGGTATACGTGGTATCAGTTTTTTGATATACTGATCCCGTTTCGAAGAGGAGAATACGCTCATTTTGCCTGTTGATGTTGTAGGCCACAACCTCGAGTGCACCCGGTACCAAGGATGGCCTTAAAACGTCCAGTTCCTGACTCAGTGGATTCAGAATGGAAACAGTCCTTTCGGTAAAAGAATCACCCGCAGCATCTGAGAGATACTCTGATCTTATAAGCCCATTGGCCATCATTTCACTAAAACCGCGGCCAACCAGGGTTTGTGCAAGGGCATCCGTCACTTGCTCATTGGTAGGCTTGGCAGGATACGATACGCTGAAGGACATGCGTTCGGGCATGTTCACCTCATTAAACCCAAATATCCTCAGCACTTCTTCAATAACATCCACCTCGCGGGTTACATCTACGCGGTACAGAGGAGGGGTAAGCGCATAGATACCATCCTTCTCGCTTCCCACCACAAAATCAAGTGAATCCAGAATGTTGCGCAGCGTGCGGTCTTCGATGTTTGTTCCACAAAGCATGTTGCACCTGTGCAGTGAGAAATTGATCTTCTCTGCGCTCCAAGGCTTGGCTACCACATCCACTTCAGGACCTGAGATGCTCGCACCGCATACTTCAACCATCAGTTGTGCAGCCCTTCGAAGGGCGTACAGGGTGGCGCCGGGATCCAATCCCCGCTCAAACCTGAAGGATGCATCGGTATTCAATCCGTGCCTGCGGGATGTTTTCCTGACAAAGGAAGGGTCAAACCATGCGCTTTCCAGAAACACCCGTTTTGTATTTATTCCCACGCCGCTTTCTATACCTCCAAACACCCCGGCGATGCACATGGGTCCTTCGGCATTGCAGATCATTACATCATCTTGGTGCAGCTTCCGCTGAATACCATCCAGGGTGGTGAAGGGCGTATTTTCCGGAAGGGTGCGAACCAGTACTTTATTCCCAGCAATTTTATCTGCATCAAAGGCGTGGAGGGGTTGTCCCGTTTCCTGAAGTACGTAGTTGGTAATATCCACCACGTTGTTGATAGGATTCAGCCCGATGGCCCTTAAGCGGTTCTGCAACCAGGCAGGTGAAGGAGCTACAGTGACCCCATCCAGAGCAATACCGGAATACCTTCCACATCCATCCGTGCTTTGCACTTCCACAGAAATGGGTGGCTTACCGGCAATTTTATCAAAAGCCGGTACTTCGGGCAAAATGGCTTTCACTTTGTGCACGAGGCTGAGCCTTGCAGCGAGGTCGCGCGCTACGCCGTAATGCCCAAATGCGTCGGTGCGGTTGGGCGTGAGTCCTATTTCGATGGTTTCGTCTGAGTACAACCCAAGGTGCTTGGCAGCAGATTCTCCCAGCACCGCATTGGGTGCCAACACCAGAATTCCATCATGGCTCTCTCCAATGCCGAGTTCATCCTCCGCACAGATCATTCCCTCAGATTCCACGCCCCGAATTTTAGAACGTTTTATTTTCATAGGCTCCGGAGATCCGGTATGCAAGACAGTGCCAATGGTTGCTACCAGCACTTTTTGGCTTACAGCCACATTCGGTGCACCGCAAACAATCTGCAATAATTCGCCTCCGCCTACATCTACCTTGGTGACTTTAAGCCTTTCGGCATCCGGGTGCTGCACTACTTCCTTCACCAGGCCCACTACCACCCCTTTCAAGCCACCGGGAAGCGACTCAAAAGGTTCTACTTTCTCCACTTCGAGCCCTATATCCGTAAGTTTTTCAGCAATTTCTGCAGTAGAAAGCTCCGTGGTAATGTAATCCCGAAGCCAGTTCATCGACACTCTCATGTAGGCTGTATTATTGAGCCAACAAAGCTAAAAATTAAGTCGGGCTAAAGATGTGTTTCGCAAAAGGCTGTATGTCCCCATCGCACTGCCTGAGTCAGGAGATCCGGCTCCAGTTTGGTTTGTCCTTTATCAATTCCCTGGTATGGGCAGCTATGGGTGCATTCTTTGGCAGCTGAAGGGTTGGGTCTTCTTCGAGCAGATCGAGCACCACGTTGCGCGCATACTGCAAGATGATGGTATCGGTCGCGAGATTTGCCATTTTAAGGTCCAGTATTCCGCTCTGCTGTGTGCCCATCAGGTCACCCGGTCCACGAAGCTGAAGATCGGTTTCAGCAATTTTAAATCCATCATTGGTTTCGCACATGGTCTTGAGGCGTAGGCGCGCTTCCCTGCTGAGTTTTACATCGCTCACCAGAATACAATGCGATTGGTCGGCACCCCGCCCCACCCTGCCCCTGAGCTGATGCAACTGTGAGAGTCCGAATCTCTGTGCGCTTTCTATCACCATCACAGAAGCATTTGGCACGTTAACCCCCACTTCGATCACTGTGGTGGCGACCATAATTTGCGTTTGCCCTTTTACGAAGCGGTTCATCTCCCACTCTTTATCAGCGGGTTTCATCCTTCCATGTACTATGCTGATTTGGTATTCAGGCTGTGGAAAATCCCGAACTATGCTTTCATACCCATCCATAAGGTCTTTCAAATCGAGCGTGGCAGACTCTTCTATCAAGGGATACACCACGTACACCTGCCTGCCCTGCTTAATTTGTTCCTTCATAAATCCAAAAATGCGCAGGCGGGCACTGTCGGTTACGTGGGTTGTTTTTACCGGCTTCCTGCCGGGGGGCAATTCGTCTATTACGCTTACATCAAGGTCGCCGTAAAGTGTCATAGCAAGGGTACGCGGAATGGGGGTTGCAGTCATCACCAGCACATGGGGAGGCAGGGTGTTCTTCTTCCAAAGCTTTGCCCGCTGCGCTACACCAAAGCGGTGTTGCTCATCAATGATGGCCAGGCCAAGGTTTTTAAATTGCACTTTCTCTTCGAGAAGGGCGTGTGTGCCAATGAGTATATTGAGTGCACCAGATTGAGAAGCTTTGTCTATTGCCCTGCGCCGGGCCGTTTTGGTGGAGCCGGTAAGCAACTCAACTGAAACGGGCATTTGGCCCAGCATCACACTGAATGACTCGAAGTGTTGAGATGCCAGTATCTCGGTGGGTGCCATGATGGACACCTGGTAACCATTGTCAATAGCTATCAGGGCTGAGAGCGCCGCAACAATGGTTTTTCCACTGCCCACATCCCCTTGGAGTAGGCGATTCATCTGTGTACCTGAGCGCAAATCGCGCCGTATCTCCTTCAGCACCCTTTTTTGGGCTTCAGTTAGTTCAAAGGGAAGGTGTTTCTCGTAGAAAGTCATAAAAGTTTCGGCCACCGACTCAAAGCGAAAACCAGCTACTTCCTTTGCGCGAAGCTCCTTTTTGATGAGCAACTCGAGTTGAATGTAGAAGAGCTCTTCGAACTTGAGCCTGCGTTGGGCCTGCTGCACATCTTCAAAGTTTCGGGGTCTGTGAATAAGATAAACTGCGTCCGTTTTGGATAGAAATTTAAACCTTCCACAGATTTCTTCGCTTAGCGTTTCAGGAATTTCTTTTCGCGAAAGCGAAAGTGCTGTTTCTATAAGTTTTTCTATTCCACGGCTGTTCAAGCCTTTTCGCGAGAGCTTTTCGGTTGAAGAATACACGGGTTGCAAGTACTTCTGAATCACCGCTCCCGGTGTAAGGCGCTCCAATTCGGGGTGGGGCATATTTAGGTGGCCCTTGTACTCGCCGGGCTTTCCGTAAGCGAGGTACTCCGCCCCAGGCACCAGGTTTTGCGCCACCCACTTCACCCCTTTAAACCAAATAAGCTCTACTGCACCAGTAGCATCCCTAAGTGTGGAGCGCACACGGCGCGCAGGCCCAACACCCTCTTCCTTGAGCGGACCGAGTATGCCGCGAATCTGAATGTAATCCAATGATGCATTCAGTGCACCAATCTCCTCCGTATCCGATCGGTCAACGTACCTGAAAGGATAGTGTTGTAGCAGGTCCTTCACCGTGGAAAGCCCGAACTCCTCGCGCAGTGCTGCGGCCCTTTGCGGACCTACGCCGGTAAGAAATTCAAGGGGTGTGTGCAAAATGGGGGACACTGAGACGCTTGCGGTTTTACCAAAAGTATAAAAGGCAAGTGAATGCACAACGCTTAGGGCTTTTGGGCCCTTAAAATCAGGTCATACGGACTTAGATGGTGTTGACGAAACGCGGGATATCTAAAATGCTAAGGTTGGCCTTATTCAACAATCATTTTCTCGATATACACCCCCCCATCTGAATCAAGAGCCCTCAGCAAGTACATCCCACTCGCCAAGGTGCTTACATCTATTACAGGCTCGATGTAATGTAGTGATGTAGAAAGCACCTCGCGGCCTTGCATATCGTGCAGGGTGGCGCGGGTGAGAACAGAACCGGGCAAGTGCAAGCGTGCTTCGGTACGCGCAGGATTGGGCCAAAGCTTCAATTTCCCCCGTCCTTCCTTATCATTTGTTCCCACAAACCCATTGGGCTGCAAGCGCAGCAGGCAGCTGTATGGCTCACCACCGAAGGAAGAGAACTGCCCACCGATGAGGAGTTTGCCGTCGGGGAGTTTTTTGACCACACGTATTCCAGCGCTCATTACCGGTCCAAAAACTCCTGTGTAGGTGTCCCAAACAGAAGAATCGGGTGTGGTGTATTGCATGGCTCCTTCAATTACTTCGCCCGAATCTGTAATCTTAGCCAACCGCCGGTGATGTTCGCCGTTGATTTCTATGAAATCGCCCGAAAGAATAAAACTACCATCATCGTCTTCGATTAACCCAGCCGCGATGTTATTTGGCGTTGTTGGATTTTCGTAAGTCCCCCCGGCATAAGCGGTACACACAGGCGCATTAAAATTGGTGTCAAGCGTTCCGTCTGGTAAAATTCGAGCTATTAACGATTCATAGGTGGGATTATTCAGCACAGAGACATTCGATTCAAAAATGGCCCATATCCTGTCCTGACCATCAATTAAAGTGGTGAACACTTCACCAAAACCGGATTCGAAAACTGGCTCAAACTCCGTATTCACTGAAAAATCTGCATTAAGCTTGGCTAATTTGGGGTATGGATGTCCATCAACTTCGTTAAAGCTACCAGCAATGATATACTCTCCGGTGCTCATGCGGTGGATGGTATTGATTACAGAATTAGTGGGCCACTCGCAGCGCAGCATGGGGAAGCCCGACACAGGTGCCCCCGTAGAATCGATCATACAAAGCTGGCGCAGCCCCTGGCTAGCTATAGGAGTGCCTATCAGGGTAGAGTCGGTAAAGAAGCGACCGGCTACTAATATCTTGTCATCGGGCATCACAAGTGCGTCCAGCACTTTGTTGGACAGGCCACCGGAATAGGCGGGTTTCTTAAATTCAAATTTGAAATTTGGATTTAATTGCCCTGGATTAGTCCAGAAACGTCTAATATCATTTCCGTATTGAAGAAAACCGTCCAAATATTGATGGACAAAACTGCCAGCAATATTCACTGGATCATTCAGCGATCCATTAATATTTATTTGTGCTCCATTCGAAATAGGGGAATCAACTCCAGAAAACATTCCCATAATAAAGAATTTCGCATCGGTCGTATATATGATATCACTTACCGATCCCCTATTAAAGAGCAAGCCTGAGTTAAACGATTCGTCTATCTCATAATCAATAACCTGCGCACTCAGCGGAAGTGTGCAGGCTAAGATGAATATAAAGCAGATAAAGCGCATGCTTAATGAGTTACCACAAATTTCCCTTCGCTGAGTTTATTCCCTTCCTGTACAATCTGGAAGAAGTACACCCCATTGGCCAATTTGCGGGTGTCGATGAGTTGGTGCCCTTCGTAAACTTCGCCCAAGTTGCGGTTTTCGATTTGTTTTCCAAGATTATCAAATACCTGCATGTTCGTATTTTCCTTTGCTTGTAGCAAGGTGTAGGATATAGTCACATGTTGGTCGGATGGATTCGGATATGCCGTCGCCGTGTTGAGCTTAGCCAACAATTCTTCGTAGGTAGGTTTGGGCTTGCGTGGAGCCACATTGTGCTTGGGCTGACCTTCGGCATCATAGCAGATTTGATAGTGAAAACAAAGTGCGTTTTGCGCTTTCTTAGCTGCAATTCCCGCTGTCTCACTCTCGGCGATGGCCTGCAGGCCGGCTATCTCCGATGCATCCAAATTTGCAATGGACTTGCCGCCGCCGTGGGCGGATAAAATCAAGCTATCTGTCAGGATGCTCATTGCACCACCAATATCTGCGTGTACACCCCTTTTTCGCTCCCGGCTCGTACCAAATAAACACCCGGGGTCAATCGATCAATGGCTATTCCCTTTTCTTGCAGCGAAGCTCCTTTGATACCCAGAACCACTCTGCCCTGTAAGTCTAAAATCTCCACCCTTTGGATGGTTTCGTTGGCATTAGGCAGGGCAATTCTTACGATCGCTGGTTGAGCGGAGCCGAAACCAGCGGAGCCGTAGCCCACTGGATTGGGCCAAATCTTTAACTTCCCCCTTCCTTCTTTATCATTTGTTCCCACAAAGCCATTGGGCTGTAAGCGCACTAAGCAACTGTAAGGCTCGCCGCCGAAGGAGGAGAACTGACCACCAAGGAGGAGTTTGCCGTCGGGGAGTTTTTTGAGCACCTTGATTTCTGTGCTCATTACTGGGCCATTGGCAGGAATATAGCCACCCCATAAGGCCGAATCTGCTGTTAGTCCTCCAAAGGCACCATCAATAATTTCTCCGCCATCATTTATTTTGATCAAT